>NZ_PKGB01000004.1 GCF_002848135.1 Hydrogenovibrio sp. SC-1
CTGGAACCGTGGTGATTGGTCAGCATGTTACGGTAAGTGCAGCGGCAGTGACTCACGGAAATCTAATCGTAAAGGTGACTGAGCGTTCAGCCGTTTCACAACCTAATCCTATGGCTGGTGGGGATACCGCTTTGACGGAAGAATCCGATATCTCGATTGAAGAAAGCGGCAATGGACGTATGTTTAAGTTCCCGAAAGGGGTGTCTTTAGACGATATTGTTCAGGCCGTGAATAAAGTGGGCGCTGCACCTGGTGACTTAGTGGCCATTCTGGAAGCGCTAAAACGTTCCGGTGCTTTACGTGCCGATCTAATGGTTATTTAGAGGGCAAGAAGATGTCGAGCCTTGACTTACAAACGCCAAAACTTGAAGCCTATCAACAGATTTATGGTAGTGGTAGTGCCTTTAGTGATTTAAAGAAAACGGCGCGTGAAGATCAGCAAGCGGCTCTGCGTCCGGTTGCTGAGCAATTTGAGGCCATGTTTTTAAATCAAATTTTAAAACAAGCGCGTCAAGTTAAATTTGATGATGGCTTTATGGACGGTGAAGGTACTGAGTTTTATAAAGACTGGTATGACAAACAGTTGTCGCAAGGTTTGTCCACTAAAGGTTCTTTAGGTTTGGCCGATAAAATTGTAGAGCAGCTGTCTCAAAAGTTGCCAACCATGACTGCTGAGCAGTATCATGAACAATTGATGAATAAAAATAAGCAGCAAACCGAACTTGAAAAACCGCCTGCAAAACAATATACAACAGCAGAGCGTTTAGCTTTAAGAGCAATCCAATAAAATGATTGGAATGACTGGATCAGAAAAAGGAGCCTGCTATGGCTGACATGTTAACGATTGGAACCAATGCAACTAACACCTTTAAACGCGCACTCGATGTGACAAGTCATAACGTCGCTAATATTGGTACAGAAGGTTATAACCGTCAGAGAGCTGAAATTTTAAGTGATGCGCCAGGTAATGCCAGTGTCGGTTTTCATGGAGGCGGCTCAAGAATTGGTACCGTTCAGAGAATGTATGCTGATTTTATCCAGTCCCAGCTTGTGGATGCTAATAGTCAAAGAAGTCGTTACAGCGAGCAATTGAGTGTGGCCAAACAGCTGGAAGGGGTGGTTGCAGGTAACGATGCGGGTATTCAAGACTTTATGCAGCGTTTATTTGACTCATTTCACAATTTAGCCAATAATCCGACTTCTTCAACGGCGCGTCAGCAAGTTATCAGTGAATCAAATAACATGGAAAGCATGCTTTCCAATATGAGTGGCGTACTGAGTGAAACGCAAATTCAAACCAATGCCCAGATTGAAAATATTGTGCTGCAAGTTAATGAGCAACTGACGTCGATACAAGCGATAAACCAAGAAGTCGCCAATTCAACAAACTATGGTGGGCAACCACCAAATGATTTGTTAGACCAACGAGATGAAGCCATAAAGCAATTTGGTGCTTTAATGGACATAAAAACGTTCAAACAGCCTGATGGCCGAATTGAAATTTATACGGCTGATGGGCGATACCCACTATTAAACGATAATGTCAGAACCAACTTGTCAGCATCTTATAGCGATTATAAGAATGAGCAAAAAATGGAGGTCTATATTGACCTGAGCGGCAATCAAAAAATGATCTCTGACAGTGTTCAGGGAGGACAGTTAGGTGGTTTATTGGACTTCCGTAACAATATGTTAGATAAATCTATGAATGAGTTGGGGGTTGCCCTCAACGGCTTAGTCGCATCGGTTAACTGGCAACACTATCAAGGTTTTGACTTGAATGGCGATCCTGGACAGGATTTCTATCAGCCCTTAACGGTGAACGCTAATGAACGGCTGACGAATACAGGGGTAGAAGATGGTACCAATATTAAAGTCAGCTTTAATCCGCTTTATAACCCAAGCACACCTGTACAAGGAACCAATCCACCCTTTGATCCAGCTGCTGTTGCGCCAGCAGCCAATGCGCAGCCTCCGACTTATGGTGATAAGCAAACCAATTTTCAAACGGCTATGGCAGAAATTGGGAATTTTAAAGCTCGGGAATATGAACTGACTTTTATAGCGGTAAGTAACAGTTATGAAGTTCGCGATTACAAAACGGGTGAAGTGCTTAATGATGCGGCAGGTAACCCAATATCCGTAAGTTTAGGCGCACCCGATAACGGAGTGAAAAATATTGATGGGTTGCAATTTGATTTTTCTGTAGCACTGGTGCCAGATGATGGTGACCAATTTATCGTTAAACCGCATCAGGAAATATTGAATAATTTTAATACGATTTTGGATGCGCCTGAAAAGCTAGCGAGTAGAGGGCAATCATCTCAAGATACTAATAATGATGGTGTCTTAACGGATGAAGTCCCAGCCGCCGCTGCGTATGGTGACAATGTGAATATGGCCAATATCGCTAGCTTGCAGTCAAAGAAAATCTTATACTCCGATCAAAACGGCAATCCGTCGGAAACTATTTTGGGTGGCTATTCAAAAATGGCGACCAATGTCGGGATGTATGTAAGTGGTACACAAATTCAATTAACGGCACAAGAAAATGTATTTAATCAGGTTAATGACAGACGAGAAGCTTATTCTGGAGTAAACTTAGATGAAGAAGCGGCAAATTTATTAAGATTTCAGCAGGCATATCAAGCGTCTGCTCAGATTATTCAGACATCACAATCTTTATTTCAAAGTTTGTTAGGTGCCGTTAGGTTATAAGGCATAGGGGGTATATATCATGAGAGTTTCTAGTAATCAATCTCAGTTTCAAAGCTTTAGTGCAATCAACAAGCATCAATTAGCGATTATGGACGTACAGGAAAAGATGTCTACAGGAAAGCGTGTTAACCGTCCTAGTGATGACCCTATCGCAACGAATCAAATTCATTCACTTAATAAGTCGATTAATACGCTGGCGCAGTATGAAAAAAATGGACAGTTTGCTAAATCCCAGCTGGTTCAAGAAGAAACGGCCATTGCCGGAACCATTGACAGTATTCAGCGTGCGCGAGAACTTGCAATTCTAATGAAAAACGATACCTATGGTACGAATGATCGAAAAGCAACAGCATTAGAAATCGGTCAGATTATTGAACAAGTTAAAAATACCATGAATTATACGAATTCTGAAGGTGAGAAACTGTTTGCGGGTAACAGTGTCAATGCAGCGGAGGCCTTTGTTCCTGACCCTAATAACCCTGGATATTATGCCTATATTGGGAGTAATAACTCTACAGTCGGTGCAGCAACACCTGCAATCGATTCTCAAGCGAACTTTGGTGCACGTTTTGTACAGATTGGGTTTGACGCTAATAACCAGTTAGATGCTGGGGACTTGGGAGACTCCAGTCGTGTCAGAATTACCGATAACGGAGATAGGGTTTTTCAAGTACCTGGCGCAACGACACAGTTTGTTGATGACCCAGCTGGCGCGCCACCCGTCGCACTAACGCCGCAACCAGATGCAAATATCCTCAATATTTTGGTTGAGTTTCAAAAAACATTACAAGCGGGTCAAGCACCATCTGATAATTTGGTGACGGATATGGATAAATCACTAACACAGTTATCGGATATTCGTGCTGAAATTGGCGGACGTCAAAATCGTATTCAGGCGCAATATGATGCAGGACAGACTTTTAAAGTCACCCTTGAGGAACGCAAAATGAATATTGAACAAATGGACTTGGTACAAGGCATTTCAACTTTAACTCAGCATCAAAATGCCTTGCAGGTTGCTCAGCAAATCTTTTCAAAAGTTCAAAGCAATTCTTTATTTGATTTCATCAGATAAGCATGAATAGATCGCCTTAGAGGCTTTGGCCTCTAAGTTGCTTTAGTCAAAATATCCCAACCGTTTTTTGACAGGAGTAAGCGTGTCTTTATACAAAACAGCTTTTTATGTGGTAACGGCTGCATTGATTTTGATGGCGGTGAATAGTGCAGCCATGATGGAGGTGCAGCGCTGGGTAACGCAAATGTCAGCCAACTATTACCAACCACAAAGTGCGACAGAAAAACCCAATAGGACGCAATTGCTTCAAGCACCAAGGATGATACAAGCCGGGTCTAGTCGGCAGCTAGGAACCCAACAAAAACACAATGAATCTCAGTCGACCAAACAGATTTCTAAGCAGCCATCAACACCGCAAAAAGTTTCAACAGAACGTTTGGACTTGGTCGAACCAGTTGTCAAAACGGCTGTTTATTTCACTCCTCCATCACATCAAAAAACGGTACCATTAACGTTATCAATTCGTCAGCAACCTGATAAAAAAACACCCACACCTTCTAAAGTTGACATCGAAGATAACGATGCTCCTGTGGCTTTGCCTGAATTGGTTTTATATCCAGACGAAATCGTCATCGCATTTCCAAAAAAAATAGCTTCAACTGAAAATATTCAAAAAGTCGTTAGTCGGGTATTATTATCGAATACGCCTCTTGCAGAAGCAGATTTACTAAAAACCCAACCAATTGATTTAAAGCAGCGTCCTTATTTTTTTCGTCGGGTCTTGGATCAAAATAAAGCGCCTGTTCGTTATCCTCTGCAAGCCTTTAAGTATGCTGATTATTTAATGGAACATCATGTTGAAGAACACCAGGATGAAGCTGGCAAGTTTATTACGTTGCATATCCCGCTTGTTGAATATGGCATTACGGGGCCCGCTAAAAATTACCAGGCCTGGGTAGAAAATTATGCAAAAGAGTATCAAATTCCACCGTCTTTGGTGTACGCAGTTATGGAAACCGAGAGTGCATTTAATCCCAATGCCGTCAGCCGCTCCAATGCGATTGGTCTAATGCAGTTAAAAGCGGATGCAGCGGGTAAAGATGTTTATCAGTACGTTGACGCCAAACCTGGCCAACCGAGTTTGTCCGAGTTGTTTGATTCAAAAAGTAATATTCGTATGGGAACCGCATATCTTGGGCTGCTTACGCACGACTATTTAGCGGATATTAAAGATGATCGAATTAAGCAAATGGTGACCATTTCATCTTATAACGGTGGCTTAAGCACTGTGCTTGAATTATTTGGCAAAACCCCTAAAACGGCAACGCAACAACTGAACCGAATGAGTCCAAAGCAAGTTTATCGAAAGTTACGATTTGAGCATCAATCAGATGAGACTCGGCATTATTTAGAAAAAGTGTTAAAGGCGGAAACAAAATATCGTGATTTACTAAAGGCGGCTTAATTCGTCATTGGTTTGGTTAATGAGCGATTGAATTCGTTGATAGGTCGTTTTCGGGGCTTGTTGATGCAATGCGTTTAAAGACGCAACCAAACTGCGGGTATCATCTAATGCATTATGCTCGTGAACCTCTAGAGCCAAATTAAACTGCTGAAAAAGCTCGCCACTGGTGACGCTTGTATTGACGCCAAACGGTTCAAAGACCTCAATTAGATCATAAGATTGAATCCAGTCAGGACTGAGCCGATTGAGTGTGGCGGTTTCTTGTAAAACATGCAGGTCATTACCCCAACTTGCCATTGCAATTTTACCGTTTCGGGTAAAGCTGGCGAGCTGTTGAAAAAAGTCTTTGGGCGTGAGGCCATTATCAACATCCGCTTGTGAAATACCAGTCAGGTCTTGAATATAGTCTGACAGTTTCGGGTTTTTGTTGGGTTTTATAAAATGGTTCAAGTCTGTTTCAACCGATAAACCCTGTTCGGTGATTTGAATGCAAGAAGCCGAAAATTGAATCAGTTCCCGTGCCTCCCAGGGTAAACCCCAACCTCGGTGCTGAGATCCTTCCCAGGCCGTAAATTCTGTATCGTAAATAATTAATCGCATAATAAGCGTATTATAAAGCTCGGTTTCCATTTAATTTTCAACACTATAACCGATTCAGGCATGGTTTGAGTTAAAAAAGCTGCTTTTTATGGGTTATGAAATAACGGTTTTGGCCGATTAAATAAATATAAGTTACGCAGTGTAAAGGCGTTTCAATCAGTGGTATGATTATTCCACAAATTTTTTGCATCAATTTGCGCCAGTGTTAGTGCATGACTGTGTACTCAATAAGTAATGAGTTTGTACTCATCACCAGTGGAACAGTTTTCTTTATTATGACCGTAAGTTAATGTTTTCTTATGCAGCGGGTTTTGGTGAGTGTCGTTTGGCTAAGCCAGGATGTTAGATAGCTAATTGGGTTTGAACTCTAGTCAAGAATCAATGTTCTGTGGCAAGGCATGAATGAATTTATAGAGATGAAAAAGAATACGTAGAATGTTAGCCAATCTAATAACCATCATCATGCACTTCAAACAAGGAATAACTGGATGATTCCCTACGGTAAACAGTTAATCAGTGAAGATGATATTGACGCTGTTAAAGCGGTTTTAAAATCTGACTATTTAACTCAAGGCGAACAGGTGCCAGCGTTTGAGCAGGCGATTGCACAAGAGTGTAAAGCACGCTATGCCGTTGCAGTCAATAGTGCGACTTCAGCCTTGCATATTGCTTGTCTTGCCTTAGGTGTTTCGAATGGCGATTGGGTTTGGACTTCACCGAATACCTTTGTCGCTTCGGCGAATTGTGCACGGTATTGTGGCGCTGAAGTTGATTTTGTTGATATTGATCCGCAAACGTACAATATGTCGGTTTCGGCTTTAAAAGAGAAATTGCTTGTCGCAGAGCAACATGGTAAGTTGCCGAAGGTCGTGATCCCCGTCCATTTTGCTGGACAGCCCTGTGATATGAAAGCAATTTATCAGCTTTCCCAACAATTTGGTTTTGCGATTATCGAAGATGCAGCACATGCCATTGGTGCCCAATATCAAGACCAACCAGTCGGTAGTTGTCGCTATTCTGATGTTACGGTTTTCAGCTTTCATCCCGTTAAAATTATCACCACCGCAGAAGGCGGTGTAGCGATGACAAATCAACCAGGCCTGGCAGAAAAAATGAAATTGTTACGCAGCCATGGTGTGACGAGAGAACCCCAATTAATGTATGACTGCCCCAGCGTCGATGCGGAAAGAGGTGCTTGGTTTTACCAGCAGGTTGATTTAGGGTTTAATTATCGAATGACAGATCTACAAGCAGCTCTAGGCTTGAGCCAGTTAAAGCAATTAGAGGCTTTTGTCGAAAAACGTCATCAGTTAGCACAGGTTTACCATCAGAGTTTAAAAAATTTTCCACTTAAGTTGCCTTTTCAGTCAGAGGGAAATCGTTCTTCTTATCACCTATTTCCAATTCAGTTGGAAACGGAAGTTGTTTCGCGCCAGCAATTTTTTGATCGTCTGAGAGAGAAGGGTTTGGGGGTTAATGTTCACTATATTCCCGTTCATACTCAGCCCTATTATCAACAACGAGGATTTCGAGTAGGAGATTATCCGGTTGCAGAGGCGTATTATCGTAAAGCGATCAGCATTCCATTGCACCAGGGCATGACAATTGCTAATCAGGCGACGGTTATTAAAGCTATCAAAGAGAGTTTAATATGAAAATTTGTGTTATCCCTGCTCGAGGAGGCAGTAAACGCATCCCACGAAAAAACATACGTCCTTTTTTAGGAAAACCTGTTATTGCATATCCTATTGAAGCCGCCATTGCTTCTAGCTTATTTGATGCGGTGGTGGTGTCCACTAATGATTCGGAAATTGCTGATATTGCTAAACAATATGGTGCGGAGGTGCCGTTTATGCGTCCAGAGGCGCTATCAGATGACCACACGGCTACGGCACCTGTACTGATTCATGCAATTGAGTGGTATGAAAATAAAGGTTATTCGGTTGAAGAAATGACTTGTCTATATCCGTCAACGCCTTTTATAAATCAAAATTTATTGCAAGACGGTTATAGACTATGGAAAGACGTTCAGTCGCCTTATTGCTTTGCAGTGAGTGAGTTTCATTCAGCTCCCCAAAGGGCTTTAAAGTTAAGTGATCAAGGTCGTGCAGTGAGCTTATACCCTGAGTTTCAGCAAACCCGAACTCAAGATCTCCCACCCACTTTTTTTGATGCGGGCATGTTTTATTTCTGCGATGCTCAAATCTATAAAAGTGGTGTGTCAATACATTCAGATTCTGCCGTACCATTTGTGTTACCAAGACATTTAGCGCATGATATAGATACTCTTGAAGATTGGGACTTTGCCGAAAGATTTTATAAATTTTTACATATGAAGTAAGTTGTCTCCGACTACCTTAACTTACTAATACAAGTAAACTCAAAGGATATTGGAAAAATATGATTGCACAAAAATATCAAGCATTATTAGCAGTGATGCAGCAGAATAATGTCTTATATCGTCCCTCGGCATTTTGGGCCGAGGCTTCATTGGAACTGGTTAAAGAGTTTGAAGCCAATGGCATTGAAAATTTTCGGCGGTTAATGGCGTCACTTTTATTTTTCGTACCGACTTACGGTTTTCCGGGTAATGCCTTATCAGAGGAAATTGTGCAGCAGCTTGAAACCGCGTTAGAGCAGGTAAATGCTTCTGAAAAACAACAGGAGATTGTGAGTCAGTTCACATCAGGTTATGTGGCGGCGTTAGCCGATTATCGTGTGTTTATGGCAACGAATGGACCCCGACCATCAATCGAAGGATGTGTGGATCTACGCAGTTTTTCAGAAAGCCAGGTAGGGAATCCCGTTGAACAGTTTGAATTTGACAATCATTTCTATAGTCGTTCGGCTTTAAATTATTTGTTAGGACTGTCTTTTTTACAGCAATATGTTCCATTACATACGATAAATACGGTACTGGAAATTGGCGGTGGATTCGGTACGTTGGGTGAAATTGTGTTAAAAACTTTCAATAGTGCACAGTATATTGATGTGGATATTCCACCAACGTCAATGGTTTCAGAGTATTATTTGCAAAAGGTCTTTGGCGCAGACCAAGTGAGTACCTATGAAGATACAGCCACATTAACCGATATTGCCGTCAATTCGCTTCAAAAAGCTAGTGTGTTAAATTCCTGGCAAATTGAGCAGTTGTCAGGGGATGTTGATTTATTCGTCAATTTCATTTCATTTCAAGAAATGGAACCTGAGATTGTTCAGAACTATTTAGCGCATGTCAAACGCTTAAATGCAAAATGGTTGTTATTACGCAATATGCGCGAAGGTAAACAATTACGATCTCAACATCGTTTTGGTGTTGAGACACCAATCTTAACGGAAGATTATATCCGTATGGTCGGTGGCTATGAACTAGTCGACAGTAATGTTATGCCATTTGGTTATAAAACGGTCGATCATTTTCATTCTGAGATTCTGCTTTTTAAACGGTGTGACGCTTAACCTTTAGTATTTTAAAGATTGTTTCAGAGTTTTTTCAACCCTTTTGCAGAGGGCTGATTGAAGCTATTATCTGGCTTAAGCACTTTTACAGAAAAGAAAACTGGTCCTCTTAGTACACTATCAATCCGTCGAACTCTTAGCTTTCAATTTTTTTACCAACTTTTATTAATCCTTTGCAAAGGAAGTTACAGAAATTAAAGAATCATTGAGTTCATCAGTGACGTTTAATGAGACTTGTATATACAGGCAATGATTATTTACGAATAATTCCGATTATTAAGCATATGATTGAATGCTTCTAACAATAATGTGTAAAACCAAATACAGTTTATTGTTGGATTCCTTTTTCAAAGCATTTCGTTTTAGAGGCGGCTCTGCTAATGCTATTTAGTAAAAAAGGTTCAGTTGAAGATTGGAAAAAGCCAAAACTGATGTATAAAATGCTAAAACAAGAAAGGGATATTGAATGAAAGTCGTGTTCCGAACTGATGCTTCAATTCAAATCGGCACAGGGCATGTTATGCGCTGTATGACTTTGGCCAAAGCATTGTCTGAAAAGGGAGCAGAAGTTCAGTTTATTTGTCGGAACCATATAGGCAATTTAATCGAAAAAATTCAAAACGAAGGCTTTAAAGTTTATACACTAAATACCAGCTATGATGAAGTTCTATGTCATTCCGTGCAAGGCGAGTCAATGAAGTCATTACCGTGTGGAGCAGAACAACTTTGTCATTATTTTCAAACCAACGAATCTCCAGTTCCCAAGCTCAGTCACTCTGATTGGCTTGGCGCCACACAACAAGAAGATGCAATAGAGTGTCATTCGATATTACAACAAATACATCCAGATTGGTTAGTTGTAGATCATTATTCAATTGATGCATCATGGCAGAAAATCTTAAAGAATTTATATCGAAAACTCATGGTCATTGATGATTTAGGAGATAGACGACATATTTCTGATTTATTACTGGATCAGAATTATGGTTCAACTGTCGATAAGTACCAAAAGCTTGTGCCCAAAAACTGTAAAATCCTAGCAGGAGCACAATATGCATTGTTAAGACCAGAGTTTGCAAAGTGGCGACATTTCAGCTTGGAACGTAGAAAAAATAATCAGAAGGTTAAAGGTATTTTAATCACGCTAGGAGGAGTCGATTCAGGTAACATTACTGGGCAAGTTCTTCAACAATTGTCTAAAGCAGAGTTGGACTCCGGTATTGAAGTAACAATTGTTATGGGGTTAACTTCACCTCACTTAAAAGCCATCGAACAACAAGCTGAAAGCCTGAATTTCAAAACCAGTGTTAGAATCAATGTCAACAATATAGCTGAGCTTATGGCTAATGCAGACTTGGCTATTGGCGCAGCTGGGGCTACAACTTGGGAGCGTTGTTGTCTAGGCGTTCCTACTATTCAATTGGTAATAGCTGAAAATCAGCGCCAGGTGGCCGAACGTTTGGCGATTGACGGTGTTGTTAAGTCGATTTATCAACCGAAAGAACTGGTTTCGTTGTTATCGACCGCACTGGATTGGATGCCTTCGTTAGGCCAGATAGCAAGTGGTGTTTGTGATGGACATGGTTGTGATCGCGTGATAAATACAATGTGCTCGTAAAATCAAGTATACATCTAAAGTGATTCAGAGCTTTGAATGAGAGCAGAAACGAATAGCTAATATGATAGTGATTAGTGAATTTACGTAATAAAATGAAGCGCGTTCTGAGTGAGAATTAACGATTTTCTAACTGATCTAAGGAAATCTTACCTACGAAAATTTTGCACAAGTAAAATTAAATTGTTTATGGGTAAAGGATATAACCTGTATTGAAATTGTGAATGTTTTTTATTTGTAATCAAGGCTTGTTATTGTGATATGAGAGAATGTAGGCTGATATTTCTTTTTCATTTTTTTAGCGGAATGAAGTGGTACAGAATAATTGGAAAAGATAAGTAGTTTGCGCTGAATAAAGTATTGTTGGAATGTATTTATGTGTTTTATAATCGTAAAAATTGGCAATAAATATTGGGTTATATTCAATCCAATAGAGTATGCAAAATCATTTGCATAGCGTGCCAAGAATTTGGGAGGGAAGATTAATAATGAGTATTAATGTATTAGGTGGGTCAACGACCGAAGAAAAAAATAACAAGACGCACTTGGTAAAAACCTTGCGTAGTAGTGCTATTCCAGATAGCGAATTATTAGATAATTTGGGTTTGTTTTTAACTCGCCAGAGTTTATCTCGAATTAATTTTATGCAAGAGCTATATTCTAAAATCATACAAACTCACGGTTCAATTATGGAATTCGGTGTACGTTGGGGGCAAAATTTAGCTTTATTTTCCGCATTGCGAGGCATTCATGAGCCGTTTAACTATAATCGACAAATTATCGGTTTTGATACCTTTAGTGGTTTTACTTCGGTGGATGAAAAAGATGGCGAGTCAGTAAAAGCAGGCGATTACGGGGTCAGTGATAATTGGAAACAAACACTCGAGAGTATTCTAACTTTTCATGAGAATAATTCACCGATTGCGCACAAAAAGAAAGTCCACCTAGTAGAAGGTGACGCGACTCAAACATTACCTGATTATTTAAATTGTCATCCAGAAACCATTGTTGCTCTAGCATATTTTGATTTTGATATATATCAGCCGACTAAAGTTTGTTTAGAGGCTCTATTACCACATTTAACCAAAGGTTCGGTTGTCGCATTCGATGAGTTAAATTGTGCTGAATTTCCAGGAGAGACATTAGCAGTTAAAGAAGTCTTGGGGTTGTCTCGTTATGCTATTAAACGCTCGCAACATAGTCCGCTGACATCTTATATTATTATTGATTAATTATTAAAAGAAGGTGTGAATATGGGTTTGACATACCAAACAGAATTGGGGTTTTATACGCTTTGTGATAAGCCTACGCAAGCAGAGCTAGATGAATATTATGCGCAGAAATATTTTCAACAACTGAAAAGTAAAACCTATTCTGCTAGCTATAGCGATCAAGAGTTAAATTTATTTGAACAAAAATTAGAACAGCGCTATGCAGCCATTTGTGAGAAACGAGATACAAAGACATATGAGCGTTTTCTAGATGTTGGTTGTGGTGAAGGTTTTGCTTTAAATTTTTTTGAACAGCGCGGATATCAGGTTAAAGGCTTAGATTATAGCAGTGCTGGTATTAAGCAACATCACCCAAAACTACTAGATAAGTTGGTCGAAGGTGATGTTTTTAAGTCATTACAAAATGAGCTAGAGTTAAAAAATAAATATGAAATAGTTTGGCTGCAGAATGTCTTGGAACATGTTTTAGAGCCAGTTGATTTGTTAGAGGATTTAAAGGGATTGCTATCAAAAAATGGCGTATTAGTTATAACTGTACCTAATGACTTCTCAGAGTTACAAACATATGCCTTAAATAATAGTTATGTAGATAGCGAGTATTGGGTGGCTATACCAGATCATATCAGTTACTTTAATACATTGAATATTAATGAAGTAATTGAAAAAACGGGTTGGAAAATGCTCGATAAACTAGCTGATTTCCCTATAGATTGGTTCATATTTAATAACCACTCAAATTATATAAAAAATAAATCTGTTGGAAAAGAAGGGCATTTTGCACGTTTAACTATTGAAAATTTAATTTCAAAAAACGGCAGTGATAAAGCAAATGCTTTTTATCGAAGTTTAGCTGATTTAGGAATGGGTAGGAATACAACCGTTATTGTAGGTTTGTAATGTTTTATTAATCAATTTTTGAGGGGGCGGTGTGTTAAAAAACAGAAATTTATTAATAACTAGTGTCTCCAAAAAGGTTGGATTAGTTAAAGCATTTATTAAAGAGGCAAAAAAAGAAAATATAAAAGTTTTTGGGGCAGATGTTACTAAAGATGCTGTTGCCTTGTATTTTTGTGATAACTTTTTTATTTTACCGCATAGAAACGATGCTGATTTTTTATGTGATTTAGTTAGAAACTGTAAAAAGAGAAGAATTAAATTTATTTTGCCTACTAGTGATGGTGATTTAATTTTTTTTGCAAAAAATAGAACGATATTGAGTGAAAATAATATTGAAGTTTTAATGAGTGGAAACACATCCATTAATATTTGCACATCAAAATTAGCTTTTAATCAACACTGCAAGCAGAATGGCCTTCCTATACCTTATAGCTATGATAGCTTAAACTTAGTTAAATACCCGGTAATAATAAAAGAAGAGTTTTCTCAAGCTAGTAAGGGTGTTTATATTGCAGAGAATAAGGATCAAGCCATTGAAATAATTAAAGTCCTACCTGTTGAAAAGTACTTGATTCAGGAATTTGTTTTAGGGCAAGAATATTCAATTGATGCGTTTTTCGATAATGAAGGATGCGTAAAAGCAGTCTTACCAAGAAGTCGGGATTTGGTTGTTGGTGGTGAATCAGTGATTACAACAAGTGTTGATTTACCAGAACTGGAGATTCTAGTTAAGGATTTAGGTGAAACTTTAAATCTTTTTGGACATATTGTTGTTCAGGCATTTTTCCATGATGGAGTTGTTAGCCTTGTAGAAGCTAATCTTAGATTTGGTGGTGCATCAGGTCTTGCTTTTGTCACTGGTGTAAATTCTCCGAAGTGGCTAGTAGAATATATGGTCGGAAAAAAATCATATTCAGTAAGTGATATTAAGTATAACGTTAAAATGTTTAAATATAGTTCTGAATATATTTTAGGGGCTGATATTGATTAATGCTGTTATTTTTGATTTGGATGATACATTATATTTGGAGTCAGAATATGTGTTGAGTGGTTTCAATGCAGTAGCAGAATATTTGTCTGTTAAATACGGAATAAGCAAATATGAAATATATATTTTTTTGAAAAATCAATTTTTAACACATGGTAGAGAGAAAATATTCAATTACCTATACCATTATTTACTAGCTAAAATAATACCTGATAATGAAGCTGGTTTGGTTGAAGAATTGGTAACTGTTTATAGAAATCATGAGCCAACTATAGTTCTGGAAAAAAATATAGTCACAGGTTTGTTGGAGTTAAGAAATAACTATGACTTAAAGCTAGGTTTGTTGACTGATGGGTTGCCTTTGATGCAAAAAAAGAAGGTATTGGCCTTAGGTATAGAAGATTATTTTGATGAAATCGTATATTCATGGGAGATAGGTTGTCCTAAGCCCCATGTGGATGGTATCAATTACCTGCTTGCTAAGCTTGGAACGACGAGTAAAAACACTATTATGGTTGGTGACAACCCGAGTCATGATATTGAGCCAGCAGTAACTTTATCTATGCCGAGTATAAGGGTATTGACAGGTAGGTTTAAGTGCGTAGCTTCTAATGCTTGTTATGGAGCTGATGTTGAATTAAGTTCAATGAGTCAAGTTTTTATTGAGATTAAAAAATGCTTAAAATAAATGATCGTTTGATTAGCAGTACTAACCCTCCATATGTTATTGCAGAATTATCAGCAAATCATAATGGTAATATTGAGCGAGCTATTGCTATTATTGATGCCGCTAAGCGTAGTGGGGCTGATGCAGTCAAATTACAAACTTATCGCCCTGATACTATCACTTTGGATAGTAATGCTCCTGAGTTTATTATCGAAGGAGGTCTTTGGGATGGTAAAAGTTTGTACGATCTTTATGAATGGGCTCATACACCTTGGGAATGGCATAGGCCTTTATTTGAGTATGCTAGAAAAATTGGTATTACAATTTTTAGTTCTCCTTTTGATAATACAGCAGTTGATTTACTTGAGGACTTAAATACACCAGCTTATAAAATCGCAAGTTGCGAAGCCATTGATTTACCATTAATTAAGTATGTGGCTCAAACGGGTAAGCCGATGATTATTTCTACCGGCATGGCAAATGCAGAAGAAATTCAAGAAGCTATTGACTCGGCTAGAGAAGGTGGTTGTACTCAATTGGCAATTTTACACTGTGTTAGTGGTTACCCCGCACCACCTGAAGATTATAATTTATTAACAATACAAGACATGAAAAATCGTTTCGACTTACCCGTAGGCCTATCTGATCATACCTTAGATAACACTACAGCAATTACCAGTGTTGCATTAGGTGCCTGTATTATTGAAAAGCACGTTACTCTGGATCGAAATGGCGGAGGTCCAGATGATAGCTTTTCACTAGAGGAACCAGAGCTTAATGCTTTATGTACTGATGTTTATACAGCGTGGAAAGCATTAGGACAAGTTGATTATGGGCTAAAATCTAGCGAGCAAGGAAGTGTTAAGTTTCGTCGTTCCCTATACTTTGTAAATGATATTAAGCCTGGTGAAGTGGTTTGTGCCAAGCATATCAAAAGCATAAGACCTGGTTATGGTCTAGCGCCGAAATTTTATGATGATGTGATTGGCAAAGTTGCAAAAATTGAGAGAAAGTCTGGTGACCCAGTAAATATTGAAGCTTTTAAGTGATTAGTTTTTGAGAAATATCCTAGATACAAACATTTTCGATATTGCACTTCATGACCGACTGTAATTGCATTAAAAAATTGTTGTACTGTTACATGAGAGGCGCTTGATAATATTTTGATTTCCCATCCCCATAATTTACCGATACTAGATCGGCTTATGATAGCTACTCTTCTTGATGCCAGTCATTTCGAAAAAAAATTTAAATAACAATTTCTATGTCGATACTTTCATTATCATTAAAACTTTGGATATTTGGCTAAATTATGATGGGGAATACTAGTATTCGTAACTGAGAAATAGGTTAATCAGCAGGCAAATAAAAGTGCTCAGTAAAGCTTGATCAGTTTGACGAAATATAAAAAAGATTTAAAGGAATTTGCCATGCAAAAAATGGAACATTTGGAGTTAACACAAAATAAATTTGGTGAAAGTTACTTTCCAGAGGTCAATCGACTGTCCTTTGAAAAAAACGCCTCAGATGATGTTTTAACACCTCATTATGAATCCTTATTAAACGAGGAAGAGGCATTATTTATTGTTGTTGGGTCAGATTCGGGCTTGTTATATCAATATATTCAAGAACATATACGTCACAAACATAGTCAGTTTGTATTTATTGATTTTGATGAGGTGATTGAGGCGGCCCAGTTGGCAGGTGATGACAAAGAAGTTTGGGAGGGTCAGGTTCGTCTAGTCAATCAAAACTTTGAGTTTATACGCTTAACCGCCGAATTTAATAGCTATATTATGCGACGTCGGATTCATCTAATTAAGTCCCTCGCTGTGATGGATTCAGAGCCGAATACGCCTTACGCGGATCTTTGGGAACAGATGGAAGTTAAGTTTGTTAGTTATTTGCGTTCGGAATTTAATGTTCAAAGTAATAAGGTCTTTGAAGAACAGCGTTTACTCAATGCGGTCGATAACTGGATGCCAGCTGTTGAAATTGAAAAGAGTCTAGAGGGGCGCGAAGCCATTATTTTGGGAGGTGGGCCGACACTAGATGATGCCATTGATTGGGTGAGAAAAAATCAGGATAAATTGATTGTATTTGCTGCAGCAAGGATTGCAAAACGCCTTGAAAGAGAAGGCATCTTGGTAGATTTCTTTGTGACAGTTGATCCTTTTCCTTGGAACTTTGATAATTCAAAAGCGGTATTAGGTGCTTCGGACTACAGCATTTTAGCGCATAGCTTCCATGCCCAGCATCGTTTGTTAAGTCAGTGGAATGGGTTAGCAATTTATATGGGTGAGAAATATGCATGGAGTGATGAGAATGCTAAGACGAACATTGACACTCTTGGACCAACGGTGACCAACTCTGCCTTGCATTTAGCCTGTAGCCTGGGGGCAACTCGGGTGTTTTTTTCTGGTGTAGATTTTTGCTATGCAGGCGGTTTGACGCATGAGTCCAGTAGTGATGAAGCCAAGCATTCCGATACGGTATCTCATTATGGTAAAGCACGCCTATTGGATAATGCGGGTCAATTAACTGAAACAGGGGATGATTTTTTCTCGGCAAAGCAGGCGATGGAAAATATGATTAGCTATTACTTGTTGCATAAGCCGATCGAGTTTATTAGTTTGGGATTGCATTCCGCCAAAATGGACAATGTTGTCTTTATCGACTGTAATGAGGTTGAATTGCATTCAGAGTCCAAACAGGCGTTAATGACCGAAATAAAACTCAATATTACGCTGACTTCCCAAGAAAAATTTTCACTGGCTCAAGACACTCAAAAACTGCTGAAAAAGCAACATAACCGTTTTAAAAAATTATATAAGCAGGCTAAAGAAACGCGTATGTTAGCCAGTAAAATATATGATGCAAAAACAGGTCTGCCAAATGAAAAAAATGCGGTAAAACTTAAAAAATACCGTAAAAAAATTGATTATTTAGTTGGCCGAGATGGCGATATGTTAGCCAGTTTTCAATCGGCTTTTTTTGCTGATGTTTTTAAGCCAATTGATGATGAAGGAGCGATGACTGAGGCAGAAGTGGTGCAACAGCTGGAAGCCTTTTTTGGTGGTGTAGAAAAGGTCAGTGAGCATTTAGTGAGCTTATTAAAGCAAGGATTGGAAAGAGCCGAGCTTCGTTCAGATGAACTCAATACTCAAAGCTGGCCTTCACAGTGTATTGATCGTTGGCGCAAATGGGATGAATTTGGTCGTGCTCTTCAATGGAAGGCATGGCATCCAGTTGAATTACCAGATGCTGAAGAAGCTATTTTGCAAGGTGCGATTCAACAATTCCAATCCGAATATGAAAAAACGGATCATATTTATACTCAGATGTTACAAAAAAATGTGTCCAATGTATCGGCATTAATGGCACGGGCGAATAATGCATTTGCGCTAAAAAATTGCGAAGAAATTCAAAAATTGATAGAACACGTTGAAACCCTTGATTCAGCACAAGCGGAACAGAAGGAGAGCTTTTTAACTTTATTAAGAGGAATGGTTGAAGAATTGAATAACGACCCTGTTACTGCATTTAATCTTTATGAAACCATTTCAGCGCCTGTGTTAAAGCATATGGCATTGAAAAAAATGCTTCCTATTGCTATGGATTTAAAGGATTTTGATGCCGCATTAATTGTACTGGAACGTTTATGCGGCATTTCTATTGATTATATGGTGTCCTATGCCGATATGTTGAAATTACTAGGGAATACGGCGGCAGCCATTGAAGTATTAAAAATGTACCTAGATAACCAACCTAATCGTTTGTCGGTTAAAAACAAGCTAGCGCAATATTATATTGATGACTCGAATTTTTCTGAAGCTAAGTTGGTTTTAGAGGGGGTGTTGGCAGAAAATGCCGAAAACCGAACTGCTCAACATTTATTGAACACGATTACTGAGGTTTAAATGACTATTGGTTTAAAACTTGAATCTGTTGATTGTGTGTGGGACAAGGGTGCTCATAATGCGTTCACAGATCTAATTTTGTTTGATGGATACTGGTACTGCGCCTTTAGACAAGCACAACACCATATGTCATTGGATGGTCAGATTGTAATTCTATGCCGTCAAAATGACCAGGCCTGGGTAAAATCTGCAGAAATAAGTTGGGCAGGAGGAGATTTACGTGATCCTAAGTTTGTGGTCACACCACAAGGGCAATTAGTGCTGATGGCCGGTGTCCGATGGGCTGTGCCAACCTCTCCAAGTTCAGTGCTTTGTTCAGTGACCTGGCAGCTTAAAAAGGGCGCCGTATCGGATCCTTTTGTCACTGATCAAGATGAAGGTACTTGGCGTTGGAGTGGCAGTGCTAATCCAAACCATATTTTTAGTATTGGTTATGCGGGTAAAGATATGGATGGGTGTTTGTATCTTTCAGAAGACGGAAAATATTGGCAGCCCCATCTCAAACCGTTCTTTCCAAATCCTGATTGTTTTAGTAATGAAGCGTCTTTAGTTTTTGCGCCGGATGCGACTGGCTACTGTTTACTGAGACGGGATGGTGAAGAGTGTCCAGGCCTGTTCGGTCAAGCCAAACCGCCTTACCAAGTTTGGCAATGGCAACCTTTATCGGTGAGAATTGGTGGGCCGAAACTAATTCAATTAAGCTCCGGAGAGTTGATTGCGGCTTTTCGTGTATTTGAGGAAAAACAACCGAAGGTGATGATTTATGAAATCGAAACCGAATCGGCACGACTTAACCATTTAATCACCTTGCCATCGGAAGGCGATTGTAGCTACCCAGGCCTGGTTGAAAAAGATGAACACCTCTGGGTCAGTTATTATTCTTCTCATGAAGGCAAGGCTGCGATTTACTTAGCAAAATTGTCGAGAACTTGACCGAATTATCGCCAATGATTTTATTTGATGGTTTAGGCCGCAGCTAAGCTTTGTAATGTTTGATTAGCCCAACCATTGGCATTCATATAATCGGTTGAAATAACCATGATATCAGCCCCTTCAAAACCAGATAAAATCATGTGGGTATTGCCTTGTTCCAAGGCTCGAGCAATCAACAAAGCTTGCCCCATGACGCCTTTCTGATCAGTTAATGCTTCTTTGATTCTATCCGTCAGAGGCAGTTGATCGACAATATCAGCCATCGGCGTTTTTAAAAAGGCATTTAGGGTCGAAAACAGTCCAACCATAAAGAAACGTTCTTTAAGCACGCCTTGACCAATGCTAGTCGCGAGGGATTCTAAAAACTTAGCACGAACCAAAGCGGTCACTAGGAGTTCGGTTGGCACTTCATCCACTTCTGACAGCATGAGCATATTCACCCAAAACTTAAGTCGTTTCAGTCCCATGAAATTAACAGCTTGTTTTAAGCTATCAATTACTTGAGGCAAATTATTTTGAGGATGATTGATCGCCGAAAGTAATTTATGGGTGAGACCGACATCACTACCAATGGTTTTCGCTAATACGTCAAATTCAATATCAGGGTCATTGACTTCGGCTAGCAATTTAAGCATTGCCAGCTTATTACCAGCTACTTCTTTTTGGGATGAGAGTATGGGGTTGGTGAAAAAATAGCCTTGGAAGTACTGAGCGCCTTTGTCTTTTAATACACTGTAGGTTTCTTCCGTATCTACGCCTGTCACGATGACTTTGAGATTTTGCTGGTGCAGCTTGTCAAACAGTTCGTCCAAGGATTGATCGCTGATATCCATGACTTTGAATTTCACCAACTTGGCAATCGATAACAGCTTGTCATGTTCGGTGCTGGGTTGATAATCCTGCAGTGCGATTTGCACACCTTGTTGCACCATCTCTTTGATCGCCATTAACGCCGTTTTATCTTTCAAGATGCTAATGTCAACTTCGACAATCAGTTTTGATAAGGGTTCTATTGGTGGTAATAATGCCAGTTTCAGTAGTGGAATAGGGACTTGGTAAAAAACCGGTTTGTTGGCCGTAAGGACTTCAAATCCAATATTTTGTTGGATCTGTTGCCATTGATCTTGAATGGCACTTTCCCATTGTTCCGTTGACAGCGTCTTACCTGGGAGGGCTTCAACCTTAAGTTGGTATGCATAGAGGCTTTTTGTTGCATCCAGTACAGGCTGTTTATTGATAAGCAGAGGTAGTGACATGGCGTTTATTCCTATTAAAGCGTTTCAGAGTACAAAAGCATGACAACCCTTGCAGTATTTGCTATTTTTTATGGTTGTCATGAACCACACAGTATTATCTTTTATTGCATTATAGGGTAAAAAATGCATTGAGAGTAGTCTTCATCTAACCGATGCTAATCAGTAATTTTTATCAATATGAATAGTTTTTTTTAAAGTCCTAATTTGTCCAGCAAAAATGGGATAAGCTCGGCTTCGGCAATGTCTTGTGAATCACTGTCACGACGATGTTTATACTCAATTTCACCTTTATCCAAACCGCGTTCACCAATGACAATCCGGTGCGGAATCCCGATTAACTCCATATCGTTAAACATCACGCCAGGACGCTCTTTACGATCGTCTAACAGAACATCAACTCCTTTTGACTTTAAATCCTTGTACAAGGCTAAAGTCGCTGCTTCAACGCGAGGGGATTTATGCATTTGCATCGGCACAATACAGACCTGGAAAGGGGCGATGGCTTCAGGCCAAATAATGCCTTTTTCATCATGGTTCTGCTCGATGGCAGCAGCCACCACACGAGTAACGCCGATGCCATAGCAGCCCATTTCTAAAATTTGCGCACGGCTGTTTTCGTTTAAAACGTTTGCGTTTAAGGCTTTTGAATATTTATTGCCAAGCTGGAAAATATGGCCAACTTCAATGCCGCGGCGAATTTCAAGAGTGCCTTTCCCACAAGGACTTGGATCACCTTTAACTACGTTACGAAGATCTGCAACTTCTGTGATATGCGCATCGCGTTCCCAGTTAGCCCCTTGATAATGAAAGCCATCCTTATTGGCACCACAAATAAAGTCCGTTAGGTGTGCTGCAGAACGATCTACTATCACAGGGATATTTTTTTCAACTAAGTCAATAGGGCCAATTGAACCTGTATGGCAGCCTAATGTATCCATGATTTCGGCATCGGTTGCCATTTCGAGTGGAGACGCAATCTGAGGCAGTTTCTCAGCTTTAATTTCGTTTAACTGGTGATCACCACGAAGCACCAAGGCAATAATGGGTGCCTCAGGCTGAGCGCCTTTGACAATCAGCGTCTTTGCCACTTGAGTTGGCGAAACGCTTAAAAATTGACACACTTCATCAATGCTATGTTGATTCGGGGTCGCAATTTCGGTTAAGTCTTGACTGGCCTTCGCGCGGGGAGCACTCGGTGCCATGGCTTCCGCTAATTCGACATTGGCGGCATAATCCGATTCGGTTGAGAAAGCTATATCATCCTCACCAGAATCCGCCAGCACGTGAAATTCATGAGACCCCTCTCCGCCAATTGAACCGGTATCGGCCTGAACGGCTCTAAAATTCAAACCAATACGGCTGAAAATGCGGTGATAAGTCTCAAACATTACATCATAGGTTTGTTGCAAACTGTCCGTATCCATATGGAATGAATAGGCATCTTTCATAATAAATTCTCGAGAGCGCATCACGCCGAAACGCGGGCGAATTTCATCACGGAATTTGGTTTGAATTTGATAAAAATTCGCAGGGAGCTGTTTATAACTGCGAATTTCTTTACGAACTAAGTCGGTAATGATTTCTTCGTGGGTCGGGCCTAACGCAAAGTCCCGTTGATGCCGATCTTTAAAACGCAATAATTCAGGGCCATAATCGTCTGCTCGCCCCGATTCATCCCACAACTCCATCGGTTGAACCACTGGCATCAAACACTCTTGTGCGCCTGCAGCATCCATTTCTTCACGAATAATGGCTTCAACTTTACGTAAAACCTTGACGCCTAAGGGCAACCAGTTATAAAGCCCACCAGCCAGCGGGCGAATAATGCCCGCTCTCAACATCAATTGGTGACTAAT
This sequence comes from Hydrogenovibrio sp. SC-1, assembly GCF_002848135.1. Classification (GTDB taxonomy): domain Bacteria; phylum Pseudomonadota; class Gammaproteobacteria; order Thiomicrospirales; family Thiomicrospiraceae; genus Hydrogenovibrio. The sequence continues at coordinate 22,622 of NZ_PKGB01000004.1, forward strand.
GACAACCGCATCAGCAGGGGTTTCACGAGTGGTAGCAAGCAGTAAGGAAGAGGTTTTCATAGCAAACAGGTGGCCTTTCAAAAAATGAGAATTCAAAAGACGCTATTTTAGCATGAAATTTCCTTCAGGTTTGCGGATGGCTGTAATGTCTTAATTAATCAACCAGCCAGTGCCCGACATAGGAGAAGATGCCAATCATAATGCCTGTGACAAACTGAGCATGGACGAGATAGGAAAACTGTTTTAATTGGCGGGGAGAAAAGCGCCAGCGTAAGAAAAACCCAAAAAGTCCTTGCCAAATTAATAATCCCAAAACGACTTGAAATAATAGTATTTCGAGATGCCAACCCACCAAGGCAATATGTAACAAGATGACAGCTAAGGTTGCGATGCCAACATAAGCATGGGTTTTGTTTAATGGAATCAGCACCGTGCGAATAAGCGAGTTGGAGAGGTCGTTAATAGAGCCTGGAATCAGTCTTTGGGCAAAGCTACCTTTTGCGGACATGAGTTTTAATAGGGTTCGAGCATAAATAAACACTAATAACCAAAGCGCCACTTCTCCTATTTCTTCACCGACTTCATTTAAAAAAGTTTCAGGATGATCAGGGTGTGAATATCCTTGCATTGTCCAATAATAGCCAATGGCAATTAAAAAGGTGATAAAGGTGTAAACGACAAGTTTATGAAGCGATGACATGGGTATTCTTTAATTGCGCTTCAAATTCTATCTGAGGTTGCGGTTTACCAAAATAATAACCTTGGTAGTTTTGGCAGCCCATTCGAGCCAAAGTTTGTTGGTGTTCACTGGTTTCAACCCCTTCGGCAATAACACTCAAATTTAAACTATCGGATAAGGCAATAATGGTTTGGGCAATGGCCTTATCATTTTCATCAACCAGTAGGTCACGAATAAACCCTTGATCGATTTTTAGTTGATCTAACGGAAGTCGTTTTAAATAGGTCAACGAAGAATAACCCGTGCCGAAATCATCTAACGAGAAGCTAACGCCTTTGGCTTTTAAAGCGGTCATTTTGCTAATGGCCTCATCTACCGATGAAAGAAACAGGCTTTCGGTTAACTCCAGTTTTAAGTGGTGGCTGAATTCAGGTTCAAGTAACTCGCTTACTTGAGACTCGAACTCAGCAAGGTGGAATTGTTTTGCGCTGACATTGACGGCAAGCGTTAAGTGATTTAAATCAGGATTACTTGACCATTGTTTTAGAATGTCACAAGCTTGGGTGAGTACCCAATGACCAATAGGAACAATCAGCCCCGTTTCTTCAGCTAAAGGGATAAAGCTGATAGGGGAGATTAGACCCTTTTCGGGGTGTCGCCAACGAATAAGTGCTTCCGCGCCAATAATTTTTGCTTGTGAATTCACTTGCGGTTGTAAGAACAGTTCAAATTCTTGGCGATTAATGGCTTGTCTTAAAGCGCTTTCAAGCTCGGTTCGGGCACTTAGCAAACTTTGCATTTCCGGATCAAAGAAACGTAGGTTATTTCGTCCATTCTCTTTGGCTTGATACATGGCTAGTTCGGCATGTTTAAAGACTTCTTCTTGAGTGTTTGGACCGCCATTAAACAAGGTGATCCCTAAACTACAACTGGTTTGGTATTCATGTTCGCCAATATAAAAGGCTTGCTGAATCAAGCGGAGTAGCTTTCGCCCAAACTTTTCGGCGAGTTCCAGTGCGGAAGCTTGGGTATGATTGAGCATCGATATTAAGACGACAAATTCATCTCCACCAAATCGGCCTAAGGTGGCATCTTCTGGCAAAATAGTATGAATACGTTCCGCAAGTAGCTTTAATAAAGCATCGCCCACTTCATAGCCTTGGGTGTCGTTGAGTTGTTTGAAATTATCTAAATCAATTAAAATTAACGCGCCAATAGTTCCTTGGGATTTGCAGCTATCGATCGCATTGGTCAATTGCGTTTGCATCAGTCGCCGGTTAGGTAGTTGAGTTAACACATCATATTGTGCTAAATATTCGGCTTCAGATTTGGCTTCTTTGAACTCAGTAATGTCCAGACAATGACCAATAAATCCTGAAAACTGGCCGCTACTATCATAGTGTGGACTGGCTTCTTCCAATATTGAGCGTATTTGTCCATCATGGCGCTTCATGCGATAAACCAAACTAAACTTTTCGTGTTTGCTATAGGCTTGGGAAAGGGTTTGCTGGTAAAAACTTCGATCTTCGTTGTCGATATTTGAGGGTTTGTCTTGGGCAAGGGCTTGTTCAAGCGATAGGTCAACAAATTCTAACCAAGGCTGGTTAAAGAAGGTGTAGCGCCTTGAAGCATCTGCTAACCAAATCATGACTTGACCGTTATTGGTAACAGACCGATAGAGCGCTTCATTTTCTAATAAAGCTTTTTCTTGCCGGTCATGTTCAGATTTGAGCTTCGATTCTCTACGCCAACCAAAAGTAAGCCCCATGACACCGATAATCCATACTGCAAGATGAGACAGTTGCATTTCAAATTTACGCTGGGTTTCTCGCTCTAAAAAAGGAGCCATTGGCACAAAAGTACTGATGCCACCACGGATTTGCCCCACTTGATAACCTTGGTGAGCATGGCACTTCATACAGGTCTTTTCAACCATTAGTGGCCGAATCAAGCGCATATACGGTTGACCCTGTATTAAGCTAATTTCTTGAATGGGTTCTGCATTTTGTTCAAATTGTTTTAGAGCCGTGATTTCCCAGGCATCAGCTTTATTGTGTGGGTTTAACAAATTTAAACTGGTGAGGTGGGTTTTAATGCCATATTCATCGCCAAATTGCGATTGCATATCTCTTAACATATAGGCAGGGTTGACTAGGGTTAATTTTTTACCACTGGTGGTAACCACATCCCGTTCAGGGATATCAAGGTAGGGGTTGGGTGGGGTCTTATCTGTCGGTGGGACATAGACGCCGCCGTGAGATGCCCCCCATTTTCTAAAGCTAACGTCCTTATTGACCGTCGCTAGAGCTGCAGAGCTAGCAGCTTGCCAAGTAGCATGCTCTAAACCATGGAGATTATAAAACCAAGACCCTAGAATCAGACCGCTCCAAAGCGCCACAATGAGGCTATATTTTTTGACTAAGGATCTAGGCAAGCGACCTTCAATTTGCCAGTGCATACCAATTCCTTTCAAGCGCTGCTCTGTTGGCAGTTGCATTGATAATATCTAACATTGATATGGGGTATCGGTAAGGGCTACTGATACTTTTCTTTGCACTTTTCAATGGCTTGCCAGTAGGCCGCATTATTATTGGTAGGCTTATCACTGTTGTCCCAAAGGGCGCTGGCTTTCTCTTTACAGTCTCTGAATTCGGAATTTACACAGCCTGAAAGCCACAGAAAACTACTGAGTAGGGCGAATAACCCCAATTTGCTTAAACTTTTCATAAAACCTCACTGTCAATTGCGGGCGCTAAAAATAAAAGGCATCCTTTGCAAATGTCAGAGTGCTGTCGGGCGTTATGGAATTGAATTTTCTATAGCCTGACTTTTTTAAGTGCAAGTTTAGCAAATTCTCATAAAAAGCAAAGCATTTATCTCATCATAACTTCCAGAATGCTTGTGATTCAGATGACATCGCTTCATAATGACCGGGGTTTTCAGCTATTTGTTCAGGAGTCGTCATGCATCAAGCACAGTCAGAATCACTAGATTGGACACAACGCTATACTGATTTTTTATCAAATCAACCTTCACGTGAGCCGAGGATCGTTTATCAACGAGATCGTGCAAGAGTTATTCACTCGGCTTCTTTTCGACGATTGCAAGCAAAAACGCAAATTTTTGGATTGAACGAGTCGGATTTTTATCGCACCCGTTTAACCCACTCTATGGAAGTCGCACAGATTGGTTCTGGGTTGGTTGAACAATTGATTACGGTTGGACAGGGGAAAGCCTATTTGGATTGGCTCCCGTCATTCTATTTGATTGAAGCGATTTGTTTGGCGCATGATTTAGGCCATCCACCTTATGGCCATGGCGGCGAGGTTGCACTCAATTATATGATGCGAAATCATGGCGGCTTTGAAGGTAATGCACAAACATTACGGATTTTGGTGCGGTTAGGAGAATATACACCCAAAAATGGTATTGATCTATCACGACGCGCCACTTTAGGCGTCTTAAAATATCCTGCAATTTATGATGATGTGGTCTCTCATAACATCGAATATCAACCATACTTGGCAACTCCTGATGCATTCGATTTTAAAACCCTAGATATGAGTCGTTGGCATCCACCCAAAGCCAGTGTCTACCAGGAAGAAAAAGCACAGTTTGATTGGGTGTTAGCTATATTTTCTGAAGCCGATAGAAAGCGCTTTACCCAACTACAAGCACCGAAAAGTGGCTTTCCAAAAACGCAATATAAAGCGCTTGATACCACCTTGATGGAATTGGCCGATGATATTGCCTATGGCATTCACGATTTAGAGGATGCGGTGGCAATGGGGATGGTGTCGAGAGATTTATGGCAAACCGAAGTGATGGAGCAACCTGAGTTTAAAACCTATGCGCTTTGGGATGAGACGATGACGCAACGCTTGTTTAGTGATCGCTCTAAAGACCGTAAACACGCCATTAGCAAGATGGTCGGTATTATGGTCGAAAGCATTTATATGGATGAAAACAGCGCATTTGAACATCCTTTGTTGCGTTATCAGGCGCGGTTGGGGAAGGCAGAAATGGCCGTTTTGGAGTTGCTAAAACGTTTCGTTTATCAACATGTGATTACCCTGCCAGAAGTGAAAGGAATGGAATATAAAGGGCAATTGATTGTATTGGATTTGTTTAAATCCCTAAGAGCCAATCCGCAAGCTTTATTGCCGAGAAATACTTTTGAGCGGTTTGATAAAGCAGAATCGGAAAGAGCGCAACATCGTATTTTATCCGATTATATTGCAGGCATGACCAATACCTATGCCTCACGATTGTATGAAAAGTTTTTTACTGCGTCTCAAGGTTCGATTTTTGATCGTATTTGATGGATTGGAATGGCTTTAAGTGATTTGGGTAAATAGTATTTAGCCGCTACAGCAGGGCGATTAGGCGTGCTAAAATGACCAGGCCTGGTGGTTTTGGGTGGTTTTTTTTGTTTTTGCTTTTGGACGTTTAGTGCCCACAGTCGATGGATGTTGACCAGGTCGCTATCGGTTTGTAATTCGGAAAGAGCCGAGATGTTTTCGGCACGATACTCATCATTGCCAATTGCAATACATAAATTCCTAAGCCATTTTAAATAGCCGATGCGCCGGATAGGGGACCCCGCCATTTCGGTTAAAAATTGCGCTTCGTCCCATTGGAGTAACGTCAGCAAGTCAATTTCGTCAAGGGGCGCTTTGGCTTTAAAGGCAGATTCCTGAGTGGATTCGGTAAAACGATTCCAAGGGCAGACTAACTGACAATCATCGCAGCCATAAATTCGATTACCAATCAACGGACGCAGAGCTTCTTCAATCACACCATCATATTCAATGGTTAAATAAGAAATACATCGTCGCGCATCAACCACCGCATTATCGACAATGGCTTGGGTTGGACATTCGTCCATACAAGCGGTACAGGGACCACAGCCTTGACGCGTGAAAGGAGGGTCAGCAGGTAGCGATAAGTTGGTGTAGAGTTCGCCTAAAAAAAACCAAGAGCCCGCACGAGGATGGATTAACAGACTGTTTTTGCCAATAAACCCCAGCCCGGCTTTTTCAGCAACAGGTCTTTCAAGTACGGGAGCCGAATCGCTAAAGGCACGATAATGAAAAGGTGACGTTGCTAATGGTGAGATTTCTTCAACGGCGGTTTCAATTTTTTGTGCCAGTTGTGCCAACCGTTTGCGCATTAGCTTATGATAGTCTTTGTGTAATGCATAACGCGAAATATAGGCTTTGTCAGGCGATTGTAATTGTGAAACGGCAGAATGTGCGTCGCCATCAAAATAATTCATGCGAACTGAAATTAAACTAAGCGTACCGGGTTCTAGTTGTTCTGGACGACTTCGCTTACGCCCGTGTTTCGCCATATAATCCATTTCACCGTGGTATTGATGAGATAGCCAATCTTCAAACAGAGGCTCATAATGCGATAAGTCAATGTCGGAAATGCCAATATCTGCAAACCCGAGTGAGCGTCCCCATTGTTTGATTTGTTGTGTCAGCTGGTATAAAACCGCTTCATCCACTAAAATAGCTCCTAATATTGTGCTGGAAATGGTTGTGATCGTTGAAAGGCTGTTCAACTTTAATTGCTCGTCATCATACCAAATCCGCTGGATTGTCGTTAAAGGATTCTAAAAACTGTTATGACCTTGAATACCGCTTTGCAAATAGACCTGCTTGAAGAAGCCGATACGACCGCGGTAGCTCAGCAGTTTGCTTTGCAACTAGTTGAAGAACCGATGATGGCGCAAGGTATGATGGTCTATTTAGAAGGGGATCTTGGCGCAGGTAAATCCTTTTTTTGTCGCGCATTGATTCAAACCCTTTTACCGGGACAACGGGTGAAAAGTCCAACCTACACCTTGTTGGAAAGTTACGAAACATCGGTTGCAACGCTACTGCACTTTGACTTATACCGTTTATGTGATGCGGAAGAACTCGAGTTTTTGGGAGTTCGAGACTTGTTAACACCGCCTTATTTAGCGTTAGTGGAATGGCCATCTAAGGGGGAAGGGTATCTGGAAAAGGCAGATGTTTTATTGCAGTTTAAAGTTGACGCGCATGGTCGAAAATTGTCGATTAGCGCGCAAAATATGCGTGCTCAGTACTTTGTCAATAAATTGACGAAGAAAATTGGCATGGAACTTGATAATAAGGCTAGCAAACAATAAAACCCTTAGAGGTGTGCAATGACTAGAAAACAAAATATCTCATTATTTCAGCCAGCGTCAATCATTTTATTCGGTATGCTATTGAGTTTGTTAGCGACCAGCGCGTGGTCTAAAATGTCCTTAGAAAAGATGCGCTTGGGTCAAGGTAAGGAAAAGACCCGAGTCGTGTTTGAAGTCAAAGATAATCACCGATTTGAAATTTCAACCCTTAAAAATCCTGCCAGAATTGTGGTGGATTTTTATCAAGCAGACAATAAACTCACTTTTTCAAAAATGAAGTTTTTGGATGCACGTTTGAAACAGGCTAGAGTCAAAAACCAATCTAATCGAGTGCGCGTGGTGCTGGATCTACGCAAAGATTTTGAGTGGGGGTATTTTACGCTTGCCAAAAACAAATCAGGGAACGAGCGTGTTGTGGTGGATATCAAAAATGTTCCATCAAAACCCAAAACCGTTGTTCAGGCGAAAAATACCACGAAGACCATTACGGTTGCTTCTCAGAACCCCAGTGCAAAAGGCCAAGTTGCACTGAAAACATCGACTAAATCAACATCAAATGATATTTCAAAGCATTCAAGCACTCAGGCAATGATGGATAAAAGCAGTGCGGTTTTTGATTACAAGAATCATGATTTAATCGTGGCGATTGATGCAGGTCATGGTGGAAAGGATACTGGCGCCATTGGTTATGGTGGACTTTATGAAAAAGACGTTATCTTAAACTTGGCTTTTAAGTTGAAAAAACAGATTGATGCCCAGCCTGGAATGCGTGCTGTATTAACGCGAGATGAAGATGTGTTTATTCCATTGCATAAACGTGTTAGAAAAGCCCGTGAGCAGGATGCTGATATTTTCTTGTCATTACATGCCGATGCGTTTCATGATAAGCGTGCACGCGGTGGCTCTGTCTATATTTTATCAACCACCGGTGCCAGCAGTGTGATGGCTCGCATTCTTGCACAATCAGAAAATGCGTCTTTACAAGATGTGAAATTGAAGGGGCGGGATGCTGATGTGGCCTTTGTGTTATCAGATTTAACGCGTTCAGCTAATATTCGTGCCAGTAAAAAGTTGGCTAAGTCTGTATTAGGTGAAATGGGTCAGGCGGTTTATTTACATAAAAAATCTGTGCAATCTGCTGACTTCGCAGTACTCAAGTCAATCGATATGCCATCTTTATTAATTGAAACGGCTTTTATTTCAAATCCGAGCGAGGCGAAAAAACTGAAATCGGCATCTTTCCAAACGCAAATGGCGAAATCCATTGTTCGAGGGTTAGGTCAGTTTGTGAAACAAAATGGCAACCAACCACGTTGGGGAGAGCAGCTTTATGTTCATTATCGCGTGCAAAGTGGCGATACCTTGTCAGAAATCGCAGCCAACTATAATCTTTCAACCTATCAGTTGAAAAAAATTAACCGCCTACGCGAGGCCAATAATTTGAAAGTTGGCCAAAAAATACGCATTCCATTATCGGAAGATATTGTTGCCAGCTTGTAAGGTATAAATGGGTACGTTATTCATCTGTATTGATATGGGTGACATGAGGTGCTCATCATCTTAAAAAACTCGTGGCACAAAACGTTATAATGACGCCATCTTAATTATCTAAAGAAAATGCTGTGCCGACTTCCGAACCTTCTTCTCAAATAGACGCTTTCTCTAAACCTTCAAATATGGCAACTGATATTGCCTTGTTGCCATCGCATCTAGCCGACCAAATTGCTGCTGGAGAAGTGGTGGAAAGACCCGCTTCCGTTGTCAAAGAATTATTAGAAAATGCGCTAGATTCTGGCGCAACCCAGATAGAAATTACGATTGAAGAAGGGGGTGAAAAGTTAATTCGCGTGGTCGATAATGGGCGGGGCATTCGTTCAGAGCAGCTATTATTAGCTGTGAGCCGACATGCGACCAGTAAGATTCAGACAGTCGAAGATTTGGCTGCCGTTACTTCATTAGGGTTTCGTGGAGAAGCTTTGGCCAGTATCGCATCGGTATCACGATTTACTTTGATCAGTCAGTATTTTGATGAGACGCATGCATGGCAAATTCGCGGAGAGGGCGAAGGTGCCTGGCAGGAACCGAAGCCAGTAGCGCACCCGAAAGGAACATTGGTCGAAGTTAAGGATCTCTTCTTTAATACCCCTGCGCGAAAGAAATTTTTAAAAAGCGCGCGTGCCGAGTTTATGCAGATTGATCAGTTGGTTAAGCGTGCGATGCTTAGTCGTTTTGATGTTGGCTTTAAATTGGTCCATAACCAGAAAGTGGTTCGTCAAGTTCAGATCTCGGATACTGAAGCGGCAACTCGATTGCGTTTGCAGCAATTGTTGGGTGAGTCATTTGTTGACCAAAGTTTGGCATTAACGTTTGATGCACAGGATATCCGTTTAACGGGTTGGGCGGCTCAGGCAACTTTTAACCGTAGCCAAACGGATATGCAGTTTTTATTTGTCAATGGGCGGATCGTTCGGGATCGACAACTCTCCTATGCGGTGAAACAAGCCTATGCCGATGTGTTATATCATGGCCGTCATCCAGCCTACTGTCTGTTTCTAGAAATTCCCCCTGCTTTAGTGGATGTAAATGTCCATCCCGCAAAATATGAAGTACGCTTTGCCAATGGACGATGGGTTTATGATTTTCTACGACGCTCAGTACGGGAGGCGGTGACGCAACCCCTGGGACGTATGCCTTCGGCGACCAATATTGACAGTCCCGATGAAGTCCCCAAAAATCAACCGGATCATTTTCAAGCAGCTATGCAATTTCAACAGCAGTCGCCAGAAACGGTTGAGCCAATTCCCAGTGTTGAATCGTTGTTTGGTCATGAACTGTCAGACCCACAGCGTCTAGCAGAACCTTCTCAAACCTATCCGGTGGGGAAGGATCAAAAAACTGAAGATGGTGGTGCCCCGCCGTTGGGTTATGCTAAGGCTCAAATTAAAGGGGTCTTTATTTTGGCCGAAAACGACGCTGGCTTGGTACTTGTTGATATGCATGCCGCTCACGAGCGCATTGTTTACGAGCGCTTAAAACAACAGTGGTACCAAGACCGTCTGATTTGTCAGCCGCTATTAGTGCCAATGGTGGTGCCGTTAACTGCCTCAGAAATATCCATCTGGCAAATGCATCAACCTGAGTTTGAAAAACTGGGGTTTGAAGCGGAATCGTTTGGACCAGAACAGTTAAAATTAACGACCGTTCCCAGTTTATTGGTTAAGTCTAATGTGGTTCAACTATTTCACGATATGTTGGCGGACTTTGCGGTTATGGGGCGGTCACAGAGAGTTGAAGAGCATCTAAATGCTCTTTTAAGTACCATGGCCTGCCATGGTTCGGTTAGAGCGAATCGTCAACTCACTTTGGCTGAAATGAATGCGTTATTGCGCGATATGGAAGCCACCGACAGTTCTGCACAGTGTAATCATGGGCGTCCGACTTGGATTCAGTTATCTATGGGGCAACTGGATAGTTTATTTATGAGGGGACAGTAGGTGTTAAGCACGCTAGCAGTAGAGAAACTCATTGAGAATAAAATCTGTTTGGCGATTATGGGGCCAACCGCTTCAGGCAAGAGTGGATTATCTATGGCGCTCGCGCAGCAGTTCCCGATTGAAGTGATTAGTGTTGATTCCGCATTGATATATCGGGGGATGGACATTGGCACGGCGAAACCGACAGTAGATGAGCTAAAAGCGGTACCTCATCATTTGATTGATATTTTGGAACCGACAGAGCAGTATTCAGCCGCTGATTTTATTGAGGATGTGACTCGATTGGTGGCCGAAATTTTTCAACGAGGTCGGTTGCCCGTCTTGGTTGGCGGTACTATGATGTACTTTAATGCCTTGCAGCAAGGCATCGCGCAATTGCCATCCGCCAACCCTGAGATTCGGCAAAAAATCTACCAGGCCTGGCAGCAAAACCCACAAGCGGTACATGAAAAATTACAAGCCATAGACCCGGTTGCCGCAAATCGAATTCATGCCAACGATTCTCAAAGATTGGTTCGGGCATTAGAAGTGTATGAGTTAACGGGGCAATCGTTAACCGAAGCGCAAAAAGCAGGGAAACAAACCATGCTTGAAGCTTTCCAGTTAGCGAAGGTGGCGTTACTTCCTGAAGATCGCAAGCAATTACACGCTAAAATCGCTCAACGGTTTCAGCAAATTTTGGCAGATGGATTTTTAAAAGAGGCCGAACGGGTGTTTTCTGATCCGGGTATGCATGCGGATTTACCCGCTGTTCGTAGTGTCGGCTATCGTCAAGCCTGGTTATTTTTTGAGCAGGTATATGACTATGACACCTTTGTTGAAAAGAGTGTCGTGGCGACCCGCCAATTGGCAAAACGCCAAATGACTTGGCTTCGTAAAGAAAGTGATTTACTGACATTGGATCCTTTTCAATTGTCTATAGAACAGCAAGTTGAAACTGTTATTGAGTATTTGCAAACGTTCTGCGGAACGCCAAGCTGAATGACAGGTTTCTCCATTATGAATTAGCGCTTTGTCATTCAGTGGTCAATGGGATTAGATGCAGCCGTCAACGGGTATCGGTTTTAAAAAAATATGATATGAATAGTCATTATGGTATGATTTATAGGTTTTAAAAGCAGACTAGACAAGAGATCCATCTGTCAGTATTGTTCATAACAAAAAAAGCTGAAGCATCAGCTTAAATAAATGTAAATGATTTTTTAGGGGATAAACAATGGATAATAAAAAGCCAGCAAAGGCGTTACCGATACAAGATCCGTATTTGAATGCATTGCGGAAAGAACGCATCAATGTCGCGATTTATTTGGTGAATGGGGTTAAGTTACAAGGTCGAGTCGATTCTTTTGATCAATTTGTGGTTTTATTGCGAAGCAATGTGACGCAAATGGTTTATAAACATGCGATTTCAACTATTGTTCCAGCCAGAGACCCAAAAGCCTATGAGTTTGAAACAGCTCATGCAGATACTCATGCTGCTGGATAATCCATTTTTCATCTCATAATTGTTACTGTTCACTTAAGGGTGAACGGTAACGACCCTTCACAATATCAAGTCATTACTTTCTATCCCACCGTTTGTCATTAAGGTCTTTTAATAAACGAATTTATGGAATTATTTGGAAAACTCGAACAAAAGTTGCTCGAAAGGGCTGTGCTGGTTCATGTGGATTTTTATCATTCAGCCGATCAAGAAGTGTTAGCCGAATTCTATGAATTAGTTGATTCTGCTGGCGCCGAAGTCTTGGAACTGATCACCACTAAACGGGATACGCCCGATGCAAAATTTTTTGTAGGGAAAGGCAAGGCAGAAGAAATTAAAGAAGCGGTCATGACCCATGAAGCCGATGTCGTGATTGTTAATCATGCCTTAAGTCCAGCTCAAGAGCGGAATTTAAGTCAGCTCTTGGACTGCCAGGTGTTGGATCGTGTCGGATTGATTTTGGATATTTTTGCGCAAAGAGCGCGATCTCATGAGGGTAAGTTACAGGTTGAACTGGCACAGTTACGTCGAATGTCAACGCGCTTGGTCAAAGGTTGGACGCATTTGGATCGCCAAGGAGGGATTGGCGCAAGAGGCCCTGGTGAAACACAGTTAGAGACCGATAGACGTTTGGTACAAGGGAAAATAAAACAGCTTGAAGCCAGAATTGAAAAGGTACGTAAACAGCGGAGTTTAGGTCGACGTTCTCGGCAAAAGTCGGATTATCCAACGGTGACCATTATTGGCTATACCAATGCCGGAAAGTCTACTTTATTTAATCTGCTGACACAGGCCAGTGTTTATGCGGAAGATCGCTTGTTCGCAACCTTGGATTCAACGCTTAGAAAAGTTCATTTGCCAGGTGCCGGCCCCATTATTTTGGCCGATACAGTCGGATTCATTCGTCATATTCCCCATGATTTGGTTGCGGCCTTTCGGTCAACTTTAGAAGAAACCCGGGAAGCAGACTTACTGATTCATCTAGTGGATGCAGCAGACCCACATCGCATTGAAAAAATGGCGGATGTCGCAGAAGTCATTAAAGAAGTGGGTGCTGATGATGTCCCGCAGCTAGAGGTGTTTAATAAGATTGATTTATTAACAGAAGGTCAAGTTGAACCTCATCTAGAGTTGAATGAATTGGGTTTGCCGGAAAGGGTTTGGTTGTCAGCTAAAGCTGAGCAAGGAATCCCTTTTCTATTAGAAGGTATTGCCGCGCATTTTAGAGGGCGTTTTATTACCGCAAAGCTGACTTTATCTATGCAGGCTGGAAAGCGACGATCGCAACTCTATCACTTAGGCACCATTCTAGAAGAAGGCTTTGATGAGCAGGGGAATAGTGAATTTAAAATGTGCTTAACAGAAAAGGAATGGCATCAAGTGAGGCAATGGCAAGATGTGTTGAGCTATGAAGAACTGGAACTGGATGAGCATAATCCGATACAAATTGAAGAAACCTGTGTTTCGGGTGATTAAAAGATGACTTTTAACACGATAAAATTTAAAATGTTGTATTCGTTTTTAACCTTTGGAGAAAATAATGGCGTGGAATGAGCCGGGCAAACCAGGACAAGACCCGTGGGGCAATTCAGGCGGTAACAATCGTCCGAATGGTTCTAAAAATCCCAATGGATCGAACCAGGATCCAGATTTAAATGAACTCCTAAAAAAGGCACAAGATTTTTTAGGGGGCGGCAATAATCAATTTGGGGGCGGAAAAGGTACTTGGATTGGCGTCGTTGTTTTAGCCATTATTTGGTTGCTCAGTGGTATTTATACAGTCGACTCTCCAGAAAGAGGGGTGGTAAAACGCTTTGGTGCCTATTCCGAAGAAACTAAAGCCGGGTTACACTGGCACTTGCCTTGGCCAATCGAAACCGTCACCATTGTTAATGTGGACAGAATTCGAACGGCTGAGATTGGTTATCGATCTGATTCCCAAAATCGAAGTGGTAGCGTTTTATCAGAATCGTTAATGCTTTCTAAAGATGAAAATATTGTCGATATTCGGATAGCGGTTCAATACAAGGTTTCAGACGCGAAAAAATATCTTTATGATGTTGCTGAGCCAGATATGACCTTGAGAAGCCTAACTGAAAGTGCATTAAGAGAAGTTGTCGGACGCAATAAAATGGACTTTGTGCTAACGGAAGGTCGTGATGAGGTCGTTTCTAAGGTTCAAAATATTACCCAAAAAAACCTAGAACGGTATAACACTGGATTAATGATTACGTCCTTAAACTTGCAGGATGCACAACCACCTGAACAAGTTCAAGGTGCTTTCTCTGATGTTGTAAAAGCACGAGAAGATCGAGTCCGTTTGATTAGTGAAGCAGAGGCGTATGCGAATGATATCTTGCCTAAAGCAAGGGGGATGGCAGCTCGTCAAATTGAAGAAGCACGTGCATATCGGGATCAGGTTATTGCGAGAGCAACAGGTCAAGCCAGCCGTTTTGAAAGTGTGATGACAGAGTACCAAAAAGCACCCGTAGTGACTCGTGAACGTCTATATCTTGACACTATGACTCGAGTACTGGGCGCAACGTCAAAAGTATTTGTGGGATCTGAAAGTGGGACGAATTTGCTTTACTTACCTTTGGATAAGATGATGTCGAACCAACAAGCTTCTGTTCCGTTTAGTTCTGCGGATCAATCTGCGGTGAAGCCCTCGCCAAATAGTGCTGGAAACATACCTAGTTCTTCCTCTGGCAAAGGAACAAATATTCGTGATCTATTAAGAACAAGGGAGCTTCGTTAAAATGAAAACCGTATTTTCAATATTAGTTGCCGCGCTCCTATTTGTGGGTGGGAATGCTATTTTCACCATTCAACAGGGTGAAACCGGCGTGGTTTTTCGCTTTGGTGAAATTGTGAAAACCGATTTAGAACCAGGCTTGCACTTTAAAATGCCTTTTGTGAACAATGTGCGTAAATTTGATGCGCGTTTGCAAACGTTGGATTCCAGTGCAGAACGTTATTTAACCAGTGAAAAGAAAAACCTGTTGGTTGATTCTTTTGTTGAATGGAAGATTAGCGATACCAAGAAGTTTTATACTTCAATGAATGGGGATATTCGCTTGGCCAATATGCGTTTAGCGCAAATTATGAAAGACAGTTTGAGATCTGAGGTTGGGAATCGAACGGTTCAAGAAGTGATTTCACAGGATCGTAATGTCATTGTTGATAAAATTATTGAACAAACGCGTGTTTCTGTATCTGATTTTGGGATTGATGTGATTGACGTAAAGGTGAAACGGGTTGATTTGCCGCAAAATGTTAGTGAATCGGTTTATCAAAGAATGGAAGCAGAGCGAAACCGAGTGGCTAAAGACTTGCGTTCGCAAGGGGCGGAAGCAGCTGAAAGAATTCGAGCGGATGCGGACCGTCAGAGAACGGTGATTATTGCCGATGCGTATCGAGATGCTGAAATTATTCGCGGGGAAGGGGATGCTCAGTCTGCTGAAATCTATGCGAATGCCTATTCAAAGGATTCGGACTTTTATTCTTTTTATCAAAGTTTAAATGCGTATCAGGAATCGTTTAACAATAAATCTGACATGATGATTGTTGATCCAAAATCTGATTTCTTTAAGTTTTTTAATCAGAAAAATAAGTAAAGTTTGTTTTTAACAATTCTGTATTAAAGGTGGTGATAACCACCTTTTTTATGTCAACTTCATTTACTCGGAGGCCAAAATGGTTGAGACCTTAATCAGTGCATTAGCCTTGGTCTTCGTAATCGAAGGCCTTTTGCCGTTTGCTTTTCCAGCAGTGTGGCGAAGAGGCATGATGGAATTGGCGAAAATGAATGATGGAAAAATACGAGTGATGGGGTTGTTTAGCATTGCCATCGGAATGATTTTATTAATGATGTTCAAGTAAGAAGCGTTTTATGCAACAAAATATTTGGTTTACCCCTGACGGTATTGAAGACTTATTGCCTGATGCGGCTAAAAAATTAGAGTTTTATCGTCGTCAATTGCTCGATCAATTTGAACTCGCGGGCTATGATTTGGTGTTACCGCCTTTAGCAGAATTCACGGATTCTTTGCTGACTGGAAAAGGGCAACATCTCGCCGTTGACACTTGCCGTTTTACCGATCAAGAAAGTGGGAAAATGATGGGTGTACGTGCGGATATGACCCCGCAAGTAGCGCGAATTGCCATAAATCGTTTAAAACAAAGTGGCATAGTACGCCTATGTTATGTGGGCGAGGTTCTTAAGACTCGTAACAATAAAGCGAAAGGTTCTAGAAGTCCAATTGAGATAGGAGCGGAACTCTTTGGTCATTCTGGCGTTGAAAGCGATATTGAAGTGATTGAGTTGATGTTGGCTTCGTTACGTAGCATTGGTTTAAGTGAATTAACCCTAAGTCTAGGGCATGTGGCAATTGTCGATGAGCTGATGCGTTTAGCGGATTTATCTAAAACGCAGCAGCAATTATTGGTCGATATTTTATTGCGAAAGTCGCTTCCTGAATATCAAGCGTTTATTGGTAGTTTAAGTGTTTCGGCGGAGCTTGAGCCCTTCTTTGATGTTTTGCCATCAATGTGTGGTGATGCTAAGACCGTCATTGAACAAATGCAAAGCATGAAAGTGCTTTCAGAAAAAATGAAAACACACTTATGTTATCTGGAAGACGTTTTGCAGTGGTTTGGTGAGTTTACGGGTTTAACCATTCATGTTGATTTAGCGGATTTACGAGGGTATCAATATCATACTGGTATGATTTTTAGTTGTTATGCTTCTGGTCGTAAACTCTATCAACTTGCTCGTGGTGGTCGTTACGATGGTATAGGGTCGGAGTTTGGAACGGCGCAGCTCGCCACCGGATTTAGCCTAGACCTGAGAGGGACACTGGATTTGTTGGCGCTTCCAGAAGCGCAAGCAAAGCGTGTGGTGTTTGCTCCGAATCAATATGATCAAGCATTGAATGACATCATTGAATCGTTGAAACAGCAGAACTGTGTGGTCAAACGCATGTATCAGTTTGAAGACTGTCCAGAAGGTGGTGAGTATTTAACATTGAATAATGGTCAGTGGATTCTACAGACGAAGAATTCCGCTGCATAAGCGAGTATGAGTGTGGGGCGGCAAAGCCCTTCTTCAGATAAACAGAATTTTAAAGCCCCTTTAAATAAGCATAAGAATAAAGAGAAGTATTTATGTCAAAAAAGAATATTGTCATTGTTGGAACCCAGTGGGGAGACGAGGGAAAAGGAAAGATTGTCGATCTCTTAACCGATAGAGTTGCCGCAGTGGTGCGTTTTCAAGGGGGGCATAATGCCGGACATACTTTAGTTATTGACGGTCATAAAACGGTTTTGCATTTGATTCCATCTGGTATTTTACGTGAGACGGTTGAATGCTTTATCGGTAATGGGGTGGTTCTCGCACCAGATGCTTTAGCTAAAGAAGTTTTGCAATTAGAAGAAAGTGGGTTGCAGGTTAAGCATCGTTTAAAGATTAGTGATGCTTGTCCATTAATTTTAGATTATCACGTGGCGTTAGATCAAGCTCGAGAGTTGGCTAGAGGCAATGCTGCGATTGGAACGACAGGCCGAGGTATTGGGCCGGCTTATGAAGATAAGGTCGCACGACGCGGTTTGCGGGCAGGTGACTTTAGAAATATGTCGAAGTTTAAGAAACAATTAGAAGCTACCTTGGCCTATCATAATTTTATGCTCACAGAGTATTATCAGGTTGATCCGGTTGATTTTGACCTGTTGTGGGAAAAGTGCTTAAGTTATGCTGAGCTGATTGTCCCTATGTTAGCGGATATTCCAAACTTGATTGACCAGTATAATAAACAAGGCAAGAACCTTATGTTCGAGGGGGCTCAAGGGACTTTGCTTGATATCGATCATGGAACCTATCCTTATGTAACCTCGTCAAATACTACTGCTGGTGGCGCATCAGCAGGTTCAGGAATTGGCCCTTGCCAGCTAGATTATGTGTTGGGCATTACCAAAGCGTATGCAACACGTGTCGGCGGAGGTCCTTTCCCAACTGAGCTAATCTATGATGTGGCGACTGATAAAGGTGATAGTGTTGGTAAGGAACTCGGGACACGCGGCCGTGAGTTTGGCGCAACAACGGGTCGACAAAGACGTTGTGGTTGGTTTGATGCGGTGGCACTCAGAAGAGCCGCTCAGGTGAATGGTTTAACAGGAGTTTGCTTAACCAAACTCGATGTATTGGATGAGCTTGCGGAAATAAAAGTGTGTACCCATTATCTCGTAGATGGGCAGAAATCATTGCTGCCGCCCTCCAGTGCGGACGATTATGATTTGGTCGAACCTTGCTATGAAGTGCTTCCAGGTTGGCAATGCTCAACAGTTGGTGTTAGCAGCTGGCAAGATTTACCGGCTGCAGCGCAACAGTATATTCAGTTTTTAGAAAAAGAAATGGGAGTAAAGGTCTCGATTTTATCGACGGGTCCAGATCGTTCTGAAACCCTTATTTTAGACGACCCTTTTGTCTAAGCAAGTCTATTAAGCAATCGAAAAAGCAGCCAGGCTTGGCTGCTTTTCCTTAAACAAGCTTTCGAATAATACCCGGTAATTTGTCGGGATCAAATGGCTTGACAATCCATCCGGTTGCACCAAATAACTTTCCTTGTGCTTTCATCTCCGCGCTAGCTTCAGTCGTCATCATCAAAATTGGTGTGAATTTATAACATTCTAAGGCTCGAGCATTTTTCAAAAAGGTTAAGCCATCCATAACCGGCATATTAATATCCGAGATAATCAGGTCAAACTGCGTACTGTTGATTCGATCGAGTGCATCTTGTCCATTTTCAGCAAGGGTCAAATCGAAATCTTTTCCAAGAACCATGGTCACCAGCTTGCGCATTGATGAGGCATCGTCAATATAGAGTACTTTTTTCATTCAATTTGTCTCGTTACGGTATTCGATAAACTTTAGCATAGAATAATGGTTATATCCGCATAAATATCAAAAATTATCTGAAAGCACTGACAGAGATTGATACAATAAATCCTTTATTTTTTATGGGTTAGAAACTGATGTTACAAAGTATTAGAGACCATGCTCAGGGCTGGATTGCTTGGGTGATTGTAAGTTTGATTATTTTAACGTTTGCCTTATTTGGTATTGATCAATATGCACAGGGCGATAAAATCGTTGTGGTGGCAGAGGTCAATGGTGAAGAAGTGACGGCAAATGAGTTTTTATCCCTATATGATCGTCAGAAAAATCGTCTTAAGAATCAATTTGGGGACATGTATGATCAGGTGGTTGATGATGCAGAACTCCGTGATCAGGTGATGGATGCTTTGGTTGAATCTGAAGTGATTCAACAATGGGCATCAGATCACAATATGCGAGTTTCTGATGCGCAAGTCTTTGCCATGATTGAATCTGCTCCGGTCTTTCAAAAAGATGGTCAGTTTGACAAACAACTCTATCAAGATATTTTGATGCGTAATGGTTTGAACATCGCTCGGTTTGAGTATGAGCAGCGTCGATTTATGGTCGAAACACAAAATCGTCAATTAACTATGGCATCTGCGATTGCAACGGATCAACAAGTCAAAAATCTTGCGGCATTGCAATTTCAGCAACGCCAGGTAAATACGCTTCGAATTGATCAGCGTCCATTTATGGAGCAGGCAGTCCCGACAGCTGCTGAAATTGAAAATTATTATCAAGCAAATCAGGATCAGTATCGGGTTCCGGAAAAGGTCAGTATTCAGTATGTTTTGCTGTCACAGGCTGATTTGGCGGAGAAAGTTGAGGTGAACGACCAACAACGCAAAGCTTTTTATGACAATAATAAGGATCAATTTGTTCAGCCGAAACAACGACAAGCTAGTCATATTTTGATTCAGATTAATGAAACCACCTCTGAAGCAGAAGCGAAGAAGCAGATTACCGATATTGCTTCAAAAATTGAAGCGGGAGAGGACTTTGAAGCTTTAGCAAAGGCGCATTCTCAAGATCCCGGTTCTGCGAATATTGGTGGTGATTTAGGTATGTTTCAACAGGGTATGATGGTGCCTGAATTTGACAAAACCGTCTTTTCAATGCAACCTGGTGAAGTGAGTGAACCAATCAAAACCGATTTTGGCTACCACCTAATCAAACTGACTCAGATTCAACCCAAACAAACCCCTGAATATGATGCCGTCAAAGCGGATGTAGAAGCTCAGTTACGTCGCCAGTTAGCTGAGAAGACTTATTTTGAAAAGCTTGAACAATTGAGTACTGTAGCTTATGAGCAAGCTGATGCGATTGAGCCTGCCGCTGATGTAACCGGTTTAAAGGTAAAAACTTCTGAGTTATTTAGTCAGCAAGGTGGAACGGATGAAGTCACTTCCAATCCGAAGGTGATTACGGCCGCTTTTTCAGAAGAGGTGAAGCAGTCTAAATTAAACAGTGCAACGATTGAATTATCGCCGACAGAATCGGTGGTGATTCGAGTTAAAGAAGTCGTTCCTGCGCAGCAGCAGTCATTAGATGACGTGAGTGCTAGTATTGAAAGTGACTTGAAGCGTCAAGCCGGTATTCAGGCTTCTGCTCAAAAGGCGGCAGAGTTACAAGCTCAATTGCAATTGGGTAAGGTCAAAATGGCAGAGTTGGAAGAGGAGGGCGTTGAGTTTGCTCAACTGGGTTGGTTGTCTCGTGAGAATCAATCGGTATTGCCTCAGGTAACGGCAGCTATTTTTAAAGCCCCTAAGCCGCAGGGACAACCGATTTATACCACCTTTGCTATGCCTACTGGCGATTCGATGGTGCTTGAAGTGATGGATGTTAAAGAGGGGGAGCTGCCGAAGCAAGCCGCTTCCCTTTCTCAATTGAAGTCAGCTTTAGTTGAGGTATCGAGTGTCGCAGAGGCCGATGCTCGGGTAAAAGCAATGGTGGCTTCTGCAGAAGTGGTCATTCGTGATAATTATAAGACGATCAATCTAAGATAAGTTTTGATTTTTGATGGGCACTTAGAGTGCCCTATATGAAATCTTCAGTATCTATGCCCAAGCCCACCAGGCCTGGGCATTTTTTTTACTCTGCGAGGTAAATATCCCCTTTAGCGTCAACTTTGATGGCAATCGGTGTTAATTCATCATTTAGGCAAGGCCCCTCAACGCATATCCCTTCTTCTATCGTAAAATAAGCATCGTGTACAGAGCACTTCATGGTTTTATCAAAAGGGTTGATGTCAATCTTATAAGCCTCATCAAGTGGCACGTCTTGATGTGGGCAGTTATTCGCATAGGCCTTAACGGAATCTTGATATTGAACTAAAATAATTGAGTGGGTCAAAGCTTCGCAAGGAACAACAAGCGCTTTAGCATTATTCACTTGTTTGAGATTGGCAAGAGGTCTTTTTGAAGGCGGTGTTGATAATAAATTATCAAACCCTTGTTGTTGGCACTTGCGTGCCGCTAATGCACTGGCAGAGCGAACGGCTTCATCTAATGGTTGTCGTCGAATCAGCGCATCAATGAGTCCGGCATTAAATGTATCTCCAGCCCCTAAGGTATCAATTGTGTGTTCTAACTGAAGGGCTGGTTGATGTTGGATTTTTCCATCGGCTGCTCGAAACCAAGCGCCTTCTGTGCCCCAAGTACAGATTAATTGGCTGTTTGGTGCCAGTGTCTGTACATGTTTCAATAAGGACTCAGCCGTTTCATAACCTGTCTGTTGAGCATAATGATGAGAAAAAATCAGGACATTCGCTAACGGAAACAAGGCTTCAATCCCTTCACGTGCCTTTTCAACTTCAATGGAAATTGGTTGATGGGTCAAAAAAGTACGTGCGATATTGAGCATGCCTGATAGATTTTCAATATTTCGTCCTTCAAAGTGAAGCCAATCATATTGTTCAATTTCAACTTTTGCAAAATAATCAAAACTCAGTTCTTCTAACGATCGAAAATGGGTAATGGTACGACTTCCCGTTTGATTGCTCTGCAATACATAAGAGGTCGGGGTTTGGCCTTTAATAAAACGTTGAATGTGCTGAGCATCAATTTTTCTCTGTTTGAGACCCTCAACCAATTGTTTTGCCGCTGTATCTGCAGCAAGACTCGCCATAATACTGCTTTCATGTCCTAGTTGTTGCAATACGTAAAGGCTATTGCAAACATTGCCACCCACCTCATATCGCCTAGATTCCGCTCGCATCTCTTCATCTTCTAACGGGTAATGTGCGGTTTGTAAGATAATGTCTAATACGACATTGCCGATGCCAAGAATTTTTGCCATATAGAATCCTGTGTTTAATTTAGCAGTGGGAGTGTTGTTACTGAGTTTAATGCTTTCACCCAACAAATAGCTTTAATTTTATCATAAAGTGCATTTGGATCTGCCTTGCAAACCACTCATCTTGTTTTGAGTGTTTTTGATGAGCCAATTGATATTTTTTGGGTCAAAATGGTAAATAGAATAAGTTGAATTCACGCAAATGGATATTAATTGTATCGGTTCAGTGGGTCAGGGAAAGTGTGATTAAAAAACTACTTTTGACTGGAAAATCATAGAAAATTGCGATGGATAGGGCATTTCAAGAAATGCAACAAAAAAAGTGAATAATTTTAAAAAAGATTTGGCACCCCTAAAGTCTGGGTTAGTTTTTTAACTTTATAATCTAGATTCATAATATTGTATAAGGTGTTGATATTGTATCAATAATGTTAATTGCTGTACCATTTTGTACATCTGGTGTTTTTGATTTTATAATCCACAGAAGCTGTGGATAACTTTGTGAGCAGTTTTGTTAGTTGAGGGGTAAATCCTTTAAAAGTGGTGGACTTTTTTAGAATGATTAAAAATTAAGCACCGGCAGAATGTGACAGTTGGTTTAAATATTTTCGATGCTTTTTGGAATAAATTCGTGCATTCTAGTTTCG
The DNA here is from genome assembly GCF_002848135.1 of Hydrogenovibrio sp. SC-1. GTDB lineage: Bacteria > Pseudomonadota > Gammaproteobacteria > Thiomicrospirales > Thiomicrospiraceae > Hydrogenovibrio. Next base: position 45,313 of record NZ_PKGB01000004.1, read on the forward strand.
GTTGAAAATTTTTTGTTAAAATGCATCGAATTTAGCTAAAAATTGATTTTGTAAATTATGACTGAAAAATATTCAAGCTTTCAAGCCAGTTGTGCAAATTGTGGCCTTAAAGGGATTTGTTTTGCACAAGGGTTGCATGATTCTGAAATGCAGGTGTTAGATGAGCTTGTTGATCGTACTCCTTGTACATTAAAGGGAGAATTATTATATTCAGCAGGAGATCCGTTCACTAAACTGTATGCTATTCGTGCAGGGGGTGTTAAAGTTTTTTCATGCTCAGACACGGGTGAAGAAATTATTCATGGATTCTACCTTCCTGGCGATATCATTGGTTTGGAATCAATGGCGTTTGAGCATCATCAGTATAGTGCGGTTGCACTAGATACAACTTCAGTGTGTGGACTGCCTTATCAGCGTTTGGCGGCATTGGGGGCGAAAATTTCAAACTTGAATATTCAGCTTTTTAATTTAATGAGTTACGAAATTGTATCCAGCCGGCAACACGCTAGGCTTTTGACTCAAAAATCGGCAGAACAGCGACTGGCTGAATTTCTATGGAATATGTCTCAAAAATTTCAGTCTAGAGGGTATGAGCATTTGCAATTTAGGTTAAATGTCCTTCACCGAGAAGTCGCCAGCTTTCTGAATTTAACACCAGAAACCATTTCACGTATTTTAGGAAAATTTCACCAAGCGCAGATATTAACTTGGAAGAGAAAAGAAGTGACTATTCATCAAGAGCGGCTATTGAAAGCTTGTGCCACTGGCCAAGAAACGCAAGCGTGCTCTGGACATTAGCACTTAAATCGCCTGTAAAAAGGTCGTAAAAATATTCTTTAGTTAAAGCTTTCAATATTGGTAGATTTCTTTTAGAATTAAGAACATTAAATTAATTTATATAAAATCAAGAGGATTCATCTATGTCGTTATCTGGTCTTAAGCAGCTATTTTTGGTTGGTATTTTAGGAGTCTCTTTAGTTGGGTGTAGTTCTACTCCCACAAATGATGAGACAGCATCAAATACATCGGCTGCACAGGCTAAGGCAGATGCTGAAGCAGCTGCACAAGCTAAGGCAGATGCTGAAGCAGCTGCGGCTGCTGCTGTTCCAACTAATGCAGCAGGCATGACGGCAGATGAACTTTTTGCAGCTTTACAAGGTAAAGTGGTTAACTTTGAATTTGACCGTTCTGAAGTGCGTTCTGAATTTTATGATGTCATTAAACTCAATGCTGATTATATGGCCTTAAACAGTGCAGCCAATATTACGATTGAAGGACATTGTGATGAGCGTGGAACAAGAGAGTACAACTTAGCTTTGGGTGAGCGTAGAGCCAATGCCGTCAAAAATGCATTGATTGCAGAAGGCGTCAGCCCAAGTCGAATCAATGTCATTTCTTACGGTGAAGAGCGTCCGGTTGATGCTGCTCACAATGAAACTGCATGGTCAAAAAACCGTCGCGCGGAATTTAATTATTAATTATTGATTCGTACTGTTAAAAAAAGCCTTTCTGCTTCGGGTAGAAAGGCTTTTTTTTTATCTCAAGCTTAGTTAATCCGTTTGGTAAAAGACCACCAAACTTAGGATACTGTGAACAACCTACTGTTTAGAATTGGAATGGACTGCATGACAATCACCACTCAACCAATGGAAAAGTTTTTAAAGGACTACCAACCGCCAGCTTTCTCAATTGATGCCATTGACTTAACATTCGAATTGCAACCGGAAAGAACTCGTGTCGTTAACCGAATGCAGATTACCCCAATCGGTTCGGAAACGAAATTGGTTTTAGATGGTGAACACCTTCAACTGATCTTAATTTCACTCAATGGGAAGTCATTAGCATCGGGTGAGTATCAGTTGACAGCAACGACCTTAATGTTAAAGGTACCGTGTGTTGCATTTGAATTAGAGGTGGTAACTGAAATAAATCCGCAAAGTAATACGCGATTGGAAGGGTTATATCGCAGTAGTGGGAACTATTGCACTCAATGTGAAGCAGAAGGGTTTAGGTCCATCACATATTTCTTAGACAGACCCGATGTATTAAGTCTGTTTACTACTAAAGTTATCGCCAGTAAGTCAGAGGTGCCAATTCTATTATCGAATGGTAATTTAATTGAGTCTGGTGATTATGATGCTGATAACCACTATGCCATTTGGCAGGATCCTTATAAAAAGCCTTCCTATTTGTTTGCATTAGTCGCTGGTACCTTGGATAAGATTGAAGATCGGTATTTAACTGCGGATGGACGATCGGTCTGCTTAGAGATATATGTCGAGCCTCACAACTTAGATAAGTGCTCGCATGCTATGACGTCGCTTAAAAAAGCCATGCGTTGGGATGAAGAACGTTTTGGCCTTAGTTATGACTTAGACCGCTATATGGTTGTTGCCGTTGATGACTTCAATATGGGGGCAATGGAAAACAAAGGGTTAAATATTTTTAACTCTAAGTTTGTTTTGGCAAATTCTAATACAGCAACAGATCATGACTACGAAGGAATTGAAGCGGTTATTGGTCATGAGTATTTTCACAACTGGACCGGTAATCGTGTAACTTGTCGGGACTGGTTTCAATTAACTCTCAAGGAAGGGTTGACGGTCTTTAGAGATCAAGAGTTTAGTGCTGATATGCTGTCACCAGCCGTAAAGCGTATTGAAGATGTGCGACAACTACGAAGTTACCAGTTTCCAGAAGATACGGGACCTATGGCACACCCGATACAGCCACAGTCCTATATCGAAATGAATAATTTTTATACCTTGACTGTCTATGAAAAAGGGGCAGAAATTGTTCGTTTGTACCATACGTTACTTGGAGAGTCTGGGTTTCAAAAGGGTATGGATGTTTATATTGATCGTTTTGATGGTCAAGCCGTTACCATAGAAGATTTTAGGCATGCGATGGAAGAAGCCAATCAACAAGATTTATCTCAATTGCAGAATTGGTATGTTCAAGCTGGCACCCCTTGTTTAAAAGTACGTTCAGAGTTCGATGAGGCTTCTTGTCGGTTCCGTCTCCACTTTTCTCAGATGCTACATAATCAACAAACGCATTTACCATTCTTGATTCCTGTTTTGATCCGTTTTATGGATGAGTGTGGCCAGGATTTGCCTGTTGAGTTAGACATCGCGTCAGATCATTTATTTCTAACTGAAAAAGGTTGGTTGTTAAAAGTGACTGAACTAAACCAATCGTTCGACTTTGTTGGCCTATCACAAGAACCGATTGTTTCCTTGTTACGCCATTTTTCAGCACCCGTTCAATTAGATTTTCCACAATCTGCCGAGTCAACGATTGCATTAGCAAGTTTTGATAATGATCCATTTGTGCGGTGGGAGTCGATCCAAACGTTGGCAATGGCTAATTTGAAATATTGTATTGAGTGTTATGAAGAAAATCGGTCAATGGTATTTACGACCGCTTATCAAACGGCTTTTTTACAGGTGATTCAAGATGCATCAATGGATAAGGCGTTAAAGTCATTGGCATTGGCTTTGCCTGAATTAAGTTATCTTGCAGAACAATATACTTGTAAAAACATTGATGCGATATTGGCGGCACATAATTTCTTGAAAGTCGCCATTGCCGATGCCTTTGAAGTGGAATTAAAGCAACTCTATTTTCAGCTACAAGATCAGCAAGCGCCTGATTACCAGTATTCTGCAACAGAAATTGCAAACCGAAAACTAAAAAATATTTGTTTAAAATATCTATTGCACCACTCTCATAACCTAGATATTGCGGTTGAACAATATCAAAAAGGTCATAATATGACAGATGTTCTAGCCGCATTAGACGCAATGAATTGGCATACTTCTGGGGCTAGAAATGCATGTTTGGAAGATTTTTATCATCATTGGCACGAGGATCAGTTGGTTTTAGATAAATGGTTTGCACTGCATGCGAGTGCACCGATTGAAAACAGTCTTGAAGTCGTTAAGAAATTGATTCAGGAACCCAAATTTAGTTATAAAAATCCAAACCGGGTTCGAAGTGTACTGGGCGTTTTTGGACGACAAAATTGGGTTGGTTTTCATCATGCATCTGGTGAAGGTTATATTTTTTATGCTGAACAAGTTCTGGTTGTGGATGCAATCAATCCTCAGATTGCAGCAAGACTTGTCGGTGCTTTTTCAGCATGGCGAAGCTTAGCAGAACCTCGGAAGACTCAAATGAATCAGGCATTGCATCACATTTTAGATACCCCTGATTTATCTAAAGACGTCTATGAAATTGTGTCAAAAACACTTGGCAGGTCTGTATGATTCGATCAAGGTTAGAGAGGGCGCTGAATGTTATGCCACTATTTTACTAAATGCGTACAAGATAAATCATAATGAACCCCGTCGTTAGTTTTATTGCTAATTCCTTAATCTTGGTTCTATTGGCAATTATTGCCAGACCCGCAATAGCTGTTACAGCTCAAAGTATAGCGGTCGATTCGGAGAAGGGTCCGGATTTTGATCAGCAGATACAGCTTATTGATGCAGAAATATGGTTATTAAAGGCAGAACTGGCTCAAAAAAATGGGGATGTCGTTCGTGTCAAACATTATTTAGAAAAGATAGACGTTTTATTTAGCTCTAATCGTCTTCCAAATCAATTTATCTCTAGAATTGAGCAGTTAAAGCACTATTTGACTTTGATAGATCAGGCTTCCCCATCAGGTCCCAAAAACATCCCTTACCGGTTTGCCCCCCACCGTATGTTGGCTTTGCTGCCGATGACAGGCCTTTTCGCACAAGCTGGTCAGGAAATTTATCAGGCAATGGTGACTGAATTTCAGTTAATTGCTCCACAGTATTCAATAGAAGTACTGGATACCAATATTTATGACTCAATGCAGGCTGTCTGGGAGTGGGTAGAATTATATCAACCATCGTTTATTTTTGGACCCTTACAAAAAGACAATGTTCATCAATTAGCCAGCTTAAAAATTGACATTCCGGTACTGGCGTTTAATGAGGCAGCCTTTTCAAAGCCTTATGTTAAGTTTTTGACACCACATTCTTCACTGAGTCTGGTTCAAAAAATGGTGTCTTTAATGGGAAATGGCGTCTACCGACGCGTTATGGTGCTAACGGATGATTCGACCCGTTCGAAAACGATGTACCAACAGCTCCTTCAGACATGGGCGGCAGAACAATCACTAGAGGATGAAGTGGTTGCTCAAATTTTTCATCAGCAGTCAGTTTCATCTCATGTTGATAAAGCAATGGAGAAAGTCGTGCAGGGTGACCAGTCTGAAATAAGACGCAATTGGTTACAGAAAATACTTCAAACCTCTGTTCATTATGTCCCTAGGACACGGGGCGATATTGATATGATTATCAGTTTCTTACCTTATGATTCAGCTATGCAGGTAACGCCATTACTCGCTTATTATCAGCTGAATCACGTTCCTCACTATTGGGTTCCATCCAAACTTCCAGCAACAGGTGAATTAATTCGCAGTTTACCTTTTTGGCAGGGAACCAGTGCTATCTTTCCTTCCTACTATACTAAGTTCCTAAATACAAAAAATGATGACAAGGATTATTTAAATAATCAAGTTGGCATTTTTCCTGCTTTAGGATCTTCAGCAATAAAAGCCGTTACTCGGTTATCTTTAGAACAACCCAATGCGATTCAAACAGAGCTTGGCATTTTAAGTTTGGATGCAATGGGTAGGCTTCACCTGTCTCCCGACTTGGTCTGGATTGATAAGGGTGGTTTTGAAAAGCTGGATTATTGATTTATATCACTAACTAGCTCTATCCGTGTAATGATTCGTTTAAATAGAAATACATCAAGATGTCATGTTTTGCTTTGTATTTAATTAAGAATTCTGTTTGAGGAGTGTGAGCGTGGCTGAACCAGGCAGCACAATTGACCCGAATGATCTAGACAGTATTGATGCTTTACTTGACGAAGCTGAGTTAGAAGCAGCAGAAGAAGAGGAGCCGACTGTTGAAGAACTGTCTGAGTCAAATACAGAGAGTATGGTCGATGCACCGGATAATGACTCGAAAAATAATGATGAAGAGTTGGATACGATTCCGGAAACACCGCCCGCTGAGGAACCTGAAGAAGAGGTTGACGAAGACGCTTCTGATGACGTCGCTGATGCAAAGGACGATAGTGAATCAGTTGAAGATGATCTGAATAACTTAGATGAGGATTTTGGTGTAGAGGATCCGGCTGAAAAAGAAAGTGACTCTAATCAAAAAATTGAAGAAGAGGTTTCTATTAGTGAGCCAGAACCCAAGGCTAATTTCGATGAAGAACCCATTGAAAGGGGTTTAAATAAGCCTGAAAAACCAGACGTGACCGAAGATCTTGCAGAAAGAATTTTACAGAAACGTGCATCAGTACAAAAAAAAGAACCCAGTAATTTAACGGTGGCAGAAATGGATTCAATTAAGAAACTTATCATTATATTTAGTTCAACCATTATCGTTCTCGTGGTCACTGCCATAGGAATTGGTTTGTGGGGTGCTTTATCTTCGAGTAGTAGCCTTGATGATGAAACGATGACCTTAATAAAAGATACCCATGAAGGGGCAATGCAAAGCATGGTTAAGTCAGCCTCTACGGAAGAAGTTGTCAAGCAAGTGGGCAAAAAACTGGATGCACTCAGTTTTCAACTGGAACAGTTGAACTCAGATTTGGTACAGGTAAAAGAAGCCGTAACTGTTGCGCCATCAAGTGCTAAAGACTCAGTTGCCGTGCTAAATTTAGAAAATGAGCAGGCAGCTCCTAAAAGTCAAGCCCCGGCTTCGACTAATGCACCAGTGGTTATGGATGCAGGTATGGGCAAAAAAATTGATAAAGTGAATGCACAAGTGGTCGTTACACAACGCAGACTTGCTGAAGTCAATAATCGTGTCAAACAACTTCAATCGCAATATAAGACCTTTATAAAGGGATTAAAAGAACTCGAAAAGGCTCAATTGACAGGGCAAGCCAATATTAATGATTTATTAGAAGCAACAAAAGCGCAAGTTAAAGCCGAAAAGTTGAAACAACAGGCAATGGAAAAGTCCCGCTATGAGTATAGCGCACCAAATAGCCCATTTTTTGACTATGTTCGTTAGTGATGCCGCTTAAGACTTGTGAGTTTAGGGAGTCACTATGAATACGAGCAAGTGGATTTTAATCATAGGAGTTTGGTTGTTGGTCTCTAGTTGTTCGACTCAGTTTCAAAGACCTGATTATTACGCCGCCGAAAAACTAAGTGTAACGGATTATCAGGTCGGTGAAACCTATGATGTTGATGATCTGCGGTGTAGTGATAGTGGGGGGGGCTGCATTGAGGATAACAGAAATTTACCTGAAGGTTGGGTGGCACATCGTGCCTATAAGAAAGCATATTATTTTGAGTAAAATGGAGAAATGGTCATGAAAAAACCAATGATATTAATGAGTGCATTGTCTAGCGCAATGTTTTTATCGGCTTGTACAGTTACACCTGCTGGCCCACAAAATTATCAACCACCAGTACAGACCCCGGAAAAAGTCACAAAAGTGGTACCGATGCCGGTTAAGAAAGAAGCGCCAAAACCTGAGTTGATTAAGATTTCAGGTGTCGGCTATGGCGCAGAAAGCACCTTCGAAGGTTATACGCCAGGTCAAAGACGTTTAATGGCTATTCGATCAGCAAAATTGGATGCCTACCGTTCTTTGGCAGAGCAATTATATGGGATTAAAATTGACAGTAATACCTCTGTAGCAACGCTCACAGCACAAAATGATAGCTTTCGTGCTCGAGTTAATGCATTGGTTAGAGGCGCACGAATTGTCAGTATTACGCCTATGTCAGATAACAACTATGAAACCGTTCTAGAAGTGTATGTTGATAAAAGTTTCTTTGATAATGCCTTTGTTTATACCCATCAAGAAGCTAAAACAACGATGACAACTGATGACTTATGCCAATCTCTGAATTGCACCGGAGCAAGTGACCGTTAATTCTGGCTCTCGATAAATGAGAGGCTATGAGGAGAATAGGATGATAAAAATTGCCAACATTATTAGTGTAAGCTTGCTTGTTGCTTTTGCCTTACAATCAACTGCAGATGCCGCCAGTATCAGTACACGCGTGCGGATATTGGAAGGAAAGGTTTATAAGCAAAGTAAGTTACTAGAGCAGCAATCGAGTCAAACTCAATCCTATTCAAAGGAACTCAAAAGAGGTCTTCAAGAGCTTGAAATACTTAAACGTGAAGTGAAGGGGCTTAAACAAAAAGAGCAGAAGACGACTAAAAAGAAGAAGCTTGATCCTCAAGTGTCAAAGCCGTATTCATTTCCATGATTGTTTTTAGACTTACTCAAAATAAAAAACCGGCTTTTGCCGGTTTTTTTTAACGATTCAATGAGGATCTAATGAGGATTTAATGACTGGATTTATTTTGTTGTCTTGCCATTTCAATTTCTTTATTTTGAATAAAGTAGACTAGTTTTCGTCTATCCTCTTCAGAAAGGTTTTCATACTCTAATGCAACAGTCGTTTCATTTGAGTCATCTTCGCTGCTAAAAATTTTAACGATCTTACACCGAACGAGAATTGGCGAGTCATTCGACATTAGCTGAAAAAACAAATCGACCTTATCTTTTGGGTTGATATCTGCTTTGCGAATGTTAATGGCAATCCCGCCAGCACTAATATTGACCATTTGTTGTGGCATGGCATGCCCCAGTTGCTTTTTATCGATAGTCTGGAGAACAAAGTTCAATTTACTATTCAGTGTTGTGAGTGCATTGGCAAGAACGACACTTTTTTGGCCGATCTGAACAATATAGTCGTGGAGTTGCTCGTCCAGTTGACTTAAGTTTTCCATAAAATATTGTTCGATATAGGTGGAATCTGGTGTTAAAGGTAATGGTGTATCTTCAATTTTATCTTCAGGAATGATGCGATAGCTACATGGCAGCATTACATCGATTCTAAAAAAAGAGCGACCCTTTTCTAAATACATTTTATTTCTCTCTTTAGTGAAAATAGCCAAACACGCTGGCAGTTATTGCCGTGTGAGTCACTACCTCCTTCAATTAAAACGAGGCATTTCTTCCGACAAAGTATAGATCAGATTTTAGACCTGTGATTTGTCTGCAAAGGCATCAATTGCAACAAGCAATGGCTTTCCGGTTTTTTCAAATGGTGTAAATAGGCTAATAGTAAACCATCTCACCAAGGTAAACAATAGACTGGCTACATTTGACACAACATAGGGTAAAGCAGGAATTGCGCCATTTAGAAGGCGGTTTGAGTTTAAGCTTTTCCCAAAGGCTGAGTCGTCGACTTTCCTAGCGTTGCTTTGCCAGATGCGCTGTAGGTTTGGTTGCTTTTACTTTGGCCTTTTAACAAACCTAATACAGATTCATTCATGTTGCTTAAAGCATGAACGGCGACACCATTCGCTGTATTTTTTTGGTAACAATTGGTCGCAAGCATGTTCGCATCTTCAAGCTGTTGGATGATAGGCTTTGGTAAGGATTGAACCGATTCCATCAGGAGTAACTCTTTGAGTGAAAGTGGTTCGTTTGCGTTTGGAGATAAAGAGTTCGAAAGTTTTTGAAATTGGTTGGAGACTTCTTCTGATACCGATTCCTTCTTTTCGAGTAGTGCAAGTAATGAATCGGGGTCAACTTTATGCAGATGAATGGCTTCTTGATCAAGAATGGTTTCAAACAGAGTTAAATTTTCCAGCAGTAAATCTAGTTGATGGGAAATGTCTTTTGGATTTACAGCTGGTATCATAACATTACACTTTTTTTGTATTAGCGAGTAGCGAAAAGCACCTCAGTTTGAATCAGCTTATTTGCAACGCTCTGGGCATCAACTTGATAAGAGCCATCTTGTATCGCTGCTTTCAGTGCGTTGATTTTTTCTTGGTTGTCAACCGTACTACTGGCTGCTTTCTCTTCCAAGTTTTTCACCTGAGACGAAACGCTGGTCAAAGTTACTTGATCAGTTGTTGTGTCCGAAGCTTTACTATTGTTCGCCGCATTCGGGTTTTTAGCAGTCGTTTGGCTAGACTCGTTTAACCGACTATTTACCAAACCTGAATTTAAATTTTTAATATCCATGACGACATTCCCCAATAATCATTTACAGTATTCTAGCAATTAAATGTGCTTTTTATAATATATATAACGGCTGTTTTTAGAAAACTTTAGTATATTTTAGCTTTTTTTATTTGCTCTAATAGACCGATACGGTATTCGGAGCAATAACTATGCCTTTTATCTCTTTTTCAGAAGAATCATTTTTTACCGTAATTTGTTGATTTAGCGTTCCGCTTTCTAATGCCGTACCAACAGAGCGGACTTGAATGCTACCAATTTGTGACACAATTTTAACGCGATTCCCTTTAAAGACCAGGTAAGGGGGTTGTAACTGTTGGACGCTTAGCTGTGAGTTAGCAGCGATACCCCGTTTAGCGCGCATTCCGATCGCACTGTCAAGTTGGACCAATGTCCCTTTACGAATTTTGCGATAAGGCAAATAGACCAGTTCAACATCTTCACTTTTTATAACGGCCTGTTTGAGGATTACTTTAGTGGTGATAACGGCGGGCAAGTCACCATCGACAACCGCCGTAATATAAACCTTCCATGAAGGGGTGCTGCAAGCGGCTTCGAATGTCATTCGGCCAAAAAACTTATCTGGCGCTCTATCTTCAAGTGAAACGGGGTGCTCACATTGAGGGAGTTGCAAGCGCTCACTTAATTTCCGCACTTCAATTTTAGGGTTAAATACTTTTTGGTCGGTTTTTTGCTTTATTAGCTCAAGAGTCTGCTGATAAATTTTTTCCATTGGCTGTAAAGCGCTGGTGGCGGGTTGGGCAGCAGTTTTTTGAGCAAAAATAGTCAGCAAAAAAATAAAGATAACCTTGTTGTGAAAGTGAACGGCTTTTTTAAAGTGCATGGTTTCCTTTTTATTTCGGTTGGTTTTTGCTTGCATTCGTGTTTTCAGTTATATTAACTGATATTGTTTTTTTTATCATGTGTTGGCTTCAGTTTCTGAGCCAAACACCGATTTTGAACCCATTGAAAAAGGGTGAGGGTGGCTATTCATGTCAAGTTTTTTAAAAGGGGTTGATCAACGTACTTCATTAGCGGGTATGAATCGCATGGAGTTATTGTTGTTTAAAATTCATGGAGACCAATTATTTGGAATCAATGTTTTTAAAGTTCGAGAGGTCATTCGCACGCCTTTTATTTCGCCTGTGCCAAAATCAGACTCTCGTATTGTAGGGGTGTCAGATATTCGTGGCCATACCATGCCGATGATTGATTTAGCTAAATCACTGGGGTTGCCGCCAGTACCGCATGAAAAATACCGAGATTCTTTAACGATTGTGACCGAATTTAACAGTTCTGTTCAGGGGTTTTTGGTTGAAGATGTAGATCGAATTGTTCACCTAAGATGGGAAGATATACTCCCCCCACCAGATACGCTAATGAACGTTAATTACCTCACCGGTATTACTCGAGCACAAAACCAAATTGTTGAAATTGTGGACGTTGAAAAAGTATTGGCAGAAGTCTCCGGGATGCAGGAAGAGATGTCTGATGAGTTCTTAAACCAAAATCAATCCAAAACACAAGGGCATGATTTCTTTGTGCTGGCGGCAGATGATTCAGTGGTCGCTCGTAATCAATTAAAAACCACCCTGGAAAAACTCGGCATTACCAATAAAATTGTGACCAATGGCAAGTTAGCATTGGAGTTTTTGAAAAAATGGGCAGATGATGCCGATAAAGAAATCAGTCCACCTGTATCAGATCGGGTATTAATGGTGATTTCGGATATTGAAATGCCTGAAATGGATGGGTACACACTCACCACCAATATTCGTAAAGATCCTCGCTTAAGTGATCTGTATGTTATTTTAAGCTCATCGCTTAGCGGAGGGTTTAATGACTCTTTAACTGAAAAAGTGGGTGCGAATAAATTTATGTCGAAATGGCACCCAGAAGAGTTAGCTCAAGCTATTGTCGATCGTATTGATGAGGTCACACATGAACGGATACAACAAGCCTCTTAATTGCAATAAGGTAACCAGTTTCTATTGCGTAATTTGGCAAATAAAAGAAATGAGACGTCAGGCTGTTTCAATAATTGAGTACTGACATAGGAACAAGTAAATATGAATCGAGTGGGTCATAATCGACTGGTTTTATTGGGGCTAAGTTTGATTTGTTGGTTTGGAAACGTCCAGGCGCAAACGGCACCCAATAGGTGTGTTGTGGTAACGGGTACGGCTTCTTTAGATGGCGTTACTGAAGAGTTCGCAAGACAAATGGCGATTCGTAATGGCCTCAAACTCGCGAGTATGCAGAACAACCTGAGTATTTCATCTGATCAAGTGGTGACAAACTATACGTTACATAAGGACATGACTCATTTTACCAGTCAAAGCAAGGTCTCTAACTTTGCGATTGTTGAAGAAGGGGTAAAATCGCCGGAATTCGATGACTTATTTGACAAAACGGGTCAGAAAATTGAAGATCCCTCTGCTTTAAGAAAACTGAAAACTTATCAAGTTAAGCTGGAAGTCTGCTTAACGGAAAATCCTCAAGCCTGTAATAGTGTTCCTGGTAATCATTTACAACCCAAATTGGCTATTGCGAGACCCGTGATTTCGGATAGCTATCAAGCACGTGATATTTCGAACTTATTAATTGGTTATCAGTCGGAATTAGAACGCCGGTTGCAAAAAGAAGGCTATCAGAACCTGGTCGCGATCGAAGAAGCTTCGGTGGTGGATACGCGTCAGCCGATTGCGCCTAATTTATCGCCTGAAGTGTTAGAGCCGATTCGAGAAACCACTGGCGCAGAATATGTCTTGCTAACGGTTATTCGTTCTGTTTCTGCACACAATGAAGACTCTGCCGCTTGGAATAAAATTAAGCGTTTTTATAATCATGAAATAGAACCAAATGCTCGCTATTTGGAAATTGAGTTTTTCGTTGTTGATTTAATTCACTATGAAGTGATCTCTCAATATCGAGAAGGGTTTGATGTTAAAGGGGATGTTAAGGTGGGTCGAGAAAGGCCCTTTGGCACCAGCGCTTTTTTTGCGACAGATACGGGAATGGTATTTGATGCGATTTTGCGACAGCAGACTCAGGCCGTGTTCAAGCGTTTAAAATGCCAGCCCGTTGAGACCCAAATTATTGATGTGAGAGATGGCGAATACATTCTCTATTTGAGCAGAGCATCGGGCGCGCGCGTTGGGGATGAGTTTGCCGTTTATCATCGCCAAGGGCGTCCCGTCCGTTACCAAGGTGTTTTACTCGGTGCAGACTCAATGCCGAGTGGATTCTTAAAAGTTACTCGGATTCACGCTAAGTTTGCGGTTGCTGAAGTTCTGGCAAAGCAGGGCTTAATGGAAGTGGGCGATTCAGTTAAATCTTGGTAAATTCAAGTCCACCTTTTCAAAAAATGACCAGGCCTGGTTAAAAAGGTTATTCGGTTTTTTCTGAGTATTCACATAAATCGTATATACAGCAGGCTCCGCAACGGGGTTTGCGAGCGGTACAGGTGTAACGACCATGTAAAATCAATAAATGATGTGCCGGAATCAGGTAGCGTTTAGGAACCGTTTTCACCAACTTCTTTTCCACTTCCAGTACGGTTTTGCCTTTTGCTAAGTGGGTTCGATTTGCAACCCGAAAAATATGTGTATCGACGGCAATTGTGGGTTGACCAAAAGCCGTATTTAAGACGACATTGGCGGTTTTCCTGCCAACCCCTGGTAACGCTTCCAGTTCTGCACGTGTCTCAGGAACTTGGCTGTTATGACGTTCGATTAATAGTTGACACGTTTTAATAATATTAGTGGCTTTGGTATTAAATAGCCCAATGGTTTTGATATAGCTTTTTAATTGTTCTTCGCCTAAAGCCAAAATGGCTTCAGGGGTATTGGCCACAGGGAAGAGTTTTGCGGTGGCCAAATTAACCCCTTTGTCCGTCGCTTGAGCTGATAAAACCACCGCAATCAATAGTTCAAAAGTCGATTGATAGTTTAATTCGGTTTCGGCAACCGGAATCGCTTCCGATAACCGTTCAAAAATTTCCAGTCTTTTTTGTTTATTCATGGTGTTAATTAAGGGGACGATGTTGATTTAATTTCAGCAGAAACTTCTGTAATGTTGGGGAGTTGTTTATTCAGCTCAGATTGGCGTTGCTCAAAGGTATTTTTGAGTGCGACCAACAGTCCTAAGCCAATAAAGGCACCAGGCGGTAAAATTGCCATCAAAATCGGGTGGTAATCATCCGGTAAACTCATTTTTAATGAACGAGCCGTTTCACCAAATAATAAATCCATTTGGGCGAATAGTGTGCCGTTGCCAATGAGTTCACGAAAACTGCCTAAAACCACTAAAACGATGGTAAACCCTAAGCCAATAAAAAATGCATCCACTAAAGATTTATCAATGGAATTCTTAGAAGCAAAAGCTTCTGCCCGACCTAGAATTGCACAGTTGGTAACAATTAATGGGATGAAAATGCCGAGAATGCCATGTAATGTGTGTAAATAAGCTTCCATCCATAAATCAATGGCGGTGACCGCCGAGGCAATAATGGCAATAAATACCGGAATTCGAATTTCAGCCGCCACATGATTGCGCACCAGTGATACCAGAAAGTTTGACGTTAATAATACCGCCATGGTTGCCAACCCCAGCCCTAAACCATTAACAGTGTTATTCGTCACCGCAAGTAATGGACAGAGCCCAAGCAATGCAACCAATGCTTGGTTGTTGTCCCAAATACCATTTTTAGCAATTTGCTGGTACTGATTAAGTTTATTAGACAAGCTAAAACGGTCATTCTGGTGGTTGGGCTGACTCATATAGTCGATCTCCTTGTTGTTGAACAAAGTGGAGTGCATTTTTGACAGCTTTGACAATCGCTCTTGGCGTGATGGTGGCCCCGGTAAATTGATCAAAATGGCCACCATCTTTTTTAACGAGCCAATAATACTGCTGGTCTGGGCGCAACTTTTCACCATTAAATCCTAGTACCCAGTCCGTTTTACGAATGTCTACTTTATCTCCTAATCCAGGGGTTTCACGATGTTTCAATACCCGAACACCGGCAAGCGTGCCATCTTGATATATTCCGGTAATGATATGAATTTTGCCACTATAACCCTCGGTTGCAATCACTTTCATAATAACCGCCACCGGCTTTTGATTCAGTCTAGCGCGGTAAATGGTCACCGGTTCATCCGTACCTAAGTGCTCTGAATCAGTCACTGAAATGGTATCGGTAAAGAGGTCATTGTTATATTGAGTCTTAGGTAGAATTTGGTCAATAGTTTTTAAGAGCACTTGTTTTTCCGCTTTTTTAATCGGTTCAGCGGTAATGTATTGCGTCATTAATAAAAAACTAATGCCTGCCAAGGTAAATAGCGCTAGGTAAAAAGCAGATTGCAACATCTTTTGACGTAAAAGATCACCAGGCCTGGTGTTTTTTGACTGGGTTTCGGCGTTATGTTGATCCATAGTTATTTCCGATAGCCAACCACTCTGGGCTGGGTATATTGGTCGATAAAGGGCACAAACATATTCATAATGAGTACGGCAAAGGCAATGCCTTCCGGAAAGCCTCCCCAATTACGGATAACGTAGACCAGCACTGCAATGCCAGAGGCATAGATAAAACGTCCCAACGGCGTTGTACTGGAGGTCACTGGGTCGGTGATAATGAAAAAAGCCGCTAACATTAATCCACCAGTGAGTAAATGAAATCGAACCGGTGCATAGTTTTCTGGGTCGAACCAATTAAATGTCGCAGATAAAATAATCATGGTAATGAGAAAGCCCGCAGGGTATTGCCAACGAATACTTCGGCTCATTAACATCCAAATACCGCCAATAAAGAAAGCAATATTGACGGCCGCCCAACCATAGGGAATTCTAAATCGATTGAAGCTTTCACCTTCCAAAGTGACCGGTACAGGGACGCCAGTCGATAATGCGGTTTTGACTTCATCTAATGGGGTTGCACCCGTGATTTGGTCTAGTGGGATGGTATGAATATGCCCCGTAAAAATTAAATTGAAGGAATCCATAAAAGATAAAAAATGCCCTGAAACCTGAGTTGGCAATGTCCATTGCGTCATTTCATACGGGAATGAAATTAATAAAAATGCAAAGCCTAGCATCGCCGGATTAAAAGGGTTGTAGCCCAGTCCACCATAAAGATGCTTGCCAAAAATAATGGCAAAAGTAATCCCTGTGACAATTATCCACCAAGGTGCCTCTGGCGGAATACAAAACACCAGTCCTGTGACGGTAATAAGGCCACTAAAATCGGTTAAGTAAGGCCAAACAGGACGGCTCCGAAGCTTTAACATAAGGGTCTCAACCGCAATCAAAGTGAACATCGCCAAAGTCCATTGAATCGTAATGCCAAATCCAAAGAAATAAATGTGGGTAAAGAGCGCAGGCAATGCAGCTAACTGCACATTTAGCATCACTTTGCGGACACTATTATTGTTATGGGTAAAGGGTGAAGAAATGGGAGCCATCATTGGTGAATTCCTAATAATAGAGCACAAGTCATCCCGGTCTGATGCGATTGGTTAGGTATCATCATTCGACTCCTGTTTTTCAGTTGTCTTCTTAGCTCTTTTCTTTGCAGCGGCTACTGCTGCTGCACGTTTTGCCGCGGCTTGAGCCGATTTAGAATCTTTTGGAGCTGCTTTATCGGTTGAATCCTCAGCAGTTTTGGCTTGATTGCGTCTTTGGCGAGCGGCTTCCATTGCTTTTTGTCGAGCATCAGGCTGTTTATCAGAAGGGGCTTTTGACTCCGTTCCGGTCGAAGGTTTTGCCTTCTGGGTTCGTTTTTTAGCAGCCGCAATGGCTTTGTCTCTTGCTGATAAGACTGGTTGGCCTTCGGTAGTGGCTGACGGTTTTTTCGCTTTTAAAGCTGCCGCCTTTGCCGCAGCGGCGGCTGCAGCAGAGCTTTTAGCTTGTGGTTTTTGTGCAGTTTTTTGTTTAACAGCTGCTTTTTTAGCCTTGATTCTTGCCTCCCGTTCGGCTTTTTCTCGTGCAATCCGGTCTAGTTTAAATTCATGGCGTTTTTGTGCCAATTCCGCCATCGCTTCTTTTTGTCGGATGTCTTTAATGGTTGATTTTGCATGACGATAATATTGAACGAGTGGAATATGACTAGGGCAGACAAAACTACAGCAACCACATTCAATACAATCGAAAACTTTTAATTTTTCTACCTGGTCGAATTCATGGTTACGGCTATGCCAGTAGAGTTGTTGCGGTAATAAATTAATCGGACAAGCATCCATACACTCACCACAGCGTATACAGGGCATGACTGTTTCGACAGGTTTAGGCGGATTTGCCAGTACACAATTGGTGGTTTTAATGATGGGGACATTATTATGGTGTAATGCTGTCCCCATCAAAGGTCCGCCTTGAACGAGTGGGTAGTCAATGGGCTGTTTCGGTTTAGCCATTTCTGCTAACTCGAGGAAAGAGGTTCCCAGCAGGGCTTCGGCATTAAAAGGTTCTTCGAGCCCTAAGCCTGAAATCGTGACAAACCGAGAAATTAAAGGGTTGCCGAAAGTGACGGCATGATAAATTGCTCTAAGTGTTGCAACGTTCATCATTAACACGCCAACATCAATGGCATGATGTTCACTTGGCACTTCAATGCCCAATAATTCTTGAATTAACTGGGTCTGCCCACCCATTGGATAGACCGTCATCACCGGGTGGACTTGAATTTCTGTGTCTGCACAAGCCTTGCTAAAAGATTGGATGGCTTTTTGTTTATTGTCTTCAATGCCGCAGATGATTTGTTCAACTCCCAAGGCATGGCCCACAATTTGGGCACCTTTCACGATTTCATCAGCATGGGTTTGCATCAGCATATCATCACAGGTGATGAAGGGTTCGCATTCTGCACCATTGACTAACAGGGCTTTTACGGTATTACGTTTTTCCGGCAGTTTTGCAAAAGTGGGAAAACCGGCGCCACCCATTCCAACAATGCCCGCCTGATGAACGATTTCTTTGAGTGCAACCGGAGAATCAGGGTGGGCACCATCAACCGCTAGCACATTTTCAATTGACTCATCTAAGCCATCTGTTTCAATAATAATCGACAGTTTTTTAAGTCCTGATGGGTGAGGCTTGTATCTCGGTTCTATGGCGACAACGGTTCCCGATGTAGGTGCATGAATCGGCGCTGATAAACCTTTTTCAGTGTCTGCAATGCATTGGTTTTTTAAAACTCGGTCACCGACCTTCACTTTGGCCTCAGTCCGAATGCCAAGATGTTGACGTAATGGCAGTACCAGTGTTTTAGGGATAATGCCTCTCTTAAGCGGGTGCGATAAAGAGAGCTCTTTATGATATTGCGGGAAGATTCCACCGTGAAATTGATATAGGTTTCGTTTCGCCATCGGGTAGAGGCGTGAAACCCATTTTATAAATGCTACCTTCAGGGATGACAGCACTTGCATTAGCTTTCTCCCTTGGTTGATTTATTGAGCAAAAGGTGCGCATTTTCAGTTGAATCATAACGATTTAATCGGCCCCGAGTCTGTTGTGATGGCTCTGGCCAAGACCAATTATGTAAGGTAACCGGCTCGGCAACCATTTCAACGCAATCGACAGGGCAGACCGGCACACAAAGTTCACAGCCTGTGCATTCCTGTTCAATGACCGTATGCATTTTTTTGGTCGCACCAAGTATGGCATCTACAGGGCACACCTTAATGCAATGGACGCAACCGATACAAATCGATTCGTCAATTTTGGCCACTAATTTTTGCTGACTCGTCGGGGCAGTTTCTGCCATCTCTTTAGGTTCACGATGGGTGATTTCAGCAATTTCAATCATGGTTTTATGGCCACCTGGAATGCATAAATTCACCTCAGATTCGCCTTCGGCTAAAGCTTCAGCATAAGGCTTACAACCCGGAAAGCCACATTGACCACACTGGGTTTGAGGCAACAGTTGGTTGATTTGTTCGGCCAACGGGTTGCCTTCAACTTTAAAGCGAACAGAAGCATATCCCTGCAGTAATCCAAAGAGGATGGCCATCACTAGAAAAATAATTAAAGCTGCAATCATTTAACTAGGCCACCAAATCCCATAAATGCGATAGACATCAACCCAGCGGTGATCAGTGCGATAGGAGCCCCTTGAAAGGGTTTTGGCACATCTGCATACGCCAAGCGTTCACGAATGGATGAAAACAACACCATTACTAATGTAAAGCCAACGGCAGCCCCAAAGCCATAAAATGCAGATTCCACTAAATTGTGTTTTTCACCGACATTTAATAAGGCAACCCCTAAAACAGCACAATTGGTGGTAATCAATGGAATATAGATTCCTAAAACTTGATAGAGTACCGGGCTGGTTTTGTGAATGGCCATTTCAGTAAATCCAACAATGGCGGCAATGGCGAGAATAAAACCGATGGTTTGTAAAAACTCCAAACCAAATGGTACCAACAGGTAGGTATGAATTAAGTAGCTGAGAATAGAAGACAGTGTCATAACAAAAGTGGTTGCCAATCCCATTCCCAGTGCGGCATCGGTTTTTTTGGATACGCCCATAAAGGGGCAGAGTCCTAAAAACTTGACCAAAACAAAGTTATTGACCAATACCGTACTGATAATAATGAGAATGTAATCTGTCATGTAAATGATAAAGCTCTTCTGTTATTTGACACGCATCCCAGGTGTAGCACCGTCGTCGGGGTTGAGTAAAAATAAATCTTTTCCACCCGGTCCTGCGGCTAAAACCATTCCTTCTGAAAGGCCGAAACGCATTTTTCGAGGTTTTAGGTTGGCAACCATCACGGTATGCTTACCAATCAACTCACTTGGGTCGTAAGCGGACTTAATGCCAGCAAACACTTGACGCTCACCCAAACCGATATCAAGGGTTAATTTGATTAGTTTATTGGCTTTTGGCACGGATTCAGCGTTGACGATTTTAGCAATTCTCAGGTCGATTTTGGCAAAGTCGTCAAATTCGATTTCATCTGAAATGGGATCCAAATCCTCCGCTTCATTATTCTGGTTTCCTTCTTTAGGCGCTTGAGCAGCAATATCGGTTTTGGAAGCGTCCATCATTTTGGTCAAACTTTCTGGTTCGATCCGAGTCATTAACGGTTTGAATTTGGTAATGGTATGGCCGACGAGTGGCTGTTCAATATCGTGCCATTGTAATGAAGAAAGTTGTAAAAAATCGGCTGATTTAGCTGAGGTTGTCGGTAAAACAGGCGCTAAATAAGTGATTAGTACTCGGAATAGATTGATACCTAAGCTGACTGATTCGTGCAAAGCTTCCTGCTGTTCTGGGTCTTTGGCCAATACCCAAGGCGCAGTGTCATCAATATATTCATTCGCCTTGTCAGCCAAGCCCATAATCTCACGCATGGCTTGAGCATATTCGCGTTTTTCATAGAGTCCAGCAATGTCCTCTGACTTGTCGATAAAGGACTGATAAAGTGCCAACGCAAGAGGGGACCAAGTTTCACATAGTTTGCCATCAAATTTCTTCACCACAAATCCGGCACAACGGCTGGCGATATTAACCACTTTACCAATTAAATCGGAATTGACGCGTTGTGCAAAGTCCTCTAGGTTTAAGTCAATATCATCAATCCGACCATTCAATTTGGCTGCAAAGTAGTAGCGTAAATATTCTGGGTTAAGATGATCCAAATAGGTTTTTGCCATAATAAAGGTGCCACGGGACTTGGACATCTTCTGGCCATCAACGGTTAAAAAGCCGTGTGAAAAAATGGCATTTGGTGTTTTAAAGTCAGCACCCGAAAGCATGGCCGGCCAGAACAGCGCGTGGAAATAGATAATGTCTTTACCGATAAAATGGTAAAGCTCAGTGTCAGCATCTTTGCCCCAGTATTGATCAAAGTCCATGCCCTTACGGTCACACAACGCTTTGAAACTGGCCATATACCCAATCGGTGCGTCTAGCCAAACATAGAAAAACTTATCTTTTTCGCCAGGAATTTCAAACCCAAAGTAGGGCGCATCTCTAGAAATATCCCAAGCACGCAATCCTGATTCAAACCATTCGTCCAGTTTATTGGCAATTTGAGTTTGTAAGTGACCTTTGTGTGTCCAAGTTTTCAACTCATCTTCAAAGTGTGCAAGCTCAAAAAACAGGTGTTCCGTTTCTTTTTCAATTGGCGTAGCACCTGAAACCACAGACTTAGGATCAATTAAATCCGTAGGGCTATAAGTCGCACCACAAGCTTCACAGTTATCACCATATTGATCGGTTGCCTTACATTTTGGACAGGTACCTTTGATAAAACGGTCTGGCAAAAACATCGACTTTTCAGGGTCGTAGAATTGGGTGATGGTTTTTCGAGAAATATGATTTTTGGCTTTTAAACGTTCATAAATGGTCGTTGCAAAATAATGGTTTTCTGTCGAGTGGGTGCTGTGATATTGATCAAAAGCAATGTTAAACCTAGCAAAATCCTGCTGATGTTCTTCTGAAATTCGAGCAATGAGCGTCTCTGGTGTAATGCCCTCTGCTTGAGCACGAAGCATAATCGGCGTGCCATGTGCATCATCGGCGCAAACGTAATAACATTCATTGCCACGCATTTTTTGAAACCGTGACCAAATATCCGTTTGAATATATTCAACAAGATGGCCTAAATGAATAGGGCCATTGGCATAAGGTAAGGCGCTGGTAATGACGATTTTTCTTGGTTGTGGCATGACGAAACTCTTGCTATAAAAATAATCGGCACATTATACGCTTTTTCAAGTCATTTGGCTTGGGATATCCCAAATTAGAACACTAAAAAATACCCATAAAAATAGTAGTTAATTCTGAGGCTTGGTTTTTGAGTTTAGATTTTGAGAAGGAGCGGAGGGAGGTCGTGGATACACACCCAAAAATGAAAAAGCCCGGTCAGAAAATTGACCAGGCCTGGTTGTTTTAACGGCGGATCTGACTGTTAAGCTTTAACGCCGTAAGCAGCCTGTAAGGTGTTTTGTAACAAGGTTGCGATGGTCATGGGACCAACGCCACCAGGAACCGGGGTAATCCAGCTCGCTTTTTCTTTAGCGATATCAAACTCGACATCTCCAACCAATTTTCCGCTTTCAAGACGATTCATGCCGACATCAACAACAATTGCGCCTTCTTTGACCCAGTCGCCTTTGACCATTTCAGCAATGCCAACCCCAACAACCAGTATGTCAGCTTCAGCGACTTTCGATGGCAGATCCTTCGTTGCGCTGTGACACACCGTGACGGTTGCACGGGCATTGAGCAGTTCTAGAGTCATTGGCATTCCGACAATGTTTGATGCGCCGACAACAACGGCATTGAGTCCGCGCAAATCAATTCCTGTTTTTGCCAACATGGTCATGACGCCATGCGGTGTACAAGGTGCCAATGCTGGCATTCTGGTTGCTAAGCGTCCAACATTGTAAGGGTGAAATCCATCGACATCTTTTTTGGGGTCTATGCGTTCAATCACCACTTCAGAGTCAATATGTTTAGGAACAGGCGATTGAACAATAATGCCATGTACATCTTCACGGGCATTTAACTCGTCAATGATTGAAAGTAATTTTTCTTGTGTGGTTTCAGCAGGTAGTACCATTGATACGTCATTAAACCCAGCTTTTTCACAAGCAATCTTTTTATTACGAACATATATCTGTGATGCAGGGTCTTCGCCTACCAAAATAACGGCCAGGCCTGGTGGTTTTTTGCCGAGAGCAACCTGCTTTTCGACTTCTGCTTGAATATTCGCTCTTAATTCTAGTGCGATGGCTTTACCATCTAAAATTTGTGCTGACATGATATTATCCTAAAGCTAAAGAAAGGTAACGATTTGAATTGTCGATATAATACAACAATCATGGCGAGGAATCATTAATATCCTATTTAAGCCATTTGAAAAATAAATTCATAATTTGCATTTTTAATGATTGACAGCCATAGCTCTCATCTATAAAATACGCCGCATCTTTTCGGAGTATAGCGCAGCCTGGTAGCGCACCTGTTTTGGGTACAGGTGGTCGGGGGTTCAAATCCCTCTACTCCGACCAATTTTCTGATTGTTGTGAAGCATTGGCTAAACAGTACTCAAAAAAACTGCGAGTTAAATCGCAAACTCCCAGCAAGACTGAGCGCCCATAGCTCAACTGGATAGAGCATCGCCCTTCTAAGGCGAGGGTTTCAGGTTCGAGTCCTGATGGGCGTACCATTACAATTTAGATTTAATTACACCATGGCGGATGTAGCTCAGTTGGTAGAGCCCAGGATTGTGATTCCTGTTGTCGCGGGTTCAATCCCCGTCATTCGCCCCATTTTTCAATAAGTTACAAATTATTAACTCCATCTATACATTTGTAATTTATCTCAAAGATCTACTTCAAATCAATAAATTCCTACCACCTTTATAGAATCAAAAAATTGTATTCGTATCTATTAGATAATTGCTTCGTGCCCAAATTGTGCCCAAATTGTGCCTATTTACATTAAATTGATCTTCGCCCTTATATATCCTCTCTAATATACTTCATTAGGTCTTCTACTTCACAATCGAAAAACTTACACAATCTGTCAATATTTTCTGTTGTTGTGCTATGTCCAGGATGATTCAATATTTTTGATAAAGTCATCCTGTTGATATTGGTTTTATCAGATATTTCCTTGACGGTAATTCTTCGTTTCTCACTGAACTCTTTTTCAGCAATCATTTCTTTTAGTTTAAATCTAATCATCGAAGTCCAAATTGATAATATTTATTATCATAAAAGTTGACATTGGCTTTAAATGTGATATAAATAGTACATAGTGATAATATAAATTATCATTTGACGCTTTATATTTCTACATTGAGGTTTGAATTATGAGTTTAACATATCTAACAACGACGGAGTTAGCCGTTCGTATCAAGTATCACCCTCGGACTATTCGTGAGACTCTACTTGATAAAGTTTTATTCGAAGGTCGGCATTATATTCGTCCATTTCACCAACGTAAACTTTTGTTTATTTGGGAGCATATTGAAAAGGACATGAAGGAAGTGCACGATACATTCGAAATTCCTATGGCCAATGGAGGTTACTGTTATGGCTAGTATTAGAAGTAGAGAAGGAAAACTTTTTTTCGATTTTTATTATAGAAAAAAGCGGTGTCGTGAATTGACTCTATTGTCATCAACGCCATCTAATCAGAAAAAACTGGCTCAGGTTCTAAGGAAAATTGAAGCTGAGATTGCACTGGGAACATTTGTATATAGCAAATACTTTCCAAACAGTCCAAGAGTAGCAGAGTTCGAGGAAATGGATCGCATTTCTAAGCGTAAAGCTGGAAAAGGGCAGTTGTTTTCAGAGTTCGTCGCTATTTGGTATGAAGAGGTAAAGATTGGCTGGAGAGACAGCTACGATCAAACCGTTGTTAAAATCTTAAATGGCCGAATAATGGAGACTTTCGGTGATATGGATGTCAGCGAAATCACCAAAGCTGACCTTTTACAATTTCGAGCACGTCTTGGGGAAGAACCGGGTCGAAATGGTAAAAAGATGTCACCTTCACATATCAATCGACATATGTATCTCATGCGTATGATTCTTAGGGAAGCCGCTGACAGGTTTGATTTTAATACGCCTTTCAAAGGAATAAAAGCGTTACGAAACAATAAACCTGATATTCATCCATTTAACTTGGAAGAAGTTAATAAAATCATTAATGGTGTGGATCCTTGGTATCGATATTACTATACGGTTCGGTTTTTGACCGGAATGCGTACTGGCGAAATTGATGGTCTAAAGTGGAAATACGTTGATTTCGACAATCGTCTAATCAAGGTACGAGAATCACTGGTTAAGAATAAACAGACCTATACCAAAAATGATTTTTCGCAAAGAGACATTGAAATGTCATCCACTGTTTTTACCGCCTTACAAGAACAATTCAAACGCAGTGGCCATTTGGACTATGTGTTTGTTAATTCTCGTGGGGATCATTTCAATTATCACAACATTTCTAGGCGCATCTGGCACCCGCTATTAAAAGAACTGGGTTTAGAAAGACGAAACCCTTATCAAACTCGACATACGGCTGCCACGCTATGGTTAGGCGCTGGAGAAAATCCAGCCTGGATTGCAAAACAAATGGGGCACTCAACAACCGAGATGCTGTTTCGGGTATATGCGCGTTATGTACCTAATTTAACCCGTAAAGATGGCTCTGCCATGGAGAAACTCATTTCCGGTTCGGTAGTGGTTAATAGTATTGACGATGATCTAAATACAAATCCATATCAAGACAAGTATGCAGATCAAATAGATTCTGGTTTGGATGAATCTCACGATGAAAGTTTCTGGGGTCAGCTCTTAAACTCAGAATCGTCTGAACTAGGAGGTGAATTATGATGCCACTTTCTAATGACTATTCTCATCGTTTTTCAAGCAACTCAACCCCGAGCATGAACTCCATTGCTGGTATTTATCCTGATTACCAGAATATACCTGACATTGAAGACCCTAGAATGGTCAAACGGTTGATTAATAACTTAGCCTATTTATTCAATATTGAAGGGGGAGATTATTTAACGTTTATTCTTGGATATGGTCATTGCACCAGAAATGAAGATGCCTTGCGCTATTGGGTGATTGATCAATTACAAGATATTTCAATCAACCAAGATGATGTAATGAATGTTCTAGTCGATCACTTAAGAACTGAGTTAATGCGGGAGGATTTTTAATGGAAGATTTAACCTATGAAAATGCACTTTCATATCATGATAATGAAATCCAAATAAGCCGCACTGAAAAAACTCATTTTGGACGAACGGGATTATTTAGTTCGACCTTGGGCTATCCAACCCCACAAGTGAATTACATTAGCTTAGTTAAGTCGGATGGTTCTACCCGTGAATTTTCGGTGTGTCTTGATACTTATTCATCAATCAAGCATCAACAAGAATCAATCGACTTAAAACCAGATGAATACATGTATTTATGGGTATCAGAAAATATTTATGGAGAAGTTGAACAGTGGCGGTTATTTAAAAGCTGTTTAACAATAGATTACCTAAGCAAGCTTTATCAAAAAAGCTATCACTTCGATTCTGTCATTCAACTCATCAACTTGATTGAAAATTTACGGGTTCAGAGCTTAAGATCTTTCTGTCTTGAGATTTTGCTTGATCAAGACTTGATGGGAAAATTCATTTCAATTGGTGCAAGCAAACATCATCACCATAGCTTTCCAGGAGGGCTATTAATTCACTCGTTAGAAACGGCAATGATTACCGCTCAAAATATCAAACTGTTGCCTGATGAATTTTCTGTACATGAGAAAGAAGTAACCATTGTTGCGGCACTGTTTCATGATATTGGAAAAACCCTAACATTGGGCACTCAGGTTCATACGAACCTAGGCCACATGGTTCATCATGACAAATTAACGCTGCTAGTATTATCTAATGCTTTAGTGCAACTTAATATGACCTGGCAGAAGGGTGCTGAAACACTGCAATATTTATTGACCTGGAATCCGAGTGATCACTATTGTAAATTTGTTGGAGGCAATATCATCAAAACGGCAGATCAACTCAGTACGAGCTGGTCTTTAAGGCGCATGGCCTTTGCGGATAAACCACAGTACTTTAACTTCTCAAGCATCAGGACTGGCCACAAGACGCATTATGTAAATAGGTTGTAAAGAGTATTGCAAAAATAGAAATGATTGAGCGCCTGAAAGGGCGCTTTTTGCTTAAAAAAACATCACTTCTATTAACTCATTAATTCTAAGTGCAATTATTAATGTTTCCCCAAAGTTATTAACAGAAAATGTTAACAAAGATTGCTAAAACTGACGGAACAAGAGGTTTTCGAAAACTATCTAATCTTTTAAAGCCCGGCGGTAAATTAGTCATTACGCTTCGACAGGGGGGATCATCAGATAAAAGGGTTATGCGCTGACTTTCTATTGAGGAACTAAAAGCATTATCCAATGATTTTGGTTTGGCTTTACCGGAAACAATTACTGACAGTGATCAACTAAACCGTCCAGAAGTCAGTTGGAAACTGCTGTTTTGCAATTGCCTGACGATGGTTCAGGTGCCTTCCTAATAATTAGGAATATCTTGCTTAATGATTTTAAGTCCTCGACCTATAAACAGGTGTTGGTTCGAGTTTTACTCAGAATCGCAGATGGGCATCCAGGTGTAGTGATTGATGTATTTATGAGAAAGCAGAGGTTGGTGATAGAATTATCAGAATCAATTTATCGTTTTGATTTTCATTAGTTTTTGAAAGATTTTGTAAAAAGACGATACTTCAACAAGGATATTGTGATGAGTTTAAAAATAGACGCGAAAATTCAAAAATGGGGGAGTGGGCTTGGCTTAAAGATTTCTGGTCCTATGAAAGATATTCCACACTTTTTTGAAAATACCCCAGTAACTGTAGAGGTCTTTGAGGATGGATTTACGATTAAAAAAGTAACACCTCCCATTGCGATTAACCTACCGTACTCAGAAGAACAACTTCTTGAGGGGCTTAACCCTTATACCGCTCATGCTGATCTTTTGGCAACCCCATTAGATAGCGAGTGGTTGAATGAATAACCGTTTTTGGTCATACTCCATGTTAAGGTCTGAAAAATTGGCTCTGCACTGTTAACCGTGCAGAACCATGGATTATTAATACGTTAAGGAATAAACGGTTTTCCCTGCTAGACCAGAATGGGAATCAATATAACCACCTTCTTCTTTTCTTGGGAATGCTTTTATTTTAATATTTTTATTTTTATAATTCATTGCATTTGCTGTCATTAATGGAGTAAGATGAAATACATTCATTGTATTACTGTTACCTAGAGCGGCAATAAACCTTAGGAAGCGCCCTAAATGTTAAAACGTTTATTTTTAGTCATTTTTATTCTTCAAAGCTTCGCAACAACTGCGTATGCGGGGATGGATATGTCTAATTTAAACCAAGCTGACAAAATCAAAATGCAATTTATGCACCAAGTCATGGACAAGAATAATATCCATTCATCTGATGGCGCAGGGCAAAACTCTAAAATCCATTCGATGATAGATTGCAGTGAATGTGATCAGAATTCAAATTGTCATGACTTGATGTGTAGCTCTATTCACGCAACAACTGCATTTTATCCACAAAAAGAGATGAGTATTACAGAAGTGTTAGTGGGAGGCTTTTTAAAACCGAATCTAACCATTCTAGTTCAATACTCTAATTCCCAGCCAGAAACTCCGCCACCTTCCATCTAACTCGGGCGAAAAGCGTTCAAATAGATGCTGGCTGAGCTTACCTCTTTCTAGAAAAAAGTAGCCATTCTGTTGATTTAGCGCTTTCGCCTTAAAAATTAATCCCGTTATTGATTATTTTTTTAAGGAGTTAGAGATGACTTATTCTACTAAAAATACACAAAAAACCATTAGCCGCCGTCAATTTGTACGCGGACTTGCTTTAACCTCTATTGCAGCGGCAGTTGCTTCACATATACCTAGTGCTTTGGCATATAAGGATACACATTCTCACGATTCCAGAACCGATAATCCAAAACAGCCTGTATTGTCAGGAACCGAGTTTGATTTAACCATTTCAGAAAAAATGGTCAATGTGACAGGCTCTCCCAAAATGGCAACATTGGTGAATGGTTCATTACCTGCGCCGACCCTAGTTTGGAGAGAAGGCGAAACAGTGACGTTGCGGGTTAAAAATGAACTGTCTGTCGATAGCTCAATTCACTGGCACGGTATTGTTTTGCCCTCCAACATGGATGGTGTGCCAGGTTTTAGTTTTGATGGCATTAAGCCGGGTGAAACCTATACCTATCGATTTACTTTAATGCAAAGTGGCACTTATTGGTACCACAGTCACTCTGCCTTTCAAGAGCAAACGGGACTGTATGGGGCAATTGTCGTGTTGCCGAAAAAAGAAGAACCTAGGCATGTTCACGCCGATTATGACCATGTTATTCAATTATCAGATTGGTCTGATACAGATCCAGAGCAACTTTACGCTAATCTTAAAAAAATGGGGAGCTATTACAACTATAACAAGAGAACTGTCAGTGATTTTTTTAGCGAAGTGAAAGAAAAAGGGTTTTCAAAAGCATGGTCAGATCGATCTATGTGGAACAATATGAAAATGTCAGATCGTGATTTGTCAGATATTTCTGGTGCAACCTATACATATTTAATGAATGGTCTATCGCCAAATGCTCATTGGAGAGCAGTGGTTGAGTCAGGTAAAAAAGTCCGGTTACGCGTTATTAACAGCTCTGCTATGACTTTCTTTGATGTTCGTATCCCTGGACTGAAAATGACGGTTGTTGCAGCGGATGGTAATCTAATCCAACCGATTGTGGTAGATGAATTTCGTATCGGTGTTGCAGAGACTTACGATGTTATAGTGGAAGCAGATACCAATAAACAATCATATGCAATTTATGCTCAAGCTATTGACCGTTCTGGTTATGCAATCGGATCAATCACTTCTGATGCCTCAAAAATAGCGGCTACTCCAGCAATGGATCCATTACCAATTTTAAGTATGACCGATATGGGGATGGATCACTCAATGCCTGGAATGAATCACAGCAATCAAGCTATGTCTAGCCGCATGTCAATGGGAGGCATGGATCACCGTGGTCAGGAAGTTAGGGATGACAGTCATTCAAAACATGCTCGCAATATGTCGAGTATGAATGTCAATTTGGATGAAATGCAAATTCCAATGGATATGAATCCAAAACTGCCTCTTATTGAGGTGCCTAAAAAAGAAGGCCCTCAAATCGACATGCGTGCTACTGGTGCAAAATATCGTTTAGACGACCCGGGTGTTGGCCTACGCAATAATGGGCGCAAGGTTTTAACCTATGCCGATTTAAAAAATCTTTATCCAACTCGCCATGCCCCAAAGCCTACTAAGGAATTGTTATTGCACTTAACGGGTAATATGGAGCGTTATATGTGGTCTATTGACGGTATTCCTTTTGATGAAGCGCCACCATTGAAGTTTAACTACGGCGAGCGCATACGCGTTACCTTTATTAATGACACTATGATGAATCACCCCATGCATTTACATGGAGTATGGAGTGATTTAGAAACAGGAGATGAAAATCATATACCTAGAAAACACACCATCGTTGTACAACCAGGTGCAAAAATAAGTTATCGAGTGACCATGGATGCTCGAGGAGACTGGGCTTATCACTGCCACATGCTTTATCACATGTTGGGAATGTTTCGACGTGTACAAATCCGGTAGTCAAACTCAATTTCTAGGAGAAATAAAATGAAAAATTCAGTCAAAAAATATTTTAAGGCCATTTTTGTCTCATCAATCCTGGTTACTTCACAGGTTTATGCAACTGGAGAGAGAGACCCTTTATTAACTTACTTATTAATGGATCAGATGGAAATCAGTAATCAATCGAATAACCCAGTCTCTTGGGACGCGATAGCCTGGGTAGGCAAAGATTGGCATAAATTTTATCTTAAAACAGAAGGGGAGATTGTTCATGGTCAAACAGAAACCGAAAATCAGCTTCTTTACAGTCGCCCCATTGAAAAATTTTGGGATATTCAAATGGGGCTAGGTTATGACACGACTCCTGAAGAAAGCAAAACATGGGGTGTCATTGGTTTACAAGGGCTTGCCCCTTATTTCTTTGAAACCAATGCAGTCATACTGGCAAACGATAAAAATATGGGCTTTAGGCTCGATACTGAATATGAAGCGTTGTTTACCCAAAAGTTGATATTAACCCCAAGCCTAAAATTAAGTGCGTATGCCTCTGATGATGAATCTATGGCAATTGGGTCTGGAGTGTCATCGACTGAATTGGGTTTGCGTTTACGTTATGAGTTCTCCCGAAAATTTGCGCCCTATATCGGCCTAAAGTTTAACCAAAGTTATGGAAAAACAGCCGACTATACTAAATCCGAAGGTGGAAGTTCATCTGAAGCAAGCCTTGTGGCTGGCTTAAGATTTTGGTTTTAATTGAACACTTTAAATGATGTTTATATCGGGCTTGCTCACTTTTAAGCCTGATTATTTAAATAGGAAAAGAAAATGAAATTTTTACTAATTATTCCACCACTGTTGCTACTGATGGCATGCTCAAATAAGAAGGTAGAACAGGTTGATCCTCCTGAAAGATGGTATTCCAGCGAACATGTGAAATTAGGACAAAACGTATTTATGCAAAATTGTGCGGTTTGCCATGGCAAGCAAGCTCAAGGGCAGGTTGATGACTGGAAGCAAATTTTAGCAGATGGCGGTAATCCAGCTCCTCCTTTAAACGGAACAGCTCATGCATGGCACCATTCTTTATCAAACCTTTTAAGAACAATACAAAACGGAGGGGTTCCGTTAGGAGGAACAATGCCAGGGTTTAAAGGGAAACTAAGTCAGTCTGAACAACTAGCAGCAATTGCGTATTTTCAAAGTCTTTGGTCAGATAAAATCTACAATGCTTGGCTCGAGCGCGATGGGTTTAAATAGATGGTTGGACTGTCCAGGTGTAACAAAAACTTCAGCTGTCATAATTGCGATTATTGAACAGGTTTTTCTGAAAAAGAATCAAAACAACCGTGCGATCTGGTCAGAAGCTTCATTCGCACCATCATTAATAACTTTTATTGAAAGCGAGGTAACAAATTATGATGATAGATACTGTTTTTAACAACACTTTCTTTGGCGGGCACGGGGTGTGGATGCTTGTGGTTTTTGCCGTGATTATTATTCCCTTTTGGCGAATTTGCCAGCGGATAGGCTATCCAGGTTGGGTCAGTGTATTGATATGGATTCCCCTGGTTAACATTATTTTTATTTACTTTATTGCATTTTCCGATTGGACAACAAATAAAGCAGGGGAGCACCATGACTGAGCATCAACACGAACATTGCAAACATGATAGTCATGAAGGGCAGGCTGCTAAGGATCCGGTATGTGGCATGTCAGTAGACCCGAATACAGCTAACCATCAAAGTATGTATGAGGGTAAAACATGGTATTTTTGCTCTGCTGGGTGTAAATCCAAATTCAACAAGCATCCAGAGCATTATCTTAGCGACAAACAAGAAACTCAAAACTCTGTCGCGCCAGGTACGATTTATACCTGTCCGATGCATCCAGAAATTCGTCAAGAAGGCCCAGGCGATTGTCCTATTTGCGGAATGGCTTTGGAGCCAGAGGAAGTCAATATAATAGAAGGAGCCTCCGAAGAGCTCAGAGACATGACCCGTCGATTCTGGATTGGCTTAGTTTTGACCTTGCCAGTGCTAATACTTGAAATGGGCGGTCACTTTTCGGGGTTGGCTGAGAGGTTTCCTGCGCAAATGTCTAACTGGATTCAATTGGTATTGGCCACGCCAGTGGTCGTTTGGGCTGGATGGCCTTTTTTTGTCAGGGGTTGGAAGTCCATCGTTAATCATAACCTGAATATGTTTACCTTAATTGCAATGGGTACGGGGGTCGCCTTGATATACAGCCTTGTGGCTACGTTAGCACCTCAAGTTTTCCCTGTTGCTTTTCAGCAAAAAGATGGTTCGGTTTCGGTATATTTCGAAGCAGCAGCAGTCATTGTCGTATTGGTTTTGCTTGGGCAGGTGCTCGAGTTACGAGCGCGTGAAAAAACCTCTGGAGCGATAAAAGCCTTGATGGATTTGGCCCCCGCAACCGCCAGAAAACTCGATGATGAAGGCAGTGAGTCTGAAGTTTCATTAGATCAAGTTGAGGTTGGAGATCGCCTGCGGGTCCGCCCTGGGGATAAGGTGCCGCTGGATGGTGAATTGCTTGAGGGGCACTCTTATGTGGATGAGTCCTTGGTAACCGGTGAGCCTTTAGCTGTAAACAAGCAAACAGGAGATCAGGTCATTGGCGGCAGTATCAATCAACAAGGTAGCTTTATCATGCGTACCGATAAGATTGGTCGAGATACTATGTTGTCTCAGATTGTTCAAATGGTGGCTAGTGCCCAGCGCAGTCGAGCTCCAATTCAGGGGTTAGCTGATAAAGTGGCTGGCTGGTTTGTTCCTATTGTGATCTTGGTTGCCGTGATAGCCTTTATAGTATGGTCGTTTGTTGGTCCATCCCCCGCCATGGCGTTCGGTCTGATCGCAGCGGTGAGCGTATTGATTATTGCCTGCCCCTGTGCATTAGGGTTAGCGACACCGATGTCAATAATGGTGGGTGTGGGACGTGGCGCTCAAAGCGGTATATTGATCCGAGATGCAGAAGCCCTAGAGCGTATTGAACAGGTAGATACGGTGGTGGTGGACAAAACGGGCACGCTAACGGAAGGTAAACCTCAGGTCACCAGAATTGTTCCTGCAGAGGGATTCAACAAGGAAGAACTGATGCGGGTTGTTGCTAGTTTAGAAATAGGTAGTGAGCACCCATTGGCACACGCTATTCTAGATAAAGCCAAAGCTATGAATTTGAGTCTGTCAGATGCTCAAGATTTTGATTCACCTAGCGGTAAAGGGGTTTCTGGCAAAATTGATGGTCAAAAAGTATTAGTCGGTAACCGGATTCTGATGGAATCAGAAGGTATTGATACAGCGACCTATGAGGGGGATGCTAACCAGTTTCGAATGGAAGGGGCGACAGTGATTTTTACCGCTATTAATGGCAAAATTGCTGGGTTGATTGTCATTGCTGATCCTATCAAGGAAACCACGCAAGAGGCTATTTTATCTCTCCAAAATGAAGGTATTCGAGTGGTTATGCTTACGGGCGATAATAAAACTTCAGCTGAAGCAGTGGCTCGTAAACTGCATATTGATGAGGTCGAGGCGGAAGTTCTGCCAGAAAACAAGAGCAAAATTGTTCAGCGATTAAAAACTGAAGGAAGAATTGTGGTTATGGCTGGTGATGGTGTAAACGATGCGCCGGCTCTAGCAACTGCAGATGTCGGTATTGCTATGGGTACTGGGACTGATGTCGCCATGGAAAGTGCTGGTATAACTCTGCTTCGAGGTGATTTAATGGGTATTGTTGAGGCGCGTCACTTATCTCTTGCAACTATGCGTAATATTAGGCAAAACCTGTTTTTCGCTTTCGTATACAATTTTGCAGGTATCCCAATTGCAGCAGGGATTTTGTATCCGTTTGCGGGCATACTTTTATCGCCAATATTCGCTGCTGCTGCCATGTCAATGTCTTCGGTCAGTGTGATTACGAATGCGTTGCGGTTGAAAGTAATTAAGTTGGGGTCAAAAAGTAGTTAGAAATGAACAAACTTCAAGCTTATAAAGTAAGGTTCACCAATTTGGTTACATTTCCCTCTAACGGTGTTTGTTTTAGTCGCCACCTAGGCAAACTACGTTTCTGGTGATGGTGTTTGTTGCTTTAATGGATCAGTTTTTTGCTTTCGAATCATTAACTCAGTAGACAGAACCAGTATCCGTGTTGTGATAGGGGAAAAGACTTTTATTTGGTGTTTATGCATTGTTTTATGTCTAGCTATCCTAGTTAGGAAGCAGGTGATGATTGACCTGAACACTTTCAACTTTAGGTGTAAAAAATGATGAGAGTATGATTTTAAATTTTAATTTGAAAGGGTTTTACATGAAGTTTTTGTCCATTGTTCCAGGTTTCTCCAAAGATCAAATTTTCTGGTGCAAACTTTTTTTTGTACCTATTTTTTTAATATGTATTTCAAGTTCAGCCTCTGCTCAGGATATGTCGCGCTGGTATTCGAACAGTGATGTCAAAGCAGGGAGACTTCTCTTTAAACAAAAGTGCGCTAATTGTCATGGAGAATATGCTCAAGGATTAGTAAAAAATTGGAAGAAAAAAGTAAATGGCCATTATCCGGCTCCGCCATTAAATGGAACAGCGCATGCATGGCATCATTCAATGAATGTGCTAGAAAGAACTATTATCCGTGGCGGAGTTCCACTTGGTGGCGTTATGCCGGCGTTTAATAACTCGCTATCGCCTAAAGAAAGAAAGCAAATCATTTCATACTTTCAAAGTTTTTGGCCTGATGAAACATACAAAATATGGATTGAACGCGGTGGACTTAATTAAAAGCATCAGCATAAAGATATTATCTTCAACAAAAAATCCAAAACCATTAGCCCTGTGACAGTATTAGGCACTCAAACTTATAGAATTATTTTGCACAAACTCGAAGGGTGGATATCAAATGAAACGACGGACTTTTTTAACGTTACCTTTACTCGGTTTAACCCCATTGTTAACCCACTGCAACTCCAGTATGGATCATCTTGGATCAAGGCGGAATTTGAGTTCAACTTTATCACTAGAGCCGAGTAGTTCAATATTACCAATTCCTGAACTAATGACAGGAACAAGTTTTGACCTCAAATTACAAAAAGGGACTCGCCAATTCTTGACAGATAAAACCACTGATACATACGGAATTAACGGAGATTTTTTAGGGCCTGCAATAAAAGTACGTAATGGAGATAACATTTCTCTCAACGTAACTAATAATCTTTCAGAGTCTTCTACACTTCATTGGCATGGTATGCACTTGCCTGGGGAAATGGATGGTGGCCCTCACCAGCTTATTCAACCAGGAGAAACGTGGCAGGCTCAATATCAAGTCAAACAGGAAGCGGCCACTAATTGGTTTCACCCTCATCAAGAAGGTGAAACAGGTCGTCAAGTATATCAAGGCCTTGCTGGTTTATTGATCGTAGAAGATGACCATATCAACACGTTAGGGCTGCCATCCACCTGGGGCGAGGATGACATTCCTCTGATTGTCCAAGACCGATATTTTACAGCAGATGGACAATTGAGTTATCTCCCGAGTGCTATGGACGGAATGAATGGTATGACAGGAGGAACATATTTAACTAATGGTGTCATTAATGCCACCACTGAATTACCAGCTCAGCTTGTGCGTTTTCGTGTTCTCAATGGTTCCAATGCTCGCTTTTATGAGCTTAAATTTTCTGATGGTCATGATTTTCAACAAATATCGACGGATGGCGGACTACTAGAAACCCCGCAAACCCTGTCACAGATTAGTTTAAGCCCAGGAGAGCGTATTGAATTAGTCACCGATCTTAGTGGCAGAACGGGACAGCAACTGTCATTAGTTGACGCTAACAATGCCAACAAGCCAATTTTAGAAATGTCCATTACAACCCCTAACGATCAGCCTGGAATATTACCTGAAATACTGGCTAGTCGAGAGCACCCTTCTGAAGCAGATGCAGCAAAGACTCGCACCTTTGAGTTAAACATGGGAGGTATGATGGGTGGTATGAATAATAACCAATCTGAGTTGTTTACGATCAATGGTCAAGCTATGGACATGAATCGAATTGATGAGCGTGTACCAATTAACACATGGGAGATTTGGAAAGTTAACAATAGAACGGGAATGAATCATAATTTTCATGTACATGGTGCTTCGTTTTACTTATTAGATCGAAATGGGGAATTCAATCAAGTGGCAGCCTATGAAAAAGGTCCTAAAGATACGGTTCAAGTAGGTGCAGGAGATAGTGTTCGTTTTATGATTCGTTTTACAGACTATACAACAGATGCCACAGCGCCTTATATGTTCCATTGCCATATATTGGAGCATGAAGATAGAGGCATGATGGGACAGCTTATCGTAATATGATTAAGTCAATTTATTATGAAATTTTGGGCTAAATTGCATTATAGCAATCAATATACAGTGAATAGCAAAACAATCAGTGATCGATGTATTTATGAGAAAACAGAGGTTAGTGATAGAATTATCAGAATCAATTTATCGTTTTGATTTTCATTAGTTTTTGAAAGATTTTGTAAAAAGACGATACTTCAACAAGGATATTGTGATGAGTTTAAAAATAGACGCGAAAATTCAAAAATGGGGGAGTGGGCTTGGCTTAAAGATTTCTGGTCCTATGAAAGATATTCCACACTTTTTAGAAAATACCCCAGTAACTGTAGAGGTCTTTGAGGATGGATTTACGATTAAAAAAGTAACACCTCCCATTGCGATTAACCTACCGTACTCAGAAGAACAGCTTCTTGAGGGGCTTAATCCTTATAACTGTCATGCTGATCTTTTGGCAACCCCTTTAGATAGCGAGTTGGGAGAATGAATAACCGTTTTTGGTCATACTCCATGTTAAGGTCTGAAAAATTGGTTCTGCACTGTTAACCGTGCAGAGCCATGGATTATTAATACGTTAAGGAATAAACGGTTTTCCCTGCTAGACCAGAATGGGAATCAATATAACCACCTTCTTCTTTTCTTGGGAATGCTTTTATTTTAATATTTTTATTTTTATAACTGTATAACCATTCATAGTTATAAGATTTATCACCTACTCTTAATTCGTAAAGAGCAATTGAAATGTTGCCTTCCGTTTTGGCATTATTATCAAAGTCACTAAAATCTAATACGCTCAAATCATAGGACTTTTGTTTTCCTGGAGTAATGATGGCAGCCGAAAATTCTTGATTAGAGCCATTAGTATTAAGAGAATTGGTTTTTCCGTCAATGTCACTTGTTAATACAGAGCTTTTCATTCGTAATACACTTTGGCTATTATTAAATATGGTCATTCTGAATTTAACATCATTACTAGAAAAATCTTTACCGTCGGATAAAGCCAGAGTAGGCGTTGTGACAATGTTTACGTAATCCTTCCCCTTAAAGTTAATAACTGCACTAGCAGGCTCATAATATTTCTGATACACAACTGTAGGTTTTCCAATTGGTTCAACCATTATGGTTACGTCACCTTGCTTGATTTTACTTTCACTAGGCAGAGCAAGTTTAAAAGCTGGGACATTCGCATCAAATTCTTTTTTTACGACTGGCTTAGTTTCATTGCCAGCACAGCCAGCGAAAGAAATTGATATAGCAACCATAATTAGTCCAATTATTTTCTTCATGTTTTTTCCTCTATTAAATTCCAACTTGTCATCATGTCGATGAAGTTAAAAATGATTATTTCATCAGTTTTGAAATATTTTGATGTAAACAGCGGCTAATTCAACAGCTAAGGCAATTGCTATTTTTAGCAGCTCGCAACCAGAAATAGCGTAAGTGGCTCATTACGAGAATAAACTTAAAATACTATTGCTCTGATATCGGAGCAATATTAGCCGAGTTATAAGGCAATATCAAGCTCTGATATCGGAGCGATAAATGAACTTAGTTGGATACGCAATAAAAACACTGCGGATAAGTAAAGGATTAACTCAGGAGCAATTAACTGCAAAGTGCAATTTGGTTGGCTGGGATATATCTCGCGGCACTTTAGCCAAAATTGAGTCTAAGGTTCGACGTGTAACTGATTATGAAGTTTCTTATTTAGCCAAAGCGCTTGGCGTTCGAGAACAAGACTTGTTTAATGAGATTCCATCGAAAAAAATTAAGTAGTTAATCGTTCAAATAATGGCAGCAGAGCCCTAATTATCTTTCCTCTTAACCTCATACCGATGATGGCCTTTTTCTTAGAAGAACCCAGCAGCGCCCATCAATTCAGCTTCTCTGCTGAAAAAGCTGATAACAATAAAAAATCTACTGAGCTATTTTTGTGGTTGTTTCAAAAAAACTATCAACCTTGCAGTCTAATAATCGTTAAAATGTAGTAATAACCTACCAGCTATTAGTGCAAGACCGATATCAACAATGTAAACCTGAAAGT
The DNA here is from genome assembly GCF_002848135.1 of Hydrogenovibrio sp. SC-1. GTDB lineage: Bacteria > Pseudomonadota > Gammaproteobacteria > Thiomicrospirales > Thiomicrospiraceae > Hydrogenovibrio. Next base: position 84,001 of record NZ_PKGB01000004.1, read on the forward strand.
ACTCATTGAATATCGTTCGATACTGCAATATATGTATTTCAAAAAAGGGGCTTTCTATGACTAAATTAGATTTTCAGTTAAGTGATCAAGAAACAGAGATTTTATCCCTGGCAGCTGCTATTGAAGGTGTGTCAATATCTGATTTTGTCGTTTCTGCTGCTTTAGGAAAAGCAAATGAAGCTCTTGATCCAAATTCTGCTACAAGAATTAAAAGTGAAGATGTTCCTGCGATAGCGGAAGCAGTTTTTGAACCTAATAGTATTTCTCCTGAAATAATTCAAACGATGAAAGAGCTACAAACTTTCGAAGGTAAGTTTAGTCTTTAGGTTTTATTTTTTGATTCTAGAGATTATTTGCAAACGCCAGGTTTTAGTCATTGTCTGACAGTTTTCTTTCTTAATTCTCAGTTTTCTATTGATGCCAGGGAGAATGTTCTGGTCAACTTAAACAGGACTATTTTTAAAGTATTTTCATACTCTGAATCGCAACTAAAATTTTAGAGATTTTTTTGCATCCATTCTTCCAAGCAAATACATCAATTGATTGGTAGAGATATCGCCCAACTCTTTCTTGATAGCTCTCAAAATTCGTTCGGCATTTTTAACGCTTATCTCAGGATTCCATACTGTAATGGCCTTCATCGGTTGATTTCTGAGTAGGTGTTGAATCACCAATTTTTGTGATTCACTCAGGCATGCCATTACATTGGATACAAAAGCGTAAATACCGTCATCACCCGTCATTAAGGCAAAGTGATAATCACTTGCACAATTGATAAGCTCATCCAATTTTTCTGATTTGAGTTGCTCAAAATAGGATTGGCTTGGATTAAATGTAATTACAGAAATGCCCGCAATTGCATAGGGTCCTCTCAGAATCGGAATGGTAATTCCATTTTGGATACCAAAATTATCTCGACCATCTATTGTCACTTCTAACTCATCAGGTCTGACATTGCCATTATTTATTTCTACCCACCAATCAATACAACGCTTATGGCCTTTAAAGGCCAGGCGAATCACAAAGTCACGATTGCCATAGTCTTGCTCGATATAGTGGCGAACAAACGGCGCAAATCGATCTGAATATTGCAAAATGGGTTGTATCTCCGGTGATTTGTGTAATGTTTTCGGGTAGAAGGAATAGGTAACGCCATCAAACCCCAGTTGTTCAACCTTATCGCACAAACTAGAAAAGGCCTCTCCAAATGTAATCTGGTTAATCTTAGGTTTGTTATTCATAAATATTGAAGTTTTGGTGGTGGTTAAAAGTGGATGCTCTACATTTTAAATAAACCAAACCAATTTCTGCAAACATTATGAGTAGGAATTCCTATATAAAAGGCATCGTTATTCCCCAAGTTTATATGATATAAATTTAGCTATCGCTTCTTAATTTTGATGAAAAATATTTTAAAGGCCGCACAAATGGAGCTTAGGTTGAAATGAAATATGAATTTGGATCAATGGCGAACACACTTAAAGCTAAATTTCATTGCTTAAAATTGAAAGGCTTTAGTTAAAGTTGGGTAGGTTGGTGAATAGACAAAGTGTGATTTTATTGGGCATGATGATGACCTTACTATCATCATGCTGTTACAAGCCAGACATTTCCATTTCGAAAAATATGTATTTAGAAGGGGTTTCATCATCGACAAGAGATGTTGTTGAGAATGAAGCAGAAACATCAATTATTGATGGGACGACGTTTCCATATGAAAACTGGTTTGGTAACCAGTCCTCTTTCAGTTTTTCAGACCAATGGATGCGTAATACAGGTCTGAGTGGGGATTATGGAAAGATTTTTTTTGAAACGATACCTGAAGAACAGGATATGTTCTTAACACTTGATTTTAGCTTGGATGCAGGCCTGCCAAATAGTTACCATGTCGTTACCAAAGTATCTATCTGCGAGAGAGATGAGTTAATTGAGAATGCGCTTCTATATCAAAACCAGAGCCCATCAGTAGAAGATAACCTTTTGCATAAAAAGGCAAGCATATCCATTCCAGCATTAATTGATATGGGGGTGATTGTCGATGCTAATACGAGTGAAGACTTATGTTTTATTACGACTGGTTCACGGCTTGAAGATTATGAAATGTGCTCAAGAGAAATAGCGTGGCATTTCAATGAGGTAAGAATTAATGGTGAAGAAATTATTCAGGTCATTACAGATTTGAAGTCAAAAGGGATTAATTTTGATTATCGAAACTAACATAAGTAAGTGAATAATCTGTGGCACTCTTGTGTTCTTTTAGATTCCCCTAATGAAGCGATCAAAAAAGCCTGATTGCTAGGGTTTTATCAACTTAATGGTAGTAAATACCATATAAGGCAAAGCAAATTCATGGACATTTAACTTGCTCGACTAGCCTTATGGTTAACATGGAGAATATATTATGGTTATTTCATCAGCGAATGCGGCAACCTCTTCCTATGATGTTGCAGGCCAGAATTCTAAAGTGGCGATTTCAACTCAAAATAGCAAAATTACTCAACCTCAGCAAGCTGACTTGGTGAGTTTATCGTCTGAATCTGTAGATGCACAGCGCAAAGAAAAATATGCTTTGAAAACCGATCCCGTGGAGTTTTACAAAGCATGGCTTGATACTGAGCCGCGCTATATTTATTTAGAAGGTCCTAAACCTTATGAAGACCTACTTCCTGAAACCCAAACTTATATTGACCAATTAAATGAGCGTTTAAAAAATGCCAAATCTCCAGAGCAACGTCAAGGCATAGAAGCCTATATATCAGGGGCTTCTCGTTATGGCGATAAAGAGATGATTCAAAGTGACAGCGATCTTAAAACTCGCTTGCGGGTCGACGAGGTTTCTGTTAGCTTAATGTCTGCTCATTTAGAGATTAATAATGAAGAGCTTGCAGTACCAGAAGGCTTACAACGAGCAGAAAGTTCTGTTAATGCAGGTATAAGATCATTATCCGATGTCGCGATTCAGTTGAATGAAAAGATAGGTATTTCGAGAGAAGAAACGTTAGCAGAGTTGGCTATAGTAAAGAAACAACATCGTGCAAATTTAGAAGCTTTTTTCTATGGATGGTTAAACGGCTCAAGAACCATGGAAGATGAAATGCAAACTCGAACCAATGCAGCACAAGAATTTAATAAAGCCAGTGGAATGCCTGATAATCGCTAAGATTGATCAGGATAATTGCTCTAAGGATGTGGCCAAAAAAACTTGACCACATACAACACCACGGAGTCAGTAGTGAAAGGGAAGAATATAGTAATTGTCGGTGGTAGTTCAGGGATTGGTTTAGCACTAGCTAAGAAAGCTACTCAAGCAGGAGCTAATGTCACAATTGCATCTCGTTCATCAGCAAAACTAAAATTAGCTAGCGATGAAATTGAACAGCCTATCACTATTTATAAACTCGATGCGAGTATTGAAGAAGAGGTAATTGGCTTTTTTAAAGAGTTGGGGGTTATTGATCACTTAATCTCAACCATTAAGCCTACTCATATTTCGCAACAGTTTGTAGATACTGAAATCTGTAATCATAAATCGGCGTTTGAGGCTAAATATTGGGGGCAATATTTTTTGGCTTTACACGCGATTCGTAGCAATTCTGTTTCAGAAGGTATTATTTTAACTTCGGGTATTGCGGCTTCTAGAGGGTATGTCGGATTTTCAGGAACGGCAGCAATCAACGGTGCTATTGAATCATTAGTTAAATCATTGGCTGTTGAATTAGCTCCTATTCGTGTAAATGCAGTTTCGCCGGGCTTCATCGAACGATTTCCTAACGATTTGGCACGGTACAGTGCAATTTCAGATCTTGGCAGTAATGTTCCATTAAGACGTTTAGGTTCTAATTTAGAAGCAGCAGAAGGTTACATGTACTTAATGAAAAACAAATATACTACTGGTTCAATACTCACAATTGATGGGGGAGAGTTATGTGCGTAGTTTGGCAGTTATTGCTATGTTTTTTCTTTGCCAAACCAACCAGTACTGCCGACACATAGATGTGCTCTTGGGGCTGTTTAATCTAAAAAATCAGTTTAAACCACCCGAAAATCAAATTTTTTGCACAAAGCCCGTTAAACAACGAATCCTTGATGAAGGCTGGCTTCGATTGGTGCCAGCAAACAACTGAATCGCCACAAAACCCCTAGAGATGTTTAGTCATTTTATTATGAACGTATTCACTTGTTAAATATGAAAAGTGGTATTTTGATAATAAAAAAAGTGTCTAGTAAAGTCAGGCCTTACCAGACATTGCCATTATTTATTTCTACCCACCAATCAATACAACGCTTATGACCTTTAAAGGCGAGTCGTATTACAAAATCACGATTGCCATAGTCCTGTTCAATGTAGTGGCGAACAAACGGCGCAAATCGATCTGAATATTGCAAAATGGGTTGTATCTCCGGTGATTTGTGTAATGTTTTCGGGTAGAAGGAATAGATAACGCCATCAAACCCCAGTTGTATCAAAAAAGAGTTTAGTAAATTCAGGTTCTGCCATATGAATCCCTTTTGTTTACAGGTAAGATCAAATAACTTCGTTTTTTTGTAAAAATTTAGACTTTTTTAGGTGAATTGATGTCGGATGTGAAAAAAATCGCGCAACTTCTAAAGGCTTCTGTTCAAGCTGAAGTTCAAGGGATGGAAAGTCTTTATGAGACTTCTCAATTAGTAGGCAAGTTAAGAAAAATGATTTATTTTTTGCAGCTGGAAAGAGGGGCGTCTGCATTGCACTTGGTTTTAGGGGAAGTGGATGAGAAAGTTGACTATACAAAATATCGTGCGCTTTTTTGTGAGGAAAGGCGAGTATTTGATTCATTAATCGAACAGTGGTTGGATAATTCACAAGGTAAAGCAGTTCAAAGTGGCATTTTTATTAGTATTGCTAAGTCTTTAAATTTGATGAATTCGGTTTTATTTGATGTGCGTAGAGATGTTGATAGTCAATCAATTTCTCCTGCTCAGGCAACTTCTTTCTTTAGTCAAGTTATTAAAAGTTTTATCGATATAGTGGTGGAAATGACAGAGTTACCGCAAGAGCCTGATGTCTCAAAATTAATGGTATCGTTAATTTATATTTTGAATGCAAAAGAATTGGCAGGCCAAGAGCGTGCATTGGGTACTTACATTAAGGCGGCAAAATTGTTTAATGATGAAGTACTTGTCAGTCAGTTGAGCAGCGTTATACAAATGCAAGATTATAATTTAATAGCAGCCAAGGACTATTTGCCTCAACATCTTTTAGAAGGTTTAAAGACTTTAAGTCAAGATAAGGCTTTTTTTCAATCTAGAGAGAGTGTACTAGACCCAAGTCTTTTTGGGGTGTTGGTGGCTCGCAAGTGGTTTGAGGCGAGTACTGCTCACATTGACATCATTCAAAACCTTGAAGAGTCTTTAATGCAGTTGGTTATGAAAACTTGTGTAATTAAATTAACTCAAGCGGAGAAGCTTTTAAATAAGGATGAGATTTTTTTTGATAACCATATTACAGAACCCGATGTAAAGCTTGATGTGTCTCTTAGTGCAAAGTCTCTATTGATTGAAAAGCTTAAGCAGCAGGGAGGAGAGTTAAAAAAAACGCAAGAAGAGCTTGCGTTGACGAGACAAGCGTTGAACGAGCAGAAAATTCTACAACGAGCAAAGGCAAAACTGATGAAGCACTTCAAGTTATCAGAGGAGGTTGCACATCAAAAAATGCAACAACTGGCTATGTCACAAGGCGAAAAGATAATAACGGTTGCTGAAAAAGTTTTAAAAGCGGATTAGCTGTACTGGTGCTAGATAGCACTTTATTGGTGCTTGTTTGTTCGGTATTGGTGTTTTTAGATTGATTTTAAAAAGATGTATATTTAGTATATCGTTGAATTATAAGAATATAAGGTGTTTGGCGTGATTATAGCTTGATTTAGTAAAAATTGAATTTAGAGTAATGACGCTCACACAGGCTTTTTATGTAAAGAAGTCCGTGTGGGCGTTTTTTTTTGTCTTTTGTTTATTTTGTGAGGTTGGGTTATGTTGGAATCAAATCGAAGAAATTTATTTAAAAAATCTATAGTAGCGCTGGCAATTTCTGCCAGTATTATCAGCTCTCCTGTCTATGCAGAATTAGGCTATCCAGAAAAAGAAGATTTGAAATTTGGCTTTATTAAATTAACGGATATGGCGCCCTTAGCCGTTGCTTACGAAAAACGTTTTTTTGAAGATGAAGGGCTTTATGTTCAGCTAGAGGCCCAGGCGAATTGGAAAGTTCTATTGGACAGAGTCATTGATGGTCAGCTAGATGGAGCTCATATGCTAGCGGGTCAGCCAATTGCCGCAACTATAGGGTATGGCACCAAATCAAATGTCATCACCCCTATTTCAATGGATTTAAACGGTAATGCAATCACTGTTTCGAATAAAACGTGGGCAGCGATGAAACCCAATGTTGAAATGGAAAACGGCCAACCTAAGCATCCAATCAGTGCGTCTACATTAAAGCCTGTTGTGGAGTCTTATAAAAATGCTGGCAAAGCATTTAAGATGGGAATGGTTTTTCCGGTTTCAACGCATAACTATGAACTACGCTATTGGTTAGCAGCAGGAGGGCTTAAACCGGGTTATTATGCGCCGCATAAAGGGGATACGGCAGGAACACTAAATGCAGATGTCTTACTTTCTGTGACGCCCCCGCCACAAATGCCTTCCACGATGGAAGCCGGCACAATTGAAGGCTATTGTGTCGGAGAGCCGTGGAATCAGCAAGCGGTTTTCAAGGGCATCGGGGTACCCGTTATTTCCGACAATTCAATTCAAAAAAACAACCCAGAAAAAGTCTTTGGTTTAAGAGAAGATTTTTATAAACAGTACCCAAATACAACTATTCGTATCGTCAAAGCCATGATTCGAGCCGCTAAATGGCTGGATGAAGAAAACAACAAAAACCGTCCAGAAGCGGTCAAGATTTTATCTAAATCCAGTTATGTGGGGGCAGACTATAAAGTCATTGCCAATTCAATGACAGGGACGTTTGAATATGAAAAAGGAGACAAGCGCTCCGAACCGGATTTCAATGTTTTCTTCCGTTATAACGCAACCTATCCCTATTATTCCGATGCCATTTGGTATATGACGCAAATGCGCCGTTGGGGACAGATTTCAGAGTATAAGCCGGATACTTGGTATCAGGGTATGGCGAAAAAAGTCTATCGTCCTGATATTTATAAAAAAGCGGTTGAGGCCTTAATTGAAGACGGTGTGATGAAAAAATCCGACTTTGATAATGCCGTTTTTACAACGGATGGTTATCGAGGTGTGCAAGATGATTTTATGGATGGCATACCTTATGACGGATCAACCCCTAATGCATATATTGATAGCCTGAAGATCGGCCTAAAAGGCAAAGAAAAACTGTAAGTAAATTGTTTGCAGGTTCTTTCTTTTATGAACCTGCTTTTAAGAAATAAAGGTAAGTTATATGAACCCTTTAAAATGGTCACTTGTTGAGCCTTTTTATAAACTCCTTATTGGTGAAGACCGAAAAGGTCAAATCAATAATATTACAAAAATGATTGGATTGCCCATAGCAGGCCTGGTGGTTTTTTTGCTCATTTGGCAAGGAGCATCCTCCAATATTCATACTTCTCTGGGACAGTTTCCTGGTCCAGTACAGACCTATGAGCAATTTATCTCCTTACAAGAAGAAGCTGAGGCATCTGCATTAAAAGAAGAAAAGTTTTACGAGCGCCAAGCAGAACGTAATGCGCAAAGAGTTGAAAAAGATCCGGGCTATGTTCCGACGATTAGAGATTACACTGGGCCACCAACGTTCTTTGAACAAATAGGTCGAAGTTTGGTGACAGTGATGAGTGGGTTTTTTTTGGCCTCTATCATAGCCATTCCAATTGGGATTGTCATTGGATTAAGTGCCAATGCCTATGCCGCGGTCAATCCTTTGATCCAAATCTTTAAGCCTGTTTCTCCACTTGCCTGGTTACCGCTGGTTACTATGGTCGTATCTGCGGTTTATGTGACAGATGATCCTGCATTTGACAAAGCCTTTCTAAACTCGATGTTTACGGTTTTATTGTGTTGTTTGTGGCCGACGATCATCAATACTGCAGCTGGTGTGGCGACGGTTACTCAGGACTTGAAAAATGTAAGCCAGGTTTTACGTTTGAGCTGGTGGACACATGTCAGAAAAATCGTTTTACCGTGCTCTATTCCTATGATGTTTACAGGCTTGCGAATTTCACTAGGGATTGCCTGGATGGTGTTGATTGCAGCTGAAATGCTGGCTCAAAACCCAGGCCTGGGTAAATTTGTATGGGATGAATTTCAAAATGGAAGCTCCAACTCTCTGGGACGTATTATGGTCGCTGTCATTATGATTGGGATTGTTGGATTTATTTTAGATCGCGGCATGTTGATTTTGCAAAAAGCAGTGTCGTGGGATAAGTCTGTCACATTACGATAAACCGGGGTAGGAGAAAGAAAATGTCAGAAGTTCATTTGGAATTAACAGATGTTGGGATAGAGTTTCCAACCCCTAAAGGACCTTTTAGAGCCTTAGAAAAAGTAGATCTAAAAATAAAACAAGGTGAATTTATTTCCCTGATTGGGCATTCAGGTTGTGGAAAATCGACGGTATTAAATATTGTAGCAGGTCTTTATGAAGCCACTGAAGGCGGTGTATTGTTGGATGGGAGAGAGGTCAATGAACCAGGGCCAGAAAGGGCTGTTGTCTTTCAAAACCATTCGTTACTGCCTTGGTTAACAGCATATGAAAATGTGGAATTAGCCGTTGATCAAGTGTTTAAAAGAAGCAAAACCGCATCAGAGAAAAAAGAGTGGATTGAACATAACTTAAAACTGGTTCATATGGATCATGCCATGCATAAAAGACCTGATGAAATTTCAGGCGGGATGAAGCAGCGTGTCGGCATTGCTCGGGCATTGGCGATGCAACCTAAAATCATGCTAATGGATGAACCTTTTGGCGCTCTGGATGCACTAACCAGAGCGCATTTGCAAGACTCCTTAATGGAGATCCAGAAGGAGTTAAACAATACTGTCATTATGATTACGCACGATGTGGATGAAGCGGTTTTACTGTCGGATCGCATTGTGATGATGACTAATGGCCCAGCAGCCAGTATTGGTGAAATATTAAGCGTGGATTTACCTCAGCCAAGAGATCGTTTAGCCCTAGCAGATGATCCGACTTATAACCATTATCGTTCTGAAGTGTTGCGTTTCTTGTATGAAAAGCAGCGCAAGGTTAATCATTAAGGAACGGGTGATCTTATGAAACCGAAACTTATTTTAGTCGGGACAGGAATGGCAGGAACGCGTTTTCTTGAACACTTGCTGGAAGAAGCGCCGGATACCTATGAGATCGAAGTATTCAACAAAGAACCTGTCGGGGGATACAACCGTATCATGTTATCTCCGGTATTGGCTGGCGAAAAAACAATCCCAGATATTATGACCCATGATGAGGCCTGGTTTGAAGAACAGAGAATACGTTTGCACACTGGCAAAACGGTTTCAGCGATTGATTCAGTAGGACAAGTTCTCACAACCTTTTGTGGCGAGACATACTTTTACGACAAACTCGTTATCGCAACAGGCTCTAACCCTTTTAAATTAGAGATACCCGGTGCTGATTTACCGGGTGTTGTAACGTTTAGAGATATTCGTGATGTCGAAAATATGCTATCGGTTTCCGAGAATAAGAATAAAGCCATTGTCATTGGTGGGGGGCTACTAGGGTTGGAAGCCGCCCATGGCTTAATAAAAAGGGGGATGGATGTCACCGTTATTCATAGAAACGAAGTGCTGATGAATGTGCAGATGGATAAAGAATCCAGTCAATTGCTAAAGAACCATCTCGAACAGGACTCGAATCATTCACCTGGAATGAAGTTTCGTTTAGGCGTCAATACCACCGAAATTTTAGGGCAACAACAGGTTGAAGGCATTCGGTTAGATGATGGGGCAGAAATTGCAACCGATCTGGTGGTCATGTCGATAGGCATTCGCCCCAACATTCAGTTAGCCAAGCAAGCCAATCTTGATGTTAATCGAGGTATTTTGGTGAATGATTATCTTGAAACCTCAGCCGAAAATATTTACGCGCTAGGTGAGTGCAATGAACATCGTGGTCAAACCTATGGTCTTGTTGCGCCACTGTATGAACAGGCTAAGGTGCTGGCGAAGAGATTGGCCGGACAATACGTGTCTTATAAAGGTTCCATTACCTCTACGATGCTAAAGGTTACCGGGGTGAATTTGTTTTCTGCTGGAGATTTTAAAGGGGAAAACGGAACGGATGTGATTGTGTTTAGAGACCTAGCAAAAAATATTTATCGGAAAATTGTATTAAAAAACAATCAGGTTATTGGAGCGCTTTTATTTGGTGATACCACCGGCGCCACTTGGCTATTTGAGCTGTTACAAAAAAAACAAAATATTTCCTCAATGCGAGAAACCTTGGTTTTCGGTCCGGGTTATTGAAGCTTGTAGTCAAGAATTAGAGATTAGGAGAATGAAATGAAACAGCATATTGTTGTCATTGGTAATGGAATGGTGGGTCACAGTTTTCTCGAAAAGCTTATCGCCAGTGAAGTATTTGGAAACTTTGAGGTAACGGTTTTTGGGGAAGAGCCACGCAAAGCCTATGACAGAGTTTATTTATCCTCCTATTTCTCTGGAAAAACAGCTGAAGACTTAAGCTTGGTTAAACCGGGATTCTATGAAGAAAATGACATTCAACTGTACTTGCAAGATAAGGTTATTGATATTGATCGTACTCAAAAAACCATTACCTCCGAATCCGGACAAAAAGTATCGTATGACAAGTTGATTTTAGCAGCAGGGTCTTATCCTTTTGTACCCCCTATTACAGGAAATGATCGTGATGGCTGTTTGGTTTATCGCACCATTGAAGATTTGGAAGCCATTAAATCTGCCGCTGCTAATGGCAAAACCGGTGTGGTTGTTGGCGGTGGATTATTGGGGTTAGAGGCCGCTAAAGCGCTGAAAGATCTTGGTTTGGATACACATGTGGTTGAATTTGCGCCAAGATTAATGCCCGTCCAATTGGATGAAGGAGGCGCGGGATTACTCAAAAGGAAAATTGAGAATCTAGGTGTGCATGTCCATGTTTCAAAAGCAACGCAAGAGATTATAGAAGGAGAAAAATGTCTTAATAAAATGGTCTTTTCCGATGGGGAATCTCTGGAAACCGATATTGTTTTATTTTCAGCCGGTATACGTCCACGTGACGATTTAGCAAGACAGGCAGAGTTAGCAATTGGGCCTCGTGGTGGTGTTGAAATCAATGATCAATGCTTGACGTCAGATCCTAATATTTATGCCATCGGCGAATGTGCGCTGCACAACGGTATGATTTATGGACTGGTTGCACCAGGTTATGCTATGGCTCAAGCGGTAGTTGATCAATTGAACTTAACGCCCGCCAATTTTGAAGGTGCGGATATGAGCACCAAGTTGAAGTTAATGGGGGTCGATGTTGGTTCCATCGGAGATCCTCATGGTAACGATGAGAGTGCCTTGTCTTATGTCTATGAAAATGGACCGGAAGAGGTCTATAAAAAAATCGTAGTTTCATCAGATGGCCAAAAATTATTAGGCGCTGTTTTGGTAGGCGATGCAGAAGATTTTAGTAATCTCTTGCAAATAATGCTGAATGATATGACGTTGCCTGAACACCCAGATTCCTTAATTCTTCCTAACCGGGATGGTCAAAGTAGTGACTTATTTGGCCCTGATGCCTTACCGGAAACCGCTCAAATTTGCTCCTGTTATGACGTGTCTAAAGGCGACATCATTCAAGCGGCTGAAGCAGGGTGTTGCACAGTTTCAGATGTTAAAGCATCCACGCAAGCAGGGACTGGTTGTGGTGGCTGCGTTCAATTAGTGACCAATGTCTTAAACAATGAACTTGAAAAGCGTGGTGTGGAAGTTAATACCGACCTTTGTGAACACTTCAGCCATACCCGTCAAGAATTGTTTCATATCTGCCAGGTGGAAGGCATTAAAACCTTCGAAAATCTTATCCAAAAGCATGGTCGTGGGCATGGTTGCGATATTTGTAAACAAACCACAGGCAATATTTTTGCCTCGTTATGGAATAGCTATGCTTTGGAACCTGACAAAATCCCACTGCAGGATACCAACGATAATTATTTGGGTAACATGCAAAAAGACGGGACTTACTCTGTAATTCCTCGGGTACCGGGCGGCGAGATAACGCCCCAAAAATTAATCGTTCTGGGTCAGGTAGCGACCAAATACAAACTGTACACAAAGGTTAATGGGGGACAGAGAATTGTGTTGTTTGGGGCGCAGATGAATGACCTTCCTGCGATCTGGAAAGAGTTGATTGATGCTGGATTTGAGTCGGGACAAGCCTATGCTAAAGCGCTCAGAACGGTTAAATCATGCGTGGGTTCTACCTGGTGTCGTTATGGTTTAGATGACTCAGTGACCATGGCGATCGATATGGAAAATCGTTATAAGGGGCTTCGCTCACCCCATAAAATCAAAATGGGTGTGTCGGGGTGTACGCGTGAATGTGCCGAAGCACAGGCAAAAGACATCGGTTTGATTTCAACGGAGGAAGGTTGGAATTTATATGTGTGCGGAAACGGCGGAATGAAGCCCCGTCATGCCGATTTATTTGCAACAAAACTGACTCAAGAAGAAGTCTTCCGTTATGTTGATCGGTTGTTAATGTTTTATATCAAAACGGCTGATCGCTTGCAAAGGACAGCCAGTTGGATGGATAACTTAGAAGGTGGATTAAGTTACTTGCAAGAGGTTGTGATTCAAGATTCACTAGGTATCGGCGAGTCTCTGGAAGATCAAATGAAACGTTTGCGTGAAACTTATGAGTGTGACTGGAAGCGAGCCATTGAAACCCCGTCTTTCACTAAAAGATTCCGTTCATTTGTGAATGTGGATGATAAGGCCGAGCAGTTGTTTGTTCAGGAGCGAGGACAAATTAGACCTGCGACCGAGCAAGATAAATTGAACGGAATTGCAGTTCAAGTAAAAGAAATCGCTTAACTTAGAAAGAAATAATATAAGGAGACCATCACAATGAACAAAAAGCTTTTATTAACAAACATTCAAACCATTTTAGTCACGTCAACTATGGCATTAACCAGTTTTGGCCATACTTCTGTAGCCCATGCCAATGGCCTAGCAGAAGCCATCACTGGTGGAACCCCCTCTGTCAATCTTCGCGCTCGCTATGAAGGCGTGACACAGGAAGGTAAACAGGATGCAACAGCAATAACCGAACGACTATTAGTCGGCTATAAAACCGGCAGCTATAACGGCTTAAGTGCCTTTGTTGAAATGTCAGATACTGCAGCCATCGGATCCAGAAAGGACTTTCTCGTTCCGCTTGGACCTGATGCCGGTGGCGATACCGCAAAAGCCGTAGTACTTGACCCATCCTTAACACAACTCAATCAAGCGCTTCTTCGTTATAACACTGGAAGTTCGAGCGTGACACTGGGTAAACAACGCGTTATTTTCGACAACCGCTTTCTAGGGAATGTCGGCTGGCGTCAAACGGAACAAATCTATACAGGGCTTTCAGCCAAGTCGAAGGCGATTCCTAATGTCAATATGGATTATGCTTATATCTCTAATGTGAGCAATCCCGTTGGCGTTCAACTTAAAATGGCTTCCCATGCAGTTCAGCTCAAAACCAAACCAATGAGCTTTGGGGTTGTAACCGGATATGGTTACTTTTTAGATTATGATCTTGCTGCCAAAACGGATAGTCAAACCATCGGTGCCCGATTAAAAGGGAAAACCGGGATATCAGAGAGTCTAAAACTACACTATCACTTGGAGTATGCCTCACAAAGCGATTTTGCTGATAGTAAAAACATTGGCGGAACCTATACTCGTGGCGAAATTGCTCTTCAAACCAGTTATGCAAAATTCTTAGTTGGACAAGAAACCCTGGGTGGTGATGGCAAGAGTTCTTTTCAAACCCCACTGGGAACCGTTCACCTATTTAATGGTTGGGCAGATATGTTCATTGGTCCGGTGGGCGGAACGCCAGCCAATGGGCTAGTTGATAACTATTTAACCGTTTCAGGCAAAGCAATGGGGCTCAAACTGGCCGGTACCTATCACCAATTTAGCGCCCAAAAAGGTGGTGATCAATATGGAAGTGAGTATGACCTGCTAGTTGCCAAGAAGTTTTCGAAAACCTATCTGGCTGGCATTAAATACGCATCCTATACGGCAGATACCCATTTGAAAGATACTTCCAAACTTTGGATATGGGGACAGCTTAAATTTTAAGCGCAATTCTTTTCTTAGAGACTTTTGCACGAGAAAAGCTTGAAGCCAAGTCAAATTAATACAGTCTGTAATGCAGTTGACATGAATAAAAGCGGTCAAACCTGGCCTATCTTGAAACCTTATGGAGAGGGATAATGAGATGAATGAGTTTAGAAAAGTTTGTCAAGTGTCTGATTTAGTGAGTAACTCTGGCGTAGCGGCATTGATAGAAAGTCAGCAGGTTGCCTTATTCTACGTTGAGGATGAAGTCTTTGCCTTGAGTAACTATGATCCTGTTGGTCAGGCCAATGTGTTGTCTCGCGGTATGGTGGGTGACCTAAAAGGAGAGTTAATGGTGGCTTCTCCGTTGCAAAAACAACATTACAGCTTAAAGACTGGGATTTGTTTGGACGATGAGACGGTTTCAATTTCTAAGTTTGAAACAAAGATTGAAAACCAATCTGTCTGGGTAAAGCTATAAATGAACCGTCCTGTGTTTTTGAGCTCTGAAGATGTCGAAACAACCTGTCCTTACTGCGGTGTCGGGTGTGGTATGACTGTTTCTTCTAAAAAATCATCAACCGAGAGTGAATCGTTTGAAGTCAAAGTTACAGGTTCGTCTGCCCATCGGGCAAATTATGGCAAATTATGTGTTAAGGGATCATCTGCCGGCGAAACAGTAGACTTTACAGGTCGGATGTTACATCCACAAATTGATGGCAATATCGTCGATTGGGAAACCGCTTTGAATGATGTTGCTAAGACATTTCAAAAAACTATCTTAAAATACGGTGCCGATTCCGTCGCCTTCTATGTCTCAGGTCAGTTCTTGACGGAAGATTACTACGTTGCCAATAAATTGATTAAGGGCTTCATGGGAACGGCCAATATCGACACCAACTCCCGTTTATGTATGGCATCAGCGGTTGTCGGTTATAAACGCGCGTTTGGATCCGACACAGTGCCTTGTTGTTATGAAGATTTAGAGCACGCCGATTTGATTACCTTGGTGGGATCCAATACGGCCTGGGCGCATCCCATCATTTATCAAAGAATCGTGGCGACTAAAAAGCAAAATCCGAAACTGAAAATTGTGGTAGTCGACCCGCGCAAAACCGCAACATGCGACATTGCAGACTTGCATCTTGCCATTAAGCCGGGCATGGATGCCGCCTTATTCAATGGTTTGTTGGCGTACCTTAATCAGCAAAATGCACTGGATCTGGATTATATTCAAGAGCATACCGAAGGGTTTGAAAGCGCATTGCAAAAAGCAGATGAACTGCAAGGCAATGTATCGGATTTGGCGACACAATGCGATCTTAATGAGACGGATTTACGACAGTGGTTAGATTGGGCGTTTCACACTCCAAAGATGGTGACGATGTACTCGCAAGGTATTAATCAATCATCCTCTGGAGTAGACAAGTCAAACGCGATTATTAACTGTCATTTAGCCACAGGCCGAATCGGGAAAGAAGGTATGGGGCCGTTTTCGATTACCGGACAACCGAATGCGATGGGAGGGCGCGAAGTTGGCGGTTTGGCGAACCAACTTGCGGCGCATATGGATTTTAGTGATCCAGATAATATCGATCGGGTTGCGCGTTTCTGGCAGGCCGAAAATATGGCTCAGAAAAACGGGTTGAAAGCGGTCGATTTATTCCACGCTGTGGCTGAGGGCAATATTAAAGCCATTTGGATTATGAACACCAATCCGGTCGTCTCGATGCCGGATGCGGATAAAGTAAAACGCGCTCTGGAAAAATGTGACTATGTTGTCGTGCAAGATTGTATGCAAAATACCGATACGACCCGAACGGCGAATGTGTTGCTTCCTGCTACGACATGGGGAGAAACTGATGGTGCCGTGACCAATTCCGATCGAACCATTTCGATTCAAAGACAGTTTATGCAAGGACCGGAAAATGCCCGACCTGATTGGTGGATCTTGTCTGAAGTGGCCAAAAAAATGGGATGGAAAGACGCCTTTAATTATGACTCCGCAGTGGATATTTTTAGAGAACATGCACAGTTATCCGGCTTTGAAAATAATGGTTCGCGTGATTTTGATATTTCAGCATTTTCAAACATTACTAAACAAGAGTATGCCGACTTCAAACCGATTCAATGGCCTGTGAATGCCTCTGCTCCGAATGGAAAACAGCGTATGTTTTCAGAGGGCCGTTTTTTTACGCCTTCAAAAAAAGCGCAATTTATTGCCATCACCCCTTATGCTCCCTTGAGTCAACAAACAGAAGACAAGCCTTATGTCTTGAATACCGGTCGTGTTCGGGATCAATGGCATACGATGACTCGTACGGCTAAAACAGCTAAGTTGATGGCACATAAAAATGAACCATATATTACGCTTCATCCAGATGATGCCAGCCTCCATCAGTTATCAGAAGGTGATTTAGTTAGAGTCTCAAATGAACTTGGACAGTTGATTGGACGCGTTGACATCAGTGGGTCACAGCGTCGGGGTGAAATTTTTGTACCCATTCATTGGACCAGTCAGTATGCCAGCCATGGCCGGGTGGACACTTTGGTTAAGGATAATGTCGATCCACTATCCGGACAGCCAGAATCAAAACACGCCACCGCCAAAATCGAACGTTATTCAGCTCAGTGGCAAGGGTTTATTTTAAGCAAAACGGCGATTAACCCTGAATTGTTTGACGATGATTATTGGGTAAAGATTACAGGTAAACAGTTTTATCGGTATGAAATTGCCAGCGAGAGAGCATTGAAAAATGCCCAGGCGTGGGCAAAAACCATACTGTCTTCCTCAGAGGATACAGAATGGATTGAATATGATGACACTTCATGTAAGCAGTACCGTGCCGCATTAATTGAAAACGGTCAACTTCAAAAAGTATTGTTTATGGCTACGGATCACAAAACGCCTAGCCGAGATTGGTTGGGTCAACTATTTGCAGCCTCGGAGATTTCTCCTATAGAACGTCGCAGTTTATTGGCCGGTAAAGCGAGCGGAGCGAAAGATCCGGGGCGAACTATCTGCTCTTGCTTCGGTATCGGAATCAACACCATCATTGAAGCGATTAAAACACAAGATTTAGTCAGTGTTGAGGCCATTGGGCAAGCACTTAAAGCTGGAACAAACTGTGGTAGTTGCGTTCCGGAGCTAACAGAAATTTTAGCGATTGAATTGAATTCAGATATTTCTGAGAAAACAGGGTGAGAGGCGTGTATGGATTATTTACCGATCTTTATGAAAATTGAACAACAACATTGTTTGATTGTAGGAGGGGGGGCGGTTGCCGCAAGAAAGGCAGATTTGTTTATCAAGTCAGGTGCCATCGTCACAGTCGTTGCACCTAAGTTGGGAAATGAAATGACATTTCATTTAGCTCAGGGAAAAATTATCTGGCACATGAACACCTTTTCTACAGCCTTAGTGTCAGAGCTACCGCGACCTAGCCTGGTTATTTCCGCAACAGATGATCAGAACGTCAATTTATCTGTTTATGAAACGTATCGTGCACAGTCTATTCCGGTCAATGTGGCAGATCAAACGGATTATTGTGACTTTATTCTGCCTGCAATTGTAGATCGTTCTCCGATGACGATTGCGATTTCGACGGGAGGACGCTCTCCCGTATTAGCACGTTATATGAAAGCTCGTTTGGAATCCCTGATTCCTCACAGTTTAGCTAAAGTGGGGGACATTTTGGGTCGTTATCGTCAAGTGATAAAAGATCGGGTTAAAGATCCAGAAGGACGAAGATATTTTTGGGAAAATCTATTAAATAGTGGAACTTTTTTGAACCGAGTGTCAAAAGATCAGATTGAAGAGGCGTGTCATTATCTTGAAGAGCAAATGGCAATTACCAGTCAAGAAGATTACCAGCCTGTTGGTGAAGTTTACTTAATTGGAGCTGGTCCTGGAGACCCAGAGTTAATGACGTTGAAAGCTCATCGCTTATTGCAAGAAGCCGATGTTGTGGTTTATGACAGACTGGTTTCTGAAGAGATTCTAGATATGGCTAGACGAGAAGCAGAACGTATTTATGTGGGGAAGCGATCGCGATGGCACAAGGTTCCTCAGCCAAAAATTAATGAACTTTTATTGCGGTTAGCTCAAGAAGGTAAAAAAGTGGCTCGTTTAAAAGGAGGGGATCCTTATATTTTTGGACGCGGCGCTGAAGAATTAGAGTTATTAACTGAACATGGAGTTAGCTTCCAAGTCGTTCCTGGTATTACTGCAGCTGCTGGTTGCGCCGCATCCTGTGACTTCCCTTTGACCCATCGAGATTATTCACAATCAGTATCATTTGTAACGGGACATCAGCAAGCTGGCGCTGAAAAAATTGACTATGCTAGATTAGCGCAATCGGGAGATACGATGGTGTTCTACATGGGGATTAAAAACAGTGCTGAAATTCAAAAAGGATTGCTTACGCAGGGCATCAATCCGAATATTCCAGCTGCAATTATCGAAAACGGCACTCGAAGTAATCAGAAAATTACCATAACAACGTTAGAAAGATTATCTAAAACAATTCAAGCGCATCAGGTTAAACCGCCTTCTCTATTGGTGATTGGTGAAGTATTAAAAGTTCGCGAAAAACTACAGCAAAATTTGAAAAGCGTTTCTAAAGGGGAAACTCTGCTGGAGGTGGTAGCAGTATGAACGAATCTTACCCATTCAGTAAATATTTAAGAATTCTTGGCAAAGGACCCAAAGCGCGTAGAAACTTGACTGAGGCAGAGGCGTCTAGAGCTTTTGAAATACTATGCAATGGTCAAGTAACGGATCGCCAGTTGGGAGCTTTCTTATTGCTAATGAGGGCGAATGGTGAATCTCAAGATGAATTGAATGGATTTTTAAAACAAGCTAAGTTGTGTATGAATGATTTATCGGGTGCAGAAACGCCAGACCTTGACTGGGGTACCTATTCGGGGAAATGGCGTTATCCCCCTTACTTTTTGTTGTCATTGAAAATTCTTGCAAATAATGGGTACAAGATTCTGTTACATGGTGATCATGGGCAGTTTGAAACGAGAGCTTATGCTCAACAATGGCTTAAAGATTTGCACTTTCATGAAATAGAAGTTGCCCACTTGTCATCATGGGAGGAGAGTCAGGTTAACTATTTGGCTTTGCATAAATTTGCACCCCTGTTAAGAGATATTCTTCATTTAAAAGAAGAACTCGGGGTTCGAACAGTTTTTAATACCTTAGTGAAACTTCTAAACCCTTATCACGCACCAGTTTCTATCCAAGGGATCTATCACAAAGGTGTTGAGAGACTCCATCATTCGGCAGCAAGCAAAATCAATCAACAATATAATTTGGTTTTCAAAGGTGAGGGAGGGGAAGCTGAAATTCGTCCGGATGCCTTGACGACTCTATACTTTTCTCTTCCTAATGATCAAACCCTGGCTGAAATAAAGGTTCCAGCGGTTATAGAGCGCCAAAAACGGCCAGAAGTCTGGCATCATAAAAACCTAATTGATCTTTGGAAGGGTTCATCAAGCGATTTGTATGGAGAGCAAAGTGTGATTTGTACCACCGCAGTTGCTCTTATGAGTATTAAATTATCAAAAATTAAGGAGCCTGAGCAGGCAAAAAATTTAATTTATTCCGCTGATTTTTTTTCCGACTCATATCAACAGGCTTCATCTATGTGGGCGCAAAGAGGTAGTAGTTATGTTAAAGCAAGTTAATCCAATAAATATCGAATATCAGGATCTGCGTCAATGGCTATTACAACAAGTAACAGCGATTTCTGAGACACTCAATTTATCCTTGATTGAAGCCCATAATCGAGTCTTAGCTCAGGATATTTATTCAGATATTAATGTCCCAGCCTTTACCCAAAGTGCCATGGATGGCTATGCCTTTCACAGTGCCGATGTTTCAAAAAAAATGCAAGTAATTACAACACAATTTGCCAAAAAAAATTCTGAGCCACTTACGTTGAAACCAGGTCAAGCGGTAAAAATTATGACGGGAGGACAGCTTCCTATTGGAGCTGATGTTGTGATTCCACGAGAATATGCGATCATTGAAACTCTGGAAAATAAGAGTTGGTTGCAGAACCCTAATGCGCACGAAAAGATCTGGAATAGCGGGAAGCATATTAAAGCTGTTGGATCTGATGTTTCCAAGGGGAAATGCTTATTAAAATCAGGACAGTTTTTGGGTCCAAAGGAAATTGGACTTTTGGCATCTTGTGGGGTTCATCAAGTAGAGGTTTTTCGACAAGCTAAGGTGGCATTATTGTCAGTTGGCGATGAGCTTATCGAGCCAGGAGAAACCCTAAAAGAGGGTGAGGTTTACAACTCAAACCAGTTTTTATTGCAAAGTTTTTTGCAAAAGTTGACTGTAAAAATCAAAACTATAGAATCTTTACAAGACGATATAGCGGTTCTTGAAAAGCGTCTACTTGAATTAAGTTCTGAAGTCGATGTCATCTTAACTATTGGTTCAAGTTCAATGGGAGATAAAGATTGGTTACCAAAAATTCTAGAAGTTTGGTATCAGAAAGAGATGAATCAAATCACTTCTTTTAAGCGTTGCAAAGTGAATATGCGTCCTGCCAAACCTTTTTTATTTGCAAAGGTTAAGGGAGCGTCATTGATTTCTTTACCAGGTAATCCACTGGCTTGTTACTTCAGCTTTCAACTGTTTGCAAGGCCATATTTAGAGCAATTGCAAAACATTTATTTTCATGAAAAACCGCAACTAGCCATTATTTCGGAATCCTTTAATCCCCAGCCTTTTTGTCGATGGATTTTGGTTGTTGAGGATGGCAATATGGTGTCACCAATTCATACTTCGACGAGTAATTTGATTGCGCTGCAACAGGCTGATGGCTTTATAAAAATTGAGGATAATCAATCAATTGAAGTAGGGCAGCAAGTTGAGTTTTATGGGGATTTCTTATGTTAGGGGTTGCTATCTTGGCCGGTGGCGCTGGCAAAAGAATGGGAGGATTGGATAAGGGGCTTTGCCTTTATCAAGGTGTTTCTTTTATCGATCATGTCATAGCAGAGATAGAATTTCAAGCTCGCTTTCTGGATGAACCTGTTCAGATTGTGATCAGTGCTAATCGAAATATTGATGTCTATAAAAAAAATGGGGTTCCTGTGGTGACAGATTTAAGAGGGGGGTGTTCAGATTTTCAAGGACCCTTAGCAGGTATTGAAGCAGTTTTAAGCTATGGGGTGACACACCAAGTTTCTCATTGGATAGTCGTTCCAGTCGATTCTATTAGGTTGCCTTCTAATTATTTACAAGGACTCATCGCCACTCAGTTACAAGGCTCGCAAAAGCAAGTAGTCGTGATGAGCGTGTTAGGTATTCGCCACTATTCTCACCTTTATTTACAGGGTTCAAAATTGGCATCAATTAAGCATTATTTAGATAGAGGTGGCCGATCAATCAAAGGATGGGTTGCTGGATGTGGACATACGTTTGTTGGTATGAATTTAAAGGATTCAAACCTGTTGAATGTGAATTCTGGTAATGTCTAAAAACAGCCCTTGATTGGTATAAACAGAGCACTATAAATACATTTCAGCAATTCTATCCAGTTTGGCATAACTTGGGTTAGTTGTAATGGTCAGTAAAAATTGTAGGACTTCTGAGCCACATTTTGTAACCCCTCAGAAATAAAATTGGACGAACGCATTATCGCAATACGATGTTCCAATACAGATCAAGTATTACAAACAGAAAGTACCACTCATTAGCTTTGGTGTGTTTGTCTGTTTCCAATCGAATAATCAATCGCCCATTGGGGTTCCTTACAGAACTACTCATTTGAACCGAATCAGGCATTTCAGAATCAGATGATGCGAAGGACTCTCTCCATTCTGTCAACCCTACCTTGGCTGATTATTCCATATCCAACTTTTTTTCATGATTTATGATTTACCTGATTTGATTGCATGTGTTAAATATATCATTTAATGATTCGATTAGGGTATCTAATCGAATCAATACCTTGTATCTGATGTCATATTCACTGTTTACATGAGCAATCCACGCAATATTCTAGACAGTGGCCTAGAACAGGTCCATCAAAAAGTTAACCTCTGAGTGGCTCTGATTAAGATGTATAAATAGGGGGTTATAAAAAAAGTTTATGGCCTATCAATAAAGCTCTTTGGAAGTTTTAAAATTTCTTGCTAAGGTCTAGATACTTTGAGATAAATTTCAACTTTATATATTAAGTCAAAATGCGCTAACAAAAATTAACATTGCTAGTTTTAAACTTTCCTCGAAAACAACTCTCCCAAACAAATTGTCTTGACCTGAAACTATAAGGAACAGTTTTCCTTGTTAATTATTTACGTGCGCTAAAAAGTCTTTTTTAACCCTTTAGATAAGACGAAATAATTGATTATGTTGGTTGATGGGCTGAGCTTTTTTTTTCTTAGTTATAAACTTTGACTTTACATGTTAACTCAAATAAAAACTAAATAAAACAACATGTTATAAGATATTTTGTTTTGCTATTCCTGTTCCAGCTTAATAAAATCATTCTGGAGAATTTAAGGTTAAATTAATTTTAAAAGGAGCAAAAATTGAAAGGTTTTAAAAAATTTGATATTGTAAAAATTGACGGAAAGGAAGCCTTGATTATCGGGCTCGTTCCTAACGAGATTTTCAGCTCAACCGATGGAAAACTTTCATTCACACCTAAGACCTTGTATGATCATGCCGAATTCACATTGAAAATTCTTGGTGGAAAAAAGCACATCAACTTCGATCTGCAGGCCTATTCTTTTGGTGAAAAACTCTACATCATTTCTACAAACCTCAAACTCAAATCCGAGCAAATAAAATCGAACATCCAAAGCAAGCTAGATTCAGCGAAAAAGAATGCTAGTTTGATTCTAGAAAACAGCGGTCAGGAAAGCCAGAAAACCGTTTTCCTACCAGGAGATCTGCGCGAAGATCCAGAAAGGTCAGGTGATCCCGAGTTGATTGATGGTAAGTTGACTGTCAAAAACAACATAGAAGTTCAAACTCTTCTCGAGATTCAAACAGAGCTAAAAAAGCGTGATGTAGTAATTGACGGTCAAACTTTTGAAAAAATCCCAAAAGACGGAAATCTTTTCTTAGCAAAGGAAGATTTAAGGGATATGAATCAAACAGTTGAACTTAAAATTGAGGCAATTGATTTTTCTAAAACACGACCAATTTTTAAATTTTCAATTGTTGACAAATCGATACTAGAAAAAAACAAGCAATTGGTCAAAGTGAAGCTAGTCGAATCGCTAATGGATTCACAGGAGCTTCTTGAGCTGATCTCTGACTTAAAATTTCCACCTGATGAGCGTCCAACTTTCACCGCTGAGTGCGACCTTGAAAAAATCTATGATGAAAACAAAGGCTTGGTTACTATCAAAGCAATTACTCTCAAAAAAATTATTTAAATTTTTAACATGGCATCAAGCTTTTAAGAGCTAAAAATAGCTCTTAAAAGTTCACCAAGCTGAATTATGCCGACTCCATTTTACAGGTTATTCATCCTATAAAAGGCCTTTCAAAACACTAAAGAAAACACCATAGCCTAGGCATTTTTTACAGGTCAAACGATTTTTTGACTCATCTTTTGAAACTGCCACAGAGACTAAAAACTCTGTGAATGGGATTTGAGTATCATCAATTTTTCTTTCATCTTTCACCCAATGATCTCCAAAATGAATTGTCTCAATTTCGTCTTGACTTAATTTTATGCCAATTAATTTAATTTGTAATTTTGACTTGCCATTAACAAAGCCTTCAAACAGTCCAAGCATTTCTTCAAGTTTGTTTTGAGAGGAAAAATGCCACTCGCCATTGCGTTTAATAACTTCTTTAACCTGGGATTTCCACAGTTTGTAGAAGTTTGATTCCGTAGTGATTTTTGACTTTATTGATGAGTCTGTTATTGATGCCCTAAGATCTTCAAAGCGTATTTTTTGCCATTTTTTATGATTCAGGTTGGCGAATGTAAGTCGCTTTATGAAATCTTCCTCAAGTTTATTCGGGATTATCTGTCCATCAAATATATCCAATAATAATTGGTTGTAAGCTTCCTTGATATATGAAATCGTTTCAATCGGTACGAAGGTTGAATCATTGATTGCTTGTTGTGAATACTGCATACTTAGGAGAACAACAACTTGTTCAAGTTTTTCAATAGACACTGATGTTGTTAGAAAAGAGGTATTTATTGGGGTACCCCAATCGCAGTCTAATTGCGGATCATAGATGACTGAGCTGAAATGATGTGCGTATGTGTATTCTGGGTATCGGCGTAAATTACGAATGGTGCTTTCAGATACTTTTTTCGACGTGTTCAAACTTTTTAGTCGTCGTTTATAGTGAGCTTGCTGCTCAAGTAGCCGTTCTGAAAAATAGAAATTGGCGAGTTCTAACGTTAAGGCATAGGATTCAAAAGTTGTTTGGGGCGAAGTGTGGCCAATGTAGTTGGCTAATATCCAAAACTTTTGATGCGGCTCAGCACTTTCGATTTGTTGTTGAAAGACTGGATTTGCATCTGATTCTAAGCCAGCTTCTTTAATAATCCATTCGTTATTTTCAAGAAATGTGAGCCTTAAAAATTGAGTAGAAGCAAAGGTTTTTCTCAGCGATTTAATGGTTAAAGCTTCGCCAGTGACATTCTGCAACAGATTGGTTAAATACTGGTTTACACTCTGTTTAAGGCTTTTTGGTTTAATCCTCTCCTTAAAGGAAAATAAAAATGGTCTTTTCGGGTCATTAGAGTGGCACTTATTGATTAACTCTTCTAGCTGTTGAATTTCTTCATGATTCAAAAGCTGACTATAGGGTAGTAACCGGTTACTGGCTTGACGTTTGAGTGATTGGTTTCGATTGCCATGTAAATGAATATATTTTTCTTGGAGGTTAACATCTTCTGGTGTGATATAAAAAATTTCCGAAAGACGAAAGCCCAGTTTTGCATAAAGAATCAGTGCAACCGCCAAGTGCTGCTTGTCTTCACTTGAAATGTCGTCGTCATCTGAAATGGCTTCACAACATATCCTTAAAACTTCGGGTACTGCTATACTTTCAATTCTAGACCGTGCAATGGCTCGGCCACCTTCAAAATGTAGTGGTACAAAATCAAAGTTTTTAACCAAACACTGGTGAAAGTCTTTCAGTTCAGAGGTGTAAAGTCTCTGGTCCAAAGAAATGGTTTTTTCCATTTCCTCTAAGATTTGCGGATAGATGTCATACTGCAGTGTTTCATCATCAATATCTTCAATATCACTGTAATCTTGAAAGCCCAACAAAATAAATTTAAAAATTCGATTGTAATAATCAAGAATAGATCCCAAGCGAAGTCGCCCTTCATGAAGTCTGTCTTTCAACCAAAGCACCAATAAGCCTGTCACAAGATCGAGACTTGGGTGTTGCTTTTCGAGTTCATTAATTAAGGTTAGCGTTTTTGCATATTCCAACTTTTGCTCTCTAGCCTGGTTAAGTGTTTTTTTAAGCGATTTAAAAAAGTCTGAACTGCTGTTTTTCGAGACTGATGCTTCTAAAGTCTGATTATGGTTATTTGATTTTATTGGACTGTTTAAGGGTGTAACTGTTTTCCTGGGTAAGCCTTCAAACAGGGCGAATAGGGCATCTTTTCCAACGCCACTTTGTAAGCTAGGTGTCTGGCAATAGTGGTTGAGATAGCTGGGTAAGTGAACTTGAAAATAAGCATTAAGTTGTCTAATCAAGGAATATAGTTTGGGGAAATGATTCTCTGACAACCAGTTGTTTATATCTGATTCATCAAAAGCATTTAAAGCTTCAGAATCTTCAATATGTTGAACAATAACGGTGCTCAGGCTGCTCAGTATCCAAGGACGATCTCCAATAGGTGCGGTAATGTTGGTAGCTAAAGAGAATTTGAATTGGCTGAACGCAGCTTTTGGAATATTTAAAATCTCAACCAGATGCTCTCTAATTCTGACATTTCCTGAAAATAATGCTGATACAGCCAATATCACTCTCAATGTTTTTTGGTCTTGTATTGCTTCTAAGCTTTTAGCGCCATAAAAGAGAAGGCTTAATTTCTGATAGTGCCTTTCGCCTTCCTGATAAAGGTTTGGAAAATGCCAGTCAAAGGGACTTTTTCTGACAGTTTTCTGCTCTATTCTCCAGTCGGAATATTTTTTGTGAAAATCATAGTATTTCAAAAGCTTCCGGTGAGTATTATTCGGAAAAGAAGATTTGATGGCTTGGGAGTGTGATTTCTGTGTCGCTAAATTGACACGCACCGAGATTGGAGGTGATTTATCACGAAAGAGAATATGATTTATTTGTTGTAAATCTTCATCTGAAATCTGTGATCTTCTGTCAGATAACCGTTTAAATGGGCCAAGTTTCCAAGGTTTGTATTGATATGTTAAAGGGGTACTAATAGGGTAGAAGCGTTTTGTCCTTGGAGTAAAGGGGATAATCTTAAGCTCGTTGAAAAGTTCATCCAGATAAGGCCTCAGTATATTTTCTTGTACCACCGGACTGTAATCCAAATTTGGCGAATATGACTCTAACCCTTTTATGATGTGGCCCATTTGAGCAGCAATATGAATTCGAGGAACCTGCTTTTCTGCCATATAGCTTGATAGCAAATGGCGGTAAAAATTATCCTTTAACGCAATACCAGAAATGCTTTTGAAATAGTCTTGAATATGCTTTTTAGAAATGGGCTGAAGGGTATTGTTTTCAATATAGAAGAATAATGCTAGGCCAGACCTGAAAAGCTTTTTGGAAGACAATAGGTCTTTGAATGCATTTGTTAGTTGTTTATTCTCGGATTTTTCAAGTATGTTCTCAAATAATTTTAAATGCTTGCAATAAGCGGAAAGCTGTTCGGTGCAAGTATCATTTATCACTGATAGGCGTCCTTCGACACCTTTCTTAATAACTTTTTCTGAGATCTGAACCCATCTCTCATCAATAAAGTTTTGTAACGAGAAGTAGGGGTCTTGATGTGGCCTATGGGTCGTGGCAGTATTTAGTATTGATACAGTATAAAGTGCTAATTCATTATGGTATTCAGCCAAAGCTTCCGGCGTTGAGATTTTGACTTGATCCAGCTCTTTCAGGCGCTTGCGTGTTTCTCGAAAAAAAGTTTTGACATGATTGTCGAGTGGTCTCTTTACGGAACCCGTTAGTAACTTGTCATTCTGATCAATCTCATAAAAAACAGCCTTTTTAAAAACTTGCTTGCTGGTGTTTAAAAATAAATTTTGTAACTCTGTTATCTGAAGCTCAGTGTAGTAGGTTCCCATGTGCAGCAAAGGGTAACTTCCTCCGTGCAAATAGGCTGTTTTTACTTCATCTCGACAATTAAGCTGGATATTCTGCCATAAATAGTCATTGATTTTTTTGGGTGTAATTCTGTATTGTCGATAGCCCTCAAACTGCTTCATGCTTTTGGCATTATCAATAGACTTTGGATGAAGTACTTTGTCTAAACAGATTTCTCCAGAATCAGCTGACTCTTTGAGAGTTTGTAGCAGGTCTGCAACCCTTCTTTCTAACGGTATTGGTGTGTGAAAATAAAACACCGTTGAATCATCAATTAAATCCTGCATTGGCGATGGAAAATGGACTATCTTCAAATCAAGATCAATTACAACTTGACCAATCATTTTACTGGCTGTAAAGTCGATACCAGGCGTTCCAATTAAACAAGATTTAATATTGTTTAAAGGCATGGAGTAGTAAAGCATTAATGCCCAGCATAGCCTAGTAGAAAGCTCTTCATTTGAATCGATATTCGGATCGTTAGATGTGTCGTACTCTTGATAAATTGCATCTTCAACAGAAGCAACTTCACTGTCGGTTAATATGCTTTTTGTGTTCTTTAAAACATGAGATTCACCTTCTAACTTCTGGTACCGCTGATTAACCGTTTTCAGAAATGCAGCGTTTTCTTTTTCAACGTCATCCCCAAATATGTATTCGCTTTCAAGCTCTTTGACGACGTCTGTTTCAGTTCGAGATGGTAGATGAATAACCGGTGTTTCTAATTGAGACCTTACCGGAAAAGCTTGAAACCTTGGAGGAGAGGCATTTTCTTTTCGTTCGTTGGCAGTGTCAGTGATGGTAATGAGTTTGTTTAAGAATTTCTTTTGTAGGTCTTCGAGATGCTCGGATAATTTTTCGTTGCCTTTTAACGATTTTATTAGCTCGGAAACATCAAAGCTTTGGTTGTCAGGGTTTTCGTTGATGTAATTATTTACAAGGGTTCTAAACCCTTCTTGCCAATCAATTGCATAGGATAGTTTTCTGATCTCGTCGCAATGATTTTTTATCGTTTTATAAGGTTCCTCAATGTTTTGAGTCAAATTTATGATTACAATATTAATCATAGCGTGCGTAAGCAGCGGTATATGCGATGGGTGATTAGGGTCAATTTTTAAGGTAAAGCATTCAGAAGTGTGAGAGGGGATACCTGCAAATAGTCCAAATACAGGATTTAAATTAAATTTGTCATTTTCAACCCAGAATTCTCCTGACTTGTGACGTTTAGCAGTAGAGCCAAATTTATCCAATAATGGATTCAACTCTATCTCTTTGAAAGCCAACTCAAGCTCTTGAAAAATGACTATCTGCTTATCATGTACTGCTAGAATATTCTTGAGCGTATTGACCGCAAGTTTAAGATTATAGATATGTTCGTTTGTAAGATTTAAGGCTAGAAGTACTTGTCGAACAGAATAGGCATTGATTGGAATATTAGAAGCTTCCAGGATAGAGTTCACATGTTTAGTCAGGGCTTCTTTGGCAGTCATGTCTTATAGCTTCTGGGTAAAAACTGGTGTTAAGTGGATGTGGGGCGAGGTTCATAGTAACATAATGCTTTTTTCTATCCGAGCTCTTTTTTGATCAAGATGTGCCACATTAGACAAGATTTGGTAGTGAATTGGTGAGTAATTTGATAAATAGCATATATATCAATCATTTGTATAAATTTGGTGGGCGGATATTAGCCTATAATCAGACTTATAAATGGTTTGACCAGGGTGTAGTTGGGTGTTTTTTATTAAACTAAATCACACTTCTAAGGCGAGGGTTTCAGGTTCGAGTCCTGATGGGCGTACCATTACAATTTAGTTTTTTCACACCATGGCGGATGTAGCTCAGTTGGTAGAGCCCAGGATTGTGATTCCTGTTGTCGCGGGTTCAATCCCCGTCATTCGCCCCATATTTATGCTTTTAATTCAAAAAATTAAAAGAATCGATACTCTAAGTTCTTACCTCGTTTTAATCCCAAAAAGCTTCTCACACTGTTATTTTCTTAGTTTGGTTAAAATTTACTTATACCCACTCATTCAAAGATGCCACATTTCTGTACGAGTCTAAGCATTTATATTGTTTGCTTTTGAAAAAAACTGATTCCACAGATGTTATGGTTATGGATTATTCCAAATCGGAAATAAACTAACTTGTGCTGATCAAGTGATTGTTGATTGTTTAAAGATCAGGCGTGAACTGGCAAAAATAAATTACATACCAATTTATAAGTTCTAAGAAGTCATATTTCGTCCACGAATTTTTAATGCGGTATATAGAACCGACAAAACGGCAAATGGTGATCAGTCGCCAATAGGGTATGAGAATTCGCTAGGAAAGGTGTCATGTTTAAGTTGACTTAAAAAGTACAGTAAACTAAGTCATTAAAGGGTATTTTTAATATGGTATATTAATATTCTTGAGTATCTTATTATCAGCCATAAAGTCATGTTTCAAGTTTTGATATTGTATATTTTGGCGCAATAATGGTGCTATGAAATCCCAATTGATAGGCTACTGTGTCCATCCCTAAAACTCTATGAAATGAACAGAATGAGCGAAAAAAATAATTTTTCAGTTCCATTTAGACGTAATTATTGGTTAACGATAATCATTCTCATCGTATTAGCAATCTCTTTTGCTAACTATTCCCTAATGGAAAAACACATTAATCGTGCTAATAAGGTTCGTCAACTTTCTTTTGAGTTGATTCAAGAGTTACGTCAGTCATCAGATGACCTAAGTCGAATGGTTCGTACCTATATCGCCACGGGCAATCCAAAGTATAAAGAATATTACCAGGATATTTTGGATATCCGCAACGGAAAAAAAACACGTCCAGAAGAATATCACTCTTTCTATTGGGATTTAGTTACAGTAGATAATCCGTCACCTCGCTCCGACACTCAACAAAAAATCGCTTTATTGGACCTGATTAGGCAGGCAGGGGTGACCGCTGATGAATTCAATGCCCTAGCAGAAGCCAAATCAAAATCAGACGCTCTAGCCTCAATAGAGTATGAAGCAATGAGGTTGTTTGAAACGAATGATGAAAATAACAAAATCAAAGCATTGCAGATATTGCATGACCAAAAGTATCACCTAGCTAAATCGGCCATCATGCGTCCTATCAGTGAAGTGCTTTACAGGGTAGATAAACGCACTATCAATATGATAAACGCGACTGAATCAAATGCTTTCTGGTTTCAAATTCTATTTATCGTGTTGGGCGGGTTATTGGTTTTGCTGTTGTGGCGCAGTCATAAATCTTTGCAATCTATACTGGGAGGAACGGTTGAGCAAGTTCAATCGCAAATCAATGAAATTGGCAAAGACAATTTAGCACCTCTTCAATCGGTTACCAAACAGAATGAACACACGGTTATAGGGTGGTTAGCGAAAAAGCAGGGTGAGTTAATAGCGGCTGATATAAAACATAGAAAGGCCGAAGCATACGAACACTTCCGCAATCATATATTGGAAATTATTACCAGCAATAAAGAGCTCAGTGTTGTGCTTGAAAGCATTGTGCAAGGCGTCGAACAACTTAATCCGAGTTCATTGTGCAGTATTTTGCTGCTTGACGACACTGGGCAACATCTTCTCAATGGAGCTGCACCCAGTTTGCCAGATTTCTATAATAACGCTCTTGAAGGGATTGAAATTGGTGTCGGTGTTGGTTCCTGTGGAACAGCTGCAGCGACAGGCGAGCTTGTCATCGCCGAAGACATTTCAACTCACCCTTATTGGGCACCTTATAAAGAACTTGCAGCATCCGCTGGATTAGGCTCTTGTTGGTCACAGCCGATTTTCTCATCAACCGGCAAGATCTTAGGAACTTTTGCTATTTATCATCATCATGCGCACACACCCAATAATACTGACATCAAAACCATCGAACAAACGGCTCGTCTAGTCAGTGTCGCAATTGAGCGCAAAAGGTCTGAAAAAGAAATCATCAGCCTTGCCTTTTATGATGCTCTGACTGGGCTTCCAAATCGACAGCTTTTGCAGGATCGACTCAAGCAGGCATTGGTCTCTAGTTCACGTAGTCTAAGAAAAGGTGCACTACTGTTCATCGACTTGGATAATTTTAAGACTATCAACGATAGTCTTGGTCACGATATAGGGGATCTGCTTCTACAAAAGGTAGCAAAACGCCTACAAGCCTGTATTAGAGAGGGTGATACGGTTTCTCGGTTAGGAGGGGACGAATTTGTCGTGATTCTTGAAGATCTTAATGAAAAACCGATTGAAGCCGCAGCACAAACAGAATCCGTTAGTGAGAAAATTATTACAGCATTAAATTTACCTTATTCGCTCGGCACTCACGAATATCGAAACACGCCAAGTATCGGTGCGACTCTGTTCAGCCATGAAGACCATTCAATAGATGAGTTGTTAAAGCAAGCCGACATTGCAATGTATCAAGCAAAGAAAGCCGGGCGCAATACTTTACGTTTCTTTGACCCTAGGATGCAAGAATCCATTGATAATAGAGTCTCTGTTGAAAGGCTTTTACGAACGGCTATTGACAGGAATGAATTCCAGCTGTACTACCAAATCCAAGTTGGAACCTCGAAGCAACCAATAGGCGCAGAAGCGCTTATTCGATGGGTTCACCCGGAAAAAGGCGTTATTTCGCCACTTGAATTTATTCCTTTGGCGGAGGAAACTGAGTTGATACTGCCAATCGGAGCTTGGGTTCTGGAAACGGCGTGCTCGCAACTCAAATTATGGCAACAAAATGAGTGTAGTCGCGATCTTGTGTTGGCTGTGAACGTGAGCGCCAAGCAATTTCGTCAAGCTGATTTCGTATCTCAAGTACAAGAAGCGATATTACGCCATGAAATAAATCCAAAACGTCTTAAGCTTGAGCTAACGGAAAGCATTCTGCTAGAGGATATTGATGAAACGATCGAGTCCATGAATAGTTTGAAAAGCATTGGCGTGCAATTCTCTTTGGATGATTTTGGTACAGGGTATTCCTCTTTGCAATATCTTAAAAAACTGCCACTTGATCAACTGAAAATTGATCAATCGTTTGTGCGTGATCTTCTTATTGATAGCAATGATAGAACGATTATCCGCACGATTATTGCCATGGCAGACAGTTTAGGTTTGGATGTGATTGCCGAAGGCGTAGAGACCGAAGAGCAGCTCCAAAACCTTTTTGAAAAAGGATGTCATCATTACCAAGGTTATCTATTTAGCAAGCCTGTGCCGATTGAGCAATTTGAAGTTTTGATAGAGGAATCAAAGCTGTGATTTTAATAAATTACAGACAAGTTTAAAGCCTTGCAGAAAACTAGTGGAAAAACCCTGAATGCTGAGTTTGTAATGTTTGTACCGAGATGTTTGAAAACAGTGAACTCAACTTTTGGTCTTAAGGAAGTTGTGTATATTCAAGTTTAATTTTTTTCAGTGGTTATCCCGTCCTATTTCGAATAGTACTCAGTAAAAAGCCCCGTTATGGGGCTTTGGGGGCGGGAGTTTTACGGGATTAAGCAGTTGGTTCTACTTCAACTTTTTCTTCTGTTTGATTGTCTGTTGCTTCAGCTTCATCTAAAGGTGGCAATCCTAAGAATTCTCGTCTGAAGTTTTCCATGCCTTTGTTGACTAGGTCTGTGGTTGCGGTAAAGGTGTCTTTGACTTTGCCGTCAAAGACTTTCAGGTCACTTAAAATGCCCTGGGCTTCATCAAATCCTTGTTGTAAGCCACCACCGACCACATCCATAAATTTGGTCATTAAGGCTTCACCTTCTAAATCTGGATTCGCTTTTTGAAAAGCCGGTAGGAAAGCGGTTGCGCCATTGACAATTCTGCCAGCCGTGTTTTCAGGTGTCCAATAATCCATGCCGCCTTGTTTTTTCAAGGCTTCTTCACTGATTGCATTTTCACCTAACTGTGGGGTTAAGGCTTCGTTTAATTTATCGATGGCCGCTTGATAGGTCATCTTTAAGGTGCTTTCAATAGATTGGTTTGGATCGCCAAAAAGGTGAGCGACTAGGCTCGCTTGTTTGTCATTACGAATGGTTACCTGGTCAGCAGTCAGTGGGCTATTTGCTTGATTTTTTTGTGCGTTGCTGACGCCAAAATCCATTTTCGAGTCTTGTGCCGAATGTTTCTGGTATACATTATATCCGGCTGGAATGGCTGGAATGGTTGGTGTAGACATGGCATTTTCCTTTTCTAGTCAAAGGGAGCTTTTTGATTAATCTAATTTGAATTATCATTATTTTTATGTACAAATTCAATGGCCAGATTGAAAAGTGTTAGGCTCCATAGTTGTTAACGGCCACTTTAATATTAACTTGAGCACTTTTTTTAAAAAATTGACAAAGTAGTTGTTAAAACCTGATGTCACTGGCTGATAAATGCTGTGATTAATGTTATTATTCCGCTTTTTATTTTGAAAGCTGAAAAGGCACTATGGAATTAAATCCCGTTTACACTCAGATTAAAGATTTTATTGAGCGCACTCAAGTGCTTAGGGGGTATCTTTGACTATGATACCAAGCAAGAACGATTAGTCGAAGTTATTCGAGAGTTGGAGTCGCCAACGGTTTGGAATGAACCTGAAAGAGCGCAAGCCCTCGGCAAAGAAAAGTCCCAGCTTGAAAAAGTGGTAGAGACCATTGATGAGTTAGGAAGCAGTTTAGCTTCGGCGCAAGAAATTTTGGAAATGGCCGAAATGGACTCCGATCAAGAAATGGTGGATGAGGTCATTTCGGAATTGTCTCGTTTAGAGGGTAAACTGGATGAGCTTGAGTTCCAAAGAATGTTTTCGGGTGAACTTGATGCCAATAATGCCTATTTGGAAATCCAATCGGGTTCCGGTGGTACGGAAGCTCAAGACTGGGCGAATATGATTTTGCGTATGTATTTGCGCTGGGCTGAAAGCCACGGCTTTAAAGCAGAAATTTTAGAAGTTTCTGCAGGGGATGTGGCCGGTATCAAAGGCGCGACCGTGCATATCCAAGGTGACTATGCTTTTGGTTGGTTACGAACCGAAACTGGCGTGCATCGTTTAGTGCGTAAATCGCCCTTTGATTCGGGAAATCGACGCCATACCTCCTTTGCCTCAGTCTTTATTTCCCCTGAAATTGATGATAGTTTTGAGGTGGATATTAATCCAGCAGACCTTCGAATTGATGTCTATCGCGCCAGTGGTGCAGGCGGGCAGCACGTAAACAAAACAGAATCGGCGGTGCGCATTACCCATTTGCCGACCAATACCGTGACGCAGTGCCAGAATGGTCGTTCACAGCATCAAAATAAAGCAGAGGCGATGAAGCAGCTTCGAGCCAAACTCTATGAATTAGAAATGTTGAGCCGCAATGCTGAAAAGCAGCAGCTAGAAGAGAGTAAGTCGGACATAGGATGGGGCAGTCAAATTCGTTCCTACGTATTGGATTCTGGCAGAATTAAAGACTTGCGAACCAATGTGGAAACCGGCAATACCAATGCGGTTTTGGATGGCGATTTAGACCAATTCATTATCCCCAGTTTAAAAGCGGGAATTTAGTCCCCAATTGATAGAAAAACACCCAGGCCTGGGCAAATTAAGCCGTGAAGGTCTGGTAAAACACTAATTATTACTATTTTGAAATAGGACATAACATGGCAAATGTTGAAACCCCAGAAGTTGATGAGAACAAAATTATTGCAGAAAGACGCTCTAAGCTAACCGCTTTGCGTGAAATGGGGCAAGCATACCCCAATACTTTTCGACGTAATGATGTCTCAAGTGATTTGCATGAACAATATGATGCACTGACCAAAGAGCAGCTAGCCGAAATGGAACCCATTCGTGTGAAGGTCGCAGGGCGTATGATGATGCGTCGGATTATGGGTAAAGCCAGTTTTGCAACCTTGCAAGATACGCATGGCCGCATCCAACTTTATGTCACCCGAGATGAGTTGCCGGAAGGGTTTTACAATAGCCAATTTAAAAAATGGGATTTAGGCGATATCGTTGGTGCAGAAGGGTATTTGTTTAAAACCAATACCGGTGAACTATCGGTTCATGTTCAACATATTGAATTAATTACTAAATCCTTACGTCCATTACCCGATAAATTTCACGGTCTGCAAGATCAAGAAGTCAGATACCGCCAGCGTTATGTCGATTTGATCGTCAATGAAGAAAGCCGTGACACCTTTGTAATGCGCTCAAAAATTGTTCAGCATGTTCGTACCTTTTTGATCGAAAAAGGCTTTATGGAAGTTGAAACGCCGATGATGCACGTCATTCCGGGCGGCGCAACCGCCAAGCCATTCAATACCCACCATAATGCATTGGATATGCCGCTTTACTTGCGTATTGCGCCTGAGCTTTATCTAAAGCGTCTTGTGGTTGGCGGCTTTGAAAAAGTCTTTGAAATTAATCGAAGCTTCCGTAATGAAGGGCTTTCCACGCGCCATAACCCAGAATTTACCATGGTGGAATTTTATTCTGCTTACAGTGATTATCATCAGTTAATGGACTACACTGAAGAGCTGCTAAAACAATTGGCAGAAATGACAGTCGGCTCAACACAAGTGCCTTATCAAGGGCAAGTATTTGATTTCGGTAAGCCGTTTGCCCGTTTAACCATGAAAGATGCGATTCTAAAATACAATCCCAGCGCGACAGCTGAAGACTTGGATGATATAGAATCAGCACGCGCACTGGCAAAATCCTTGAAGGTGCATGTGGAAGACAGTTACGGTTTAGGTAAAATCTGGACGGAAATCTTTGAAGAAACGGCAGAAGAAAAGTTAATGGACCCAACGTTCATTATCGAATATCCAGCCGAAGTGTCACCATTGGCGCGTCGTAATGACGATAACCCATTTATTACCGATCGTTTCGAATTATTTATCGGTGGGCGCGAATTAGCAAATGGCTTTAACGAGTTGAATGATGCTGAAGACCAAGCCGAGCGCTTTAAAGCGCAGGTGGAAGCAAAAGATGCCGGCGATGATGAAGCCATGCATTATGATGAAGATTACATCACCGCATTGGAACATGGCATGCCACCGACAGCGGGAGAGGGGATTGGTATTGACCGCCTCGTGATGCTCTTTACCGATAAACCCACCATTCGAGATGTCTTGTTATTTCCGCACATGCGTCAAGCATAAGCTGAGTTTAACACCGCTCGAAAACCAAGAAGCCCGTATTAACGGGCTTTTTGCATTATGGGACTTTGGTCATCAAAATCCAACCAGGCCTGGGTATTTTTAAACACCCTAACTGAAAAACCATTAACTACAATCCACAATCCATACCGTATTACGCAATTCACCTAGCAATACTAATTTCTTTAATGTACTATTTTAAAAGCGAATTTATATTGCGCCCGTAAACTTGGGTAATACCGTATAACCTGCCAAATTAACAGGTCATTGCAATATAAACGTAAAACAACCCGAAAAAACGTTCAATACAATATATCAAAGCAAAAGTGCCTTATACTAAATGTTAGGTTTATAAATTTTAAATAAGGTTTTAAATGACATTGTGTGGGCTAGGTGAACAATTGCACGATAGGTATTTCAACTAGAACGATGGTGAGACCGTTGTCATGATTCATTTATTCGGAATCAAATATGCAACTGAAATTAAAAATTCGAATGAATCAATGAAATCTATCGAAAAGGCAGCAAATATCAATGAATCTTACGCTACCGAAATCAGCAAAGGCGTAAAGCTTTCAAAATTTGTAATTCCAAGAACCTCACAATGCACTCAAGCGGACTGCGCTAACGCGCGGCGGCTTAGTTGAATTGTTAGGTTTTAAATTAATCTACAAACATTCTTTTAACTAGAGGGAAAAGCGAATGAATCAATCAGTATTGAAATTTTTTGTGTTGTTGCTCATTTTTCCGAGCTTGGCCTTTGCTCATATCGGTGTAGGTGAAACCACTGGTTTAATGCACGGATTTGGGCATCCTATTGGAGGAGTAGACCACATGTTGGCAATGATTGCTGTGGGACTCTGGGCAATACAGATCGGCGGTCGGGCATTATGGGTTGTTCCTTGCACATTTGTTGGTGTTATGGTCTTAGGGGGCGTTCTTGGGTTTACGGGGCTTCCCGTTCCGTTTGTGGAAGCAGGGATTTTGGTTTCAATTCTGATCTTGGGCATGTTGATTGCGGGTGCCTTTAAGGTTCCACTCGTATATAGCAGCTTAATTGTCGGGTTGTTTGCCATCTTTCATGGTCATGCCCACGGTGCTGAAATGCCGGAGTCAATAAGTGCTGTGTCGTATGCAGTTGGCTTTGCTTTGGCGACAGCAATGCTCCATATGGCAGGTTTAGGTTTGGGAGCCCTTATGCAAAAAACACATTTGCATACAGTAAGTCGCTTTGCTGGTGGTGCCATTGCGCTGAGCGGTGTGTATTTAGCAATTGCCTAAATAGGATAACAAGGAAACTCAGATGAATATGATTTCCTACTTGTAATGGAAAAAAATCACCTAATAAAATATCGACCTTACTGTGCCAAAGCTTAGCGGCTTGGTTATATGGCAAAGGAATCGGATGGAAATAAGGAATCTTGACCATTTGGTATTAACGGTAAAGGATATTGAGAAGACAATATCCTTTTATGAGTCTGTGCTGGGCATGAAAAAAGAGATGTTTGGGCAAGGCCGTATGGCTTTGAAGTATGGAAATCAAAAAATAAATCTTCATGAGGCTGGAAGTGAGTTTGAGCCAAAAGCAAATCACCCTGTACCAGGCTCTGCTGATTTGTGCTTTATTACAATTACACCACTCACTGAAGCGATTGATCACGTCAAGAAATGTGGTGTAGACAAAATTGAAGGTCCAGTCGAAAGAACAGGTGCAAATGGCTCAATACGATCTTTCTATTTTAGAGACCCAGATAAAAATTTAATTGAAGTAGCCAATGAAACATAGCAAGACGCTGGTTTCGACGCAATCTACGCTTCGTTACCACAAAAGGATGCCAAAACGACCTAGCCTGGTCGTTTTGGTTGGATTGGCGTTATTCTTCGTCAGTAATTGGATAGGGGAGCGGTTCTAGGTTAGCCTCAATACCGGATTCGGTTTTGAGTTGGCCTTGGGCGGTTTCTAACGGTTTTAAGGTGGTGACCGCCAAACAAATTGACCCTTTCATAATATCTTCAGCTGACAGAATGGTGGTGAATTTATAATTTCGGTCAGCTTCATCAATCAACTTAAACGATTCGCCAGATTCAAGAGCGACGCTTTCCTCAAAGCGAAGTCGTAGCATTCGCTTGGTGACTTTGCCGCGGTAGTGCATTTTGGCAATGGTTTCTTGCCCAGGGAAGCAGCCTTTTTTAAAGCTAATGGCGTTGAGTTTGTCTAAATTAAGAAACTGGGCAATGAATTCGTTTGAAGTCGCGTGATTAACTTGCGGTTGTCCGCTGACAATTTGAGTGAGTTT
The DNA here is from genome assembly GCF_002848135.1 of Hydrogenovibrio sp. SC-1. Lineage (GTDB taxonomy): Bacteria > Pseudomonadota > Gammaproteobacteria > Thiomicrospirales > Thiomicrospiraceae > Hydrogenovibrio. The sequence continues at coordinate 123,025 of NZ_PKGB01000004.1, forward strand.
CCAGTCTTGGTTGTTGGTGTATTCACCATTGTTTTTCAGTTGTTGCCACAACAGTTTACATTGCTCGACAGGCCCAAAAAATTGGTAGCAGTGATAAGGGCCAGGAATCTTAACGGCCGTAATGTTTGAGAGGTCGGCTGATTCGAGTGGTTGAACTTCATAGGTGTTTTTGATTTTTGTTGAGAGTAGGCGCTGTACGTCTAAGTCTGCAAATTCACCCGCATAAGCCATTTGAACCCATTCATCGGATAGGTTTTCTAAGCTGACGTCTGAACGCATTTTAAACATGTTAAGGCGCTTAAAAATGGTTTCGGCTAGGGAACCATCAAACGTTAGATAGAAATTGTCGTTTTGTTTGAAAATGGTAAGGGTGGCGAGCACTTTTCCTTGCGGTTCACAATAGCTGGTAAGTTGTGCTTGATGATCGGTTACTTGGCTTAAGTCGTTGCTGAGTTGGCCTTGCAAAAAGGTAAAGGCATCTTGTCCACTGACCTTAATGAGTGCTTGGTGTGCAAGGCTGGCAATCACTGGGCCATTTTTAATCATAAAGCGTTCTATATCGGGTTGACCGAAGGTGGTGATTTCGTTTTGATCGTTAAATTGGGCACCGAGTTCGGTCAAAAAACTTTTCCAATCTGCGTTCATGAGGATTCCTTTTCGTTTAATGTTGGTGACTATTATACATTGAAGTTTTAATTCGTTTGGCCTGCGACAGTCACTGTTGTAATTAAGGATTGATAAACTGGGGTTGAGGCTGTAATATCTCTTTCAATAAGCGTTACTCATGAGGATGACCATGTCGGAATTAATGAAAGAATTTTTAACATTTCGGTTAAAAAAAGAAGAATTTGCCATTGCGATTGATCGTGTTCAGGAAATTCGAGGTTGGCAAGACCCGAATCCTTTGCCCAATGTTCCGGTCTTCGTTAAGGGGGTAATCGATATTCGCGGTACGGTGGTACCCATTATTGATTTAAGAGAACGTTTTAAACTACCGGCGGACTTTAGTGCGACCACGGTTGTCATCGTTGTGAATGTCATGACACAAAGTTCTGAGCGTACCGTTGGTTTGGTGGTGGACGCGGTGTCCGATGTTCAGCAGTTTGATTTGAATAATTTACAAGCACCACCTGATATTTCAAATACAATTGATAGTCAATATATCCAAGGGTTAACCACCATTTTTGATCAGAATCAGAATCAGAAACAGGCGGATGCAAAAGATTCGGTGGATATTAGTGAAGCGAAAAGTAATAAAGGCCAAATGGTGATCGTGATTGATCTGGATAAGCTGGCTTCGGAAGGATTGATAGAGCAGATATCTCAGGCAGAAGAAGGGGTGCCATTACGCAATGGTTGATGTGTGTTTTAGCAGGCAGCGGTTAGTGACACAGCTTGATGTTGGTTGGCTTCAGGCTTTTTGGGCGCTGGGTATTAACTGCGTTGGCGCGCTGGGTTCTTTGAGGTTTGGGTGGTCGAGGTTGAAGTTTAAACCGCGACTTTCTTTGCGCTGTAAGGCACTCTTAATAATCAGCTCTGCGACTTGAGCCAAGTTTCGGAGTTCTAGTAAGTCTGCATTCAGGGTGTGCGCCCGATAATATTCTTCAATTTCAATTTTTAACACTTCCACTCTTTTTAGCGCTCGATTCAAACGCCTGTCGGTGCGGACGATGCCGACATAATCCCACATAATGCGACGCACTTCATCCCAGTCATGACTGATTAACACTTTCTCTTTCGGGGTCGTAACGTAGCGGTCATCCCAGTCTCGAACGGATTCTATGTCGACCATCGGTTCTGATGGGTTCAATTGACGTTTAATTTCATGATAAGCCAATTCGGCAAAAACCAATCCTTCAACCAGCGAATTGCTGGCGAGTCGGTTGGCACCATGTAGACCTGTATAGGCGGTTTCACCAATGGCAAATAGGCCTGGAATGTCTGTTTGGCCAGTTTTGTCAGTTGTGATGCCACCACAGGTGTAATGGGCGGCTGGGACAACCGGAATCGCTTGTTGAGTGATATCGATGCCGACTTTTAAGCAGCGAGCATAAATCGTTGGAAAATGATGAATGATAAAGTCGGCAGGTTTGTGGGAAATATCCAGATAGACACAATCAATGCCGTGTTTTTTCATTTCTTGGTCAATCGCTCTGGCAACGATGTCTCTAGGCGCAAGGTCGGCTCTAGCATCATATTGAGCCATAAAGGCTTTGCCAGAGGGCAGTTTTAAGATGCCACCTTCCCCTCGAACCGCTTCTGAGATTAAAAAAGAGCGGTCTTGAGGATGATATAAGCAGGTTGGATGAAATTGGTTAAATTCCATATTGGTAACCGAGCAGCCAGCTCGCCAAGCCATTGCAATGCCATCGCCAGTAGAGGTGTCAGGGTTGCTGGTATAGAGATAAGCTTTACTTGCGCCGCCTGTTGCAAGTACCGTGTAACGCGATGTTAATGTTTTCACTTGCTGGTTGTCTTGATCTAAAACATAGCTCCCTAAACAGCGGTCTTTGGATTTTGACAGGATTAAATCAACGGTCATGTGATTGGGTAAAAGGGTAATGTTAGGCGACGCCTGTACCAGTTCCAGGAGTGTTTTAGTAACCGTTTTGCCTGTGTGATCAGCCGCATGAATAACCCGGCGATGACTGTGACCTCCCTCTTTGGTGAGGTGGTAGGCATCTGATTGGGTCTGTTTGCTAAATGCCACGCCCATTTCAATGAGTTCGTAGATGGCATCCGCTGCTTTTTCGGCGACTAATTTAACGATGTTGGGGTCGCAAATTCCCGCACCTGCATCCATGGTGTCTTTAATATGCGATGTTGTCGAATCAAACGGGTCTAATACCGCAGCAATGCCGCCCTGAGCATAGACAGAGCTGCCCTCATTTAACGAGGCTTTAGCGGTAACAGTGACGGTGAAATGCTGTGCTAATTTGAGGGCAATGGAAAGCCCGGCGATGCCGCTGCCAATGACCAAAATATCTGAGTGATGGTGGTTGTGTGCCAAGAGTGTTCCCGTTGTTGCTAAAGATCAGAGTGCGAGCGGCTTGAATATTTAAATAATGTTACCATAATCTTTATCGAAATGAATGGATAGGATTGAGTATGGATCCAAAAAATAAACTAGATAGCCAGCCATTTGACGCGCAAGAGGTTTCGACACTTTTGTTAGCGAAAGGCTGGGTAGCGTCGGTAGAGGCGGATAAGGCCTATGTGATTACTCAAAGGACGAGTGGTTGTCACAGTTGTCAATCCCAACAAAGTTGTGGCACTTCCGTGTTGTCTAAACTGTTCTCACCTGTGAATACGACACCGGTTGCGGTCGACAATTCTTTGGGGGTTCAGGCCGGTGATGAAGTGGAACTCTCAATGGATGAGTCACGGTTAATTCATCATTCTGTCATGGCGTATGGATTACCATTATTAGGTCTTTTTACGGGCGCGTTGCTGTTCCAATGGGGTAGTGATGCACACAGTAATGCAGCGACTGACCTCTATTCTGCTTTTGGTGCAGTATTTGGGTTGGCGCTAGGCTGGTCGATCACGCGACGATTTTATCGTCCCCAGCTACCGAGATTACATAGAATCATTCGTAGATCAAATATCGAAAAGGAGCAAGAATGAAGGCGAGACAGCATTTTAATGTTGGTTTTTTGGGTGGGTGTTTATTATTGTTATTAGCATTGAACCCGGCTTTAGCACAATCGGCAGTGGTAAAGCATACGGTGACGTTGCCTGATTTTTCACAGCTAGCCGAAGAGAATAGTCCGGTTGTGGTGAATATCAGTACGCTGAAAAAAATCGAACAACCACAGGTTCCGCCTCAGTTTAGAGGCATGCCCGAAGAAATGTTGCGCTACTTTTTTGGCATTCCAAATGGAAAAGGTCATCCGCCTCAAGGGCAGGCGCCAAGAGAGCAGGTCAGCTCACTCGGATCCGGTTTTATTATCTCTGAAGATGGCTATATTATTACCAATCATCATGTTGTCGCCGATGCAGATGACGTGATTGTGAAATTGAATAATCGTCGTGAGCTTAAAGCCAAAGTGGTTGGTTCAGATGAGCGTTCTGATATTGCATTGCTGAAGATTGAAGCAGAGGATTTACCGGTTGCAAAGATAGGGTCATCGGAAGCTTTGCGTGTTGGGCAATGGGTGATGGCCATAGGCGAACCATTTGGGCTTGATTATACCGTCACACACGGAATTGTCAGTGCCTTAGGTCGTTCATTGCCAGATGATACTTATGTGCCGTTTATTCAGACCGATGTACCGATTAATCCCGGTAACTCCGGCGGCCCTTTATTGAATATGCAGGGTGAAGTGGTTGGTGTGAATGCACAAATCTACAGCCGCAGCGGTGGTTCAGTTGGACTGTCATTTTCGATTCCGATTGATATTGCAATGGACGTTGCCGAGCAGCTTAAAGAAAAAGGCCGAGTTGTCCGTGGTTTCTTGGGCGTTGGCGTTCAAGAAGTATCCGGCGATTTAGCCAAGTCGTTTAATATGGAACGTCCTATGGGTGCTTTAGTGACCTCAACGGGCAAAAATTCAGCTGCGGCTGAAGCGGGTATTGAACCGGGCGATATTATCGTTGAGTTTGATGGTCGTGCGATTGAGAAATCGGCAGATCTTCCGCCAGTTGTGGGGGCTTCTCATGTCAATACACCGATAGAAGTGAAGGTGCTTCGTAATGGTTCTTATAAATCCATTACTGTCAGATTAAAATCTTTGGATGAAACGCAGATCGCTTTAAATGGCGCTGAATCGAAAAGTAATCGATTGGGTGTGGTTCTAGAAAGTGTGCCATCAAAAGATTTGACTAAGTTGAATTTGCCGTTTGGGGTGGGTGTTGCTGAGGTTGAAAAGGATAGTGCTGCCCATAAGGCGGGTATTTTGCCAGGTGATATCTTGGTGACGATGAACTTTAAACCAGCAAAATCCATATCGGCTTTAATGGAAATTATTGATGCTGCTCCTAAAGGGCGTTCAATTCCTGTTCGGATTGTTCGAGGCAATCGTTCCGTCTTTTTGCCATTGGTTCTCAACTAAAGCCGTGAGATTTTTATCCAGATAGCGTAAAATACTGCGATTGCTATTTCCCGGTTTTATTTTAAAGGGGGGTGTCTTTAGACACCCTTTTTTGTAACTTTTGATAAATGCTATTTTTAACATTGAGGCTTGAATGTCAAACCAGCTTGAACAGATTCGTAATTTTTCAATTATTGCTCACATTGACCATGGTAAATCGACGATAGCAGATCGTTTTATCCATTTATGCGGCGGTTTGACCGACCGGGAAATGGCTGCCCAAGTTTTGGACTCAATGGATATTGAAAAAGAACGTGGGATAACCATTAAAGCGCAAAGTGTGACTTTGAATTATTTATCCGATGACGGTAAAACCTACCAACTCAATTTTATCGATACCCCGGGTCATGTGGATTTTTCTTATGAAGTATCCCGTTCCTTAGCTGCCTGTGAGGGCGCTTTATTGGTGGTGGATGCGTCACAAGGGGTTGAAGCGCAAACGGTTGCAAACTGCTATACGGCGATAGAGCAGGGGTTAGAAGTGCTACCGGTCTTGAATAAGATCGATTTGCCTGCCGCAGAGCCTGAAAGGGTGGTGGATGAAATCGAAGAAATTATTGGTATTGAGGCGCATGATGCAGTTCATGCTAGTGCAAAATCGGGTATTGGCATTAAAGAAACGCTTGAAGAAATTGTACAAAAGATTCCACCACCACAAGGGGATTTGGATTCGCCACTCAAGGCTTTGATTATCGATTCTTGGTTTGATAATTATCTGGGCGTGGTTTCCTTGGTCAGGGTGATTAACGGTAAAATCGGCAAAAAAATGAAAATGAAAATCCTATCGACCAAAGAGGAGTTTATGGTTGATGATGTGGGGATTTTTACGCCTAAAAGAACCCCGCAAGCTTTTTTGTCAGCGGGAGAGGTCGGTTATGTTGTGGCAGGTATCAAAGACATTGATGGTGCTCCAGTCGGGGATACCATTACCGCTTCGGGTTACGAGACAGAACCTTTACCTGGGTTTAAGCCGGTTCAACCTCGCGTTTTTGCTGGGTTGTTTCCGATTAGTTCCGAAGACTTTGAAGATTTACGGGAAGCCTTGCGTAAATTGCGTTTAAATGATGCGGCCTTGTATTTTGAACCTGAAAGTTCTGATGCATTAGGGTTTGGTTTTCGTTGTGGTTTCTTGGGCATGTTGCACATGGAAATCATTCAAGAACGGTTAGAGCGCGAATATAATCTGGACTTGATTACCACGGCACCAACGGTTATTTATCAGGTGCTGACCAAAAAAGGGGAAGTGATTGAGATCGACAATCCATCTAGCCTGCCGGATCAAACCTATATCGAAGAAATCCGTGAACCGATTATTCAAGCCAATATTTTAGTACCCAATGAATATGTGGGCGCGGTAATGAAACTTTGCCTTGAAAAACGTGGGTTTCAGAAGGATATGCAATATCTTGGTAATCAGGTTTCAATGGTTTATGAATTACCCCTCAATGAAGTGGTGTTGGATTTCTTCGATCGTTTGAAATCGACGAGCCGAGGGTATGCGTCAATGGATTATGAATTCCGTCGTTTCCAGGCTGATGATTTGGTTAAGTTGGAATTTTTGGTGAATAGTGAGCCAGTTGATGCGCTAGCGATTATTGTGCATCGTGCAACAGCGGTTCAACGTGGAAAGAGTTTAATTGAAAAATTGCGTAAGATTATTCCACGACAAATGTTTGATGTCGCCATTCAGGCTGCAATTGGTGCTAAAATTGTCGGTCGTAGTAATGTGAAAGCCTTACGTAAAAATGTGACAGCAAAGTGTTATGGTGGCGATGTTTCGCGTAAGAAAAAATTGCTCCAGAAGCAGAAAGAAGGTAAAAAGCGCATGAAATCGATTGGTAGTGTCGAGTTACCACAAGAAGCCTTTTTAGCTGTATTAAGTACCTCCGAAGAAGATTAAGAGACATTTCCAATGACCTTTGAACTCATTTTAGTCATTATCACCGTTATCGCCGGGGTGATTGTTTATATTGACCGTAGTGTCTGGCGTCCGAAACGTGAACGTTCGGTAACGACAGAAAAAGAACCTGTTTTTGTTGAGTACGCACGTTCGTTATTTCCAGTCTTTGTGATTGTTCTGGTATTGCGTTCTTTTATCTTAGAGCCATTTCGAATTCCGTCAGGTTCCATGTATCCAACATTAGAAATCGGCGATTTTATCGTTGTGAATAAGTTTGCCTATGGCATTAAACTACCGATTACTCAAACCAAAGTAATCTCCATTGATTTGCCTGAACGTGGCGACGTGGTGGTGTTTAAGTATCCTAATGATCCCGATGTCGATTACATCAAGCGTGTGGTTGGGCTGCCGGGGGACGAAATCGCCTATTTAGGAAAAACCTTATTTATTAATGGCAAGCCAGTAAAGCAACTTTATAAAGGGGTTTATCATGGTGAGGCTTCTGGAAAAATGATGACCGGCGCGTCTTTAATTAAAGAGCAGTTTGTTGGTTCAGGTGAATCGCATCAAATATTAATCGATCAAGAAAAATCGGGTCAAGATTTACAAACCGTGGTCGTGCCAGAAGGGCATTATTTTATGATGGGTGATAACCGAGATCACAGTAATGACAGTCGTTTTTGGGGATTTGTTCCTGAGAAAAACTTAAAGGGTAAGGCTTTTGGTATCTGGATGAACTGGGATCAAGGATTGAACTTCAATCGGATTGGACAAGGGATTCAATAGAATGTCTGACGTTGAGAAAAAGGTAAAACTTCAGCGTTTATCGAAAGGGTTAGGCTACGAGTACCAGGATATCGAGCACCTTAAAAAAGCGCTTACTCACCGTAGTATGGGCGCTAAGAATAATGAACGCCTTGAGTTCTTAGGGGATAGCTTAGTCAATTTCATTATTGCGGATGTGCTTTATCATCAATTTAATAATATTTCCGAAGGTGATTTAAGTCGTATCAGAGCTTTTTTAGTAAAAGGCGAAACGCTTGCTAAAATTGGCAAGGAATATTCGCTGTCAGATTTCTTGATGTTAGGGCCGGGTGAACTGAAAAGCGGTGGCTATCGAAGAGCCTCCATTATTGCGGATACGGTCGAGGCGATTATTGCATCAGTCTATGAAGATGGGGGGTTGGATGCCTGTCGTCAATTGGTGTTAAGGTTGTATGCGGAACGGTTACAAAAACTGGATCCAGCGATGGTTGGAAAAGATCCAAAAACGCGATTACAGGAAGTTTTGCAGTCTAACCGAGAAGCCTTGCCAGAATATACGGTCATCAGTGTCAATGGTCCCGCGCATGCTCAGGAATTCACGGTGAGCTGTTATGTTGAGACTTTGAATCGTAAATTTGAAGCGATTGCGACCAATCGTCGCAAAGCGGAGCAATTGGCTGCAGAAGAAGCGCTGTCAGTTTTAGAGGAAAAGTCATGACCCAAGATAACGAACAGCAAATAGCAACTGACTATCAAGCCGGTTTTATTGCGGTGATTGGTCGGCCTAATGTGGGTAAATCAACCACGATGAACGGCCTGTTAGGGCAAAAACTGAGCATTACCTCGGCCAAGCCTCAAACGACACGTCATCGAATTCATGGCATTCATACCACTGACCAGGCACAAATGGTGTTTGTTGATACGCCGGGAATGCATTTGAGTGGTGAAAAATCCATTAACCGTTATATGAATCGTGCTGCAAACAGTGCTTTCGCAGATGTGGATGTGATTTTATTTGTGGTTGAAGCTGGGCGTTGGTCTAAAGAAGATCAGGCTGTGGCTGAAAAATGTGCCAGATCGGATGTTCCAGTTATCGTATTAGTGAATAAAATTGATAAATTTAAAAAGAAGGAAGAGCTGTTTCCTTTTTTACAAAAGGTAGGTGAAAAGCTTGATTTTGTAGCGCTGATCCCTATTTCTGCTTACACCAAGTCAGGGTTTCCTGCGGTAGTAAGTGAAATATTAAAATATTTACCCAAACAAGCGGCGATTTTTCCAGAGGATTATATTACCGATCGATCAACGCGTTTTTTAGCGGCGGAAATTGTTCGCGAAAAACTCATGCGCACCTTAGGAGAGGAAGTGCCTTATGGTGCGACGGTTGAAATTGAACAATTTAAGTTTGATGAAGCCGAAGGCCGTTGGCATATCAATGCGTTGATTTTAGTCGAACGACCTGGTCAAAAGCAGATCGTGATTGGTAAAAAGGGCGAACAAATTAAGCAAATGGGCATTCAAGCGCGCAAGGATTTGATTCAACTTTTAGAAGGTCGAGTGCATTTAGAACTGTGGGTAAAAGTCAAAGAAAATTGGTCGGATGATGAGCGAGCCTTGGCCAGTTTGGGTTATACAGAAGATCATCGGTAATTAACGATTTGGCAGCACAGGTTGAACAGCTTGCATTTGTTTTGCATCGGCGCCCTTATCGAGAAACCAGTCTGCTGGTGACATTTTTTACCGAGCAACATGGCAAACAAAATGCCATTATAAAAGGGGTTCGTAGTGCCTCAAAATCCGCCCAGGCAAAACAGGCTTGGTTGCAACCTTTTCAAGGGGTGCAAATTCGTTGGCGAGAAAAAGCGCTAGTTGCTCAGGATTTAATTGCGCTTTATCATTTTGAACCCGCTTCAATGCGATTTCCGTTGATGGGCGAGAGTAATTTATGTGGTTTGTATTTAAACGAATTATTGTATCGCGTTTTATACCCTTCAATTGAATCTAATGAATTATTTCAGGCTTATCAGCAATCACTATATGATTTAGCTATCGCATCGTCACGTAATGCCCAGGCCTGGGCATTACGGCAGTTTGAATATGCGTTATTGACTGAGCTGGGGGTGGCTTTGGATTTGTCTCAGGATTATTACGATTCGCCCATTTCTGCTGAAAAACGTTATCTATTTCATTTGGAATTGGGGCTTTTCCCTGAACCGTTTACCCAGACGACGGAAGGCGTGATTGTCTCCGGGCACTGTCTGCAACAGTTTGCGGATCAGCAGTATTGTGAAGCGTGTTTAAAAGAGTGGAAAACTTTGTTCCGTTACTGTTTAGCCCCTTTTTTAGGAAAGCAACCCATTCAGGCAAGAGCGCTATTTCAAGCAGGCATCTAACGTCTTTATGCGTCTTTTTTCATTGTAAGAATGGCGGCTAAATTTTTAATCTATTGCCTTTGTCCGAGGTTTTGGCGAAGGTGTTTCAATAAAGGAAACTAAATGAATCCAATATTTTTGGGACTGAACATTGATCATGTTGCCACTTTGCGTCAAGCGCGTGGTACCCGTTATCCAGATCCAGTTAAAGCGGCATTGGACGCTGAAATGGCTGGTGCTGACAGTATTACGTTACATCTACGTGAAGATCGTCGCCATATTCAGGATGCGGATGTCTACCAACTCACGGCATTGCGTCAAACCAAAATTAATTTGGAAATGGCTGCCACTTCTGAAATGTTAGATATCGCATTAAAATGTCAGCCTGAAGATGTGTGTTTGGTGCCTGAAAAACGAGAAGAACTGACGACTGAAGGTGGTTTGGATGTGGCGTCACAACAGCCTTGGTTAACGGATTATTGTGCTAAACTTGCCGACAATGGTACGCGGGTTTCGTTGTTTATTGACGCGGATGAAACGCAAATCAGAGCCGCCCATGCGGTGGGTGCGCCCGTCATTGAAATTCATACCGGCCATTATGCTGAATTGACAAAAGCAGACGAGATTGCAGCGGAGCTAGAGCGCATTCGTCAGGCAACCGACTTGGCTGTGTCATTAGGTTTAACCGTCAATGCGGGTCATGGGTTGCATTATCATAATGTACAGGCGATTGCTGAGATTCAAGCCATTGAAGAGTTGAATATTGGTCATGCCATTATTGCTCAGGCAGTCTTTTCAGGTTTGCCACAGGCGGTTTCTGAAATGAAGCGGTTAATGATTGCGGCACGCCAGCAGAGCTATTTAGGGTAAGCATTCAAATGGTGGTGGGCATTGGAACCGACTTGGTCGAGATTGCGCGGATTGCAAGTCTTTATCAAAAGCATCCTGATAGCTTCTCAGGTCGAGTGCTATCACTCCAAGAACAGCTTCAGTTTTCCAAACATGCCCAGCCGATTCATTTTCTCGCCAAGCGTTGGGCAGCGAAAGAGGCGATTGCCAAAGCACTGGGAACGGGGTTTCGCCAAGGCGTGAGTTTTGCTGACATGACAATTACCCATTCCGAATTGGGTCAGCCTTTGATTCAATTAACGGGTAAAACAGCAGAAATCGCAGAAAACTTGGGCATCACTCAGTGGTCGATTAGCTTGAGTGATGAAAAACATTATGCGATTGCCTTTGTGATTGCCGAAAAATCATTCTGAGTGATTATCCGTTTTTAATTGCTGTCACTTTTCAGTGTTATCCTTTACAATAAATCCCCATGAACTTTGTCAATATCAAAAACCACCAGGCCTGGTTATTTTGGGGGCTTATTAGCTATTCTATGCAGAGTGTGGCCGCTGCCAGTGACGCCAATCCTGTGAGTGCCTCAGCATCATTAGAACCCAGCCAGTATCTGGGACAAATTGCCATGTCGCTGATTTTTATTTTATTGATTATTTTTGCCGCCGCTTGGCTGTTAAAACGGTTTGGTAGAATCAATGGCGTTGCAGGGGAACAAATGAAGGTCTTGGGTGTGATGACCCTGGGTCAACGTGAAAGAGTCGTGTTGATGTCGGTGGGTAAACAGCAGTTGTTGATTGGTGTGACGGCCAGTCGCGTTTCACTGCTCTATGAACTCGATGAACCTGTTTCAGTGGAATCAGAGAGGCCGGTTTCTGGGGCTTTTGCTGCGCGCCTTCAAGAAGCCATGAATCGAAAAAAATCCTCCCCAATGGATGAGCCAGCATCATGAGAGCATTGCAAGCAATTGTGAGTTTGGCTTTGTTGTTTCTACCCTTATGGGCAGTGGCAGAACCTGGTGTGCCGGCCTTTACCGTTGAGACGGATGCGGCAGGAAATCAAGATTACACCCTAACCATTCAAATATTACTGTTAATGACCGGGTTGACCCTATTACCAGCCGCGCTCATTGCCATGACCTCTTTCTTGCGAATTATTGTGGTGCTAGCGTTATTACGTCAAGCATTGGGTACCATGCAAACGCCTTCGAGCCAAGTATTAATCGGCTTAGCGCTGTTTTTAACACTTTTCATTATGTCTCCCGTGCTTGATAAAATTTATGACACAGCGGTCAGCCCCTATCTTGAAGAACAATTGCCTTTTAAAGAGGCGGTGGAGCTGGGGTCTGTGCCGATTCACCAATTTATGATTCAACAAACGCGTGCCGATGATTTAGGCATGTTTGCAGAAATGGCGGACATTCAATTGACTGATCCGGAATCAGTTCCCTTTAAGGTGCTGATTCCAGCCTATATGACCAGTGAATTAAAAACGGCTTTTCAAATTGGGTTTTTAATTTTCATTCCTTTTTTAATTATTGATTTAGTGGTGGCAACTTTACTGATGTCGATGGGGATGATGATGTTGTCGCCGATGATTATTTCGTTACCTTTTAAAATCATGTTGTTCGTGTTAATCGATGGTTGGGCACTCATTATGGGAACCTTGGCAAATAGCTTTGTGGTTTCGGGAGGCAGTATCTAATGACACCTGAGTTGGTATTGAGTATTGGCCAAAAAATGCTTGAAGTGGTAATGATGTTGGCCGCGCCTTTATTATTACCTGCGCTTGCAGTCGGTTTATTGGTTGGGATGTTTCAAGCGGCGACGCAAATTAATGAAATGACATTGAGCTTTATTCCAAAAGTTGCCATTGTTGGAGTGGTGTTAGTGGTTGCTGGTAATTGGATGTTGGAAACTTTGATTTCCTTTTCAAGAGAGTTAATTGAGAACATTCCAAATTTTATTGGCTAGTCTATCAAACCGAATATTTCACACATTAGCACTAATTTTATGAAACATCCGGGCTAACTTTGAAAACATAGGCAAGCAATATGACCTTTAGTTATACAGAATTTATGCAGTTATTGGGCCTATATTTTTGGCCTTTTGTGCGTCTGTCGGGTATGTTGCTAATGGTTCCTCTGTTTTCTGGTTCTTATGTTTCGATTCGAATACGCTTATTTTTGGCGGTGTTTATTACGTTAGCCGTTGGGCCGAGTTTAGCACTTCCGCCACCCGTTGACCCCTTTACTTGGCATGGTATCTTATTGATTGTCCAGCAATTGGGCGTGGGGGTAGCCATTGGTTTGATTTTTGCCGTAGTGTTTCAGGCGTTTGTTATTGCCGGCCATTTGGCTTCAATGGCAATGGGATTAGCGATGGCAAGTATGGTTGACCCCGCCACCGGGGTGAATACCCCGATTATCGGGCGCTATTTCACTATCATTGCGACGTTACTGTTTTTGCTGATGAATGGCCATGTTTTGGTCTTTAAAGCCGTGATTCAAAGCTTTGAAACGCTACCAATTGGCTTGCATTTTTTTACGCAAGACAGTCTAGAACACATTTTTAATTTTGGTGCTCAGATGTTTGAATCTGGGGTGGCCATTGCCTTGCCTTTGGTGACTGCACTCTTGTTGGTGAATGTTTCATTTGGCGTTATTGCACGAGCCGCTCCTGCACTGAATATTTTTGCAGTTGGTTTTCCAGTCACCTTATTAGTGGGGTTAATCATGTTATTGTTTATTACGCCTTTAGTGTTGCCTAACCTCCAGCTGCTGCTGAATGCTGCAATAGATCTTCTTTCAAAACTTGAATTAACGACTTAAGACAATGGCAGAAAACGAAGACGGTACTGAAAAATCCGAAGAACCCTCCGATAAGAAGCTCCGAGAAGCCAGAGAGAAGGGTCAGGTTCCGCGCTCTAAAGAATTAACAACTTTGTTGATGACATTGGGCGCGGCGGTATTTCTGTATTTATTTGGCGATGTGATGATACGTGACTTCGAATCTATCTTTACCCGAGGGTTAAGTTTTGATCGGTCACATGCGTATGATTTTGCCATGGCCACCAATTTGATTTTAGGAATGGTGACGCACTCCATTTTGATGGTGCTGCCATTTTTGTCGTTGATGGTGCTTATTGCTGTCATCTCACCGATGTTATTGGGGGGGTGGAATTTTAGTACTCAAGCCTTGGCACCTAAACTCAGTAAGTTAAATCCCGTTGCGGGCATTAAAAAAATGTTTTCGATGAATGCGTTAATGGAGTTATCGAAGGCGTTTGCTAAATTTGTATTGGTGTCCGCGGTTGCTGCGTATTTTTTATGGCACTCCTACGAAGAAGTGTTAAGCATTGGTTTAGAACCCACGAAGCAAGCATTAGCCCATTCTGCGCAATTGATTGTTGAAGCTTTTATCTTTGTCACTTTGTCATTATTAGTCGTAGCAGCGATTGATGTACCCTTCCAAATGCATCAACATATCACGCAATTGAAAATGACCAAGCAGGAAGTCAAGGAAGAGCATAAGCAGCAAGAGGGGAGCCCAGAGGTTAAAGGTCGTATTCGTCAATTGCAACGAGAAATGTCTCAAAAGCGCATGATGCAGAAGGTACCAGAGGCGGATGTGGTTATTACTAACCCAACGCATTTTGCTGTGGCATTGAAATACTCGCCAGATGAGATGCCTGAACCAATGGTGATCGCAGTGGGTTCAGATTTTATGGCTGCGCAAATTCGAACTTTAGCGAATGAGCATAAAATTCCAATTATCGAAGCGCCCCCATTGGCTCGTGCTTTATACTATAATGCGGAGGTTGATCGGCCAATTCCCTATAATTTATTCCGGGCGGTGGCAGCCATTTTGGCCTATGTATATCAGTTAAAAGAAGGTAAGTCAGCGAATGCCGTCGATTTCCATAATCTACCCATACCTAAAGGAATGCAGGTCGATGAAAAAACTGCACAAAATGAGTTATAACTAAACGCTAATGGATTTTAATCAGCTACTCAGTCAAATAAAGTTGTCCTTTAAAAATGGTTTAGGGATTCCTATCGCTATTTTGGCGCTTTTGGCAATGGTGGTTGTACCGTTACCGCCGTTTTTACTTGATGTCTTTTTTACTTTTAATATTGCCCTTTCTTTAGTGGTCTTGATGGTGTCGCTCTATGCAAAGCGCCCCCTTGACTTTGCCGTCTTTCCAACCATTATTTTATTAACGACTCTATTCCGCTTAGCACTGAATATCGCTTCTACCCGAGTGATTTTATTAGAAGGGCATACGGGCCCCGGCGCAGCTGGAGATGTGATTGAGGCTTTTGGTGCCTTCGTTATTGGTGGAAATTTCGCGGTGGGCCTCGTCGTCTTTGCGATTTTGGTGGTCATTAACTTCGTGGTCATTACCAAAGGTGCTGGACGGGTTGCCGAAGTCAGCGCGCGTTTTACGTTGGACTCGATGCCAGGGAAGCAAATGGCGATTGATGCTGACTTGAATGCGGGTTTGATCACTCAAGAACAGGCACAGGCTCGGCGATTGGATGTCACTTCCGAAGCGGATTTTTATGGGTCAATGGATGGTGCCAGTAAATTTGTTCGAGGGGATGCTGTTGCTGGGATTGTGATTCTGTTTATTAACCTGGTGGGTGGTTTTGCGATTGGGATGGGGCAGCATGATCTAAGTTTTTCGGATGCGATAGAGGTTTATACCTTGCTGACGCTAGGGGATGGTCTGGTTGCGCAGATTCCTTCTCTATTACTTTCAACAGCCACGGCCATTATTGTTACCCGTGTTTCGGGTGATAAAGAGGATATGGCGCAGCAAGTTCAATCGCAGATGTTTACTAACCCTAAGGCTCTGGGGATGACAGCGGTGATTGTTGGTGTGTTTGGTGTGATTCCAGGAATGCCGAATGTGGCTTTTTTAACCTTTGCAGGTATTGCAGGGGCTGGCGCTTATTTTATCCACCGTAAATCACTAGAACAACCAACGCCTGAAGAAAGTCTTTCTGAGGCGACTGAAGCCGCCGAAGAAAAGACCCCTGAATTAAGTTGGGATGATGTGCAAAGTGTTGATACGCTTGGTTTGGAAGTCGGGTATCGGTTAATTCCCATGGTCGATCAAGCACAAAGTGGACAGCTACTGGAAAGGGTCAAAGGGGTGAGGCGAAAAGTCTCCCAAGAACTTGGCTTTTTGGTACCACCGGTTCATATTCGGGATAATTTGGATTTAAAGCCCAATCAATATAGAATTATGCTAATGGGCGTCACTTCGGGCGAGGGAGAAGTCTTTCCAGATAAGGAATTGGCGATTAACCCAGGTCAGGTTTTTGGTGAGATTGCTGGGGTGCCAACACAGGATCCTACTTTTGGTTTGGAGGCCGTTTGGATTGTGCCATCTGACCGAGAGCAGGCGCAAGCATTAGGCTATACAGTGGTTGATTCGAGTACCGTGGTGGCAACCCATATCAGTCAGGTTATTCAAGACTATGCGGATGAACTTCTGGGGCATGATGAAGTGCAAACGCTGTTGGATAAAGTGAAGCAAACATCACCAAAACTGGTCGAGGAATTGGTTCCGGATAAGATGACACTGGCAGTGGTGGTCAAGGTGCTACAAAACTTGTTGACTGAGAAGGTGTCTATTCGTGATTTGCGGACGATTTTAGAAGCCTTAACTGAAAAGGTTGCAGTAACGCAAAATCCGACCGAATTGACAATGCATGTCCGTGCCGCCTTAGGTCGTTCCATTATTCAGGGCATTATTTCAGCAGAAGAGGAATTGAAAGTCATTACGTTAGAGCCAGGGTTGGAACAGTTGTTGCTACAAGCCAGTCAAGGATCGCCTGAAGGACAGTTGGCGATTGAACCCAGCTTAGCAGAGCGCTTGCATACGACGTTAAAAGAAGAGGCTCAGAAGTTGGAAATGGCGGGTCAAGCCCCTGTTTTATTGGTTGCGCCGCAGATTCGAGCACAATTAGCGAGGCTGTTTAGGTTTAGCCTGTCAAATTTACATATTCTGGCCTACTCTGAAGTGCCAGAAAACCGTCAGATAAGTGTTGTTGCAAATGTTGGGCAGGGGGGATAAGTGAAGCTGAAGCGATATTTAGCGCCTAACATGCGAAAAGCAATGACGTTGGTGCGAGATGAGTTAGGGGACGATGCGGTGATTATGTCTACGCGTAATACGCAAGATGGCGTTGAGGTCGTAGCCGCAATAGACCCTGAAGCACAGCAGTTTAAAGAGGCTCCTCAAAAAGCTGTGTCTCACTCGAGTTATGTGTCATCTGAGTTACATTCTGGGGCACAAGAGATGCCTAGCAATGGTGAAATGGCAAAGATGGCTGATGAGCTTAAGGCCGTTAAGCAGCTATTGGAAAACCAATTATCGGGGTTAGCTTGGAATCAGACCGAAAATCAAGACCCTAATAAAATCGCGCTCATTAAGCGATTGGTTAAAATGGGCGTGGGCTGGGATCTCGCACAACGATTGGTGAGTAAAGTCGATGCAAAAAATGACCAGGCCTGGCGAGAAATTTTGGCGCAAATTGAATTAATGGTGCCGATTGATGATAAGGATATTATTGAGTCGGGTGGAACCATTGCCTTGGTTGGACCAACGGGTGTTGGTAAGACAACCACGATAGCTAAAATTGCTAGTCGGTTTGTGATGCGAAATAGTCCCAACCAAATTGCATTGGTAACAACCGACTGTTACAAGATTGGCGCTCAAGCACAATTAAAGACTTTTGCAGAGCTGATGGGCGTTCCAGTACATGTGGTGAGTTCAGATGGGGAAATGTTGAGTCTATTAAGTGCCTTGGCATCGAAGAAATTAATTTTGATTGATACGGCAGGGATTAGTCAAAAAGATATTCGGTTAACCCAGCAATTGACCAAGCAGCGAGTAGGCACAACGCATATTCGAAACTATTTAGTGATTTCTGCTGCCACTCAGTTAGGTGTGATGAATGATATTGTGAAGTCGTTTAGTGAAGTTGGGTTAAAGGGCTGTATTTTAACCAAGGTTGATGAAGCCTTACAATTAGGGAATGTCTTAACGGTTTTAATCGAACATCAACTGTCATTGTCGTATTTGTCAGGCGGGCAAAGAGTTCCTGAAGATTTGGAGCCCGTTAAGGTTCGCGATTTATTGGATAAGGCGTTGCTATTGGGTCAGCAAACTATGTCAGAGCATCATGATGATGCGTTTCGATTAGGAATGGGAAAGGAAATGTCTGATGCACAATGATCAAGCAGCTGGATTAAGAGCAATGCAAATGAGTAATCATAGTGAGTCAAAAGTGAGTTCAGAACGAAAAAGCAAGCCTGTTAGAGTGATTGCCGTTGCCAGTGGTAAAGGCGGTGTTGGTAAAACCAATGTGTCGGTTAATTTGGGCGTGAGTTTAAGTAAATTAGGCAATCGTGTGTTACTCATGGATGCCGATATGGGGTTAGCTAACGTTGACATTATGCTAGGGCTACAAACCAAGTATAATTTATCACACGTGCTTGACGGTGAAAAAACGCTTAAAGAGATTATGGTCAGTGCGCCAGGCGGTCTTCGAGTGATCCCAGCGGCTTCAGGTGTCAAAAGAATGGCACAATTAACGCCCATGGAGAATGCGGGGATTATTAATGCATTTTCAGAATTAGATGGTATTCTGGATGTTTTGATCGTTGATACGGCTGCTGGTATCGCTGACAGTGTCGTCAGTTTTTGTCGCGCATCACAAGAAGTGGTGGTGGTTGTAACTGATGAACCTGCTTCTATGACCGATGCTTATGCTTTAATTAAGGTTCTTAGCCGAGAATATAAGCTGAATAATTTTAAATTATTGGCCAATATGGCAAGATCAGAAAAACATGGTAAGATGCTGTTCGATAAGTTTGCGCAGGTCTGTGAGCAGTTTTTGGATGTGTCGATTGAGTATTTGGGAACCGTTCCATTTGATCATGATTTGAGAGAGGCCATTCAAAAACAGTCACCAGTGACGATTGCAAACCCGATGAGTGAATCAGCAAAAGCCTTTAGACAGATCGCTCAAAAAATTGACCATTGGCCAATTCCAACAGATGTGACAGGTTATTTACAGTTTTTTGTAGAAAGTTTGTTTCAAGCACCCTCTGAATAGTTAAGGAATCAGTTCTTTATGACAGGTACACAGGCTTACGCAAATGTTCATAAGCACACCGCGGGTGAGGTGATTGATATCGAAGCATTTTTACCCTTGGTTAAGCGTATTGCTTATCATTTAAAGGGACGTTTGCCTGACAGTGTGATGGTAGATGATTTGATTCAGTCGGGTGTCATTGGCTTGATTGAGTCTTCGCAAAAGTTTGATGCAACGCAAGGTGCCAGTTTTGAAACTTATGCTGGGATTCGCATTCGTGGGGCAATGTTGGATGAAATTCGCAAAGGGGATTGGACGCCCAGGTCTGTGTATCGTAAATCAAGAGAAGTGTCGGACGCTATCGCTCAGGTAGAAGCGGAAAAGGGGCGAGAGGCAAGGGATGAAGAAGTAGCGGAAGCTTTAGGTATCACCTTGAAAGATTATTACCATATTTTACAAGATACCAACGCGACGCAATTGCTTTCAATTGACCAGCCCGATCATGATGAATTATCAGAAGATCGCATGGTCGGTCAACTTAAAACGCCAATTGCCGAGTTGGCGGAGTCTGATTTTCAAGGTGCCTTAGCAACTCAGATTGAACAGTTACCTGAGAAAGAAAAATTGGTGATGGCTCTGTATTATGATGAAGAGCTTAACTTAAAAGAAATTGGGGAAGTTTTAGAGGTCAGTGAATCTCGCGTTAGCCAGATTCATAGCCAAGCAATAAAACGCTTGAAAGCACGGCTTAAAGATTGGATGTAAAAGGATTTGAGGAAAAGAAATGCAAATCGATAGAAATATGAATATTTTAGTGGTGGATGATTTTTCAACAATGCGAAGAATCGTCAAAAATTTGCTCAAAGAACTCGGGTTTAGTAAGTTTGATGAAGCGGATGATGGTGCCACGGCTTGGCCGATGATTCAAAGTGGTAAGTATGACTTTATCGTCAGTGACTGGAATATGCCACAAATGACAGGTATAGATTTGCTTAGAAATGTCCGAAAGCACGAAAAACTAAAGGATACCCCTTTTTTGTTGATTACCGCTGAGGCGAAACGATCACAAATCTTAGAGGCTGCTGAAGCTGGTGTTGATGGTTATATCGTTAAGCCTTTCACTGCAGCAACCTTGAACGGGAAAATTCAAAAAATCTTTGAGCGGGTTGCTGAACGACAAAAACAAGCAGGTAGTTAACATTTCGGGTTGTCAATGACGAATCAAAAAGCTTTATTCTTTTTAGAATAAGGCTTTTTTTGTAAGAAGGGGTAGGTTGCAAGTGAAAAATATTAAATTAGAGCAGGTTAAAGAGTTGCTGGTTACGTTAGAACAGCAAAACTACGATGCGGCGTCTAGAGTGCTGGATGGAATTGTTGCTCACCGAGATAATGATTTACTGCATCAGGTCGAAGAAATCGCACACAATTTGCACGAAACTCTAGATGGCTTTGGTGATGATGCAAAGCTGCTGCAACATACAAAACAAGATTTGCCCGATACCACTGAACGTTTACAGTATGTGATTGAAACCACTGAAGAGGCAAGTAATAAAACCCTGTCGTCCGCCGAAAACGGTTTAGCCTTATTGGAAACCTTAGCTGACTCTATTGATGGTGCTTCTCAGCGAAAATTGATTGAAGATGCCAAACATGAATTGAATGAAATCATTATGGCGCAGTCATTTCAAGATTTAACGGGTCAGGTATTAAATCGTGTGATTATGCTGGTAGGCAGTGTAGAACAAAGCCTAGTTGATTTGATTGAGAAATCTGGCATTCAGTTGGATGATATTGTGATTTCACAACCATCAGCCCAGGATCATAAATCTCAAGAAATGAAAGGATTAGGACCGAATGTTACGCAATCCAGTCAAAAAAATGTTGTGAAATCTCAACAAGATGTCGACGATTTACTAGATGACTTGGGCATCTAGTGTCGAGCACTAAACGGGTTCAATTTTATTTAGAAAGCATTCTTTCTTCGCTATGGCATAGACATTGCTAATCTCTTAACTATTGAAATAGTAACATTTTTTAGTGATAGCTTTTTGACAGAGCGGTTAGCGCTAAAAAGATTAAGAGGGTTTTATTGTGGATGAAGAAATCTTACAGGACTTTTTAGTCGAAGCCGGAGAGTTGGTAGAGCAACTTGATGAACAATTGGTTGAACTAGAACATTCGCCAACGGATTCGGATTTGCTCAATGCCATTTTTCGTGGTTTTCATACCATTAAGGGTGGTGCTGGTTTTCTTGGGGTAACACCTTTGATTGAAGTCTGTCATCGAGCTGAAAATGTGTTTGATAAGATTCGCAATGGGGATGTCTCTTATGATGCTACCGCTGCGGATGTCATCATGCGTGCTTTTGATGTTATTTCAGACTATATTGGTCAATTGAATGACGGGGAAAGAGAGCTCGAAGAGGCTGATCAGGACTTGCTGGCTGAGTTGGATCAACTCTGGAAAGGCGAAGCGGTGAAACCTGAAGCCGCCGCTGAAGCACCGACATCGGTGGATGAACCAAAACTCTCTTTACCTGAAAGGGTTGATCCTGATGGCGAAATTTCTGATGATGAATTTGAAGCGCTTTTGAATCAGCGTGATGCGCTGACGGGTGATTCTGAAGAACATACGCCAAAGCTGCAATTACCAGAAGGGGTCGACCCTGACGGTGAAATTTCTGATGATGAATTTGAAGCGCTTTTAAATCAGAGAGATGCGCTGACATCAGCGGATGAACCCCCAGCTGATAAGCTTCAATTGCCTGAAGGAGTGGATCCGGATGGTGAAATTACCGATGATGAATTTGAAGCTTTATTGCAGCAGCGAGATAGTTTGCAGTTGGATGCGGAACCGAAGGTTGAAACTCAGCCAGCGCCACAACCAAAGCCTCAGCCAAAACCTGAAACACCGACCCCATCTAAGAGTACAAAGCCACCTGCTAAGGAAGAAAAAGCCCCTGCTAAAGCTAATACTGAATCGACTGTTCGTGTTGATACGCGGCGCTTAGATGAAATTATGAATTTGGTGGGTGAGTTAGTTTTGGTTCGGAATCGTTTATTAACCTTAAAGGGGAATAAGCAGACGGAAGAAGACCTATCGAATGCAGTGGCAAATTTAGATCACGTCACCACTGATTTGCAATCTTCAGTGATGAAAACACGGATGCAGCCAGTTAAAAAAGTCTTTGGGCGTTTTCCACGCGTGGTTCGAGATCTAGCAAGGAAGCTGGGTAAAGAAATTGAATTGGAATTACAAGGTGAAGAAACAGATTTGGATAAAAATCTGGTTGAAGCCCTTGCCGATCCGCTTGTCCACTTGGTTCGTAATTCGGTTGATCATGGCATAGAAATGCCAGATGATCGTGAGCAGGCCAATAAGCCTCGAAAAGGGACTGTGATTTTGGCAGCCGAGCAAGAAGGTGATCACATATTACTGTCGATTACCGATGATGGTAAAGGAATGGACCCCGATGTATTACGCCGTAAAGCGGTAGAAAAGGGCATGATGGATGAGGTCAGTGCAGGTCAATTAGATGATAAATCGGCATTTGAATTAATTCTGTCAGCCGGCTTTTCGACAGCAGATCAGATTAGCGATATTTCTGGTCGTGGGGTTGGAATGGATGTGGTTAAGAATATGATTACCAAGCTGAATGGGAGTATCGATATTCATTCCGTTTTGGGCGAAGGGACACAAATTAAAATCCGTGTGCCTTTAACCTTGGCCATATTACCGACCTTGATGGTGTCATTTGATGACGATAGCTATGCCATTCCATTAACGAGTGTGCAAGAAATATTTGATTATGATGCAGATCAAACTAATCGAATAGACGGACAAATGATGGTTCGGCTGCGTGAAAAAAGCATTCCATTATTATTTTTGCAAGAATGGTTAAACCCGAACTCGAATAAGGAAGGGTTCACTGGAGATAAGGTCATTATTGTGTCGGTTGGTAATCAACGTGCAGGACTGGTTGTGGATCAGGTCGATGGTCAAGAAGAGGTGGTGATCAAACCTTTAGGTGTGATGATGAAGCATTTACAAGGTTACGCTGGCGCCACGATTACGGGTAATGGGAATATTGCATTAATTTTAGACTTGCCAGGTGTGGTCGAGCGTTTTCAATAATTAAGGGAGTCGGTTAAATGGCAACTCAATCCAATTTACAACCGTATGGTCATCAAATAGAAGAATTCTCTTTGAATGATGATGTAGATGAAAAGTATTCAGGCCCTAGCCTTAGATGTGTTTTATTCTACCTAGATTCAGAGCTTTATGGCATCAATGTTAGAAAGATTCGAGAGGTACTCAGAGTTGGCAATATTCGGCGAGTTGAAGGGTCAGCATACAATGTTTTGGGCGTGATTAACGTACGTGGGGTCATTGTGACGGTCGTTGATACGCGCCTAACTTATGGACTCTCGCCAAAGTCAGTTGATGATGTCTCCAGAATCATTATTGTCGAGCTAGATAGTGATAACATTGTCGGTATGATGGTCGACTCCGTAATGGAAGTTAAAGACATCCCAGAAAAACAATTTGAGTCTATGTCGGCTACTAAGGAAGGGGCGTCCCGTTATTTACAAGGTATCGCACATTATAATGGCGATGTGATTGTATTAATTGATGTGGACAATATGTTTGCAGGTGCCAGTTAGACCTCTAGCTGTTGCGAGTCAAACGCATTTAAAACGACCAGGCCTGGTCGTTTTTTTTTTGCTAAAGCCACTAAACGAGTCCGATTTTAAGTTGTCTATTTTCTGCTGGGAATAGGTTTGTCAGAAAGTTGGTAAGCAAAGATTAATACTTGGACAACAGCTTCATACAGAAGTTCAGGGATCTCATGGTCAAGCTCAACCTGAGACAGAAGTTGGACCAATTGGTGGTCTTCTTTAATGGGGATGTTGTTTTCTTCGGCAATCTTAATGATTTGCTCTGCCAAAGCACCGGACCCTTTTGCCGTTACTATTGGAGCAGACTCGCCATCATATTGAAGACTGATGGCGACTTTTTGATCAAGGGTGATTGTTTGTGGAGGGGTAGCCATAAGCTTATGACAGACTGACTTGAGACTTAGCTCGCCAGTAAGAGTTTATCCACTAGACCGATTTTTTTTGCGCCATTGAGTACTTCGTCAGTTACGCCATCCCAAACAATATTTTTTTGCTTGTCTTGTGCATATTTAATGAGAGATAACAGTGCCTGAAGCCCAGAGGTGTCAATCGATTCAACTTTAGTTGCATTAATTTTATAAGTCTCAGAATCAGATTCAAAGGCGATCTTGAGTTCCCTAAACTGTTCTTCAATATGATGAATGGTCAAGTTTTCAGGTAGTTCAATGATGTTTTCGCTCATTATAAACCTCTAGCAAATTTGGTTGTAATACGTTATAAAACTCGACTAATGACAGAGAGCAATTTTTCAGGGCTAAAGGGCTTTACAATCCAACCTGTTGCGCCAGCTTCCTTTCCTTTGGTCTTCATGTCGCCAGACGATTCTGTGGTTAGACATAGAATAGGAGTGAATTTGTAATTGGGGAGCGAAGTTCTCAGTGCTTGAATCAGTTCAATGCCATTCATGTTTGGCATATTGATATCTGTAACCACCAAATCAAACTGTTCTCTTTTGGCAATGTCTAAAGCAATCGCCCCATCTTCAGCTTCGGTGACATCGTGACCAGCCGATTTGAGTGACATACTAACCATTTGACGCATAGATTTAGAGTCGTCAACTGCAAGAATTTTAGACATTGTTATCCTCTCAATAATTCATTAAACGATATTTTAAAATTTCAATAATTATACAATTATTCATCCGTTGCAAGGCATTTTTTGATTTCTTTCAAAATGCCATTACTGACAAGTTGGTCTATGTGGAGCACGATGACCATTTTATCGGAAAAAGTTGCAAGTCCGCGCACATACTCTGTGTGGATACTTCCCGCAATTTCGGGTGAAACCTGTAGTGCGTTTAAGTCAATAGTATGTACATCTGAAACGCCATCGACAACGATGCCAATAATTTTTTGAATCCCTGTTTGCTCGTCAGCGGCACGAAGAATAATCACAACGGTGCTTTCGTCGTAAGTAATCTTATCAAGACCAAACCGAACACGCAAATCAATCACAGGGACTACGGCTCCACGAAGATTAATGACGCCCATTACATAATCAGGCGAGTTGGGTATTTCGGTCGTTCTTTCCCAACCTTTAATTTCTTGCACTCTAAGAATGTCCACACCATATTGTTCGTCGCCCAACAGAAAGCTTAGGATTTGATTGTCCGCATCACTGTGTTGGTTGATTTGCTCTTGAACGTTTTCGATATTTTCGCTCATGTTTCGGCCTCATAATAAATGATTCGCTTACCCTTAAATATGCCAAATAACTTACCTTATTTAGCTAAAAAGGTCTAGTGATAATCAAGTCGATTTTATATTAAATATTAAATTGACCTCTTTTCCGTGGGAATTGATCGTGTATTGATGAATCTAAATATGAATATCAATCAGTGCCACTTTTTTGGCATGAGCGGTCATGGTGGGTTTTTGCTTGGTAATCAGTAGCTGTGATAGATGAATATCAGCCTCCTTGAATGCTTCTTCCAGTTCGGGGAATGCGGATTCGATTTGCTGTTCAAGTGACTGGTTGTCTGCCCAGAAGCTCATTGATACATTTTCGTCTTGTAATGTCAATTTAGTGGTGATTTCTCCCTGTTCTAACTCTAGATTGAGCAGCGTTTCCCAGACCGGTTCCGTTTGCGTCTTAATTTTACGGATGTCAATCGAGATTTCTTGGAATTGACGATTAGGTTGAAGTGGTAATTGAATGCTCACCATGCTTGGGTTTTCGAAAGCTTGTAATTGTTGTAGCGTTAATTTATTTAGGGTTTGGTGAATGGCTTTAGAAAGCTTAAGTAAGTCGGTTTCTTTGTTAGCATTCTGTTGTTGGGTGAGCGCTAATAATTGCAATAGTTTCGCTTTAATATCGCCTTTGGCGGGTTTTCCTTGCTTGGCCAAGGTGTTTTCTAAAAATAGTCCACTAGTGAGTAGTTGGTTTTTAAGGTCCTTAGCGGTAAGTTGGCCACTGGGGCGGAAAAGCTGTTCAAACAGCTGCGTGAGGTGAGTTTGAATCACCGCCGGAAAACTGGCATTTTGGCTCAGTTGGAAAAGTTGCTGCAAACCTTGATTTACGGGCATCTGGTTCGGCAGGAGTTGCCGATAAGCAGCCTGAACCAATGCCTGGTTGTTTTGTGCTTGATTAGCAGTCGGTGGTGCTTTAGGCTGAGCTTGAAGCGTTAGAGTGGGGGTGAGTTGAGTCACCTTTACATCAAGTTGTTTCACGCCCTCAAGGTTTTGAGGGCTGGTAGCGGTTAAAGCGTTGCCAGCCAATGAAAAATGAACTTGGTTGCCAACCACTTTATTAACATTGATAGTATAGGTGCCGCCCAGTAGCAATTTCAACGCCTGTGGAGATGCACTGTTTAAGGTTGCGCCTTGTGAAGTGATGGTTGGGCCGTTGGTTGGGGAAACTGCCATAATTTGAGGAGCCTGATTTTATATCAATCTTCAACATCATAAACGGATGCCTTAGACGACGCAATACTTACTCACTGACTTTGCCGACGGCTTTTGTTCCTTTTTTGCCGAATCCGCTTTATAATTCAGTTCCTGTTTGTTTGCCAAAAAGACTCAACTGATTAAGGAAGTGAATTCGTGAACGATAAAGAATTTGATTTTACTGATGATGATTTTGCGCAAGTAAAATCATTGGTTTATGGGTTTGCTGGGATTGACTTAAACGAATCGAAAAAGAATTTGGTTTATAATCGCCTGGCAAAGCGTATTCGTTTTTTAGAAATGAATTCATTTTCTGAGTATTTAAAATATGTCAAGGCTCAGGGAGAGTCAGAGTTTGTTCACTTAATTAATGCCATTACCACTAATCTAACCTTCTTTTTTCGTGAAAATCATCACTTCGAATATTTAGCTAATACCATTATCCCGAGTCTATTGCAAAAGAATCAAGCCAGTAAGAAGATTCGAATATGGTCAGCAGGCTGCTCTACCGGGGAAGAACCTTATTCAATTGCCATTGTGCTTAAGGAAGCGACCCCCAGTGACTGGGATGCGCGCGTGCTTGCTACTGATTTAGATACCAATGTGGTTCAGACAGGTCAAGATGGGGTTTATAAAATTGATCGACTAAAAGGGGTCTCTGAAGCACGGGTAAAACGCTGGTTTATGAAAGGGAGTGGTTCTCGAGAAGGGTTTGTTAAAGTGAAACCCGAATTACAGCAAATTATTGATTTTGGACAAATCAATCTAATGAATGAGTGGCCAATTAAAGAGGCGATCGATGTCATTTTTTGTCGAAACGTGGTGATTTATTTTGATAAAACAACCCAAGCCAAACTATTTGATCGTTATGCCAATTTGTTGCCAGATGACGGGCATTTATTGGTGGGGCATTCTGAATCTTTATATAAAGTGACGGATCGTTTTAAACTGCTTGGGCAAACAATTTATCAAAAAATAAAATAAAATAGTGCTGAAAATAATCATAAAGCGTGTACGGATATTGATTTGAGCGTCCAAAAAAAGAGTTGAATGTAAAATTATTTTCAAAGATAGATAAGAAATGAAATAAGGAAGGGATATGGCTAAGGTAAAAGTACTGATTGTTGACGACTCAGCATTGGTCAGGCAAATGTTGCAGGAAATGTTAAATGAAGATACTGACATCGAAGTTGTTGGTACTGCCTCAGACCCTTATGACGCTAGAGAAAAAGTTAAGCAATTACACCCAGATGTTCTTACTTTAGATGTTGAGATGCCCAAAATGGATGGTGTGACCTTTTTAAAGAACCTAATGCGTCTCCATCCGTTACCGGTCGTAATGGTATCTACGCTCACAGAAAAAGGTGCGGGTATTACCTTTGAAGCTTTAGACTTAGGGGCGGTGGATTTTGTCACTAAGCCAAAAATCAACTTACGGAATACGTTTGAAGCCTATGCGTCAGAAATTCGTCATAAAGTAAAGACCGCAGCAAAAGTCTCTAAAGAACAGTTGGAAAGACAGTATGAGCGTTATGTGGCTAACAAAAAACATTCGCCCACCGTTTTATCTGCCGCGGTACAACCTGTTTCACGCGTATCCGAAAAATATAGTGCGGATGTCATTGTTCAAAAGAAAGCGCCAGGAAAGCCCATTAACCATTCTGATGTTATTATTGCGCTTGGTGCCTCAACGGGCGGGACAGAAGCGATTAAAGAAGTGTTGATGCGTTTACCAAAAGAAACCCCTCCAATTGTCATTACGCAACATATTCCGTCAGCATTTAGTTTGCCATTCGCCCAACGGATGAATACTGTCAGTGAAATGACAGTCGTGCAAGCGGAAGATCGTCAGCCTATTCAATTTGGCTATGTCTATATTGCGCCAGGTGACAAGCACTTGCTCATTGAAGCGACCGCATCAGGCTATATTTGCCGCTTGAATGATGGTCCGCCAGTAAATCGTCATAAGCCTTCAGTCGATGTCATGTTTCGAACCGTTGTACAAAGTCATGGCAAAAATGCAGTGGGGGTGTTATTGACTGGGATGGGTGCGGATGGTGCCAAGGGGTTAAAAGAGCTTCAGGAAATTGGCGTGCCGACCATTGCTCAGGATCAAAAGACCAGCGTCGTCTGGGGAATGCCGGGTGAGGCAGTAAAAATGGGTGCTGCAGACCATGTTTTATCTTTAGAGCAGGTACCTGCTAAGATTCTTGAGCTTGTCAAAAAATAATTTCCTTGCGACCTGATCACTTCAGCGGCTTAGTCAAAGCCGCTAAATTCCTGTAAGACGTTATAGTGTCTTGGCATATAAAATGCTTTAGATTTTCAAGATTTTTCGATTAAGGGTGAAAGATATGTTGCATATCATTAAGCAGTACTGGCCAGCTTGGCTGGTGACATTGGTTGGAGCAGGGGTTGTCTTTATTGACATTCCTTATATTGACGTCGTTGCGATATTGGCTGTGTCAATCGTATGGTCTTTAATGGCGTCCCGTGGAAAGCCGCAAGACGCGCAACCAACGGATGTGACATTGAGTAAAAAAGATGAATCTGCTTTAAACTTTGATGCAACGGTAATCGATGATTCGTTGCAGGTGATTATGAACGATATTGATTCGGTGGTGGATCAAGAGGTTGAAGTGGTTCGTGGTGAGTTGCTTCAAGTAAAAGAGTTAATTGCGGAAGCCATTGATACCTTGAATGACAGTTTTAGCGGGTTACATAGCCAAACCCAAGCAGAATATCAATTAGTGGTGTCCTTGCTGGATAACTTGGGTGGCTCAGGCGAGGGAATGAGTATTCAGCAATTCTCATCAGAGATTAAAACGGTTTTAAGTACCTTGATTACCCTGCTGAAAAACTCAAGTAAGCGCAGTAATGAAACGGTCGATAAAATTGACGATATGGTCGACCAGATCGAATCCATCTTTACCCTACTTGAAGATGTCAAAGGGATTGCTGATCAAACCAATTTATTGGCTTTGAATGCGGCGATTGAAGCGGCTAGAGCGGGTGAGGCTGGTCGTGGGTTTGCGGTTGTGGCTGATGAAGTCCGTAAGCTTTCATTGAATTCAAACCAATTGAATGAGCAAATTCGTAAGCAAGCAGAAAAAGCTAAGCACACGGTCGATCATGTCCGACAATTGGTGAGCGATACGGCAGCAAAAGATATGAAGGAAGCTAATTCCTCGCAAGATCAAGTGACTGTGTTAATTCGTGATTTAGAGGATATGAATGAAGGAATTTCTCATAAATTAGGCGATGTATCGGGCATTATTTCTGAAATTGAAGTCAGTGTTTCAAATGCAATGCGCTCCCTACAGTTTGAAGATATTGTCCGTCAGTTGGTGGAGCAGGTGCTCAACCACCTTGAAAACCTGAGTGGGTTCTCGCACGAAATCAATCGTTTTATCGAGCAGAGCAAGGCTGATCCAGTTCAGTCAGTCGAGGAACACAGAGAGCGTTTAGAAGGGTTTAGAAATACCATCCATCAAGAGCGACAGCATATTGAGTCGAAGCGGATGAGACGCGTTTCATCTGACTCTATGGAAGAGGGCGATATTGATTTGTTCTAGGTTTAAAACACCTTCATAAAAAAAGCACCAGAAGGTGCTTTTTTTATGGCAATATCAAAGTTAAATCACGAAACCATATTGCCCATTTCGCTATTCCAAAAGCTACCAAAAATTAGGCTAAAGAAAATGCCAGTGGCAAAAACAATATACCAATACCGTCTCATTTTATTTTCCGTATGAATGACTTCCGCTGATACGGTTTCTTCATCCGGACGATCCTTAAAGAAAATAATCATAAACCCAATCGCGGAAATAAACCCAGCAATGTTGGCCAAGTAGTGAATCCCCGTTACCATAGAAGCAATGCCTAGGGTTAGGATGATTAAATAAGTGATTAATATATTTTTCATAAAGTAAATCTCAATTTTTTAAAATGAATGGCTAACGTCAGTGCGAATTATTCTAGTCGTTTGGAGGGAGAAAATGTTGAAATTATGTTTTTTTGTACCTGAAAGTCATTTGGAAAGTGTCAAAGAGGCTGTGTTTTCTCAGGGGGCAGGCAAGATTGGCCAATATGACCAGTGTTGCTGGCAAGTCAAAGGCATGGGGCAGTTTCGGCCTTTAAAGGGCAGTCAACCTTATCTTGGCCAAGCTAACCAGCTAGAAGTTGTTGAAGAATACCGAGTTGAAATGGTGTTGGAAAGAAAGTTTTTGAAGGCGGTGATTATGGCCTTAAAAGACAGTCATCCTTATGAAGAGCCTGCTTTTGAAGTGTTTGAAATGGTAAAAATTGATCAATGAAGTGGATTAGTAAAATGAAACGGTATAAAAGCGAATTAAATAGTACTATTTGTTAATATAAATTTATTAAATTACTAACGATAGAATATTTGTTAAACTGCAATCTAGTTAATTTTTTAACTAATCCTCCTATTTGGTATTCAGTTTGTAATACAGCCCCAATACTTTTATTCAGTGTCGGGGCTTTTTTATTGCAAAACTCAAATACCTATCTAATCTTCAGATTTTGCAGTATTGTTGACTTTAATTAAGTGCAAAGTAAAGATTAATGTTTCGTTAGGTCCAATCACTTTACCCGCACCTTGAGAACCGTAAGCTAAAGCTGGTGGGATAAAGATTTCCCACTTGGCACCCGGTTTCATTTGTTTTAATGCTTCACGCCAACCTTGAATGACATCAGTCATTTTGAATTCGAGTGGGGTGCCACGATTATAGGAACTGTCAAATTCGGTACCGTCAATGAGGGTACCGCGATAGTGTGCAACCAACTTATCATCTTCAGTCGGTGGAGTGCCTTTTCCGGGTAGAATAACTTTGTATTGCAAGCCAGATGGCATCACCTTAACGCCTTCTTTGTTTTTGTTTTCGGTTAAAAAGGCTTGCCCTTGTTGTGCGTTCACTTCGGCCAATTTTTTACGTTGCTCGGCCTGTTTTGCCATCACTTGTTGTTTAATGGCTTCAACGGCGTCCTTCATCTGTTGTTGTGATAATTGTAAATCACGTCTTTCAAAGGTATCTTTCATCCCTGCTGTTAAGGCGGGAATGTCGATCTCTACGCCTTGCTGACGAAAGTTGTTTGCCAAATCCGCTCCAAGTGCGTAGCTGGCTTTTTGTTCATTCGTTTTCAGGTCGGTGTTATTGGCAAAAGCCATGGTAGTGAAACAGCTGCCAATTAAAACAGCACAAAGTTTTTTGTTCATAGATCTTCTCAAATGATAGTGAGTGGAATCCATTAAAAATGACCAGGCCTGGCCATTTTTAATGCGTGATTAAGCTTGTTTATGCGTTGGATTCTAAATGATCCAAATATTTTTCAGCATCAAGTGCGGCCATACAACCTGCACCGGAAGAGGTGATTGCCTGCTTATAGACTTGATCCATAACATCTCCGGCAGCGAACACCCCAGGAATCGAGGTTTGGGTCGCATTACCTTTTAAGCCGCTTTGGACTTTGACATAGCCGTGATCCATATCCAATTGGCCTTCAAAAATTCCGGTGTTAGGAGAGTGACCTATTGCAATGAAGACGCCGGCAACATCAATGTCCTTGGTTGAATTGGTTTCATTGTTCTTGATACGTAAGCCAGTAACGCCCATCTTATCACCCAGCACTTCTTCCAACTGGCTGTTGAATTCAATGTTGATATTGCCATTCTCGGCTTTATCCATGATTTGTTTTGCTAGGATTTTTTCAGAACTGAAGCTATCGCGACGATGGATAATAGTCACTTCAGAAGCAATATTAGAAAGATAAAGCGCTTCTTCGACAGCCGTGTTACCACCACCGATAACCGCGACTTTTTGATTACGATAAAAGAAACCATCACAGGTCGCACAGGCAGAAACCCCTTTTCCTTTAAAGGCTTCTTCAGAGTCAAGACCTAAATACTTGGCAGAAGCCCCAGTAGCGATGATTAAGGCATCACAAGTATATTCACCAGAGTCGCCAATGAGTTTAAAGGGGCGCTGTTGAAGGTCTGCAGTATGGATATGGTCAAATAAAATTTCAGTGCCAAAGCGCTCTGCATGTTTTTGCATTCTGACCATCAGGTCAGGCCCTGTTAAGCCTTCTACATCGCCAGGCCAATTATCGACCTCAGTGGTGGTCGTTAGTTGACCACCTTGTTGCATACCCGTAACGATAACCGGGTTTAAATTGGCGCGGGCGGCGTATACAGCAGCGGTATAGCCAGCAGGTCCTGATCCTAAGATTAGAAGTTTACAATGCTTGTTTGACATAAATGGGTTCCTTTATAATAGGTCAAAATTTAGAGCATTTAACGGAAGTTCTTTGGTGTATGATCTTAAACGAAATTGGTATCAATTGTGTCAATGATTAAAGAAATCGACAACCATCCCACGAACTCAACGCAAATTAATGTGCTAAAATTCTAGCAATTTTCTTGCAGTTGTACAGTTTAATTTCAGTCAGCTTAATGCCAGCTTAATTTTATCTTTTTTTTGAATCTGCCCGTAAAGGTTTATGATTATTTATGTCTTTTAAAACTGCGAAGCCGTCTGCATCGACATCACTAGAATCAGGGGTGCCTGAAAAGCGCCAATATGATTGGATTGTTAAAGATGCCATCTTGTTGATTTGCATTGGGCTTTCAATCTTTTTATTTGTGGTTTTATTCAGCTATGATCCAGCTGACCCTGGATTCGAGACCGTTGGAAAAGGTCAGCAACCTCAAAATTATGGCGGTGCAACGGGCGCTTGGTTATCTTCGTTTGTGCTGTATGTATTTGGGGTTTTCGGCTTTTTGATTCCCTTCGGATTATTGTTTGCCGGAATTGTTACCCTCAAAATTCGGGATCAGGCTCGACTAGATTTGTTGCATTTTGGTCTCAGTTTGCTGGGGTTGATACTGGTTATTTTGTCAGGTGCTGGCTTAGCTGCTTTATATTTGGAGCCTAACCAAACGTTTATTCAGTTGCCCTATTCCGGCGGAGGGGTTGTCGGTTACGAATTGAGTCAGTCTTTAGTGAATGGGGTAGACCTATTGGGCGCGACTTTAGTCTTACTTGTCCTCTTTGCATTGGCATTTAGTTTAATGACCAGCTTTTCATGGCTAACCATTATGGATGCAACAGGGATGGTGCTTTGTCATTTGTTTGATCAGCTGATGCATGGCGGGCGAAAGCTTCAGCCTAAATTGTCAAAGTTAACGATTAAAAAATCAGCGAAGCCTGTAGAACCTTCAACAAAACACAATAACCTCGCCATTTCTGATAAAGGTCAAGACCGAGCTGTCACTCAGGAAACTGAGGAAAAAACCGAAAAATCACCGAAAATTCTCAGTGCGCTTGCCACCAAAATCAAACCGAAGAAAGTCAAGCCAGAACCTAGTATTAAGTCGGAACCTAAAATTGGTGATGATGTCGACACCTTACAAATCGAGAGTAAAACGTCTCAGTCGAAAGATGTGGATGTTGCACATTCAGTTAAGGTTGGCAAAAAGGTGGTTTCAACCGGGCAACCGCCCGTGGTTATCTCGGGAGAATTGCCCAGCGTGGAATTATTGGCGCCGGTTCCAGAGTATGATGAAGGCTTTTCAGAAGATGAGTTAACGGCATTGTCACTCCTTTTGGAACAACGACTTAAAGAGTTTGGTGTAACGGTCAAAGTTGAAGCCGTTCAACCGGGTCCCGTGGTGACTCGGTTTGAAGTGCTGCCTGCACCGGGTGTGAAGGTAAGTCAAATCAATAATTTATCTAAAGATCTTGCTAGGGTTTTGTCGGTCAAGTCGGTGCGGGTGGTTGATATTATTCCAGGTAAATCGGTGGTGGGGATAGAAATTCCCAATGAAGAACGGGAAGTGGTGAGTTTTAGAGAAGTCATTTCCTCATCCGAATTTCAAAGCTCAAAATCGCCCCTAACCGTTGCGCTAGGCAAAGATATTGCCGGAAAAACGGTGATTGCCGATATTGGCAAAATGCCGCATTTATTGGTGGCGGGCACCACCGGTTCTGGTAAATCGGTGGGCGTTAATAGCATGATCTTGAGTTTGCTTTATAAAAGCACACCAGAAGAAGTTCGGCTGATTATGGTCGACCCCAAAATGTTGGAATTGTCGATATACGAAGACATTCCCCATTTGTTGACCCCCGTTGTTACTGATATGTCAGAGGCCGCCAATGCATTGCGTTGGTGTGTGTTTGAAATGGATAGACGCTATCAACTAATGGCAAAACTCGGGGTTCGTAATATCGCTGGCTATAATGCTAAAGTCAAAGGGGCAATTGATAAAGGAGAGCCCATAACCGATCCTCTTTATCAGCAACCAGCTAATTTTGGCCATGAGATGTCTGAACCACCGCCAACTTTGGAACCCTTGCCCTATATAGTGGTGGTGGTTGATGAATTTGCCGATATGATTATGGTGGTTGGTAAAGAGGTTGAACAGCTGATTGCGCGTATCGCACAGAAAGCAAGAGCGGCGGGTATTCACTTGATTTTGGCCACGCAACGTCCGTCGGTGAATGTGATTACCGGGTTGATTAAAGCGAATATTCCCACGCGGATTTCCTTTATGGTCAATACTAAAATTGACTCTAGAACCATTCTAGATCAGGGTGGAGCCGAGCAGTTGCTTGGTATGGGGGACATGCTCTTTATGCCGCCGGGTACAGGTTCACCTAAACGTGTTCATGGTGCCTTTATGTCCGATGAAGAAGTCCATTCTGTAGTGAGTTTTGTTAAGTCTCAAGGCGAACCGCAATATCTTGAAAGTGTGACGCAAGCGAATCAGGCCGATAAGGCCAATAATACCCTGGAAGAAGATGCTGAACAGGATTTACTTTATGATCAAATCGTGGCATTTGTGATTGAGAATCAACGGGTGTCGGTTTCTTTGGTGCAGCGTCAGTTTAAAATTGGTTATAACCGAGCGGCCCGAATTGTTGAAGCGATGGAAGCGGCTGGTGTGGTATCGCCCATGAAGGCCAATGGTAATCGTGATGTGCTTGCGAAAAAGCTAGCTGATGACTGATGCTTAATCTCCAAATCAAAAAGGAAAGTAATTGACCCCCTTACGTAAACTATGTTTGACAGCCTGCATCTGGGCAATGAGCTTACCAGCAATGAGTGCGAAAGCTGACTTAGCCGATTTAACCCAGTTTGTGAACAATCTGAAAACCTTTCGTGCCAGCTTTGAACAGGTGCAACCAGACGAAGCCCTTTTTCAACAAAATCGTGCCAGTGGTTATTTTGTACTACAACGACCCGGTCATTTGCGCTGGGTTTATGAAAGCCCTGAACCGCAACAAATTGTGTCAGATGGTGTGAATGTCTGGGTGTACGATGAAGAGCTGGATCAGGTTACGGTGCAGTCGCTCAATCGCGTTGAAGCGGATTTTCCACTGAGTTGGTTGCTTTACCGAGAACCTCTGTCGGAACGGTTTAATATTTTAGCGGGTGACAAAAAAGAAGGCGTGAGTTGGTATAACCTACAACCCAAACAAGGCACTTTCTTTCAGAGTCTCGAAGTGGCGATTAAGGGTGGGCAATTGGTGCAGATTTGGATGTATCAGAATGCTGATAATGTTACCAAAGTCGCTTTTAATAATATTGCCCAAAATGAACCTATCCAGCCTGAACAGTTCCAGTTTACTCCGCCGAAAGGCGTTGATGTGATTGGTCAAGTTCAGCCTTAGGTGTTTAGAGCGTGATGACAGAAATTAAGGCGTATCAACCCTTATCGGATCGTTTGAGACCGCAAACCCTTGAGGAGTTTGTTGGTCAAACACATCTGTTGGGCGAAAAGCGTGCCTTGTCGAAGTTGTTTGCCTCAAAACGATTACACTCGATGATCTTTTGGGGACCACCGGGAACTGGAAAAACAACGCTGGCTCGCCTCATTGCCAAGCAATCTGATTTACAATTTTTAAGCCTGTCTGCCGTGTTAGATGGGGTTAAAGAAGTGCGAGCGGCAGTCGAACAAGCCAAGTTGCATCGGCAACAATTCCAGCAAGGTAGTGTTTTGTTTGTTGATGAAGTACATCGGTTTAATAAAGCGCAGCAGGATGCCTTTCTGCCCTATGTGGAAGATGGCACCTTTATTTTTATCGGTGCGACTACCGAGAATCCATCTTTTGAACTCAATAACGCTTTGCTTTCTCGAGCGCGTGTCTATGTATTACGGGATTTGGATTCTGAAGACTTAGAAAAAGTATTGCAACGCGGCCTAGCATTATTAAGCGACGATCAGCAAACAACAGTGACCATTGAAGAGGATGCGAAAGCAGCTCTGATTCACTATGCCGATGGTGATGCGCGGCGGTTATTAAATGTTTTAGAGCAGGTCGTTGATTTTATTGAAACGCCTGAAAATCAACCAGGCCAAGCTGTATTAACGCTGGAGAATTGCAAGGAAGTGATTCAGGGCGGCTTACGTCGTTTCGACAAGGGCGGCGAAGCGTTTTATGATCAGATTTCGGCATTACATAAATCGGTGCGAGGGTCAGATGCCAATGCGGCTTTGTATTGGTTAACGCGAATGTTAGATGGTGGTGTTGACGCACGCTATTTGGCGCGACGTCTGATTCGAATGGCCAGTGAAGAGATTGGCAATGCTGACGTAAAAGCCTTGCAAGTTGCGGTGAATGCAGCAGAAGCCTATGAACGTCTTGGTTCGCCAGAAGGCGATTTAGCTTTGGCGCAGGCCGCCGTTTATTTAGCGGTAGCGCCCAAGTCCAATGCGGTCTATATGGCTTATAAGGCGGCCTTGAAAGACGTCAAACTGCAAGGGACCGAAGATGTACCTTTACATTTGCGTAATGCGCCCACCAAATTAATGACAGGACTGGGATATGGAGAAGGCTATCGCTATGCGCATGATGAGCCGGAAGCCTATGCAGCAGGGGAGTGTTACTTCCCTGAAGATATGCCTGTTCGTGAATATTATCAACCAGTTAACCGCGGGTTGGAAATTAAAATTTCCGAAAAAATTCAACGTTTAAAAGCGATGGATGCCAACGCAATTTATAAACGGCGTGCGGATGATTGATTCCAATAGAGAGGAAACCCTTTGATGCAAACATTTCATTTCGCACAATTGATGGCCGTTGGTGTTGGTGGTTTTTTTGGCGCGATGAGTCGCTTTTGGCTATCAAATCAGATGTATGTCTGGCTAGGTAGAGACTTCGTTTGGGGGACTTTAACGGTCAATGCGTTGGGGTCTTTTTTAATCGGACTACTAACGATTTTATTGATTGATAAAGTGCATCTGACCATTGAATGGCGGGCATTACTCATTGTTGGGTTTTTAGGCGCTTTCACCACGTTTTCGACCTTTGCATTTGAAACCGTGATGTATTTTCAACAAGGCTTGTTTGAAAAAGCGCTGGTCAATATCGCGGGTAATGTAGTGTTGTGTTTAGCGATGGTTTGGTTGGGATTATGGATCGGGCGGCAGTTTGTTCTTGCACCGACTTAGAAGGGTTGCAATCTTGAATACTCGAAACACAGTCACATTAAATGTATTTTATAGATGGGTTTTTAACCGAGGAAATGAAAAATGTCCGATAATAACAGCTTATTTACGACTCCGTTGAATGCGTTGCATCTCGCAGCAGGTGCGAAGATGGTCCCGTTTGCAGGCTATTCAATGCCGGTTCAGTATCCAATGGGGATTCTTAAAGAACATCAACATACTCGGCAAAAGGCAGGCTTGTTTGATGTGTCTCACATGGGACAAATTCGACTCATTGGCGATAAGGCAACAGAAGCGCTAGAAAAATTAGTCCCCGTGGATATCGTCGATTTGCCGTTATTTAAGCAGCGCTATGCCTTATTCACCAATACGGAAGGTGGTGTGCTCGATGATTTAATGGTGACACGCATTGAGTCTGGTTTGTTTCTAGTGGTAAATGCCGCCTGTAAGCAACAAGATATTGCCCATTTGCAAACACAATTGGCTGATGCGTGTGAAATTGAGGTGCTTGAGGATCGTGCTTTATTGGCCTTGCAAGGACCTGCTGCGAAAAGTGTGATGGCAAAACTGGCACCCGCCAGTACCGAAATGGTCTTTATGACGGCAAAAGATCTCTCGATTGATGGTATTGACTGTTTTGTGACCCGATCAGGCTATACAGGGGAAGATGGATTTGAAATTTCGGTCGCGGCTGATCAGGCGGAGGCCTTGGCTGAAAAGCTCTTGGCAGAAGAAGGCGTTGAGTGGATTGGATTAGGCGCGCGGGATTCTTTGCGTTTGGAAGCGGGTCTGTGTTTGTATGGGCATGAACTGGCCACCGATATTTCGCCGGTTGAGGCGAAATTGAATTGGGCTTTATCCCCCGCACGCAGAGCAACCGGAAGCAGGCCTGGTGGTTATTTAGGTGCTGAGGTAATTTTAAAGCAGCTTGAGACAGGCGTACGGCGTTATCGGGTGGGTATTCAGACAGAAGGTAAAATGCCTGTTAGGGATGGAGCTACTTTAATGACTGCTGATGGTGAAGTGCTTGGTATCGTGACCAGCGGTGGTTTTAGTCCCACTTTAAATAAACCGATTGCGATAGGGCTGGTGGCTGCGAGCGCTTCTGCCATTGACACCAAACTTTATGCCAAAGTGCGCAACAAATCAGTTCCGGTGAAGGTGGTTGCCTTACCTTTTGTTAAACAAAATTATTATCGTGGATAATGGATAAAATTTTTTGAGTCGACTAAATTCAGGTCGACACAATTTTTAAGGATCAGTTGAGGATAAAGAAATGAGTGATATTAAATATACAGAAGACCATGAATGGATTGAAGTGCATGGCGATGGGACAGCAACCATTGGTATTACCGATTTTGCCCAAGATCAATTAGGCGATTTGGTTTATATCGAAATTCCAGAGGTGGGCAGTGAAATTGTCAAAGGCGAAGATGTTTCCGTGATTGAATCGGTCAAAGCCGCCTCAGATTTAATTGCACCGGTTTCTGGAACCATTATTGATGTCAATACTGCATTAGAAGACGAACCCGAAAAGGTTAACGATGATCCGATGGGTGCAGGGTGGTTTATTAAAGTTGAAATGTCGGATGCCAGCGAATTAGAAGACCTAATGGATGAGGCCGCTTATCAAGCGTGTTTGGATTAACCACCACTTTAAATGGTTACAAGTAGTGTTTCAGTAATTTAATTAGGAAAAAAGAGAATGGCATCATCGCTTCAAAACCTTTCTAATCAGGATGTATTTGCACATCGTCATATTGGTTCAAATTCGGCGCAACAGCAGCAAATGTTGTCACAACTTGGGGTTGCGTCACTAGAGGATTTAATCAGCCAGGTGGTGCCAAAGTCCATTCGTCGTCAGCAGCCCATGCAGTTGTCAGAAGGCTTGTCGGAACCAGCTGCTTTGGCTCAACTAGAAGGGATTGCCAATCAAAATACGCTGCTGAAATCTTATATCGGCCAAGGCTTTTATAACAGCTATACACCAGCAGTTATCCAGCGAAATATTTTAGAAAACCCGGCTTGGTATACGGCTTATACACCCTATCAAGCCGAAATTTCGCAAGGCCGGATGGAAGCCATGCTCAATTTCCAAACCCTAATTGCCGATTTAACCGGCATGGCCTTGGCCAATGCCTCATTGTTGGATGAAGCCAGCGCCTGTGCGGAAGCCATGACACTGTGCCAAAGAGTCAGTAAATCCAAGAGCCGCGTGTTTTTTGTCGCGAACAATTGTCATCCGCAAAATATTGAGGTGGTGAAAACGCGTGCCGAGTCACTCGGTATTGAAGTGGTGGTGGGTGACCCTCATAAAGATTTACCAGGCCTGGTCGTTTTTGGTGTCTTATTCGCCTATCCAGGTACGGACGGCTCGATTGAAGACTATGGACATTTAATTGAACAGTTGCATCAACAGAAAGCCTTGGTTGCGATTTGTGCGGATATTTTGGCATTAACGATTTTGAAGTCGCCGGGTGAGATGGGAGCTGATGTCGCCATTGGTAATAGTCAGCGCTTTGGCGTGCCGCTTGGCTATGGTGGGCCGCATGCAGCCTATATGGCGACTAAAGATGAATATAAACGAGCAATGCCAGGACGCTTGATTGGCGTGTCGGTGGACCGTCATGGTCGCCCAGCTTATCGTTTAGCATTACAAACACGCGAACAACATATTCGTCGTGAAAAAGCCACCAGTAATATTTGTACCGCTCAAGCGCTATTAGCAGTGATGGCAAGTATGTATGCAGTTTATCACGGACCAGAAGGACTGAAGCAAATTGCCAATCGCGTCTTTCAGCTCACGCATTTATTTGCTGAGGGATTGATTCAATTAGGGTTTACGCTTAAGCAGTCGGTGTATTTTGATACGCTTCAGATTGAAGTCGAAGATGTCGCTCAAGTGATGCAAAACGCAGTTCAGGCCGGGTTTAATTTAAGGGCAGGAACCGATTCGGTTCTGGTATCTTTCGATGAAACAACCGAATTAAGCGAACTTGAAACGCTTTGGCAAGTGTTTGATGCAACAGCTCAATTGAATGCGGCCGAACTGTTTGAAAACCATGATTTTGAGTTGCCGGTATCGTTAAAACGTCAAGCGCCATTATTGGCGCAAGAAATTTTTAATCGTTATCGTTCAGAAACCGATTTAATGCGTTATATGCGCTATTTAGCCGATCAAGATTTGGCACTGGATCGAGCTATGATTCCATTAGGCTCTTGCACCATGAAGTTAAATGCGGCATCAGAGTTAATGCCGATTTCTTGGCCGGCTTGGTCGAGTTTGCATCCCTTTGTACCCATAGACCAAGCAAAGGGCTATCAGCAACTAATTCGTGAATTGGAGCAGATGCTGTGTGAAACCACTGGCTATGCAGCGGTTTCACTACAGCCTAACTCGGGCGCTCAGGGGGAATATGCTGGATTATTGGCGATTAAACATTATCATCAAAGCCGGGGAGAAGAGCATCGTCATATTTGTTTAATACCCGCTTCAGCTCATGGCACCAATCCCGCTTCAGCCCATTTAGCCGGCATGAAAGTGGTGGTGGTGAAAACCGATGAATTGGGCAATATTGACTTGAGTGATTTACAGGCAAAATGTGAACGTCATACCGATCATTTGGCGGCCATTATGATTACCTATCCGTCAACGCATGGTGTGTTTGAAGAAAGTGTCAAAACCGTTTGTGAGACGGTGCATGCACATGGTGGTCAAGTTTATATCGACGGCGCTAATATGAATGCGATGGTGGGGGTTGCATCACCGGGGGAATTCGGTGGCGATGTTTCTCATTTGAATTTGCACAAAACCTTTGCCATTCCGCATGGTGGTGGTGGGCCGGGTGTCGGGCCAGTTGCGGTGGCCAGTCATTTGGCGCCCTTTTTACCCAAAACGCCATTGCAAGATTCAGCGGTAGGGTCGATAACCGCCACCCCATGGGGCAGTGCCAGTATTTTGCCGATTAGTTGGATGTATATCGCGATGATGGGCAAGACCGGGCTTTATCAAGCCACCGCTAATGCAATACTCAATGCCAATTATATTGCGCATCGTTTGGCTGATTATTTTCCTATTCTGTATCGTTCGGCTTCTGGTTGGGTTGCCCATGAATGTATTATTGATTTGAGACCGATTAAAGATAATTCAGGCATTACCGTAGATGATGTCGCCAAACGTTTAATTGATTATGGCTTCCATGCACCCACCATGTCTTTTCCGGTGGCGGGCACCTTAATGATTGAGCCGACAGAGTCGGAATCGAAACAAGAGCTTGATCGTTTCTGTGATGCAATGATTCAAATTAAACAAGAAATTGATGCGGTGGTTTCGGGGCAATTAGATGAAGCGGATAACCCTTTGATTAATGCACCGCATACGGCGGAAGAAGTGACCGGGGATGAATGGTCACACAGTTATTCACGTTCTTTGGCCGCTTACCCGATTGACAGTTTACGTCAGACCAAATATTGGTCGCCGGTGGCGCGCGTGGATAACGTGTTTGGTGATAAGAATTTAGTTTGTAGCTGTCCTTCCGTTTCGGAATATGCCGAATAATCCTAACAAAAGGAGTTGAGATGAAGCAGTCCATCGTGATTAGTGTATTGGGTGAAGATTCACCAGGCTTGGTTGAATCTTTATCCAAATTAGTGGTTGCGCATCAGGGCGACTGGGTCGAAAGTCGCATGGCCAGTTTGGCCGGGCAGTTTGCCGGTATTTTGCAAGTGGATTTGCCCATTGATCAAGTACAGCCGTTTTCTCAAGCGCTTGAACAGGCAGACTTTGGTTTAAAAGTGATTTTTGAAGCGGCTGTTACGGATGCGACACAAGCGCCAATGAAGACCTATCAATTGGAGCTGGTCGGTCAGGATCGACCTGGTATTATTCATAAGCTGTCTTCCGTTTTGGCGCAGCTCAATGTCAATGTCGATGAGCTTGAAACCGAAGTAGTAGAAGCCTCTATGTCGGGTGAACACTTGTTTAAGGCTTCAATTCGAATTGAAGTATCGGCGGCAGACGGTGCTGATGCGATTGCTGATGCGCTGGAAGCCATTGCTAATGAACTGATTGTTGATATCGAATTGGCAGAATCATAAAGGCCTTCTGGCTGTGATTGGCAAGAGAAGCTGTTAGAATACCCACAAAATTTTAATGCTGACGATCATTGTTCGATTGGTCAGTGCGTAAAACAAAGAGTAAAGAACCATCATGTTAGATGCAAAGCGATTAAGAACTGAACTGGCGGACATTGCCGCTAAACTACAAACGCGTGGATTTGAATTGGATACTGCCCAACTTGAAACCTTGGAAGCGAAACGTAAAGCCCTGCAAGTGAGTGCACAGGAATTGCAAGCAGAACGAAATTCACGTTCCAAAGCGATTGGTAAAGCTAAAGCAGCGGGTGAAGATATTCAGCCGCTATTGGATGCGGTGGCGGATTTAGGCGATCAATTGAAGCAAGCCGAAGCGGCTGCCGATGCCATTCAATTGGAAATTGAAGATATTTATGCGGGTATTCCTAATATCCCGCATGATTCAACGCCCGTTGGACAAGAAGAAGATGATAATGTTGAGATTCGCCGTTGGGGTGAGCCAACGCAATTTAGTCATGAAGTATTGGATCATGTGGCGTTAGCAGAAGCTCGCGGTTGGTATGATAATGATGCAGCCGTCAAAATCACATCATCACGGTTTTCTGTGTTAAAAGGGCCGATGGCCAAGTTGCAAAGAGCATTAACCCAGTTTATGTTGGACACCCATACCGAAGCGGGTTATGAAGAAGTTTATGTGCCATTTTTAGTCAATCAAGACAGTTTACGGGGCACAGGTCAATTGCCGAAATTTGAAGCGGATTTATATCGTATTGATAAGAATGAGGAACATGACACCTCAGATCGGGATTTGTATTTAATCCCAACGGCAGAAGTGCCTGTGACCAATTTATTTCGTGATGAAATTCTGGATGAATCGGCTTTACCGATTAAGTTGACTGCACACACCCCGTGTTTTCGTTCAGAAGCAGGTTCTTATGGGCGAGATACCAAAGGATTGATTCGTCAGCACCAATTCGAAAAAGTGGAAATGGTGCAAGTTGTGCATCCTGACCAGTCTTATGATGCTTTGGAGGGCTTAACGCAACAAGCAGAACAGATTTTACAGAAATTGGAATTGCCTTATCGAGTGATGGCACTCTGTACTGGAGATATTGGCTTT
Organism: Hydrogenovibrio sp. SC-1; assembly: GCF_002848135.1. Taxonomy (GTDB): domain Bacteria; phylum Pseudomonadota; class Gammaproteobacteria; order Thiomicrospirales; family Thiomicrospiraceae; genus Hydrogenovibrio. Next base: position 167,356 of record NZ_PKGB01000004.1, read on the forward strand.
TCCGCGGCGAAAACCTATGATTTAGAAGTTTGGCTACCTGGACAATCCGCTTATCGTGAAATTTCATCTTGTTCTAACTTTGAAGATTTTCAGGCGCGTCGTTTAAAAGCGCGTTTTAGAAAAGGTCAAGATAAGCCTCAACTAGTGCATACTTTGAATGGATCCGGTTTAGCAGTAGGAAGGACATTAGTCGCAGTTTTAGAAAATTATCAGAATGAAGATGGCTCGATACGTGTTCCTAAAGCCTTGCAACCCTATTTAGGTGGCATAGAAGTGCTATAAAGCCTTCATTAATCAAGCCGTTAAAATAAAAAAACCGCCCAGGCCTGGGTGGTTTTTACAAAACTAATTTTATAAATACCTTTATAAATCAATAGGTTGCATTTATCGTGATTAATTGTGTACTTTGGTTTGTACGCTTTTATGGCCAATATCAATACTTCAACCTAAACATGTTTACTATTCCTGCTGACAAATTGCGAATCAATTTTCAACCCAAAAAAGCTAGTAATTAATAAGCAAACAAACTAGTATTAGTTTGTATTCTTTTTATAGATATTAATTTGAATATGAATAATATTTAATTAACTGAGGAAAACTTATGAAAAAAGCACTCTCTGCTGTTGTTGTTGTATTTGGTTTTTTATTTCTATCAGGCTGTGCCACTATAATAAGCGGTACAGGCCAGTCAGTGACTTTTGATAGTTCTCCGCAAGGAGCAGAAGTATATATTGATGGTGCTCAGGTTGGTTCAACGCCTATGACTTTAAAGATTGAAAAAAGTAAAAAAGACACAGTAATGATTAAAAAAGAAGGTTATAAGACATTATCTCGTGATTTGACAAAAAGTTTCGATAGCGTTGCTCTATTGAATGTATTTTGGGATTTGAGTACAACAGACTTCATAACTGGTGCAGCAATGGAATATGAGCCAAATTCATACTTCTTTGAGTTACAGCCTGAATAACAATACAATGGTAAAAACAGAAAGAATTTTGCCTATATCTTTCATAAAAATAGCGCTTTTAAGCGCTATTTTTATTTTCGCACGACCCTCTTTAGTTTATGGAAAGGAACCAATTGTTAGCGATACAGAATCGAAAATTAACTCATATTCTGTATTGAATTATTATGATTTGAAACGAGAAGCTCAAAATAAAGAATATGGTTACAAAACAGATCAAATTCTTGCTGAAATAGGCTGCTCAAAACGGCAAACACACCAAAAGTTTTTTTACGAAAATATTGTAAATACAAGCAAACCAGTCCAAGTTATCAATGTTATTTCTAGTCAGAAAAAACATTGCTCAGAACAAGTCTCCAAATTTTTGGTAGAACGGAAAAAAATAAACAACTTTGAAAAGTTTAAGCAACAATTAAACTTAGAAGATATTTATATAACTATAGTATCTCCATCATTAACTTCACCTATGTCATACTTTGGTCATTCCTTTTTAATTTTCAAAAAAAAAGAGAGTTGGGATTTTTCAAATGTTCTAAGTTTTTCTGCAATTATTCCTGCCAAAGACAGCTATAAAAAAATCTTGATTGATGGTGCTTTAGGTAATATGGATGGAAAATTTATTTTTAATCAATTTTTCGAAATAAAGCGTTTGTATACCTTAAAAGAGCAACGGGGTATGGAAATTTACAAGCTAAAGCTTACAGAAACAGAAAAAAATAATCTTTTACGTGAAATATATAATAAATATGAAAAGGTAAGTCGTTATAGTTTTTTTAGTCAAAACTGCTCGTCAGAAATTATAGATTATATTTCTACTATCAATAGTGATGTTAAAAAACAATTGAATAGCCAATTTTTAAAGACACCATCGGACACATTAAATATCTTAAAGAAAGTAGGTTTAATAAGTAATAAGCACTTACGAATTGAATCAAGTCTAAATATTGAATTAAACAGGTACAGTCAATTTTCACTCGTAGAAAAGGATAAATTTAAGAAATATTTTTCTTCAAAAGGTAATTTAAATTCAATAAGTAATAATGAAGCAAATGGAGTATCTAACACTGCTAACATTTTTTTCAATTTTTTCAATGAACCATTTAAAAATCACAATAAGTTGGTAGGTTTAAATTTTTTGAATGATAATCCAAAAATTGACTTTCCTTTCAGACTTATTGATAACTATCCCATAAAATTAGGTATCGGCTCTGTATATCAAAATAACTCTAATCCTGTAAAAATTCAAATATTGCCAGGCTATATTGAAAGAAGTGTATCTAAGTTCAGTCGCTTGAATGAAACTTCCTTAAAATTTTTTAATACTGAATTGCAAGCTAATACAAATTCTCTCAAGATTGAAAAATTCGATTTTATTGAAATGGAGTCCATTAATAAGAGTTTTGGGCTAATCGATTTACCCTCTTGGAGAGGGTATATTGGTTGGAACAATAAATACAGGAAGAATAAAAAGAAAGTTAATAACGTTGAGGTCGGCTATGGCTTTAGTTACGGCGATAATGATGTGCTGATCTCATTTTTGCCACAACTATACAGTGAGTTCAACGGAAACAGAACCTCTTTGCAAGGTAATGTCTTAGTAAGTTATTGGCTAAATCGAATTAATTTTTCCTTTAATGGCGTTTACAATTTAGATAAAAATCGATTTCAAAATTCCGAAATACTTGAAATGAATGTTAATTTAAATTCAAAATGGGGGTTCAATGTTTTAAATGAGTTCAGTCAGCATCGATATTCAATATCAGTTTATAAACGATTTTCAATTTGAAGAGTTTGTTAGTTGTACTTGCTTAGAATTAGAGCCTGTAAATCTTACAGTTAACCGTATTTCAATTAAGCCCATTAGTAACGGGCTTTTGAGTTTAAGAAAAATCTTCTATTAAAGACGCCATATCATTTTTTTCATTCCTGAGTTCTTCCAACTCAGCTTTTAAAACTTCAATCTCATCTTGCAGCATATTTTTGGACTCGGTTTGTTCATAAAATGCTTGTTCCAATTTCGTTTTTTTGTCTCTCATTTCGATGATCTGGTCATTAATCTCATCTAGTTCTGCTCGTTTCTTAGCAATCGTTTTATCAATGTTATTTATACGTTTCAAGCAAGCACTGTCTTTCATTTTTATCCAAGTGATATACCACAAGAACAGAGTCACTAAGATGGGCACAATCATTGAGTGCATATTCCGGCAGACTTGAACACCGATTCCGGTTTTATTTGAACACCTAAAATCAACGCATCGTTGGCTGAGGTATTTTTAACCTAAGTGTTCAAGTCGGGTCAATCTTTAATTGTTTTTTTCGCATCGACTCGCCTTTGAGTTTGATGCGATGAGCGTTATGCATCAGTCGATCTAATATGGCATCGGCAAGGGTATTATCTCCAATGGCTTGATACCATTCTTCCGTAGGCAGTTGGCTGATCAGAATCGTTGAGCTGGCGCCATGGCGATCATCCATAATTTCCATCAGGTCGTTGCGCTGTGAAGCTTTAAGCGGTTCAAGCCCCCAGTCATCAAGGATCAGTAATGGCAATTTTGCTAAGCGTTTGAGTGCGTTTTGATAGGTGCCGTCCGCTTTGGCTTGTGTGAGTTCTAGCAGAAGTCGACTGATTCGGTAATATTTGACACCGTAAGCCTGCATACAGGCACTGTGCCCCAGTGCACAAGCAAGATAAGTTTTTCCAGAACCACAGGGGCCGGTAAGCAGCACATTTTGATGGCGCTTAATCCATTCGCCTTGAAGCAACTCTCGCATCACACTGGCTGACAGGCCTCTCGGGTGTTGGTAATCAACCCCTTGAGCGGTGGCCAGTAATTTAAGTTGGGCTTGTTTGAGAAGACGTTGTTGCTTGCGATGGTTTCGGTCTTGTTGCTCGCTTTGCATTAGATGCGCCAGTCGTTCACTGAAGCTTAGATTTTCATAATGACTTGATTGGTCTAGTTGATGTTGCAACGCTTGGCGAAGGCCATAAAGCTTTAGCGCATCTATTTGGTTCAATAAGGTTTGCATAAGGGTTCTCCGAATTAGTGGAAGCTGTGTGGGCCACGAATGTTTTCATGTGACTGAGGAAGCGTAGGTTGCTCCATCGCTTCTTCAGGCAGTTGATCCAGATTGCTTGTGAGGATGTTTTTGAGCTGTTTTAATCGATAAACCTTGTGATGATTCGCACGTTTACACGCCCGATTCAATCGTTCTGCCGAGTATTGTCGAGTCAATCCTAATGCCCCGATACAGACTCGATAAGCCTGTTCGGGATGGGCTTTTGTTGTCAATTGGTGGGTGACCCATTCCAACACCGCTGGTCCAATAGCGTTGGCTTGATTTTTTAGGCTACCAGGTGAGACCTTGTGTTGCGCAAAATGGGCTTTCGGCATGTGTTGTGCATCGGTGGTAAAGCCATAGGTATAGCCTCGAATATGGGTGGCGACACAGTGGTTTTGGAAGAATAGTCGAATCTGTTTTCCGGTGGCGTGTAACTCAATGGTTTCTCCGACCAGTTCATGTGGCACCGAGTAGAGGCGATGGTCGAACTCAACGTGATAATCGATGTTCACCTTCACCCGCTTAATGTGGGTGTATTCATAGGCATTGCGGGGCAGTGGTAACAGTGCCGGTCGGTCAATCTTCTCGAACCACTCACGGCGGTTCCCCTCAAGCTGCTTAAAGGGTTTTTGATTGACCTCAGTGAGTAAGGCTTGAATGCATTGATTGAGCTCTCCTAGCGAGAAAAAGGTCTGATGACGCAATCGGGCTAAGATCCAGCGCTCAATGATCTGCACACCGACTTCCACTTTGGCTTTATCTTTGGGTTTTCGAGGACGGGTCGGCAGAATCACCGTGCCATAGTGCTGCGCCAGTTGCTGATAACTGGGATTGACATCGGGGTCGTATTTACAGGCCTTAGACACTCCACTTCTGAGGTTGTCTGGTACCACCGTTTGCGGAACGCCACCTATAAACTCAAAAGCTCGAACATGACTTTCTAACCAGTCTTGCAGGCTTTGTGACCAAGTGGCCTCGCTATAGTAATAGTTACTCGCACCCATCGCAGCGACAAAGATTTGCGCCTGACGGATTTCTCCAGTATGGCCATCGACAATCGGCATGGTTTTGCCGGCATAGTCAACGAATAACACCTCACCAGCTTTATGGTGCTGACGCATCGAGCGTTTCTGTTTTTTAAGCCAAGTAAGGTAACGATCACAGTATTGAGAGTAACTGTAACAACGATTAGGGTATTGCTGGCAATACTCCTCCCAGAGTAATTGCTTGGTGACGCCTTTATGTGCTAATTGTTGCTTCACCTCTGCCCAATCGGGCACCTGAAAACGTGTGGAGGTTCGCGTATCGGCGTTGGGGTAAAAGCGCTGCGCGAGTTGAGCATCATCTAAGTGATCTACAGGCCAAGATATATCAAGCTCTTTGGCTCGTTTTAAAAGTGATTGCACCGCACCGACACTGATTTTAGTGCTACGATGAATCTGACGAATACTTAAACCTGCGACAAAATGCAGGCGTAAAACTTCACGAATGTTACGCATTGTAATCCTTTTCAAAACCGAACCTCTCTTAGCCAACGAAAAAGAGGGATTCGATACGAAATGATGAAATAAATCAATGCGTCGAGAGGATTCTGGAAACACTTGAACACCGATTCCGGGGATTTGAACAGTGATTCCGGAAAACCGGGTAAAACTGTACTAAATAAAACCGGAATGAGTGTTCAAGTAAAACCAGAATAGGTGTTCAAATGTTTCCGGAATGACTGTTCAAGTGCGGCCGGAATATGCAGTTGAATCATAGAATGGGTAAAAAAGTGACACGTAAAGCGTGTGCTCCTCTTTATAACCATGAAATAACCGTTTATGGATGTAGTCGATCCATTCTTCTCTATTGATATCGCGTTTGTTAATTCTGGCAAGTTCTTTGAGGTAGCTTGATAAACGCAGATGAAAAAAATCTTTGTTAGATTCTGGAAAATTTTCATCTAGTTGTTTGCGTATCCAGCTTGCTGTATTGATATACTTTTTGAGATTTTCCGAAGGTTGAATGCCGTCTTTCAGATTCTTTGACATCGATTCGAAACGAATCAGGATTTCCCATAATAAAAACCCATTATCTGGGGCAAACAAAAAAACCTTTAGCGCATCTTTGGCCTTGCACTGTTCAAGGTCTTGAGTGGCAACAGCATCCCAAATATCAACTTCTGGTATTTTTGGTTTTTTTAGCAATTGGCAAGACTCTCTCGAAATGGACAATAAATCATAGTACTAAGAATTTTTTGGTAGTTTAGCGTTGTAATGGTACAGTGAATTTGGCCACCTAAATAGAGATGCTAAAATGCATCTCATTGAGCGTGCTTCTGCTAAGCCTTCAAAATTACCGACTGTGTTATAATTTAACTCTACCAATAATATATAAGCATTTGAAACCTTAACCTTTTTGGGGGCTATATGGAATATCTATCAATATTTATCGCTTTTGTATTTTTTACTGGCCTTTACTATTTGGTTACAAAAATAACATCGACTGATAAAAAACACTCTCAAACTAAAGAGGATTAATTAACCTCAATCACTCGGCTTTTCAGCAAAAAAATATAAGAGCGTTAATGATTATGACTCCGCTAATTTGGGGAATGTTGGTGCTTGTGGCTTTTGTCATTACCGTTGATTTCTATCATAAATTCAAAAATAGAAGTAAGCGACGTCAGCAAAAGAAAACCAAAGACTAATTGACCACACAAAATCAAAATTATGATATCCCACGAAGACAACAAAACATCATTCTTAGAAGCTGCAGTTGCGCGTAATAAAAATTGCATTCTCGAACTTGATCTCATAATTTACTGAACCTCACAAACAACAAGCACAATCAGGCTTTTGATATATCATCCTATATATAATGTCACGTTTTCAAGTAATTAGTTCAATGAAAATTCACGCATAACCAACCCCGACCAGTCAACCGTTTGAAGCGGAAAGCATTCAATAACAAGGTCTGAACAGAGATCTTATCTGAATATTTCAGTACAAATGAACATGGCTTTGTGATTTTAGAATCACCAATTGTTATTGCTTCAAGATGGCCACTAATTGTATATTGAATGATTTGTGGCAAATTGCTACAATTTAATTTATTTCACTACAAAAGGATTTTTAATATGGCGACCGCAAGCATTAGACTTGACGAATCTCTCGTCGAGAAAGCTGGAATCATGGCAAAAGCATTTAACCGAAGCGTTCCAAAGCAAATTGAGCATTGGGCAAAGATTGGTGAAATGATGGAAGACAATCCAGATTTGCCGTATGAGTTTATACGTCAGGCAATTATCTCTAAAGCTGAGAAGGAAGCAGGAAAGTTGGAGCCGTATGAGTTCGGTTAAGCAAGTTCTTCAATCTCCAAGCTTCAAAAAGACTGTAAAAAAACTCCACTCAAATCAAAAAAAGGATTTGGATATAGCGATTAAGTCATTAATAGAAGCCCCTAATCTTGGCGAGAAGAAAAGAGGAGATTTGGCTTATCTGAGGGTTTATAAATTCAAAATGGTGAAACAAGAAGTTCTTTTGGGCTACTCATACCAAGAGGACGAGTTGGTTTTGGAGTTACTGGCATTGGGAAGCCATGAAAACTTTTATCGTGATTTAAAAACCAACTTGTAAAAAAGAAAATGGTTCTTTTGAACAGGAATATGTGGTTACTTTTCGGTAATTCATGGTGCCTTTTTGCAAGAATATGCACTTATCAAAATATTCAACTTTAGCTTTTCCTATTTGAACTCCAAGTAATTAACAGTTTATATGTGATATGCTATAAACATTAAAATGACTTTAATGGTTTATATATGATACAAGTATATCTTTATCAAATCTTAATTGGTTACTTAAAGCTCGCAAATCGAAAGATTCATTTTCAATATGCTGAAGAATGGCTCAAGTCTGATTTAGATATATCTCCCATCATTCATTCAAAAACCAGTTTTGCCATTAGTGACAGGTTATCTAACGATGCTTTTCATGGACTTCCTGAGTTCATCGCAGATGCTTTGCCGGATAAATTCGGTAATAAGATTATTGATACCTTTTTCATACAACAAGGTATTGCCAGAAATGACATAACTCCTCTCGATCGTTTAGCCTATATCGGTTCTAAAGCAATGGGGGCTCTTGAGTTTAAGCGTATGAGTGAACACAGTAATCATGACTACTCCAATATACTTGAGATATCCGACTTGCTAGTGAGTGCTCGAAGTGCTATTTCAGGCAAACTCGAAGAAGTATCAGCGGATTTAATTGAGGTTGGCTCATTCGCTGGTGGCGCTAGACCAAAAGCTATCATTATGGCAAATCACGATTTCTCCGAGATAAGACATTCTCATTCCCCTTATCAAAAAGGCTTTGACCATTACTTATTGAAGTTTGACGGGGTATGTGAAAACAACCCTGAATCAGATCCGCAAGGTTATACCAATATTGAGTACGTCTATCATTTGTTGGCCGTTGATGCGGGTATTGATATGAACCCTTGCTTCTTGCTACCAGAGCCTAATGGCAATCACCATTTTATTACAAAGCGCTTTGACAGGGACGGGGATAAGAAAATTCACATGCAAACGCTTTGTGGGCTTATTGGACTAGATTTTAACGACTTCCAAGCGGGGAGTTATTCGGATCTATTTTCAGTCGCAAACGTCTTGAATCTAGCTTATGGTGAAAAGGTTGAGCTATTCAGAAGAATGGTGTTCAATGTTTTGTCTTACAACAGAGATGACCACTCTAAGAACTTCTCTTTTGTTTTTAGCGAGAATGGAAGATGGTCTATCTCTCCGGCATACGACATCACTCATGCGTTCAATGAAACCAATATTAATGCTTGGACCCGAGAACATAACTTGCTCATTAATGGCAAGGGGGTAACGATTCAATTGAGGGACTTAATAAAAGAGGGAGCTATTCTTGCCCTAAAACCCGATGACTATGCTTTATGCATTCATCAGGTTATTAATTCACTAGAAAATTGGGCTACTCTGGCAAATAAGCATGGCGTGAAACCGGATAAAATCGACCAAATAGGTAGTCATATGAAAACTGCAAAAACCGATTTGTTTTTTAAACTATCAAAACAAGAAATTGAGTCGGTCAGCAATGGCACTGCAAAAGAATTAATAGAAATCATACTTTCTGACAACGTGAGGCTATACAGATGATTAGCGGTCGATATATAAAAGGCAATGGCATTACACCAAGTGATGCACTGGCTAAGTTTGGAAAATCTTTTAAAACAAAAAGAATCTCTATATCAGCAACCCAAGAGGATTTGCAAATTCATTCTGGGGTTAGCCTAACTGTGATTAAGCGCTTGGAAGCGGGTAAACCCATTAGCACAGAAAACTTAGTCAAACTACTTCGAAGTATTGAGTTACTTCCAGAGTTTTTGTCGTTGATACCGGAGCCAGAGATTTCGCTTGAGGATGAATTTAAACAATCACAGGAAATGGCAGCAACCTTGCAGCGAAAAAGGGCTAGCAACGGAAGGAAAAGGATGCCAATGCTAAAAAGCTATGATTAGTAAATATCTTGACCCTGCAACGTTGTAGTAAACCGCATTGAGCTAGA
>NZ_PKGB01000005.1 GCF_002848135.1 Hydrogenovibrio sp. SC-1
AAACGGAGTATCGAGCAGGCGCAAGATCAAGCCCTCATTGCAGAATTGATTTCCCATCCTAAGGAAATTGCCGAACATATCATGTTGATCGATTTAGAGCGTAATGACCTGGGGCGTATTTGTCAGCCGGGTACGGTTAACGTCAATGAACTGATGGTGGTAGAAAGTTATCAACATGTGCATCATATCGTGTCCAATGTTCGAGGGCGACTCAATCCTGGACTAACCCCGCTAGAAGTGATTCATGCGACCTTTCCCGGTGGAACCATTACCGGTTGCCCGAAGGTACGTTGTATGGAAATTATTGCAGAATTAGAGCAGATGCCACGCCGTGCTTATACTGGGTCTATGGGGTATATTAATCGTGATGGTTCGATGGATTTTAATATTCTGATTCGCACCTTACTTCAGCAGGAGAATAGGGTTTCTTTTCGAGCTGGCGCGGGTATTGTGGCTGATTCAGAGCCTGAGAGGGAACTTCAAGAATCTGCACATAAAGCCAAAGGCATGTTAAATGCGCTGTTGTTAGGTCAATCTGGGTTATGAGTCAGCAACTTGATCGGGGTTTGTTATATGGTGATGGGTTCTTTACCACGGTATTGGTGCTGTCGGGCCAATTAGCGAATTGGTCGGCGCATTGGCAGCGCCTGCAATTGAGCGCGCAAAGGTTAAAATTTCCTGCACTCTCAGAGACGGAAATATTGAGTCGGGTGGCAGCTGAGCTGACGGATGTAGATGAAGACTATGCGGTGGTGAAAATATTGGTTAGCCGAGGGCAAGGGGGGATTGGCTATCAACCTTTGCCTAAGTCGAAGCCGGTTATTTATGTTCAAAAGCTGGCGTTCCCAAATTGGATTAAAAATGCCCAGGCCTGGCCACTTTTTCCCGTTAAAATGACTCTTTCAGAGATTCGGTGCGCCCAGCAGCCTTTATTAGCAGGGTTGAAGCATTGTAATCGTTTAGAGAATGTGATGGCCAGAGAGGCATTGATTGGCTCGACCTATGATGACGCTTTGATGTTGGGTCAGCAAGATGACGTGATTTCAGCCACCCAAGCCAATCTTGTTTTGGTTAAAGCTAATCAATTGATTACCCCAGAGCTTGGTCATAGTGGCGTTATGGGAACCTGTTTGTCTCGCTTACCAAGCGCATTGAAAAAGGCTCAGTGGCAATGGCAAATTCGTCCCGTTACGTTGGATGATGTTTATCAGGCAGAAGAACTCTTTTGTTGTAATGCCGTGAGAGGCGTTATGCCGGTCACCCAATTTCAGCAACAGAGCTATCGTACGAACAAAACCCACCAAATTGCCCAGGCCTGGCAAGAGTGGCAGTCGCAAAATTTGACATCAGTATAGGAAGTCGCATGCAAAAAACCAAAACCTTTATATTAACCGTTGCTGTCAGTTTGTTTGTGATTTGGTTGAGTGTTGAGGGCTGGAGTTTTAAACAGTTTTTAACCCAACCTATTTCAACTTTGTCAGCCCCTAAGGTGGTATCCATTGCACCAGGCAGTACGGCAAAAAAAGTCGCTTATCGCCTTTATGAAGAAAACTTGGTTCGCCACCCAAATTGGTTGGTTTTGATGTTGAAATGGCAAGGACAAGCCGAATCCATTAAGGCGGGCGAAATTGAAATCCAGCCTCAATGGCAGTTAGACGAGTTGATTGATGCGCTCGTGCAAGGCAAAACGGTCACTTACCCTGTGACCTTTATTGCAGGCGAAACGGTTCAACAGGCCTTAGCTCGTTTGGCAGGTTCCAGCAAAATGCGCTTTGAGGTCGATTTAACGTCATCGGAATCTGTTCAGCAAGCATTAGGTTTGTCAGAGCCTTTGGAAGGACAATTATTACCGGAAACCTACTTTTACTCTGCCAACGAAACCGCCTTATCGATCCTTCGGCGTTCTCATCAATCGTTAAATGCGGTGTTACAGCAAGCTTGGGAAAAGCGGGCGCCTAATTTACCGTTAAAAACCCCTTATGAAGCGTTAATTCTGGCCTCCATCGTCGAGAAGGAAACGGGTTATGCGCCAGAGAGACCGATGATTGCGGGAGTATTTATTAATCGTCTTCGTAAAGGCATGCGTCTTCAATCAGATCCAACCACTATCTATGGCATGGGCGACGCTTATGATGGTAATATTCGCAAGAAGGATTTATTAACCAAAACCGCTTACAATACCTATCGTATTTCGGGATTGCCGCCAACACCAATTGCCCTTGCCAGTGAAGATGCTATTCAGGCAGTCCTCAATCCAGCAACGACCGATGCACTGTACTTCGTGGCTTCTGGAGGCGGACAGCATGTTTTTTCCAAAACCTTGGAAGCGCATAACAAAGCGGTGCAAAAGTATATTTTAAAACGCCATTGATTTTGGCTTCATTATTCAAGACGGATTGTTATGACATACTCACATCAGCCCAGGCCTGGTCAATTTATTACCCTTGAAGGAACGGAAGGCGGTGGAAAATCCACCAATCTCGTTTATATCCAGCAATGGCTAGAAGACAAGGGGATAGAGGTGGTCGTGACCCGAGAGCCAGGCGGCACCCCTATCAGTGAAGCGGTCAGGCAAATACTGTTGGATCCAACCTACGATGAAATGACAGCAGAAACGGAATTGCTGTTGATGTTCGCTGCCCGTAATCAGCATATACAACAAACCATTTTACCGGCATTGGCCGACGGAAAATGGGTGGTTTCAGACCGTTTCACCGATGCCTCTTATGCTTATCAAGGGGGCGCGAGAGGTATGGATTATCAGCGAATTGCACAATTAGAGAATTGGGTTCAGCAAGGGTTTGTGCCAGCGATGACGTTTGTGTTTGATCTACCGATTGAAGAAGGGATGCGTCGAGTAGCCGCTCGTTCTAATTTGACTGGGCAAGCGATTGATCGTTTTGAAAAAGAAAAGTCAGATTTTTTTGAAAAGGTTCGGCATGCCTATTTGCATCGTGCTCAGCAAGCTCCGGAACGCTATCAAGTGTTGGATGCAGCTCAGCCATTAACGAATGTGCAAAGCCAAATTCAGTCTCGATTAACTCAGTTGTTCGATGGTATCTCAAACCAATGATGCAGAACAGTCTTTATCCATGGCAAGCCAATCTTTGGCAAGACTGGTTAGCACAAGGCCGCTTTTTGGGACAGGCCTACTTGCTCTCTGGTCCCGATGGTATTGGAATCTCTGCTTTTGCGATGGCAATGGCACAAGGGGTTTTGTGTCAATCCGATGGGGTGGATGCCTGTCAAAATTGTGCCCAGTGTCATCAGTTCGGCCAGCAAACCCACCCTGATTTTTTGCGATTGGCATTATTGGAAGACAAAAAAGAAATCAGTGTTGATCAAGTCCGTGCGTTAAATGAACAGGTGTATCGCACCTCGCATCAGGGCGGTTATAAGGTGGTATTGATTGAGCAAGTCGAACATTTAAATCGTTCTGCCTTTAATGCATTGCTGAAAACGTTGGAAGAACCGCCAACCAAAACAGTGATGATTTTGACCACGCATCAATGGCATCAACTTCCAGCAACCCTAATCAGTCGATGTCGACAACTGCGTTTTGCCGTTCCGCCATTGGATGCCGTCATGACTTGGCTGCATCAACAATTGCCGCAGGCAGATGATCGCTTGCTTAAAAAAGCATTAAAGCTTAACTGGGGCTTGCCCATCTCGGCAAAGGACTGGATTGAAGCCAAAGCATTTGATTTGGAAGCAACCTGGCAAACGGATATCAAAAGTTTACAACAGCAGCGGACATCCATTTCTCAATTAGTTGATAAATGGAAAAAGTGGTCAGCACCAGAAATCGTGTTTGATTATTTTTATTTGTGGACGGTGAATTATATCCGTGCTGCTGTTTATGGCGAAAAATTGCCTTATGATCCAAATTGGCTTGTGTTTCAAAAGTCGGTACTGCAAGCACGCCAACTGTGGCAACAAAATGTCAATAAAGACTTGTTGTTAGAAAGTGTTTGCTTAGAGTGGTTACAATGTCAGCAGGCTGACTATCAACCGAACCCGGCATTACAAACACCCATGATTAGAGGCGACCAAATTTAAAGGAGAGAGCATGATAGTTGATTCGCACTGTCACTTAAATATATTGCCAGAGCAACTGGGGAATGTTGAAGACGTCATTCAAACGGCGACAGACAATGGCGTAGGCCGAATGATGTGTATTGCCATCGGGCCTGAGCAATGGCAAGAGGTTCTTGACTTGGCTGACCAGTATGAGGGCGTTTACGCAGCAATAGGGGTGCATCCCTGTGAACCATCGAACGTGGTGGTGACCGATGAAGAGCTGATTGCTGCCGCCAGTCATCCTAAAGTGTTAGCGATTGGTGAAATTGGCTTGGATTACTATCACTTTGATATTGAAAAAGAGGATATGCATTGGCAGCAAGCGCGTTTTCGTCAAATGATTCGATTGGCAGTCAAACTCAAAAAACCGATGGTCATCCACACACGAAATTCAACGCCTGATTGTCTACGTATTCTAAAAGAGGAAGGTGCGGATCAAGTGGGCGGTATTATGCATTGTTTTGTTGAAGACTTAGCCACTGCTGAAGCGGCAATGGCACTAGGATTTTATATTTCCTTTTCAGGGATTGTGACCTTTAAAAATGCTAAAGAACTGAAAACCGTAGCAGCGGCGGTACCACTCGATCGAATCCTAGTGGAAACCGATGCACCCTATCTTGCTCCAGTCCCTTATCGCGGCAAACCTAATCAGCCTGCTTATACCCGTTATGTGGTTGAAGAAATTGCTCGATTACGAGATCTGAGTATTGACACAGTTGCCCAAGCGACCACTGAAAATTTTGAGCGGTTATTCCGTTTATGAATTCCAGTCCCTCAGAAGCGAAAACGCATTCTACGGCGCAACCACCGTATAGCTGGCAGCGCATTTTTGAATTGGTCATCCAGCATAAGCCGCAACTGATAAAAGCGCATATCATCGCACTGTTTGCCATGATTGCGACTGTGCCACTGCCATTATTACTACCGCTTTTAGTCGATGAAGTATTGCTGAATCAACCCGCATGGATTGTTGGTACTTTGAATCAGTGGATACCTGAAAGCTGGCAAACCGCCGTGGGTTATATCGTTTTGGTAACCGTGATTACCATCTTTTTGCGAGTTATCGGCGTTGCATTAGGGGTTTGGCAAGTACAACAGTTCACGATTATTTCTAAAGCGGTTACCTACCGTATCCGCACTGATTTATTGGCTAGAATCCAAGGTGTCTCAATGAGCCAATATGAAACCTTGGGCAGTGGCAGTGTGACATCAACGATGGTGAGTGATGTTAATACCTTAGATACCTTTTTAGGCACCACGGTTGGTAAAGTCATTCTTGCGGTGTTTTCACTTATTGGCGTTACGGTCGTTTTACTTTGGTTACATTGGCAGTTGGCCTTGTTTATTTTGTTGTTGAATCCGCTAGTCGTTTATTTCACGATGCGCATGGGTCGAAAAGTCAAAACCTTAAAAAAAGATGAAAACACCGCCGTTGCGGCTTTTCAACAGGCCCTTGCAGAAACTCTAGATGCATTGCAACAAGTCCGCGCCGCCAATCAAGACAAAGCTTTTTTCGAGCGTATTCGGGGCAGTGCTGAAGAAATTAAAACCCGTTCAGAAGCCTTTACCTGGAAATCGGAAGCCGCCAGTCGCGTGTCGTTTTTAATATTTTTGGTTGGGTTTGATTTATTTCGCGGTGTCAGTTTCTTTATGGTGGTCTTTTCCAATTTGTCGATTGGGGAGATGATGGCGGTATTTGGGTATCTTTGGTTTATGATGGGGCCGGTTCAAGAAATTTTGGCCATTCAATATGCCTATAGTGCTGGTTCAGGCGCTTTGCAACGTATTAATCAAGTGTTGGACTTACATCAAGAACCTCGTTACCCTGCGCTCAAAAAACCATTTGAACAGGCTCCGGTTGCCGTTTCGGTCAAGGATATCTTCTTTCATTACCCCAGTCACGAAAAACCCGTATTGCACAATCTCAGTTTTGAAATCCAACCTGGAGAAAAATTGGCATTTGTCGGTGCCAGTGGAGGCGGGAAAACCACGCTCGTGCAAATCTTACTGGGCTTCTATGAAGCGGATTCGGGTCAGGTTTACTATAACGGCATCCCCATTGAGGAAATTGGTCAACAGCAAGTACGGCAAAATGTCGCAACCGTTTTACAACAACCGATGCTGTTTCAACAAACGGTGCGATTCAATTTAACCCTGGGACAAGACTTACCGGAACAAGCCTTGTGGGATGCTCTGAAAATGGCGCAATTGGATGATGTGGTGGCCGATATGGATCAGCAGCTAGAAACCATGGTTGGACGTAATGGCGTCAAACTGTCTGGCGGGCAGCGTCAACGACTAGCCATTGCACGAATGATTTTACAAGATCCAAAAGTGGTGATTATGGACGAAGCCACCTCGGCTTTGGATATGGAAACCGAACGCAAACTCTATGTGGATCTGGCACCGTTTTTAAAAGGTAGAACAACACTAATTGTTGCTCACCGACTCAGTTCGATTAAACAAGCGGATCGTATTTTGGTTTTTGAAGATGGTCATATTATCGAATCCGGTAGTCACGAAGACCTTGTCACTTCAGGCGGAACCTACCAACGCCTCTATCGTTAATACTTGTCATTGGCTTAGCCTTTTGAAAGGCAGTTCGCTGTACAGGTTATTATTCATTCTAAATTTAGGTATGAACCAATAAAGCCCCGCAAGGGGTTGAGAAATGAAATGGATGTAATGATGGAAAGTTTGACGTATCTAAATGGGTTGGCTTACCAAGCTAATACCGAATTTCAAAATGCTTTAAACTTATCTCGTTTTTATGCGGATGGGACCGATGAATAACCGACTGAAAATCAGCTATTTGATTGGGTTGGTTTTAATCATGCCATTGGCTTTGGCCGAGACGGATACAGAAACAGAATCATTCATGCCTGCCTATGATTCAAACTGTTTGCGAAACGGGATATTATCACTGCCGCCAGAGACGCCTTTGGCAGACATTCGAAAGCAATGCTTGGTTAAGGATAACAAACCTACTGAACCTTCAGCCGTCGAACAACGTTTGCAATCTCAGCGATTTAATAAAAACGATCAATTTTCTTTACAAACCTATCTACCTAATTATGTGTTATTGGATTCCTTTCATTTTTCTGGGGTCAATGATCAGCCTTTTTCGGATCAGTTTTTAAAAGATGAACGGTTTGACCCACTCGAGATCAAATTTCAATTCAGTGTCAAAGTGCCAATTTCAGATAACTTTATTGGCGTAGGCGACCATTGGTTTGTGGGCTATACCAATCGTTCTTTTTGGCAAGCTTATAACCACCATATTTCCTCACCTTTTAGAGAAACCAATCATCAACCAGAAGGTTGGATCAGTTTTGATAATCAATGGAATTTCTTGGGATGGAAAAATCGTTTGATAGACGTTGGGTTAATACATCAGTCAAACGGAAAACCGGGAAGTTTGTCACGTTCATGGAATCGAGGGTTTTTACGATTTGTGTTTGAGCAAGGGAATTCGGCATTTGTCATTAAACCGTGGATAAGAATTCCCGAGTCGGCCTCCAGCGATGATAATGCCGACATTAGTTACTATCTTGGGCGCTCAGAGTTTTTATATGCGACAAAATATTCAGATCATCATTACAGAGTCATGTTACGCAATAATTTTAATGAGAAACGTAACAAAGGGGCGATAGAGCTCGGATATAGCTTCCCGGTTCATCGTAATCTTAATTTTTATGCGCAATGGTTTTATGGTTATGGTGAAAGTCTGATCGACTATAACTACCTGAATAACACCTTGAGCATTGGCGTTCAATTAGGCAATCTTCTTTAAACGCCAGGCCTGGTGTTTTTGGCATCCCTTTTAATAGGGGGGAGCTACTTTTGTGCGGTGTCGAGCATTTCTTGAGCATGTTGTAAGGTTGAGTCGGTAATGGTGACGCCGCCAAGCATGCGCGCTAATTCTTGAACTCTTTCATTGGCTGACAGTTCGGTGACTTCGGTGAGCGTTTGATCTTTAAGCGTTTGCTTGCGAATACTGAGATGTTGGTCGCCATAAGCGGCCACTTGTGCCAGATGGGTAATGGAAAAGATTTGACGATGTTGCCCCAGTTGTTGCATTTTTTGACCCACCACTTCGGCAATGCCGCCACCGATACCGACATCGACTTCATCAAAAATCATTGATGGCAAACTGGCCACCTCGGCACTGGCCACTTGAATAGCCAGGCTGATGCGAGACAATTCGCCGCCCGATGCGACTTTAGATAAGGGTTGCAGTGGTTGGCCTTTATTGGCGGTGACATTAAATTGCACTTGGTCTTGCCCTAGTCGCGATGCTTTGGTCGCTTCGCTCAGGCTAATGTCAAATTGGCCATGCGGCATGCCCAGGGTTTGCATGGCTTGGGTAACGGTGTCGCTGAGTTTTTGTGCGGCAGCTTGACGGGATTGACTGAGTGTTTGCGCACTGTCAATAAATGCTTGCCAAGCCTGGTCAATTTCCAGTTGGAGTTGTTCTAGCGAAGCGTCTTCATTATTTAACGAGGCTAACTCAGTACGGATTTCTTGATGTTTTTGGGTTAATTCTTCTGGATCTAATAGGTACTTTTTGGCCAGTCCGAATAGTTCAGCGAGGCGGTCATCGACCTGTTGCAGCCTGTCAGGGTCTAAAGTCACTTGATTATTTTGGCGTTGAATATCATCGGCAACCGCTTGGGCATCGATTTGGATAGATTCTAGCTGTTGTAATGCCTCTGCTAATTGTGGGCTGTATTCACTGGCTTTACTCAGCTCAGACATGGTTTGACTCAGTTGTTCAACAATACCATTGTCCCCTTCAAGGTGTTCATAAGCGCTATAAACCGCTTGTTTGATTTCATTGGCATGAGACAGGGTGTTTTGTTCTTCCGACAAAGCTTCAAATTCCCCATCTTGTGGCTGAATACGGTCAAACTCTTGTTGTTGAAATGCGAGCAGTTCAATTCGGCTCTGGCGATCCGATTGATCTGCCAAGCGTGCTTGTAAGGTTTGATTTAATTGTTGCCAGGCTTGGTAATTTTGAGCGGTAGTTTCTAATAACGTTGGGTGTTGTGCATAGGCATCCAGCAGTTCAAGTTGTTTGGTCGCGTGCATCAGCGATTGATGTTCGTGCTGTCCGTGAATGTCGATGAGCAGGCTACTAAGTTGTTTAAGCTGGCTTACCGAGGCAGGTCGGCCATTGATATAGGCTTTAGAACGCCCTTCAGCGCTAAGCGTGCGGCGCAATAGACAGCTTTGCTCTTCTTCTAGTTCATTATCGATTAACCATGCTTGTACTTTTGGCAATTCCGCGATATCAAAATCAGCCGTGACGTCCGCTTTATCGGTGCCATGTCGAACTAAGCTACTATCGGCTCTTTCGCCCAATGCCAAGCCCAGCGCATCTAATAAAATGGATTTTCCTGCACCGGTTTCGCCGGTGAGGGTGGTAAAGCCTTTATTAAATTGCAATTGTAGCGATTGAATTAACGCGAGGTTTTGAATAGAGAGTTCTTGTAACATGGTTTTCTCAATAAATCCCAATAAATATGGCCAGGCCTGGTGGTTTTAGTGCATTATTGTATGCCAATCTGGATTGGCTTAAAGCTTTTTACCCCATTTTAATTTGGCACGCAATAGCTTAAAGTGATCGTGATTTTTTGGGTGAATCATTTTAATAAAGTTGGCATGGCGGGTAATGGTGGTTTCATGATTGGCTTCAATTTGAAATGATAATTGACCATCACAAATGATTGAGGCAGTGCCACTACAATTGTCGTGGGGGCGAATTAAAATTTCACTGTCACCAGACACAACGACAGGACGAGTGCTCATGGTGTGGGGGTTGATCGACACCAATGTCATGGCATTCAGTTCTGGATCCACTATCGGTCCACCTGCGGAAAGAGAATAGGCGGTTGATCCAGTAGGGGTGGCAATAATCAATCCATCTGAGCGTTGGCTGTTTAAAAATCGTTTATCGATGAAGGTTTCAAATTCAATCATCCGTGGCGAGTCGTTTTTGTGCAGCACCACATCATTAAAGGCAACTTCATTAAATAGGGTTTTGCCTTCTAGTTGAACTTTCACGTTCAATAACATTCTTTGTTCACATTGGTAATCGCCATCTAAGACTTCATCCAAGGTAATAAACATAGTATCGGGCGACACGTCGGTTAAAAAACCGAGACGTCCTAAGTTTATGCCGAGTAACGGAATTTTGAAATCGACCACCGTTCTCGCAACATCTAAAAAAGTGCCGTCACCGCCAACGACGATGGCAAGATCAATTTTCGGTAGCAGTTGCTCACGCTCTAAGCGTTCAATGCCGTAACGTTCAATGGGAAAGTCACGACAAGAGCGCTGATCTAAAATAATGGTTTTGTGCTTTTTCTGAAAATAGACAATGAGTTTGTCAATGAGTTCCCAAGACTGAATGCCATTGTATTTTCCAAAAATGCCGATTTTCTCGAACATGTGTCTTATCCTTACGCCAGAAAAGGGTGTCATAATCGGGTCGAACGATTTTTAGCTTAGGTCTTGAAAAAAAGGGCTTTCGGCTATATAACATTGCAGCTGCCGAACCATTTAACTTTGATGGATGTCTACGAATATCCATTCACACTAACCTAAGAACTTGAAACCAATTTTATGAATCTAAACGAAAGATCCCAATTATTGTTTAAACATTTGATGGCATTATACCTAAATGATGGTAAACCTGTCGGGTCATCCGTATTGGCAAAATTGCCTGATGTTGGGGTGAGTTCAGCAACGGTTCGCAATGTGATGGCTGATTTGGAACGACTGGGGTTGATTCATTCACCGCACACGTCTGCAGGCCGGATACCCACAGAGTCAGGGTTTCGCTTATTTGTGGATTCCATTTTGACTGTACAACCGTTACAGCAGTCGCTCCAACAGCAAATTGAAAGCGGCTTTACTAAAGCCCATTCTCAGCAAGAACTATTGGGGTCAGCGTCGAATATTTTGTCTGGCTTAACGGGGATGGCGAGTTTAGTCATGCTGCCCAATCAACAGCAAGAGGTACTACGCCACATTGATTTTGTGAAGCTTGGCGAGCGTCGTGTTTTGGTGGTGTTGGTTTTAAATGATAAAGATGTGCAGAATCGTGTGATCGAGTTTGATGAGCCGGTTTCAGAATCACATTTACTGCAAGCGGCAAACTACCTAAACCAACATTTTGCCGGAAATCATTTGTCAGATGTGAAGCAAATGTTGGTTGAACGAATGGATCAATTGCGTCAATCAATGGATCAACTGATGTTGTCCGTAGTGGAAGCGGCCGATGACGTGATTGATAAAAGTCTGCAAAATACCAAACCCTATTTTGTGTCGGGCAAAAGTAATTTATTGGATTATGCCGAATTAGCCGATGCACAAAAGTTAAAGGCGTTATTTCATTCGTTTGAAGAGCACTCTGATTTATTGGCTCTGTTAAATAAGAGTATGCAGGCCAAGGGCGTGCAAATTTTTATCGGCCAGGAGTGTGGTCACGAGAGTTATCAAAATTGCAGTGTGATTACCACGCCTTATGAACGAGAAGGTCAAGTGCTAGGGGTGCTCGGCGTCGTGGGGCCAAGTCGAATGGCTTATGACAAAATTGTGCCAAGAGTGGATATGACGGCTCGTATTCTCAGTTCCTTGTTGAATAAATAACCTCTGACTTTGGCGTGCCTTTAGCGAAAAAACGTCAAAATTGACCAGGCCTGGTCAGTTTTTTTTAAAAAAAAACGTGAATTGCTTGAAAGCCAGCAATGTGTCCCTATATACCCCCTGACTTTAAATGATTATCCGGAGAAGCTGAATATGGCTAAAAGCAAGACAGAACAAGACTCATCAAACGCGAAACCAGAACAAGACGTGGTAGACCCCGTTCAAGAAGAGGGGATTTCTGCTGAGACACAGCAAGCGGAAGATGCCGTTGAACATGATTTAGCAGCCATGTTGGCAGAAGCCAAACAAGAAGCTGAGTCGCAAAAAGAGTTGGCATTGCGAACCATGGCGGATATGGAAAACTTGAAACGCCGTACCCGTATTGATGTTGAAAGTGCGCATAAATTTGCTTTGGAAAAATTTGTTAATGAGCTGTTACCCGTTTTAGATTCAATGGAAATGGGCTTGGATGCAGCTGCGAAAGAAGATGCCTCTGCGGAAAGTATTCGAGAAGGCCTCGATATCACCTTTAAGCAATTCTTGGATGTCTTGCAGAAATTCAATGTCGAAAGAGTGAATCCTGAGGGTGAAAAATTTGATCCTCAGTTGCATGAAGCTATGACAATGGTGCCTTCTCCTGATCATGATTCACAGATGGTTATGGAAGTCTTCCAAAAAGGCTACTTGCTTAATGAACGCCTTGTGCGCCCCGCTCGAGTGATTGTTGCGCAATAATTATTAAAAAAGTTTTGGTTAGGACTTGAATCTGACCAAGACCGCCTTATATAGAAGGCAACGAATCAATTTAGTTTAAAATCGCGGGTTATGATGATAACCGGCACAGATATTTTGGAGAGTAAAAAAATGGCAAAAATTATCGGGATTGACCTAGGAACCACCAACTCTTGTGTGGCGGTAATGGAAGGTAAAGAAACCAAAGTAATTCCTAATGCCGAAGGGGTTAGAACAACTCCTTCAATCGTGGCTTATGCAGAAGATGGTGAAGTGTTAGTTGGGGATTCAGCTAAGCGTCAAGCGGTCACTAACCCTGAAAACACGCTATTTGCAATCAAACGTTTAATTGGTCGTCGGGCAGATGATTCTGTTGTGGCTAAAGATAAAGACATGGTTTCATACAAAATCATTGCGGCCGATAATGGGGATGCATGGGTGCAAGTGGGGGATAAAAAATTATCTCCACAAGAAGTTTCAGCACGCACGCTCATGAAAATGAAGAAAACCGCTGAAGATTATTTAGGTCATGAAGTGACCGAAGCGGTTATTACTGTACCTGCTTATTTTAATGATTCACAGCGTCAAGCGACCAAAGATGCCGGTAAAATTGCAGGTCTAGAAGTTAAACGTATTATCAACGAGCCAACGGCCGCAGCCTTAGCTTATGGTATGGATAAGGTTAAAGCCGATAGCAAAATCGCTGTTTATGACTTGGGTGGTGGGACTTTTGATATTTCCATTATCGAAGTGGCCGACATGGATGGTGAAAAGCAAGTTGAAGTGCTATCAACTAATGGTGATACCTTCCTTGGTGGGGAAGACTTTGATAATGTCATCGTTGATTATATTGCGACAGAATTTAAGAAAGACCAGAACGTTGATCTGAAGTTGGATAAATTGGCGCTACAGCGTGTTCGTGAAGCTGCTGAAAAAGCAAAAGTTGAATTGTCCTCTCGTGAGCAGACTGATATTAACTTGCCATATGTGACAGCGGATGCTACTGGGCCGAAGCACTTGAATATGAAAATTACTCGCGCCAAGTTCGAATCGTTGATCGAAGGGTTGGTGAAGCGTTCAATTGATCCTTGTAAAACTGCTTTGAAAGACGCAGGATTGTCTGCTTCAGAAATTGATGACGTCATTTTGGTCGGTGGATCAACGCGTGTTCCAATGGTTCAAGCGGCTGTTAAAGAATTCTTCGGTAAAGAACCTCGTAAAGATGTGAACCCAGATGAAGCTGTGGCAATGGGTGCTGCAATTCAAGGTGGGGTGTTATCTGGTGATGTGAATGATGTGTTGTTGTTAGATGTTACGCCTTTATCGCTTGGGATTGAAACCATGGGCGGTGTGATGACGAAGTTGATTGAGAAAAATACCACTATCCCAACGCGTAAGTCTCAGACGTTCTCTACGGCGGAAGATAATCAGTCGGCGGTGACCATTCACGTGCTTCAAGGTGAGCGTGAAATGTCGTCAGGCAATAAGTCTTTGGGACAGTTTAACTTGGATGAAATCCCACCTGCACCACGTGGTACGCCACAAATCGAAGTGACCTTCGATATTGATGCCAACGGGATTTTGAATGTCTCGGCGAAAGATAAGGCGACTAACAAAGAGCAACATATTACGATTCAAGCCTCTTCTGGTTTATCGGAAGAAGAAATTGACGCGATGGTGAAAGATGCTGAAGCGCATGCGGCTGAAGATGCCAAGTTGAAAGAGTTGGTTGAAGCGCGTAACCAAGCGGATGCGATGATTCATGGTACTCAAAAGCTATTATCTGAGCAGGGCGATGCGGTTGAAGCGTCAGAAAAAGAAGCCATTGAAAAAGCGGTTGCGGATTTGGAAGAAGCCATTAAGGGTGATAGCAAAGAAGCGATTGATGAGAAGTCGCAAGCGCTTGCAGCTGCCAGTCAGAAATTAGCTGAAAAAGCCTATGCACAACAGCCAGGTGCCGATGCCGGTGCGGCTGAACAGCAAGGTTCAAGCAAAGCAGAAGACGACGATATCGTTGATGCTGAGTTTGAAGAAGTTAAAGATGATGACAAAAAATAACGCTGAGTCGACAGTTTCTGTCGACAAATAAGCGAAGATAGATTGTTAAAATCGGTATAATTCGGGCAATTCTTTGGGGTTGCCCGTTTCTGTTCTAGGTTATACCCAATTCAAAATGTAATCAAAGAGTTAGCATTCAAAAAAGACAATGGTGTCTAAAGCAACCAGGCCTGCCTACAAATACGGCTTTTTTGAATACTAATTTAAAAAAAGATTTAAGTGACTATGAGTAAAAGAGATTATTACGAAATTTTAGGTGTGTCGAAAACCGCTTCCGAGGGGGAAATTAAGAAAGCCTATCGCAAATTGGCGATGCGTTATCATCCTGACCGTAACCCCGATAATAAAGATGCGGAAGACAAGTTTAAAGAAGCCTCTGAAGCTTATGAAATCTTGTCTGATTCGCAAAAGCGTCAAGCTTATGACCAGTTTGGTCACGCTGGTGTTGATGGCAGTGCAGGGCAAGGCGGTTTCGGGGGCGGCGGTTTTGCTGACTTTGGTGATATTTTCGGCGATATCTTTGGCGGCGGTTTCGGGGGTGGACGTCGTGGCCCACAACCGGGTGATGATTTGCAATATGAGCTGGATATTTCATTAGAAGATGCTGTGGCAGGTACCAGTGTTGATATTCGCATTCCGACCAAAGAAGTTTGTGAACACTGTGATGGGCACGGTGCAGAGCCTGGGTCAGATGTTCATACGTGTCCGACCTGTCAAGGTGCTGGGCAAGTGAGAGTACAGCAAGGGTTCTTCGCAGTCTCAAGAACCTGTCCAAACTGCCATGGAACCGGAAAAATCATTAAGAACCCCTGTAAAGTTTGTCGTGGTGAAGGCTATCAACATAGTCGTAAAACACTTACCGTTAAAATTCCTGCAGGGGTGGACACGGGCGATCGTATACGGCTTCAAGGAGAAGGTGAGGCGGGCGAACCGGGTGCACCACATGGTGATCTTTATGTTCGTATTCGCGTAAAAGATCATGCGATTTTTAAGCGCGATGGAAATACCTTGTTCTGCGAAATGCCGTTATCCTTCGCAACAGCAGCGCTGGGTGGGACCATGGATGTACCGACCTTGACAGGACGCGCAAATTTAAAAATCCCAGCAGGAACGCAATCCGGCCAGCGATTTAAGCTGTCAGGAAAAGGCGTGAAGTCGGTTCGCTCTTCTCAGGTAGGCGATATGATCGTGCAAGTCTATTTGGAAACGCCGGTTAAATTAACCGCTGAACAAAAAGACCTGCTGAAAGCGTTTGATGAGAGTTTGCAGGGCAAGCATCATAAACAGCACAGTCCGAAAACCCATAGTTTTTTTGATTCAGTTAAAGCGTTCTTTACTGGTGAAGAGTCCGATAAAAAAGATGAGCCATGGAACTAACCTTTTAAACGGTTTGTGAGGAATTCGTATGAGAGTAGCAGTAATCGGCGCTTCAGGGCGTATGGGAAAAAATTTAGTTGATGCAGTTAATCAAACCGAAGGGCTGACACTAACCGCAGCCATTGAGCGACCTGAATCCTCTTTAATTGGCGCAGATGCTGGTGAAATTGCCGGTATTGGCCGATTAGAGGTTGAGTTGGTTGGTCAAATTGAAGCCGCCGGTGAAGATTTTGATGTCCTTATTGATTTCACGACGCCGCAAACCACTTTGCACAATTTGAAATATTGCTTGGCGCATAATAAAAAAATGGTGATTGGCACAACCGGTTTTGATGATGCAGGACTGCAGCTGATTCGTGAAGCGGGTGAGCGTATTGCCATTGTCTTTGCTGCCAATTTCAGTGTCGGGGTGAATTTAACACTTAAACTGTTAAAGCAAACAGCAGAAGTATTGAATGAAGGGTACGATATCGAAGTGATCGAGGCGCATCATCGTCACAAAGTTGATGCGCCATCGGGCACGGCTTTGCGAATGGGTGAGGTGGTTGCTGAGACTTTAGGTCGAGACTTGAAATCATGTGCAGTTTATGGCCGAGAAGGCATCACGGGTGCAAGAGACCCTAATACCATTGGTTTTGCAACGGTTCGTGCAGGTGATGTTGTGGGGGATCATACGGTGTTGTTTGCAACGGAAGGCGAACGGGTTGAAATCACTCATAAAGCCTCCAGTCGTATGACTTTTGCAAAAGGCGCAGCTCGCGCTTGCCAGTGGTTGCAACAAAAAGACAGTGGCTTATTTGATATGCAGGACGTCCTTAATTTAGGTTAAAGTCGCAGTCAGTTTAGAGTGTGAATCAAAGCGGCTGGTTATGGCCGCTTTTTTTATGAATAAAGAGTCTTGGTGGAGAGAATAGCCGTGAATCGAAAAAAGAAAATATCACAAAAAATTGCCAAGCGTTTAAAGAATGCAAAGGCGAAAAAGAATCCTCGAAAAAAACCACCTTATATTGCGAAAGCCGATAGAGAGGCGATATCCGAGCCGTCTGACACGACAGATATGGATTGATAAACCGGTATGTTAGTGATCTCAAATCAGGTTGCATTGGCCGATAGCGAAATTGAATTAACCGCCATTCGCTCCCAGGGTGCAGGGGGGCAGAATGTGAATAAATTGGCAACGGCGATTCATTTGCGGTTTGATATTTCAGGATCAAGCTTGCCGCAATTCTATAAAGAACGATTATTGAGCTTGAAAGATACGCGGATCACCAAACAGGGTGAAGTCGTCATTAAGGCGCAACGGTTTCGAACACAAGAAGCCAACCGCGAAGATGCACTGAAGCGATTGCAGTATTTAATTAAATCTGTGGCGAAGGTGTCCAAGAAACGGATTGCGACAAAGCCGACAAAAGGTGCAAAGCGTCGTCGATTGGCCGAGAAAAAGCAACGAGGTCAAATTAAAGCCTTGCGTAGAAAATCTATTCGGGATGATTGAATCTTGGTTAAAAACGCTCAGGCCTGGGCGCTTTTGATGTAATTAAGTTATTTGCAACAGATTTTATGAGCCATTTGCTGAATCTGTTTGCTAATCATGAAAATGATGATAAAGGCGATTGGCCAAGCAACAATCATCGCATGCCACCATCGTCCGATAAAGCCATTATTAACACCCGTATTCACCGCCGTTATGACGCCGGTCATAATGAAAACCATCACAACTGACATAATCAACGCCGTAACAAAGCGTAAATATTTTTGTGGCAACATGAGAGCCTCTTCGTTTTAATTATATATTCGAATGGGCTTATTCTAATCAAAAATAATCGGTGATTATTGGAAATAATTGTACTGGCTAAACCAACCGAGAAAACTGGACAAGTGTGACTGTATCAAGTAGAATTCACCTAATATTAATTTATGACTTTTTTATTGGGGTCGGGTACAGAAATGACGGTGAAAAATCGCTAATTTCTATCAAACGGAGTGAATTCCTATCAGGGGGTTGGCTCCGTTTTTTTATATACGGCTTTTAAAAGTTTTAGCACATTGGGTGGGCGGATCAAATACATGACACAAACAGCGTTATTGGCTTTAGAAGATGGGACTCTTTTTTGGGGGCTCTCACTAGGTATTGAGGGTGAGGCAGTTGGCGAAGTGGTTTTTAATACTTCGTTAACTGGGTATCAGGAAATATTAACCGATCCTTCTTACTATAAACAATTGGTCACCTTGACCTATCCGCATATCGGTAATGTCGGTGTTAATGAAGAGGATGCTGAGTCTGCATCAATTATGGCGCAAGGATTGATTGTTAAAGATTGTCCAACGGTCATGAGTAACTTTCGAGCACAAAAATCATTGCCGGAATACCTGATTGAACAAAATATGGTGGCAATTTCTGATATAGATACGCGTAAATTGACACGTATTTTGCGCGATAAAGGTGCCCAGTCCGGCGTGATCATCGCGGGAGACAATATTGATGCTGAAGCCGCCGTAGCAAAAGCAAAAGCCTTTGCCGGTTTGAAAGGTATGGATTTAGCCAAAGAAGTGACGACTGCTCAAACCTATGTTTGGACAGAGGGTTCCTGGTCGTTAGAAAACGGCCATACCGATAAGTCGAATTCAGCGGTTTATCACGTGGTTGCTTACGATTATGGCGTGAAACGTAATATTCTACGGATGCTAGCAGATCGCGGTTGCAAGTTGACCGTCGTTCCGGCCCAAACGTCTGCAGCTGAAGTATTGGCAATGAACCCGGATGGCGTGTTTTTATCGAATGGCCCTGGCGACCCAGAACCTTGTGATTATGCGATTGAAGCGATTCAAACACTTTTGGAAGCTGATATGCCGGTTTTCGGAATCTGTTTAGGCCACCAATTATTGGCGTTAGCTTCGGGTGCAAAAACCATCAAAATGAAGTTTGGTCATCATGGTGGAAACCACCCTGTAAAAGATCAGCAGTCTCAACGAGTTATGATTACTGCGCAAAATCACGGTTTTGCAGTGGATGGTGACAGTTTGCCAACCTGTTTAAAAGCGACGCATCATTCATTATTTGATGGGTCATTGCAAGGGATTGAACGGACAGACAAATCTGCCTTCAGTTTTCAAGGGCATCCAGAAGCGAGTCCTGGACCTCATGATGTCGCGCCGCTGTTTGACCAATTTATCGACAATATCAAAAAATCAAAACAAGTTTAAGGAATAGGAAACGAAAAATGCCAAAAAGAAGTGATTTAGAAAGTATTCTGATTATTGGTGCGGGTCCTATCATCATTGGTCAGGCTTGTGAGTTTGATTATTCTGGTGTTCAAGCCTGTAAAGCATTAAGAGAAGAAGGTTATCGAGTGATTTTGGTTAACTCGAATCCGGCGACCATTATGACCGATCCTGAAATGGCTGATGCAACCTATATCGAGCCGATTGAATGGAAAACGGTTCGGAATATCATCGCTAAGGAACGCCCAGATGCGATCTTGCCGACAATGGGTGGGCAAACGGCCTTAAATTGCGCTTTAGATTTAGATAACAACGGTGTCTTGGCAGAATTTGGTGTGGAATTGATTGGTGCCAATGCCGATGCGATTGATAAAGCTGAAAACAGAGAGCGATTCCGTCAAGCGATGACCAAGATCGGTTTGGATATGCCGACTTCTGATGTTGCGCACAATATGGAAGAAGCTTGGGCGATTCAAGAAAAAGTGGGTTTCCCAACCATTATTCGACCTTCCTTTACATTAGGAGGTTCTGGTGGGGGTATCGCTTATAACCGATCAGAATTTGAACAGATTTGTAAGTTTGGTCTTGATCTTTCTCCAACTAAAGAGTTGCTGATTGAAGAATCTATCTTGGGCTGGAAAGAATATGAAATGGAAGTGGTGCGCGACAAAAATGATAACGCCATCATTATCTGTTCGATTGAAAACTTGGATCCAATGGGTGTTCATACTGGCGACTCAATTACCGTTGCACCCGCTCAAACTCTAACGGATAAAGAATATCAAATCATGCGAAATGCCTCTTTAGCGGTTTTGCGTGAAATTGGTGTGGAAACAGGTGGTTCGAATGTTCAGTTTTCTATTAACCCTGAAACGGGGCGGATGATTATTATTGAAATGAACCCTCGGGTTTCTCGCTCATCGGCTTTAGCGTCTAAGGCTACTGGCTTCCCGATAGCAAAAGTCGCTGCTAAGTTAGCGGTCGGTTATACCCTGGATGAATTGAGTAATGACATTACGGATGGTGCTACGCCAGCTTCATTTGAACCATCAATTGATTATGTTGTCACTAAAATACCTCGTTTCACCTTTGAAAAATTTGCACAAGCGGATAAACGCTTATCGACTCAAATGAAGTCGGTCGGTGAAGTGATGGCAATGGGACGTAATTTCCAAGAGTCACTTCAAAAGGCCATGCGTGGTTTAGAAACCGGTAAAACCGGGTTTGATGAAGTCATGTCATTGGCATCGATGGATGAAAAAGAGATCAAAGGGGTTTTACGCCAAGAGTTGCGTGCTCCTGGCCCAGACCGGTTGTGGTATGTGGGAGATGCTTTTCGAGCCGGTTGGTCATTAGAAACCGTACATGATATTTCCAAAATTGATCCTTGGTTCTTGTCGCAAATTAAACAGTTGATTGATATGGAAGATGATGTCAAACAACGTGGTTTAGATGCGTTGGATGAAGTATTATTGAGATCGTTAAAACGCAAAGGCTTTTCGGATAATCGTATCGCCACCTTATTGGTTACTGATGCGGCCTTTATTCGTAAGTTCCGCCATACACTAAATATCCGTCCTGTTTATAAGCGTGTGGATACTTGTGCGGCTGAGTTTGAAACCTCGACGGCGTATATGTACTCAACTTATGAAGAGGAATGTGAAGCAAACCCAACAGACCGTGAAAAGATCATGGTATTGGGTGGCGGACCAAACCGAATTGGTCAAGGGATAGAGTTCGACTATTGCTGTGTTCATGCAGCCATGGCCATGCGAGAAGATGGTTATGAAACCATTATGGTGAACTGTAATCCTGAAACCGTATCAACCGATTATGATACATCTGATCGCCTATATTTCGAGCCGCTAACGTTAGAAGATGTGTTAGAAATTGTTGAAGTTGAGAAGCCTGCTGGTGTGATTGTTCAATATGGTGGACAAACTCCTTTAAAACTGGCTGAAGACCTTGAGGCCGCGGGTGTTCCTATTATTGGAACTTCTCCAGAGTCGATTGACTTAGCAGAGGATCGTGAGCGCTTTCAGCAGTTACTTCACACATTAGAATTGAAGCAACCACCAAATCGAACAGCGCGAAGCGAAGATCAGGCCTTGGCGCTAGCAAATGAGATTGGTTACCCATTAGTGGTTCGTCCATCTTATGTCCTGGGTGGCCGCGCAATGGAAATTGTTTATAACGATAATGATTTGACACGTTATATGACCGAAGCTGTCAAGGTTTCAAACGATTCGCCTGTTCTATTGGATCGATTCTTAGATGATGCCATCGAATTAGATGTAGATGCGGTCTGTGATGGTGACCAAGTTGTGATCGGTGGGGTCATGGAACATATTGAACAAGCGGGGATTCACTCTGGAGATTCTGCTTGTTCTTTACCGCCTTATAGTATTCCAATGCATATTCAGGATGAAATTCGTAGTCAGGTAGAAAAAATGGCGATGGCTTTGGGTGTGGTTGGTTTGATGAATACGCAGTTTGCGGTGAAAGGCGAAGAAATTTATGTACTGGAAGTCAATCCACGTGCATCAAGAACGGTTCCGTTTGTTTCTAAGGCAATCGTTAATCCTTTAGCCAAAATTGCTGCCAGGTGCATGGTTGGGCAAAAGCTGGTAGACCAAGGTTTTACCAAGGAAGTTAAACCAACCTACTTCTCGGTTAAAGAAGCGGTATTCCCCTTTATTAAGTTCTTAGGCGTAGACCCCATTTTAGGGCCAGAAATGAAATCGACTGGTGAAGTGATGGGTGTGGGTGAAACCTTTGCGGAAGCCTATCAGAAAGCCCAATTAGCTAGCGGGACCGTATTGCCAACCTCTGGAAAAGCCTTTCTAAGTGTTCGACAAGCGGATCGTGTCAAAGTGATCGGCTTGGCTGAAAAACTGATTGAAAAAGGATTTACCATCTTAGCAACCCGTGGAACGGCAAAATCGTTACAGGAAGCAAGCATTACCTGTGAGATTGTCAATAAAGTCACTGAGGGGCGTCCTAATATTGTGGATTCAATTGTTAATGAAGAGGTGGACTTGATTGTGAATACTTCTGATGGCTCTGTAAGTATTAAGGATTCATCCAGTATTCGTCGTGAAGCATTAATGCATAAAATCTGTTATACCACAACGATGGCAGGCGCTTTGGCAATGGTTGCTTCAATGGACTATTTGGATAACCAAAAAGTCACCAAGCTACAAATTAGTTAATCGTTTATGATGTAAAGCAGGAGCGCTAAGGCGATGACGTCTTGGCGCTTTTTTGTTTAGCTGTCTAAAAGGCGGTCGAAGAAAGAATGGAGCGAGAGTATGCAAAGACATCCAATGACAAAAGAAGGTGCTGATCGCCTGAAACAAGAGTTACAGAACTTGAAAACGGTTGAGCGTCCAGCGGTTTCAAAGGCAATTGCCGAAGCACGAGAGCATGGTGATCTAAAGGAAAATGCAGAATATCATGCCGCGCGTGAACAGCAAGGGCTGATGGAAGCCCGTATTAAACAAATCGAAGGTCTGTTAGGGAGCGTGCAAATTATTGATGTCACAAAATTATCACCCAATGGCAAAGTGGTGTTTGGGGCAACGGTGACCGTGTTGAATTTGGATAATGATGAAGAAGTCACTTATAAAATTGTCGGTGAGGAAGAGGCTGACATTAAGCACGGTAAAATTTCTGTGAACTCACCGATTGCCAGAGCTTTGATTGCGAAAGAAGAAGGGGACGAAGTGGTCGTGAAAGCGCCCAGTGGTGATATTGATTACGAAATTGTCGAAATTCAATATATTTAATGCCAAACCTACTCAGTCATTACTTAGCTGCCGGTTGGTTAACCCTGAATTGGGTTGTGGGTTATGGGGTTGCGCCCGTGCTGTTTTCACAGTTGAATGCTCAGGTCGCGGGTTCGATCATGGCAATATTGCTATCAGCCACTTATTGGGCGGATTTGATTGTTTTAGTGTTGATGTTGGTTGTTATTCGTCAAACGGTTAAATGGTCAAAACGAGAGCGGTGGTTGCTGGTGGCCATGGTTGCTGTGGTAACCAACTTGACTTGGGTTTCGCCGCTCATGTCGGAGTTAAAACAAATACCAGAAACGGATGCGGCGGTATTTGGTTTAGGCTTTGCGGCCTGGCATGGCGTTTCGCAATTGATTTTTTTATGTGCTTGGTTGTCGGTTTTATTATGGGGTCTGCTAACCGTTCGAACAGGCTCTAAAGCGGTTTTGCACAATTCATAAATAAACCTTATAGCCACTTCATTATTTTCTAATCTAAACAGCCGACTTTTTGGTTGCATTTTATTTTGAAAAAGCACAAAATGGTTCCGTTAAATAATTAAATCCTAATATGATGGAGCCATTAAATGAAACAACCAACTTTAAAAGCACTTTTTGTCGCCTCGCTTGCTGCCTTTGCGTTCAATGCACAAGCTGAAACTTCAAAGTATGACTTGTGTGTGGCAGATGGTGATGCCATTGTAAAATTGGCAAATGAAAAGGGCAGTACTGCTGCAAAAGCCTATGAGCAAAAAACCACTGTTCTTGAATGTTATGGTGAACTCGATAAAATAGAAGCCAAGTATGGTGATAAAGTTATTGCTCGTAACCCTTCTTCAGTGATGACGCCCGAAGATCGTGCAAAATGGGCAAAATTATTTGATTCAATTGATGCAAAACAATATCGTGGTACGCCTTACATGCAAGCAAGCTATTACTTTACAAAGTAAGCTTAGTTAGCTAAACGAGGAAACCGGCCAAAGCGCCGGTTTTTTTGTTTTTAGGCGTGTGTATTTTAATAATGAATGGATAAGAAATGCCCAGTTTATTTTCTAAAGCTTATGATTGTTTGATGGAACCTTGTTGTGATACTAAGTTACAAAAACTGGATCAACTACAACAAGACTGGGCCGATCGGGCTTTAGATTTATCTCCAACCGAGACCATTGAAAAAGTACTAGATGCCGGGCGGCCTGCAAAACCCGAATGGGTGTCGCTTAAATCGTTACCAAGACGCCGTCTAGGCTCTAAAGAAGGGCATGCAGCGTTAATGCACTCAATTATACATATTGAGTTTAATGCCATTAATTTAGCTTTAGACGCACTTTATCGTTTTCAAGACATGCCAGAAGCCTATTATCATGATTGGCTTAATGTGGCTGCGGAAGAGGCTTATCATTTTCAAATGGTGCGCGAGCACTTGTTTCATTTGGGCTATGAGTATGGTGATTTTCCTGCTCATAATGGTTTGTGGGTCAGTACCGTTGAAACCGATCATGACCCCTTAGTGCGCATGGCTTTGGTTCCAAGAACACTGGAAGCCAGAGGGTTAGATGTGACGCCGGCAATGATTCATAAATTACGTGCGATCGGTGATAAGCGTGGCGTTGAGATTTTAAAAATTTTATTGCAGGATGAAATCGGTCATGTTGCCGTGGGTACGCGCTGGTTTCGTTATTTATGTGAGCAACGCCAACTGAATCCATTTAATACCTTTACCGAGGTTATCAAAACATTTTTCTATGGTAATTTGCGTGGGCCATTTAATTTTGACGCTCGGCAGAAAGCCGGTTTTTCTGAGGATGAGATTGCTTGGTTAAAAACCATTGAACAAACGAGCATGAAGTCATGAAACTGCCTGATAATCAACGGCAACGCATTATTACGCGTCATTTTCAAGCAATTCAGGATCGGGGGTATGAACCGACTGCCTTGTTTTGGGAGAACCGTCAGGTTCAACAGTTACGGTTCAATGTACTATGGCAGTTGTTGTTTCAACATCCCCGCTTTCAGTCGCCCTTGACTGAACCGATTAATATTTTGGATGTCGGCTGTGGTTTTGGCGATTTCGCCGATTGGCTTTCTTCACACTTTCAAGCCTTTGATTATCTCGGTATCGATTTATCGCCCGATATGATTTTTGCTGCCCAGTGCCAGTATCCAAAGCGTCATTTTCAACAGGGCGAAATATTTGATTTTGATTGGGAAGAGAATCAATTTGATTTTGTGATTTGTTCAGGTGCGCTCAACGAAGTGGTTGAGCCAATGGAAACGCAAGGGCAATATGCGAAAGCCGTGATACAAAAGTTGGTTGAACTGGCAAAGTATGGGGTGAGTTTAAATCTATTAAATCAAAATCATGATTGGACAGCCAGTCGACCCGATTTACAAAGCTTTGATCCAGAACAAATGCGCCACTACTGTCAAACCTTAGTCTCTAATGTAGAGATGCGCGATGACTATTTAGCGAATGATTTCAGCCTCTATTTAGAGGTGAATGCATGAAAGTTGGCATTGATTTGGGTGGCACTAAAATTGAAGTGGCTGTCTTGGATGACGAGAATCAACTGGTGTTTCGACAACGAGTGGCAACCCCACAAGGAGATTATGAAGCGACCTGTGGTGCCATTGTTGGCTTGGTAAGGCAAGTTCAACAACAGTTTGGTCACTTTAGTGGCTTGGGGGTTGCGATTCCGGGTGCCATCTCCAAGAAAACAGGACTCATAAAGAATGCCAATTCCACCTGTTTAATTGGACGCGATTTACAGGCAGATTTGCAGGCAGCTTTAAATATGAAAGTGGCTTTGGCGAATGATGCTAATTGTTTGGCTTTATCCGAAGCCAGTGATGGTGCCGCCGCTGGCGAGGATGTGGTTTTTGCGGTGATTGTGGGAACTGGGTGTGGTGGCGGTTTGGTCGTCAATGGTCAAGTCATTAATGGCATTAACGCGATTGCCGGAGAATGGGGGCATAATCCCATGCCTTGGTTGGATTCTGCCGAAAGGCATCCTGACTGCTATTGTGGCTTAAAAGGTTGTATCGAAACCTTTTTGTCAGGGCCGGCGTTATCGTCTCATTTTTTGGAGAAAACAGATCGTTGCGTGACGGCTAAACAATTGGCTGAGCAGGCTAAGCAGGGCGATGAAGCCGCTCAAGCTATGTTAGAAACCTATGCTAATTGGATGGCCAAGGCTCTGGCCAGCGTGATCAATGTGGTTGATCCAGATGTGATTGTTTTAGGCGGGGGACTTTCAAATATGGAATGGTTATATCAGAGAGTACCGCAAATTTGGCAGCAGTGGGTATTTAGTGATCAGGTCGAAACAAGGCTTGTGCCTGCAAAATGGGGCGATTCCAGTGGCGTCAGAGGGGCGGCTTGGTTGACGTCAAACCAGAGATAATGGAACAGGAGAGAAAAATGCAGACAATTGATTCAGTTGATGCCTGTGAAATTGAGGTACAAAAACAACCAGGCCTGGTTGTTTTATACGGCGGAAAGGACTGCCACGTTTGTCATGCGTTGAAGCCAAAGCTAGAAGCTGCGATTGCCGAGCAGTTTCCGTTGATGGAAATGCGCTATTTGGATTGTCATCAACCGGGTGCATTATGTGCACAAAGCGGCGTGATGAGTTTGCCAACGGTACAGGTGTTTTTCAATGGTCAAAAAAGTTTTGAAGCCGTCAGAACCTTTAGTGTGACGTCCGTGCTTTCGGCGATAGAACGTCCCTACAAACTGTTATTTGATTGAATGAAATAGTCGTTTAGCGTTTGCCATTGCCGCCCGCTTTAATGAGCAGTTGGTCTAGCCAAAAGGTGGGCAATATCCGTTTCAGTAAGGCAAAAACCTTGGTTGGAACCGTGACGGGATAGCGTGCGCGCGGGCTTTTAGCGCTAAGAATTTTTTGCACGATGTCAGTGACCGCTTCAGGCCCTAATGTAAAGGGTGCGGTATCACCTTCGGTTTCAAGTCGTTGAATCATGGCTTGATATTGTTGTTGGTGGGCGCTGTTTTCTGTCACGATCCACTGTTGAAATTGGTGATAAGCATTGGCTCTAAATTTTGAACGGATCGGCCCGGGTTCAATCAAGCTGACCTGAATATTGGTTGATTTTAGTTCTAACCGAAGGGTGTCGGCTAGCCCCTCAATCGCAAATTTACTGGCATTATAGGCACCTCGATAAGGCATGGCTGCAAAGCCTAAAATCGAGCTGTTATAAATGATCTTGCCAAACCCTTGGCGGCGCATTCTAGGCAAAATGAGATTGGTGACTTGTTGGGTGCCAAACACATTGGTTTCAAATTGATGTGTTAAGGCGTCACGAGACAAATCTTCAACCGCACCTGGCAATCCAAAAGCGGCATTATTAAATAAAACATCAATCTGTTTGAACTCATTTAAAATGGTGGCCACGGCTTGTTCTATAGATTGGCTGTCGGCCAAATCCATGACCACGCTATAGAAGCCTTCGGCTTGTAAACGAGCGACATCATCTGGTCGGCGACAGCAAGCAATCACTTGGTGGCCAAGCTGAGAGAGCGTTTTAGCCGCATCATAACCCATGCCGCTTGAGCACCCAGTAATCAATATTGTTTGAGCATTTTTCATATCATTGTTTGGCATATCGATTTCTTGATTGATTGGTTTGCGATTATCATAGTGGAAAATGCTTCTGTTTCATAGCAAACCCACATCGCAGTGCAAGCAATGTTTTGTGCAAAGTCATAGCAAATTCTTATATAATACTGGGCTAAATTTTAATTTTAAGCGTAACAGCGCAAAGCGAAAGAGATGTCTTTTATAAAGCGGTATTTGATTGCAGGATTATTAGTTTGGTTACCTTTGGGGGTGACGATTGCTGCGCTGATTTTTTTAGTCAATTTATTTGATCAAAGCTTATTACTGCTGCCAGAAGCCTTTCGCCCGGATGTCTTGCTCGGCATACACATCCCTGGCTTTGGCGTTATCCTTTCATTTTTACTCATATTTTTTACGGGCATGCTAGTGGCCAATTTCTTTGGGCGCTATTTATACGGGATTTGGGAAAAAATCTTATCACGTATTCCGTTGGTTAGATCCATCTATACGGCGGTAAAACAAATCGCCGAAGCCTTGTTTGGCGATGGTTCACAAACCTTTCAAAAAGCCTATTTGTTACAGTATCCACGTGAAGGTCTCTGGACACTGGCCTTTCAAACCAGTAAAACCCAAGGAGAGGCACAATTAAAAACCAAATTGCCGGATGTCGTCAATTTGTTTGTGCCAACCACGCCTAACCCTACATCCGGTTTTTTTATTATGGCCGCCCGTCATGAAATTGTGGAGCTGGACATGACCGTGGACGAAGCTTTGAAAATGGTGATTTCTGGTGGCGTTGTAGTGCCGCCTTGGCATCGTGATCCTGCTTATGCCAATGGTGCAGGAAGTGCCATTTACCCTGGAACAGAAGACGTTCCTGTTATCCCAACCAAAACTGAATAACCCCTGACCCAGTCAGTCACTTAGAGAGAAAAGGTATTGCCAATGATGCGTACACACTATTGTGGACAAGTAACCGAAAAATTTGAAAATCAATCTGTCACCGTTTCCGGTTGGGTGCACCGTCGTCGAGATCATGGCGGCGTGATCTTTATTGATTTAAGAGATCGTGAAGGGCTGGTTCAAATCGTCGTCAATCCTGATAATGCCGAAATGTTCGAAATAGCCGAAAAAGTGCGCTCTGAATATGTACTTAAAGTAAGTGGTTCGGTTTGCCTGCGTACAGCAGAAACCATTAACCCTAAGATGGCCACTGGTAAGGTCGAGATTGTTGCTACAGGATTGGAAGTACTGAGTTCTTCCGACCCCATTCCTTTTCAGTTAGATGATAAACACATTTCTGAAGAAGTTCGGTTGACTTATCGTTATTTAGATTTGCGTCGTGATGAAATGCAGAAGACTCTGCAAACCCGTTATAAGGTGACTCGTTCCATGCGTCGTTATTTGGATGACAATGGTTTTATGGATATTGAAACACCGATTTTAACCAAGTCGACGCCAGAAGGCGCGCGTGATTATTTGGTGCCGAGTCGTACCCATCAAAATAAATTTTTTGCGTTGCCGCAATCGCCTCAGCTATTTAAGCAGTTATTAATGATGTCTGGGTTTGATCGTTATTATCAAATTACTCGTTGTTTCCGTGATGAAGATTTAAGAGCGGATCGTCAACCTGAATTCACTCAGCTAGATATCGAAACGTCGTTTATGACCGAAGAAGAAGTCATGACGATGATGGAAGGGCTGGCTAAAACCATCTTCCTTGAAGGCGGCGATGTCGATTTAGGGGATGAATTCCCTAGAATGACTTATGCCGAAGCCATTGAGAAGTACGGTATTGATCGTCCTGATTTACGTATTCCTTTGCAACTGGTTGATGTCGCTGATCTATTGCAAGATATTGAATTTAAGGTATTTGCTGCGCCAGCTAAAGACCCAATGGGTCGTGTTGCTGCGTTACGGGTGCCACAAGGCGGTAAATTGTCACGTAAAGAAATTGATGATTACACGAAGTTTGTCAGTATCTATGGTGCCAAAGGGTTGGCCTATATCAAGGTGAATGATTTATCCGCAGGTTTGGATGGTTTGCAATCACCAATCGTGAAATTCTTCCCGGATCAGGCGCTAGAAATTATGCAGCGGGTCGGTGCTGAAGATGGCGATATTGTCTTCTTTGGTGCAGATAAAGCCAAAGTTGTTAATGAAGCTTTAGGTGCTTTACGCTGTAAGCTGGGTGAAGACTTAGGCATGATTGAAAAAGAATGGGCACCGGTTTGGGTGGTTGACTTTCCAATGTTTGAGATGGACGAGAAAACGGCCAAGATGACAGCCATTCACCATCCGTTTACCCAGCCTAAAGCCACCACTGAAGAAATTCTAAACCATGATGAACCGCATCAAATGCTGTCACGTGCTTATGATTTAGTGATTAACGGTATTGAAGTGGGTGGGGGGTCTGTTCGTATTCACGACACTCATATGCAAGCGGCCGTATTAAAACTATTAGGGATCTCCGATGAAGAAGCAGAAGACAAATTTGGTTTCTTATTAAAAGCATTGAAATATGGTTGCCCACCGCATGCAGGGATGGCCTTTGGTTTAGATCGTTTAGTGATGATTATGGCGAAACGCGATTCAATTCGTGACGTGATTGCCTTCCCGAAAACGCAATCGGCCGCCTGTTTGTTAACCGATGCACCAGGCAGTGTAGACAACGCGCAATTAACCGACTTAGCATTGCGGTTCCGAAAAGCATTATCGGAATAAGCAATAGTTAGCCAAAAGATAGGATGCACGTATGTCTTTAATTGCGGAGAGTGTGCCGTTAGCGTTGCTCAAGCGAATTGATCAGTTGGCGGAGGCTTCTGAGCCTGCCGTCCATGTTGATGAGCAGGAAAAAACGCGTCTAAAGAATCATATTAAACAGCTGTTAAGTGACAAGAATGCGCAAATGGTTGCCCACTATTATGTGGATGACGATTTGCAGGCATTGGCTGAAGAGACCGGTGGAAAGGTGGCTGATTCTTTGGAAATGGCCAATTTCGGTGCGCAATCTGATGCAGATGTATTGGTTGTGTGTGGGGTTCGCTTTATGGGGGAAACCGCTAAGATGCTCAGCCCCGAAAAAACCGTACTGATGCCGGATCTAGACGCCAATTGTTCATTGGACTTGAGTTGTCCTCCCCAGTCGTTTGCCGACTTTTGTGCGCAGCATCCCGATCATACAGTGGTGGTGTATGCTAATACCAGTGTTGAAGTGAAGGCGTTGGCGGACTGGGTGGTGACTTCGGGTAATGCACTCGAAATTGTGCGTTACCTAAAAGACCAAGGTAAAAAGA
This sequence comes from Hydrogenovibrio sp. SC-1, assembly GCF_002848135.1. GTDB lineage: Bacteria > Pseudomonadota > Gammaproteobacteria > Thiomicrospirales > Thiomicrospiraceae > Hydrogenovibrio. Next base: position 30,771 of record NZ_PKGB01000005.1, read on the forward strand.
TTATTTGGGCCCCGGATCGTCATTTGGGGCGTTGGATTGAAAAAGAAACCGGTATTGAAATGTTGCGTTGGCAGGGACATTGTATTGTTCATGATGAATTTCAAACCTATGAGTTGCAAGCCTTAGCAGAGCAACATCCTGATGCCAAGGTTTTGGTTCATCCCGAATCGCCGTCGGAAGTCGTTGATCTCGCTGATGTAGTTGGCTCGACCCGGGTGATGATTGATGCGGTACAAACCTTGCCAGATCAAAAGTTTATCGTCGCCACCGATTACGGTATTTTTTACAAAATGAAACAATTGGCTCCGCATAAAACCTTAATTGTTGCCCCAACGGGTGGCAGCTCTGGAAGTTGTGTCAGTTGCGCGCATTGTCCTTGGATGGCGATGAATGGCTTGCAAAATTTAGCCAAAGTTCTAGAAACTGGAGTGGGTGAAATTGTCATTGAAGAGTCCATTCGTCAAAAAGCCTTACAGTCAGTGGAACGAATGCTGACATTTTCACGCGAACAGGGTCTGGTTAAAACGCCCTAAACATCATTAAAATGCCCAGGCCTGGTTGTTCTTGCCTGAAACCCCTCAAGAAATGGCATATTTCGGAGTGATCTTAATTGGCACAATCAAAAAGAATATTGGGAATTGACCCTGGATCACGCAAGGCTGGGTTTGGCATTATTGAGTCAGGACAATATCATCCGACTTATGTGTTAAGTGGCGTGATCAAGGTTGAAAAGTTTTCAGGCGCCGAGCGCCTAAAGAATATTTTTGAATCGGTGATGCAGATTATTGATCAATATCAACCTGATGTGATGGCGATTGAAAAAGTGTTTGTATATAAAAACCCCAGTTCGGCCATTAAATTGGGTCAAGCTAGAGGGGTGATCCTTTGTGCTGCCGCACTGAAAGACATTCCGATTATGGAATATACCCCCACTCAAATAAAAAGTACCATTGTTGGTCAAGGTCATGCCTCCAAAGATCAGGTACAATTTATGGTCAAAAATTTACTAAAACTCACTGAAAGTCCGCAGGAAGATGCGGCTGATGCCCTGGCGGCAGCGCTTTGTCACGACCGCTATTGGACACTGGGAATTGATCCAGAAAAAATATCAAAAGGCACACGATTTTAAGGATAACGAATGATTGGTTTTTTATCGGGAAAACTGCACGCAAAACAACCACCACAGATCTTAATCAATGTGAATGGTGTGGGGTATGAGTTAGAAGCGCCCATGTCGACTTTTTATGCGACAGGAGAAGTGGGGTCGGACATTACCTTGTTAACCCATTTACACGTCCGCGAAGATGCGATGTTGCTCTATGGATTTGCCACTGAACTTGAGCGTAACTTGTTTAAAGAGTTAATCAAAGTGAGTGGTATTGGTGCCAAAATGGCAATTGGCATTTTATCAACACTTTCGGTGCATGAGTTTGTCGGCTTGGTCGAGGTTGCGGATGTGGTTGCCTTAACCAAAATTCCTGGAGTGGGTAAAAAAACTGCAGAGCGTTTAGTGATTGAAATGCGTGATCGTTTAAAGGGATGGCAATTAACCGGAACGACATTAACCAGTTCATCAGAAAATCAGCTAAAGTCTCAGGTGCAACAGGTCACGACCCATGCATCTGCAATAGAGGCACTCATTTCATTGGGTTATAAACCCGCTCAAGCCGAAAAAATGGTGAAATCAGTGGCAACCGATTTAACTTTAGAAGAGACCATTCGTAAAGCGTTGCAGGGCGTCAAACTCTAGCCTTAAATTGCAAAAAAATCACTCTTTAATCTGCATGAAATCAATGCCACAACCCATGATAATCAGTTTATAATTGCTAGCTGAATATGATTGCGAATAGCCTACTTAAAATGCATAAGGAAGAGAAACCTCACAAATGATTGAAACAGATCGCATTGTCGGCGGACAACCGATAGAAGAAGATCGTTTGGTTTTGCCTTCTGTTCGTCCTAAAATCATTTCGGAATATATTGGCCAAACTGCTGTAAGAGAACAGCTGCAGTTGTCAATTCATGCGGCAAAGATTCGTCAAGAACACCTGGATCATGTCTTGCTCTATGGGCCGCCCGGCCTTGGAAAAACCACCCTTGCCAATATTGTTGCTCAAGAAATGGGCGTGACCCTGCGCCAAACCTCTGGGCCGGTTATTGAAAAACCGGGCGATTTAGCGGCGATCCTAACTCGATTAGAACCTTATGATGTCTTATTCGTTGACGAAATTCATCGACTCAGTCCGGTGGTGGAAGAAGTGCTTTATCCGGCAATGGAAGATTTTCAGTTGGATATTATTATCGGCGACGGTCCAGCGGCACAAACGGTTAAAATTGAAATTCCGCCTTTTACCCTAATCGGAGCCACCACGCGAGCCGGATTATTAACGTCACCGCTAAGAGACCGGTTTGGCATTGTGCAGCGATTGGAATTTTATTCGGTTGATGAGTTGTCACAGATCGTAGTGCGGTCGGCACATATTTTAGGCATTGAAGCCGATGAAGCCGGTGCTTTAGAAGTAGCAAGGCGTTCACGAGGGACACCTCGAATTGCCAATCGGTTACTCAGACGGGTTCGAGATTATGCACAAGTCAAAGGGCAAGGGGTGGTCACCGCCGAAATTGCCGCTTTAGCTTTGGATTTATTGGAAGTGGACCCGCTTGGTTTAGATAAAATGGATCGGCGTTTATTAGAAATGTTGATTCACAAGTTTGATAGTCGCCCAGTCGGTATTGATAGCATCTCCGCCGCTTTGGGTGAAGAACGGGGAACCATTGAGGATGTGATTGAACCCTTTTTGGTTCAGCAAGGATTTTTAGTTAGAACACCGCGTGGGCGGCAAGTCACCCAAAATGCTTATCGGCATTTGGGCTTGATTGAACCAGTAGGTTAAAAGGAAATAGCAAATGAATGAAGATTCGTTATTAGAATTGGTACTCAACGCCAGTCATGTAGTTCAGGGTGTGATGTTGATTTTATTGTTGATGTCAATTTTTGCTTGGGCGGTGATCTTTGCCAAAGCTTATCAACTCAGAAAAGCGCGCCTTGAAGCACAAGAGTTTGACGATCTATTTTGGGGGACGCCTGAATTAACCCAGCTATTTCACATCGTTGAGGGCGAGACCAAACAACAATATGGCAATGCCGTCATTTTTGAAGCGGGCTTTAAAGAATTTGTACGCCTTAAACAGCAGGGTGTGACCCATTCCAATGATTTGATTAATGGTACTGAAAGGGCGATGAAAGTCGCTTTTTCTAAACAAATTGAGCGGCTGGAAAACCGGACACCCTTTTTAGCCACTGTCGGTTCTTCCGCGCCTTATATCGGTTTGTTTGGAACGGTTTGGGGGGTGATGCATGCCTTTTCTTCTTTGGGCGATATTCAAAATGCAACACTCGCCGCAGTCGCGCCAGGGATTTCAGAAGCATTGATTGCGACTGCAATGGGGTTGTTCGCGGCGATTCCAGCCGTTATTGCTTATAACCGCTTAACGGTCAAAGCCGACAAGGTCATTACCCAGTATGAAAATTTTGCAGAAGGCTTGTTAACGATTATTCAGCGTCAAGCTCACACCCAAGAAAGTCGACAGGACTAAATAGGTTAACTGATGCGACAAGGATTTCGAACCCAGCCCAAGAAAAAATTAATGGCAGAAATCAATGTGGTGCCCTACATTGATGTCACCTTAATTTTATTGATTATTTTTATGATCACAGCCCCCATTGTTCAGCAAGCGGTCACGGTCGATCTGCCGCAAACCCCTAGAATTAAAACCGAAAAAGCCACTAAGGTGAAACCGATTGAACCGTTTGTGATTTCAGTGACGGCAGAAGGCTTTTATAAAACCTCTCAAGCACCAGATGTCGTATTGGGACAAAAAGATTTGGGCAATTTAGTGGCTGAAGTCGTCGCTCGATCACAGTTAAAGCCGCAGCAACCCTTTTATATTCAAGGTGATCGTCAAGCCCCTTATGGGAAGGTAGTGAACCTCTTTGTATTATTGAAAGCAAATGGGGTTGCTAAGGTGTCATTGATGACTGAACCGGAAGAGAAAAACTAATATGTTCGCATTTATATTCAGACATCCGATCGCGTTATTTTTTGCACTGGTCTTGCATGCGATGGTTGCAGCCGGTCTCGTCTGGGAAAGATTTGTCGTCGATGGGGCAATAAAGGTTTCTATGGATGAAGGTGAGCAAACTGAAATAACACAAATCACCGAGATAGAGCCCTTAAAGACTTTCACGGTTGACAGTGCGCTCGTGAAAGAGCAGTTGGCCAAAATTAAGCAGGATGAAGCGGAAAAACTCGCTGAACAGAAACGTCTTAAAGCACAATCGATTGCTGAAAAACGTCGTTTGGAGCAAATGAAGCGTCAACAACGACTCGAACAGCAAAAAGCCGAACAACAAAAACGCATTGCCGAAGCCGAAGCGCGTAAAGCAGATGAAGCAAAACGACTTGCTGAAATTGAAAGGCAAAAAAGTCTAGCAGAACAGAAGCGGGCTGAAGCCGCAAAACGGGCATCGAAGCAGGCCAAAAAAGAAGCAGAGCTGGCTGAGAAAAAACGCGCAGAAGCGCAGAAGCGGGTTGCCGAGGCGGAAGCTCAGCGTAAAGCAGAAGAAGCTAAAAAACTGGCGTTGCAAAAGAAAATTGAACAACAGGCAGCAGAGAAGAAACGCTTAGAAGCAGAAGCGTTACAAGCTCGATTGCGTAAAGAACAGGAAGAAGCTGAACGTCAATTACAGCAGCAAATCGCCGCTGAAGAAGCGAAAAAACGTCAATTAGCCAAGCAAAGAGAACTCAAAAACCTGAGGGAAACTTATGTATCGTCGATCGCGGCAAAAGTTAAGGATAATTGGCGGACAGCGTCAAATGTGTCTGAGAAAGCACAATGTGTGTTGTCAATTACGCAGACTCCCGCAGGCAAGATCAGTGGGGTGACTGTCGAAAACTGTAATAAATTTGCAGATAAACAATTCATTAAAGATGCTAAAAATGCAGTTTACAGAGCGGAGCCTATGCCTGCACCGCCTGTTGAAGAGCTGTTTGAACGAAATATTAAATTTGTTTTTAAACCCTAGATGAGTCGTTATTAAGGATTGCCATGCTGTTATTAACTAAAAGGAAGTTTTTTTTAGTCTGTGTTTTATGGATGGTCAGTTTGTCCAGCCGTGCTGAGCTGACAATTCAGATTGACCAAAGTTCCGCTAGCGCTTTACCCATTGCTCTGATTCCATTTGAATTTGAAGGAAAGGGACTGCGGCCTGAAGCCATGTCGCAAATTATTGGTCAAAACTTATTCCGAACCGGTAAGTTTAAAGCACTTGACGAGTCGCAGCTTCCAGCTAAGCCCAATCATTTAAAAGCCATTCAATTTGATCGCTGGAAAGCCTTGGGTGTTGATAATTTGCTTATGGGGCGCTTGATTGAAACCAAGAATGGGCTTTATCAAATAGAGATGCGTTTTGTTGATATTTTGCGTAAAGAGCAAATTATGGGCAAGCGTTGGACAGGGATTACTAAGTCGAACTTAAGACAAGTCGCCCATAAAATCACCGATTTAATTTATAAAGAGTTGACTGGGATTCAAGGTGCATTCAATACCAAAATTGCCTATGTCACGGTTAAAACCAAGAATAACAATCGTCATTTTAGTTTAGAGGTCGCTGATGCCGATGGGCATAATTCCCATCCTATCCTTCGCTCCACTAACCCGATTATGTCACCGAGTTGGTCGCCGGATGGAAAACAGTTAGCCTATGTGACCTTTGAAAATGGCCGTTCGGAAATTGTGGTTCAGAGTTTAGACGGTCTGAAACGAGAGATTATTGCCAGCTATAAAGGCATCAATGGCGCGCCTGCCTGGTCGCCGGATGGTAAAAAAATGGCCTTAACCTTATCTAAGGATGGTTCGGCTGATGTGTATCTAATGGATATGAAAACGCGTCATCTACGACGGTTAACGCGCAATTGGGCAATTGAAACCGAAGCGGTTTGGGCGCCCAATGGTCATTCCTTGTTTTTTAACTCGGATCGACGGGGTCAGCCACAGGTATTCCAGGTGTTTTTAGATACGGGTGAAATCCGTCGCGTTTCTTTTATTGGGGGCTACAATGCTAATCCGGCCGTATCGCCCGATGGTCGTTATGTGGCGATGGTGCATGGCCATAAAGGCTTTCATATTGGCTTATTAGACCTATACAATGAAACGTTTAATGTCATTACCAAAACCTATTTGGATGAATCCCCTTCATTTTCACCCAACGGTGAAATGATTTTATATGCCATGAACCAAGCAGGCCTGGGTAAATTAGCGGTTGTTTCAATCGATAGTAGTGTGACGCAGGTGCTGAGTGTTCAAGATGGGGAGGTCAGAGCACCTTCTTGGGGGCCATTATTAAATGAATAAATTATCGATTGCGACACTGAGTCGAAAAAAGGAGAATCAGATGCATTGGTTAAAAGGATCTTTATTAGGCGCTTTAGCGCTTTCGGTGGTTGCTTGTAGTAGTACGCCAAAAAATGCTTCGGAAGCCGATATGGATATGGCTAATTCAGAACAACAGACGGAAGATTATGCCGAAAAAGCCCGTTTGGCATTAGAAAAAGCCAATGCCGATAAAGCCGAAGTGGAAGTGTTACAAGCAGAAGGCGTTAATGGGCAGGCTTTAAGCTCAGAAGATATGGGCGCTGAAGATTTACCTGAGGTCACGGGCGCTGATGCGATGGCACATACTTTCGAACCTGTTATCTACTTTGGTTATGACCAGTTTATTGTCGATGATACATCGCTCGAAACCGTGAAGCATTATGCCGCCATCTTGGTCGATAACCCTGACGAAAAAATTCAACTGATTGGTCATACCGATGAAAGAGGTACCCCAGAATATAACTTGGCATTGGGGGAAAGAAGGGCTAAAGCTGTTGCCGAAGCTTTTATGTTGTATGGTGTTAATACTAGTCGTATTGCTGTGATCACCATGGGTGAAGAAGTCCCAGCAGATTTAGCGCATACCGAAGCAGCTTGGGCTAAAAACAGACGTGTTGAAATTAAAGCACAATAATAAGGTTTTGAACTGATGAAAGCGACATATCTATCTAAACGAGTAGCGATTTTAACGTTGACAGGCTTAGTTAGTGTCGGCATGGTTATGCCCGCTATGGCAGCTCAGCAAACGATTGAAGAGCGGTTAGAGCGTTTGGAGAGAATGGCAAATAATCCAGCTATGATTCAATTGAGTCGACGTCTAGCTGAGCAGCACCGCGAAATTCAAACACTCTATGGTGAGGTTGACCGTTTAAAGTACCAATTAAAACAAGTTGAAGAAACGCAGGCCGAACAATATCAAGAAGAAGATAAGCGGCTCAGCGAGCTGGAAGCCGCTCAAAAACAAAGTGCTGAGGCGCCTTTGGTAGCCGTTACACCTGTCGTTCCAGTTGTGACACCGCAACCGGAACAGCCCGTCACTGAGTCAGTTGACGAATCCAAGCCCTCAACAAAATCTGATGACAAGGCTATTGAAGTTGAACCGGCCACAGCTACTGAAAAAAAGGCTTATGATGCGGCCTTTACATTAATGAAACAATCGAAGTATCAAGCGGCAATTGACGATTTTGCGAAATTTTTAAAAACCTATCCTAATAGTCAATTGGCCAGCAATTCAGGTTATTGGCAAGGAGAGGCTGAAGCGGTTTTAGGCAATGAGAAAAAAGCCCTAGCCGCCTTTAAAAATGTTTATGAAACCTACCCAAGTACCCATAAAGCAGCCGATGCCATGCTTCGAGCCGCTGATATTCTCGCTTCGCTAGGGGAGATAGATCAGGCCAAAGCCTTATATGAAAAATGCATAAAGGCCTATGATCATCTGCCTGCTGCGAAAAAAGCACAAAGTCGTTTAAAAGACCTATCTGGAGCATCCAATTGAGTACGGATCAAAAAAAAGCCGTTGTCTTACTTTCTGGCGGGTTAGACTCGGCAACCGTGCTAGCGGTCGCACAATCACAAGGGTATGAATGTCATACGCTCAGCTTTGATTATGGACAAAGACACAAGGTTGAGTTGCATGCTGCGCAAGCGCTCGCCAATCATTTTAAGGTGGCTTCTCATCGCGTGATGCAAATGAATATGCATGCGATTGGTGGCTCGGCCTTAACCGACAATCTCATTGATGTTCCGATTGAAGGCGTGGAAGACAATCAGATTCCGGTCACCTATGTGCCAGCGCGCAATACGGTGTTTTTGTCTTATGCACTTGGCTTAGCCGAAGTACTTGAAGCTGATGATATTTTTATCGGTGTCAATGCCGTGGACTATTCCGGCTATCCTGATTGCCGTCCAGAGTATATCGCCGCATTTGAGACCCTAGCCAACCTAGCGACCAAAGCAGGTGTAGAAGGGCATCGTATGCACATTCAAACACCGTTAATATCGCTCACCAAAGCCCAGATTATCCAGACGGGTGTGCAGTTAGGTGTGGACTACAGTCAAACGGTTTCCTGCTACCAAGCTAATGAAAATGGCCAGGCCTGTGGGGTTTGTGATTCCTGTCGGCTGAGAAAGCAAGGATTCAAAGAAGCGGGCATAGCCGATCCCACCCGCTATGTTACATTAGCCTAAGCGCAAAAAAGCTAAAAACCCAAAAAAACAACTTGCTAAAAGTCACCTAGCTTGTATAATACGCCCCATTCCAGAGAGGGTCGTTAGCTCAGCTGGTAGAGCAGTTGGCTTTTAACCAATTGGTCGCGCGTTCGAATCGCGCACGACCCACCATTTTCAAATTCTCGTTGTTTTCCGTTATATTCTCCTCATCGATAAAGACTTGTTTTTACCTTATTTCTGAAGAAACACATTAAAATGCTATAAAGTTTACTTACTGACAAGCAAGGTAAAAAATGAACTTCTATTCGGTGCTTTAATGCCCAGGCTTTTGCGAAATGCGATACCATACTGTCTTCTGAATTTTTACAATTAACTCATAACCCCTAATAAGGAACCTCTATGCTCGTTAGCCATTCTGGCCGTTTTCATGCGGATGAAGTATTTGCCATTGCTATGATTTTGATGATTGAAGACAGGGAAATCGTGCGGTCAAGAGATCAAGAAGTGATAGACCGAGCAGAAATCGTGTTGGATGTTGGCGGTGAGTATGATCCAGAAAGGCTGCGTTTTGATCATCATCAAAACAGCTTTACCCGAACGCGTGAAGACGGTACGCCTTATGCCACTGCCGGTTTAGTTTGGGAGCATTATGGTGCAAAAATCCTGGCAGCGAAAGGGCTAGAAGGGGATTATGAAATTCAGTTTGCATTAGAGTGGGTGGATAAAAAAATTATCCGTGATATTGATGCAGTGGATAATGGCTTGTTTACCGACGACCCGCGACCGTCTGTATCGATGTTGGTTGGGATGATGAATGCGTCTTCAACGGACGAGGTTGAGCGGCAAGAGGCGGCCTTCCAAGACGCGATTGCGTTTACCCGTAATATTTTAAATAATTTTATTCAGGCGGCGATTAAGGAAGCAGAAGTGGTTGTGGCGCTGGAGGCCTGCGCTGAAAACGTGGAAGAAGGCATTTTGGTTCTGGAAGAAAATTTACCGTTTAAAGATTTTATTCGTTCTCATCCCGAAATTGCCCGAGTGGTTTATCCGAAAGGTAGTGAAGGGTATGGCGTATTCTGTAACGGCAAGAAAAATCATTTACCTGAACGTTTTCGGGGTTTGAGAGATGAAGAATTAAAAGCGGTGTTAGGGTTGGACGATGCTGTCTTTTGTCATAAATCTGGGTTTATGTCAGTTTGCAGAAGTTTTGAGAGTGCTTTGGCAATGGCGAAAAGCCAATAATGTTTTAGAAATACCTAAAAAGACATGATTGAGAACCTGCCGTTTCAGAGTCCTAAACAACCAGGCCTGGTGTTTTTTGAAAGCAAAGCTGTTAAAATAGCGCCGCTTTATTCAGCGGCCATAGTTAAAGGGATATAACCACCCCCTCCTAAGGGGTAGTTCCAGGTTCGAGTCCTGGTGGCTGCGCCATTTCCTCCGTTATTTCATTCCTAATCTAATCTTTGAGTTTTTCGGCAATGCTTTGTAGCTTGGGCAGAGTTAAGTTGTGCTGTTCGGCTAGGTTCAGTGCACGCTTCAGTCGAGCGGGAGCAGAACGTCCCATGCATTGGTGGTTTGGATCACCGTCAAAGGCTTCGTTGAGGCCGTCCATTAATGGTTGAGCATCGCTTTTGTGTCCGGTTAAGGCATCTTGCAGTGTAATGACTTCATTTGCCACCTCGGTTAATAACTCTGGATGTTGTTCTTTTAATTGTTGAACATTGCCCCCTGATTCCAGACCTGCAATATTGGTGGTTAGGATGTAGACGTTTTTTCTAACCAGTTCATAGCTTAGATCTTCCATTGAATCGAGCTGTTGGCAGGGTAGGTCAACTTGTGCCAGTGCATTAAAGACCAGTTGGCTTCGCGGGCCATAAACAGGAGAGGGTAACACCACTTTTGAGTCCATTCCTTTTTTCTTTTCAAACCAAACGGAAATCACCGTCGGGTCAATTAGATGAGTATTTTCCCAATCTTTGGGTAACAACTCGTTTTGGATAAGAATGGTTTTGTCAGCCCATTGATTGGGAATAGTTTTTAATGTGTCTTGCAGGTCGGCTTCGCCAACCGCAATTAGCACGGCAGCTGGCTTGGATATTTCTTTAGCGACTTCTGCCATGTTATCTTGGCGACGCACCGCTTGAACCGGGTGACCGAGTTTTAAAAAGCCTCTGGCAAAAACGCTACCCAGTTCGCCCATTCCAACCACGATAATCGTGTCTTTCATTGTTTTTCCTTTTCTCAATTGTATTCCTATTGGGACTATTTTAGCGGAAGTGTGTACCGAATTCGAGGCACGATTTCGGTGCAATGGGTGATTTTAGGTTCAGGATTAGGGTAGAATAAAGCCAACTAATTTTATGCATTTAAAAAGGGTCTGTATGGCGAGCAAAAAACCGAAATTTACCTGGCATTATTACTCTATGGCGATGGGGGCTTTGGGCGCTATGCTGGCGGCTACTTTATCGGCATGGAGTGCACTCTTTTGTGCCATTGGGTTTGCCTTGTTAAGTCATCCTGTGTTGCCATTTAAGTCGCTGACGCGTACCGTTTTTTTGGTGATGTTTTTTATTTTGTATGTGTTTGCCTTTCCGGATGCTAATGTGGTGCAAAATATGATGTCGGCCTCGCCAACCAAATAAGAGAGTGATTGATGGCGAGTCAAGCGTTAGAAGATTATTTAAAAATTATTTTTAAATTGGAAGAAGTCAATGCAGAATCTGGCTTAGACAAAGGGATTTCAACATCGGCGATTGCAGAGCGATTATCGATCTCTCAGGCATCTGTGTCGAATATGTTGAAAAAATTGTCTGAAAAAAAATTCATTGAGTATGCGCCTTATTACGGCGTGACCTTAACCGATCAAGGTCGAAAAATCGCCTTGAAAATGTTACGGCGTCACCGAGTTCTGGAATTGTATCTGGTAGAACGATTGGGCTATCAATGGGATGAGGTGGATGCTGAGGCAGAGGTGATGGAACATGCGGTGTCAGATCGGTTGGTGAACCGAATGTGGGAAGAGTTGGGTCGACCCACCCAAGATCCACATGGCTCGCCTATTCCCGATCAGCATGGCAATATGGAAGTGCAAAAGATGGTGAGTTTGTGTGAAGCGACGCCCGATGAAAGTTGTCAGGTTATCCGTATTCAAAATCGCACGCCTGAAGAGTTGCGCTATTTATTTTCGATGGGTTTAGTGAAAGGGGCGCAGGTGAAAGTGTTTGAAAAAGCGCCCTTTGAAGGTCCCTTGTCGGTTGAAGTCGATGGGACGCAATTTGCGTTGGATTTTAGATTGGCGCAATCCATTTTTGTTGCATAAGGAATCGTTATGACGAACCGGATTACCCAGTCAATCAGTGAGCATGAAATTTTGGCAGGTTTGACCACTGCCGTGGTCTGGATTGATAAGAATGAGAACATTGGCTATATCAATCTGGCTGGAGCTGAACTGTTACAGCTAAGCTCCCAAAGAGTGATTGGTATGAACTGGCGGTATATTTTGCCGAAGTTATTAGATGATATTCATTCGTGTGGTACGGGGCGTTTAACGATTCATGAATATACGATTCGGTTACCGGATGCACAGAAGCTGCATGTGACTTGTACCATTTCTTATTATGAAATGGCCGATGAAGATGGGTGGTTGATTGAACTTTATAATACCGAACGTCATCACCGTATTGCCGAAGAAGATGAACGTTGGCACCAGTATGAAGCGGGAAATCTTCTGGTTCGAACCTTGGCGCATGAAATTAAAAATCCATTAGCGGGCATTTATGGCTCAACCCAATTATTGACAAAGCGTTTTCCTGATAATGCCAAAGCCGAACCTTTTTTGGACGTTATTCAAAAAGAAGTTAAGCGTTTACAAAATTTGGTCGATCGCATGTTAGGGCCGCGTGGAGATGCGGATAAGGAGCCGGTTAATATTCACGAATTGATCAGCTATGTACTGGAAGTGGTGCGTGGCGATAAACCCGATTATGTTTTTATCAAACTCGACTACGATCCCAGTATCCCAGAAATTTCGATGGATTTTGAAGCGATGGTTCAAGCCTTATTGAACTTGGTCATCAATGCGATACAGGCAATGGAACAACATGGCGGTATGTTGACGATTCGAACACGCGTGGAGTCAAAGTTTACGCTGGGTACAAAAACCTATCCATTGGTTGCGGTAATTAGTGTGATTGATGAAGGCGAAGGGATTGATAAATCGGTGTTTGATTCGATTTTTTATCCGATGGTGACCAGCAAGAAAAACGGTTCTGGGTTGGGCCTGTCGGTCTCCCAAAATATTGTGCGCCAACATGGCGGTTTGATTGTTGCCGAAAGTGAGCCCGGCCACACGGTTTTTAATATTTATTTACCTTTTGATCACAATCGAGTGGAAATCGCTCGACATAATCAATAGAAATTGGATTATTTATGGAAAATGAAACTACCTCCTCTTCGGTTCCTGTCATTTGGATTGTTGATGATGATGCGTCTATACGGTGGGTATTAACCGAATCGTTAGATGATCGCCCATATAAAGTTCGCGCTTTTGACTCGGCCATTGAAGCCATGCGCCATTTACACTCTGAACCGCCAACTGTAGTGATATCTGATGTGCGTATGCCGGGTATGGATGGGTTGGAGTTTATGGATACCTTGCATGACTTCGATAAACAGATTCCGGTCATTATTATGACGGCGCATGCCGATTTGAATACCGCTGTTAAGTCTTTCCAAAACAGTGCGTTTGAATACTTGCCTAAGCCGTTTGAAATTGATGATGCATTGATGATTATCGACCGCGCCGTTAAGCGTCAGATGTCGGGTGGTCGACGGGTTAAAAAATCGAAACAAACCAAGCAGCCTTTGAATATTATCGGTTCGGCACCTGCCATGCAGGAAGTCTTCCGTATTTTAGGGCGGGTATCCCAATTGGATGTGACGGTGTTGATTACTGGGGAAACGGGAACCGGTAAGGAATTGGTAGCTCGCGCACTTTACGAATTAAGTGATCGTTCTAATCAACCCTTTGTCGCGATTAATACCGCAGCTATTCCAAGGGACTTACTGGAATCGGAATTGTTTGGTCATGAAAAAGGGTCCTTTACTGGCGCGCATACCCAAAGAGTGGGGCGATTTGAAGAGGCAAATGGTGGAACCCTATTTTTAGATGAAATTGGGGATATGCCGGTTGATTTACAAACCCGCTTGCTACGTGTATTAAATGATGGCACCTTTTATCGTGTTGGGGGCAAAACGCCAATTAAAACCGATGTGCGTATTGTGGCGGCAACCCACCAAAATATGCAGAAACTGGTAAAAGAAGGGCGTTTCCGGGAAGATTTATTGTATCGTCTCAATGTGATTCGTATTAAGGTGCCGCCATTACGTGAGCGTAAAGAAGATATTTTACCGATTGTCCGTTATTACCTAGCTGAAGAGGCCAAGGCTTACGGGTTGGAAGAAAAACGACTCAGTAAGCCATTGGAAAAATTCTTGGTAGGATTGAGTTGGCCGGGGAATGTTCGACAAATTCGCAGCTTGTGCACCTGGTTAACGATTATGGCACCCGATAAGATTGTTCATACTGAAGATTTGCCTTTGGAGCTTCAGCAGGGCTTTGAAACTTCTGCCAGTGAACAAGTTGAGGCTGGCTCTTCGGTTGAAGATTGGGAAACGCCGCTCAGAATTTGGGCAACTCAGTTTTTAGCCAATGGCAAAACGGAATTACACACGGAAGCTGAAAAGCGTTTTGAGAAGGTGTTAATTGAAGTGGCGATGCATGCCAGTATGAATCATCGCCAAAAAGCGGCTCAGCTGTTGGGATGGGGGCGGAATACCTTAACGCGTAAAACTCAAGCCTTGGGGATGGATGATTGATTTTATGAGCGGCCTCTCGCATGATTGCTGAATGGCTGACATATCTTTCAACGCCTTGTTTGCCCTATGTCCGAAAAATGGGGTATTTAAGTGAAGCCATTGCGATGCGGGCACGGCATAAACGTTGTCATCATAGTTGGCAAAATCATTTTCAAGCATGTCAAAACGCCATTTTAGACGCGGCATCTCAGTGTCAGCAACACCGTCATTTGGTGGTCATGGGGGCTGGGTCGCTAGAAGATATTCCGTTAGCGCAACTCAGTCAACAATTTCAAACCATTTATTTAGTGGATTTGGTCTTTTTAAAGCCTGCTAAGCAGTTGGCTGAGCACTATGCTAATGTGACGCTGATTGTGGCAGATGTGTCAGGCATCTTGCCCCAGGTGTTTGCTGGTGACACGCAATTAGCTTATGAAAATGTCTGGCAACCGGATTCGTTAGCAGATGTGGATATGGTGGTGTCGTTGAATTTGGCCACCCAATTGCCGTTAATTCCCGTGCGTTGGTTAATGGATCGTTTTAACTTGGATGATCAAGCGGCTGACCAGATGGGCAAAGCGATTATTAAAGCGCACTTGAAGCAGTTGAACGACTATTCGGGAGTGAAGTGCTTAATCGCAGATCGTCAGATAACAGAGTATGACGCAGAAGGTCGTTTGATTGATCAATTTGATCCAGCTTGGGATGTTGCTTTGCCAGAGGCGGGTTTGGCTTGGGATTGGGAGGTGATTCCGTTAGGCGAATCAGTTCATAAAACGCGACAAATCAATCGTGTTGGTGCGTCTATTTGGTCTTGAATAGCACCTTTGATTTGCTTGTAAAATTTACCTAAAAATAACCAGGCCTGGTCATTTTTAGGCGTGAGGTGTGTTTTAAAGTGCTTCCGGCCCAGTTTCACCCGTACGAATACGCACCGTCTGTTCAATTGGGGTAACAAAGATCTTACCATCACCGATTTTGCCAGTTTGAGCTGTTTGAACAATGGCTTCAATGACTTGATCAACCTTGTCTTCGCTCACTGCAATTTCAATTTTTAACTTTGGCAAAAAATCCACTACATACTCCGCACCACGGTACATTTCTGTATGACCTTTTTGACGACCATAGCCTTTAACATCAATCACTGTCATCCCGTGTACGCCAATGTCGTGGAGTGCTTCACGAACATCGTCTAGTTTAAAAGGTTTAATAATGGAAGTGACCATCTTCATAGGAAAGTGTCCTTTAGAGTTCATTTTCAGTTAAATTGTCGCTATATTGTGCCAGCATTTCGCCCATTTTGATAGAGGTATTTTGAGTGATTTGTCCTAAGCTGGATATTTTTTCTGCGGGAGTAACCAGTACCACCGTTGAACCCATATTAAATCGGCCGATTTCTTGGCCTTTTTGGAAATGTAGTTGGTCTGTTTGATAATCCCAGTGGCGAATCGTTGGGCCGTATTCCGGGGTGATTTTGCCTTCCCATACGGTTTCCATACTACCGACAAAAATGGCTCCCACCATGATTAAACAAAAATCACCGTGGTCGTTTGTAAAGCGAATGATTAGCCGTTCATTGCGAGCAAAAAGCCCGGGAATTGAACGCACCGTCGCTGGGTTAACGGCAAAAAGGTCACCTGGCACATAAGTCATAGAGAGAAGTTGGGCATCGGTTGGCATGTGGATGCGATGATAATCCTTTGGCGATAAATAGATGACGGCCGCATCACCATTGATAAAGTTTTGTGCATATCCAATGTCGCCACCCAAAAGCGCTTCAAGTGTATAGTCGTGGCACTTGGCCTGAATAAGTTGATTACCTTGGATCGGGTGGGACTGGCTTACGACGCCATCCACCGGACTACACCAATTTTGCGGATTATCATCAATCGGTCTGACGTCGGCTTTAAGTGCTCGCGTAAAAAAAGCATTAAAGTGTGGATAGGTCTCAATATCTTCATTTTCGGCTTCACTGATATCAATTTTATAGAGTTTGGTTAAGACTTTGATAATCGTGTTTTTGATCCATGGAACTTCTACTTGCATTAACCAATGCATGCCTTGAGAAAGCAAATGCTTTGGAATGAGGTATTGTGGAATTACTTTTAAGCTGTCAAAAAAACGCATGGGGTTTCCTTAAGTATAAGCTTGATTCGCTCAAGCATTTTGATTGGGCGTATTATAAAAGGATTCTGTTATTGAGGCGATGTTCATTTCAAAAAAACGCTTAGGTTTAAGGTATAATGCCACGCAATTATTGAGAGTGGATTAAAATTCGCCCTTACAACCCAATTTGAAATTAGGATTTGTCGAAAAAACATGACAGATCAGTCGATTAGGAGAAAAGAATGTCGGATATTAATAAAGTCGTGTTGGCATATTCTGGTGGGTTAGATACCTCGATTATTGCGAAATGGTTGCAGGATGAGTACCAGTGTGAAGTGGTGACCTTTACTGCCGATATTGGTCAGGGTGAAGAAGTTGAACCCGCGCGTGCTAAAGCGCAAGCCATGGGTATTAAAGAAATTTTCATTGAAGATTTGCGTGAAGAATTCGCTCGCGATTTTGTATTCCCGATGATGCGTGCTAATGCGATTTATGAAGGGGAGTATCGTTTGGGGACTTCTATTGCGCGACCATTGATTTCAAAGCGCTTAGTTGAAATTGCCCAAGAAGTGGGTGCAGATGCGATTTCACATGGCGCGACCGGTAAAGGAAATGACCAGGTTCGCTTTGAATTGAATGCGTATGCATTAATGCCTGATGTCAAAGTCATTGCACCTTGGCGTGAGTGGGATTTGTTGTCACGTGAAAAGCTGATGGCGTATGCTGAAAAACACAATATTGCGATTGAAAAGAAAAAGGGTAAAAAATCACCTTATTCAATGGATGCAAACCTGTTACATATTTCTTATGAAGGGGGCATTATTGAAGATCCGGCTAATGAACCTGAAGAAGATATGTGGCTTTGGACCGTTTCACCTGAAAATGCGCCTGATCAACCGACCTACTTGGATATTGGTTACGACAAAGGTGATATTGTCTCAATTAATGGTGAAGCCATGTCTCCGGCAACTGTGATGGAATATCTAAACAAGGTGGGGGGCGAAAATGGTATTGGCCGTGATGATTTAGTTGAAAACCGTTTTGTGGGTATGAAAGCACGCGGTTGTTATGAAACCCCAGCGGGTACCATTATGCTAAAAGCCCATCGAGCAATAGAATCCCTGACATTGGATCGCAATGCCGCGCACTTAAAAGATGAATTGATGCCGAAGTATGCTGAAATGATTTATAACGGTTTTTGGTTTAGCCCTGAGCGTGAGATGTTGCAAGCTTTGATTGATCAGTCTCAAGCTTATGTTTCTGGAAATGTTCGTTTGAAACTCTATAAGGGTAATGTGGTGGTTGTCGGTCGTACTTCAGAAAACAGCCTATTTGACGAAGCCATTGCCACGTTTGAAGAAGATGGCGGTGCTTACGATCATAAAGATGCCGAAGGCTTTATTAAATTGAATGCCTTACGTCTGAGAACCGCGGCTAAGAAACGTTTGAAATGACACCAACGCCAAGTTTTCGAGACCTCTTGAATTCGCCAGTCCTGATGCTGGGGTTCGGTTTTGGCTCGGGACTGTCGCCTAAAGCACCTGGTACGGCTGGAACGCTTTTAGGATTGGTGTTATTTGTGCCATTGTTAATTTGGTTGCCAATGGCGGCGTTGGCTTTGTTGATCGCAGGTACCTTAATGGGATCAATGATTTGTGGCCGCTCAGCCGATGCCATTGGCGTTCATGATCATGGCGGGATTGTTTGGGATGAATTTGTTGGCATTTGGCTGGTATTAATTTGTCTGCCGGAACAGTCTTGGCTTTATTGGGTATTGGCATTTGTTTTTTTTCGAGTTTTTGATATTTTAAAACCTTGGCCGATTCGTTGGGCAGACCAACGAGTTGCCAATGGTTTTGGCATTATGCTCGATGACATAATGGCAGCTTGTTATGCCATAATAATTATTTGGGGTTTGCAAACTGGCTTTTTGTAGTCTCTTTCGATATATTTTCTCAATTTAGAAATGAAGAGTGTGGTATTGATGTTTACACAGTGTGAAGAAGTAAAGCAATTAATTAAAGAACAGAATGCACAATTGGTCGATGTGCGGACGCCAGAAGAGTTTGCAATGAGTCAATTGCCCGGTGCGGTCAATTTACCCTTGCATGAAATTCATATTACCGCTGAAACTAAATTGGACAAAAATTTACCGGTTATCGTTTTCTGCCGTTCAGGCCAGAGATCGCAAATGGCGATGCAGCTTTTGCAGTCATTTGGGTTTGGTTCTGTTTACAATATGGGACCCTACCAAGCTTGGTATCAATGTCCGGATGTCGCATAAAGCTATTCTCATAGTTTGTAAAAGCACCTTAGGGTGCTTTTTTTATACCATGCCTAGGCATTTTCCTATGTCCAATCAGCAAAAAAACAGCAAATAAAAGAATAAGTATCTTTTACTTCGAACTCAGTTATTACGTATTTAATCTAGTAATTCCAGTTTGGTTGTTGTATGATTTCTAAAGGCTTTTTCGCATCTATTATCACTACGTGCAATTTATTTTTGGAGAACCCAGTGGAAAATAACAACATAAACGAAGTCAACATTGTTGATATAAAAATGCCATTTTGGTCAATGGTGATTTTTATGGTCAAAGCCGCTATCGCATCCATTCCCGCCTTCATTATTCTGGCCATTATATTTACAGTCGTTAATTTAATCTTAGGCGGTATCTTTGGTGGTATGGGGCGCTATTAAGTTTTCCACTTGAGTCCTGCGCAAGCGCTGGACTAACAAGCGAATGAAGCGGGCAGGCTTTATGAAAATAAATTTTCACATGCCGTTTATCCGCACCTCGTTATATTCATTGCGTGGGGCCTCATAATGAAAGAGAAATATATGAAATTAAATTATTTTTTAGTTTTTTTTGTTGCCCTAAATATATTAGGGTGTGGCGGTAAAAATGATACTGAACCGGGCGGTCTTGATTGCACGACTTCTGTGTATCCAGGTATTGCTGTTTATGTCTTCGATCAAGAAACAGATTCTCCCATTTCGTGCGGTGCAACAGTCGTAATAGGTAATGGAAGCTTTACGGAAACTGTTACTGAAGTTAACTTATATGATGGCTTTGAAGGAAATTGCATAAATTTTGGGGCTTTAGAGGGAATGGTTGGGAAAGGAAGCTACACGGTAATCGTTAGTAAGGTCGGTTATCAAGATTATGTAGCTACAGATGTAGAGGTTGTAGAGGGTTATTGCGGAGTGATTACGACTGATGTAGAGGTGTATCTTTCTAAATGAATAAACAAATCCTGTCAGCCTCGTCCACGATGTGGGCTAGACAGCTTACGCTCCGCCTGTTATGTGTCGAATGTAAATCTAGGAGTGTGTAGTGATATTGGTAAAATGGGCAATTATAGTTCTTGCTATCGATCTGGTTGGGTGCAATCCCAACGCGAAGTCTCGTTAATAAAATGGTTAGTGATTATGAGAAATAAGCGAATAAAGTATATAACTGCATTGTTATTCATGGCAATATTTACCACTGCGTCCTGTACAAATCATAAACAAATTAAAAGTGGTAGCAGTGATATGCACCACTTACGTAAAGCTGAAATGTATGAAGAATTTGCAAAGCTCTCTAGAGAAAATGGTAATGACCGCATGGTGGAGTACTATAGTCAAGAAGCACAAAAGGAAAGATATGGTTCATGCGGTTTATTTGACGTAGCATTATCCATCATCACTTTAGGCTTCTTTGACTGTGAATAATTGGCAAGTAACTGGGGTTAGAGTGTAGCTAAATTCAAATACTTTCTCTATGTCTTAATGATTGGTACATCATTAACGGTATTTCTTTCAACAATAGCAGTCGCAATACCTATTCCGAACCCAACTGCTAAAGAACTGGGGCTAGAGTCAAGCTAACATTGTAATGTCCTATTGTGGATTCAGATACTTTGAAGTGGATAGGCTAGATTTTCCCAGGCCTGGTTGTTTTTGGTTTTTTCGGCGGCTCGGCCGTGCCTTTCTGTTCATATTTTGTATAATCATTCCTTTATATTTTTGTTTGGCCAGTCTGTTAAAAAAGTCGCCAGGCCTGGGCGTTTTTGCCTGAAATTTATATCCAACGAATCAAACGTGCCGAGCGTTTAGGAGTAAAAGTAAGATGAAACTAGCATTACATTGGCAGATATTGATTGCGCTGTTGTTTGCCGTTGTCATGGGTGTATGGACAGGAGCAGAGACGCAATTGTTGGGTGTCAGTTGGTTAGCCATTTATACTTTTGTGGGGACCCTTTTCTTAAACGCACTGAAAATGATTGTGGTGCCTTTGGTGGTATCTGCCATTATTACGGGGGTCGCCAATGTCGGTAGTCAGGGAGGCTTTGGCCGTTTAGGGGCAAAAACGGTTGGATATTATGTGTTCACCAGTTTTATAGCCATTATGATTGGTTTGGTGTTGGTGAATGTGATCGAACCTGGTGTGTCTGGCGAAGCTGCCCCTGTCTTAGAGTCGAATGAAGCGGTGATGTCTGCCGTGGCAGGAAAATCGGCTGGCGATGTGGTTGATATCTTTTTAAGAATGATCCCCGTTAATGTTGTGGATGCGGCAGCTCAGGGTCAAATGCTGGGGTTGATTTTCTTTAGCTTGTTGTTTGGTTTTTTTATGACACGCATTGAAGGGCCTGCAAAAGAGACCCTAAACCACTTTTGGCAAGGTATATTCGATGTGATGATGCTAATTACCGCTTGGGTGATGAAGTTTGCGCCGCTAGGAGTGTTTGGGCTGGTTGCTGCTTCAGTGGCGAAGACAGGCTTGGATCAATTTGGCAATCTGGCATGGTTTTTTATGACGGTGGTGCTGGCATTGGCCACTCATATGTTGGTGGTGATGCCTTTACTTCTAAGGTTTGTTGGAAAAGTCCGCAATCCTTGGTTGCATTTTCAGGCAATGGCACCGGCATTACTAACGGCCTTTTCAACCAGTTCCTCTTCTTCGACTTTGCCCATTACCCTTAATGCACTGGAAAAGCGCGCTGGGGTTTCGAATCGGGTGTCCAGTTTTGTCTTGCCGCTGGGTGCGACAGTCAATATGGATGGCACGGCACTTTATGAGTGTGTTGCAGCGGTTTTTATCGCGCAACTGTTTGGGGTGCCTCTAGATTTTTCAACACAGCTACTTATTGTGGTGATCGCATTAACGACCTCGATTGGTGTGGCAGGGATCCCATCTGCGAGTTTGGTGGCGATTAGTATTATTTTGGTGGCAGTAGGCTTACCCGCAGAAGCCATTGGGTTGCTATTGGTGGTGGATCGTTTATTGGATATGATGCGCACGATGGTCAATATCTTTAGTGATTCGGTCGGCGCCGTGATCATTGCTCGTTCGGAAGGCGAAGATCAGGTCTTGGTATCGAAACACTTTTAATTCGAATATTTTATAAATTTGCACAGGCCTGGCTTGCCCCTTGATGCCACAAATGCTATTTTCTCAGTCGCACGTAATCGTGGATACGGGGCGTCTTCGAAAATTCCCTTGTGTAAAAAGGTTATTGAGCAATTTCAGCACATATTTATGAAATATACGAGTTAAAATCAATTAAATTATAAAGTCATTTCTGAGGGAATGAATATGAAACAAATGCACTCAATTTTTTTGCAGAGAATGGCGCTGGTTTTTGGCGCTATTTTTTGTAGCTCCGCGCAGGCGGTTTCGACAAAACCGCTTTCTGATTTATTAATTTACCCAACCTATTCTTTTCCCGCCGAGGTGGTCGCACATACCGAAACAACCCTAAGTAGCGAGCTGAATGCACGTTTGCAGTCGGTTAAGGTGCGTCCCGGAGAATCGGTTGAGCAGGGGCAACTTTTGGCAAAGTTAGACTGTGGTGATACCGAAGATGCCTTGGCGCTAAATGCTTCCTTGCAAGCTGAATCGAAAGCACAATTGAAATTAGCTCAATTGCAATTACAGCGTTTTCAAAACTTGGAAAAGCAGCAATATACCGCGACCAGTCAGATCGATGAATCACTCACCCAAGTACAAAGCATTCAAGCCCATTTGAATGGATTACGGGTTCAACAGCGACAAGCTGAGAGAGCAGTAAGACGCTGCGAAGTTCGAGCACCGTTTGTCGGTGTCGTGACAGACTTAATGGCGGGTCGAGGTCAGTGGTTATCGGTTGGCATTCCGGTTATGAAATTGGTTAGAAGTGATTTAGCGGAAATTGAGGTACAGTTGCCGTTAACTCTAGCGAATGAGATGGCTCAGCAAATGGGCTCTTGGCAAGTCAAAGGTAAGGCCGAGCAGCAGGTGGCATGGTTACGACAGAGTCAGGTGCTGTCACCTAATCAACGGATGGCGACGGTATGGTTTCAAGCCCCTAAATCTGCTCCGATTGGGCTAGCAGGGACTTTAGTCGTAACGATGCAAAAAGGTCATTTACCGGCAGAGTTTGTGGTGATGCGCTCTGGAAAACTGGGTGTATTTGTAGCCGAAGCTGGCAATGCAGTGTTCAAAATCTTACCCGAAGCTCAAGCTGGGCGGCCGGCTAAAATTCCAGAAGATTGGTCTAAGACGTTGGCTGTGGTGACTGAGGGGCAGCATCGTATTCAAACAGGGGAGGCACTGCGTTAAATGATGCGGGCACTGTTAAAAAATACGGTCTTATCCAATTTGGTGATGATACTGGTACTGGTCTTGGGTATTTCGGCCTATCAGATGATGCCAAGGCAACAAGACCCGAGTATAAATTTTAACTGGATTGTGGTGATTACCGCCCTACCAGGAGCGAGTGCCGAAGATGTGGAAACTCGCGTCACTCAGCCACTCGAAGATGCCTTGCGAAAATTACGCGATGTGAATTTTATTTCCAGCACTTCTCGAGTCGGTTTGTCGAATATTTTGGTGCGTTTTCGAGATATTGATTCACAACTGTTTGATAAGCGAGTCAGTGATTTAAGGCGCGAAATTCAAAATAAGAAAGATGAATTACCGACGGACGCAGAAGATTCAACCATTATTGAAATTACCAGTGCCAATGCCTTTCCTTCGGCAACCATCGTAGTTCAAGGCTATTCTGATGATGAAGTATTGCGAAGTCATAGTTATGTGTTGAAGCGAGAAATTGAACGTATAAAAGGGGTTGACCGAGTTGATGCGGTTGGTTTGGAAGACCCTGAGCTGCAAGTGCAAATGGATATGAATGCGTTAGCTGCGCATCAAATTACCCCGGATCAGTTAGCCGATGCGGTTTCGGCTCAGTGGCAAAATGTGGCTGCTGGTAAGTTACAAGTGGGCGGTCAGCAGTGGCTGGTAAGACATTTAGGACAAAGCATTAATCCTGAAGTGTTAGCGCAATTAAAAGTCCCTGTTGGCGGGGGAAATCAGGCGCTGGGTGAAGTTCCGCTATCGCAATTAGCTCAAGTCCGTTTTAATAAGGCGGATGCAACCCAAGAAGTCAGTTATAACCGTCAGCCGGCGGTGATGTTTGCGGTGATGAAAAAAGATTCGGCTAATACCTTGGCTCTGGTTGAACGCTTAAAAACCTTTATTGAAGATGCTAATGGCCGCTATCAATCGAATGGAGTTCAGGTGGTGTTAGCGGATGACCAGACTTTGCCAACTCGAAATGCCATTGGGTTGATGGAGAATAATGCCATTCAAGGGCTAATTTTGGTGTTATTAGTTAGTTGGCTCTTTTTAGGGTGGCGTATTGGTGTGCTGGTTTCAACTGCGATTCCGATTTCGTTGGCGGGCGTTTTCGTCGTGCTTTATACCTTAGGTGAAACATTGAATCTAACGGTTTTGTTGGGCGTGGTCATCGCTTTAGGGATGTTGGTTGATGTCGCGGTGGTGATGGTAGAAGCAATGGTGTTTCGGATGCATCAGGGCGCTACGTCATTAGATGCGGCGATTGAAGCCATGAAAGAAGTCGGTTGGCCAATCTTTGCTGCCATTTTGACCACCTTAGCCGCCTTTTTACCTTTGATGTTGTTACCGGGGATTTTGGGCGACTTTATGCGAGTGGTGCCGATGGTGGTGACAATTGCGCTGACAATTGCCTTGATTCAGGCCTTTTGGATGTTACCTTCTCAGACCCACTTAATGCATATTAAAATGACGGCTCATACTCGTTTAGAGGGCCGTCGAGAAAGGTGGATTAAGCGAATTCAAAACTTATACGGACGTATTTTGGTGAAAAGCTTCCGTCATCCTATTTGGACGGTGGTTTTATTAGTGAGTAGCTTTATCTCGGTATTGGTCTTGATTCAGTCGGGGCGAATTACCACCAACTTTTTTGCCTCTGATACATTACGGGTCTTTTATGTCAATGTGGAAATGCCCGCTGGAACGCCGTTAGAAGAAACATTAGAAACAACTCAAAAAGTGGAGCAACAGGCACTGGCTTGGCTGAAACCGGAGGAAGTCCGTGCAACTGTCGCTTATTCAGGACAAATGTTCACTGAAACGGAGCCGTTGATTGGCGAAGTCTATGGTCAGATTTTTGTCAGTTTAGATGATCCCGAAGCCTCTCAACGCGATGTGAATACCATTATTGATGGGCTGAGATCAGAACTGACGGCGAAGGCACCGGATGAGGCCAAGATCAGTTTGTTAAAGTTATCGGGGGGGCCGCCAAGCTCAAAGCCGATTAGTGTCAAGGTTCGAGGAGAAGACTATGCACGGATTCGTGAGGCGATTGAGCGGTTACAGTCGATTCTAGCCTCTATTGAAGGGGTTAAAGACATTACCTCAGATGCATCACTGGGTTCTCAACAATTGATTACCGAATTGAATTTGCCTGCTATTCATCGTGTTGGCTTGCGGCCATCCACGGTCGTCAGAAGTTTGAGATTATTAGCGGATGGCGAAATCGTGGCTCAACTCAATAAACAGGGTGAACTGATAGTATTACGCGTTAGAGCCGTTTCTCAGCAAACGCAAAACATCCAGGCCTGGTTAAATACGCCGATTGCAACGCCGTCTGGTCAACCCATTGCATTGGGTGAATTGGTGAAGGTTCGGACTCAACCGGGCTATGTGAGTTTGAAGCATTATAATTTCAGCCGATCCATTACGCTAGAGGCCGACTTGGATAAAACCGTTATTGATACGGTACAAGCAAATGATCGACTAATTTCCGAATGGGAAAAGGTTTCAGCAGAATATCCAACCATTTCTTTGGATTTTTCTGGAGAATTGGATGAAATACAAGAATCTCTGGGTGCTATGGGGATGTTGTTTGTGTTGGGGATTGGC
The DNA here is from genome assembly GCF_002848135.1 of Hydrogenovibrio sp. SC-1. Taxonomy (GTDB): domain Bacteria; phylum Pseudomonadota; class Gammaproteobacteria; order Thiomicrospirales; family Thiomicrospiraceae; genus Hydrogenovibrio. Next base: position 56,546 of record NZ_PKGB01000005.1, read on the forward strand.
TTGATGTACTTGATTTTAGCGACCCAGTTCAACAGTTATTTACAGCCGTTTATCATCTTATTTACCATTCCAATGGCGTTTACGGGAGTGGCCTATGGATTATGGATATCGGGCAATCCGTTGAGCCTTTATACTCTTTATGGGGTGGTTGCTTTATCAGGGATTGCAGTGAATTCCGCGATTGTATTAATTGCTGCAGCGAATGATCGTTTGCGGCGAGGAATGGGATTATTACATGCAGTGGTGTATGCAGCGCGTCGTCGACTGTTGCCCATTTTAATTACTGCTTTTACAACGATGGCCGGATTAATGGGGTTAGCGCTTGGTATTGGTGGCGATTCACTGATGTTTGGCCCTGTGGCAACTGCCATTGTTTGGGGGATCAGTGTGTCTACCGTGCTGACCCTATTTACCATTCCGTTATTGTACCGATTAATGGTTCGACGCAGATGAGGTTTAAAAATGGAAATGATTAAGCTTGAGGATATGAGCGCGTTTAGTCAGTTATCCTCTAATGAAGCGGAAGCCTGCTTATATCAACTATTGGTTAAAAATCTGTCACGGATGGAACAGGCTTTGGTACCGGATTTGTCTCATATTAGCCATTTTGCGAGTTATGCGGGCGACATGTCCTTAGAGGCGGTTGAACATATTCGTGATAATCGTTTCCGGCTGAGTTATCAGGTGCCTTGGCAAATGAATTGGAGCTGTGCAGGCCAGACAGAATCTGGCATCGCGAATGAGAAAATCCATTTCACGGTTTCCGAAGTTGGGCAATTAACCTTTTTATTCCTAAGGGTCGATTCATGAATGAAGAACGGTTAAAAAACTTCCAGCATAACCATCATTTTGTGCGCCACTCTAAGCAAAATGAACGACAGGTATGGATTGTATTGGCGTTGACGGTCGTCACGATGTTAGCCGAAATTATTGCGGGCACCGTTTATGGGTCAATGGCGTTACTGGCCGATGGTTGGCATATGAGCACCCATTTGGTTGCGTTTGGCGTGACGTTGTTTGCGTGGCGCTATGCTTATGCTCGTCAATCGGACCCACGGTTCAGTTTTAGTACCGGCAAAGTCTCGGTGTTGGCAGCTTATAGCAGCGCCATTTTTTTGGGGGTCGTTGCAGTTTTAATGATTGTTGAATCGGTTCTGCGATTTATTCACCCAGAGTCGATTGCCTTTGATCAAGCGCTCATTGTTGCAGTCGTGGGCTTGGTTGTAAATTTGGTTTCAGCGCTGTTACTGCATCATGATCACAGTGAAACCCATGACTCACACGGTCATGTGAGTAAAGACCATAACCACCAAGCGGCTTACCTACATGTCCTTGCTGATGCCTTAACCTCTTTGGCTGCGATTATTGCCTTGTTGGCAGGCAAGTGGTTTGGTTGGGGCTGGATGGATCCGATGATGGGGATTGTGGGTGGGGTGATTATTTTTATCTGGGTCAAGCGATTGACCAGTGATACCTCGAAGATTTTACTGGATTATAGTATTTCGCCTGATATCGAATCTGAGATTGTCGATGTCTTAGAGTCGATTCCGGAAACCAAGGTGGTGGATTTTCACGCTTGGAAATTAAATGCTGAAGATTATGCGGTGATTATTGGTTTGGTCTCGACGTCTCCTGATTTACCTGAAAACTATAAAGCTCGGCTGCAAAGGTTTGAGCAGTTAAAGCACATTACGATTGAAGTCAATCATTGTGATTAGAGAGTCGGTGTTAGTGCTCGGTTGTCGAGAGGAGCATTAGTCGCTGGTCGCTATGAATTTTTAGGATTTGAGCCTGGGGTCGCCAGTCACCGAGCACCCAACGATGTTTGGTTTGTTGATTGACTTGCAATTGATGATGTGCCGGCTGATGAGTGTGGCCATGAATAAGATGGTCGCATTGGGGGTGTGCTTTAAAGAGGGCTTCAACCGCCGTATTGGAGACATCCATATAGTGCATGGTTTTTTGTTGGCTGGCGGTTTTTGACCCTTGGCGCATGGCATTGCCAATCGCTAAGCGCCGCTTTTTCGGGAGCCATAAAAACAGGCGTTGAACCCAAGGGTGTCGCAGGAATCGCCGCATGCGTTGATAGCCCGTATCTTCTGTACAAAGTTCATCACCATGACACAGCAATAAAGGCAAACCATACAGCGTGACGCAGCTTATGTCCGTTAAGGGCTGAATGCCACTGGCTTGCCAAAAAGCCTCGCGCATTAAAAAATCCCGATTGCCATAAAGACCATAAAGTCGGACACCACTGTCACTGAGCTGTTTAAGCGCAGCGATTTCCGTTTGATATTCGACTAAGCCGATATCGTCTCCGACCCACATTTCAAATAGATCGCCTAGGATATAAAGTGCATCTGCATGGCGTGCATCCGTTTCGAGAAAGTGAATAAAGGCTTGGTTGATTGGGTGAGAGGGATCTGGTTGCAAATGAATATCTGCAACCAGTAACGTATAGGAGGTGCCGGAAGCAGACATGCTTAGTCAGATTCAATCACGCGTGTATTTTTGATCATAATATCTTCAACGGGAACGTCTTGATGCCCTCGGCGAGTCGTGGTTTCGACCTTTGCCATTTCATCAATGACCTCTAAACCATCGACAATTTTGCCAAATACGGCGTAGCCCCAGCCATTCAAATCTTTAGAGCGGTGATCCAAAAAGTCGTTATCGACCAGATTCATAAAGAACTGAGTGGTTGCGGAATTAGGGTCCATTGTTCGTGCGTAAGAAAGGCTGCCTCGAACATTCTTTAAGCCATTGTCGGCTTCATTTTCAATAGGGTCGCCTGCGGGCTTATCTTCCATGCCGGGCAACATGCCTCCGCCTTGCACCATAAAGCCTGGGATGATTCGGTGAAAAATGGTGCCGTTATAGAAACCATCCATTGCATAATGAACAAAATTTTCAGCACCAATCGGTGCTTTTTCGTGGTCAACTTCAACGGTGATGTCGCCCAAAGTGGTTTCAAAGATAACTTGGGTTGTCATGGTTAGATTCCTGTTAGTAATTAAGATAAAAAATAAGGAGTTGGTTGTGTACTTTATAGACTTAAAACGACCAGGCCTGGTCGTTTTAAGTCCCTAGGTGGTGACTTATTGTATTTGTGTAACCTTCGTCATAATGATTGGGGATAAAGGCACATCGCCCATTCCGCTGTTAAAACCGGTTTTGGCTTGACGAATTTGATTCACGACGCGCATTCCTTTAATGACACGACCGAATACAGCATAGCCATAAGCACGTTCGGTTTTTTCACGAAAGTCTAAAAAACTGTTTTGAGCGACATTGATAAAAAACTGAGATGAGGCAGAATGCGGGTCATTGGTACGTGCCATAGCGACGGTGCCAATTTGATTTTTAAGGCCATTGTCGGCTTCGTTTTGAATGGGGGCATGCGTTTTCTTTTGATGCATCTGCTCAGTGAAGCCACCGCCTTGAATCATAAAGTTCGGAATCACTCGATGGAAGATCGTTCCTTCATAAAAACCTTCATTTACGTATCGTAAAAAGTTTTTTACCGTTTTAGGGGCTTTATTGGGGTAAAGTTCAATAATAATATTGCCTTTCGTGGTTTCAATCAGTACTTGTGGTAACTTTTGGTCGGCTGCAAAAGCACTATTGAAGAAGAATAATTGGCTCAAAAGGGCCCAAAGTAAAAAACGTTTCATGGTTGAACTCCCAAATAAAAGTGGTCATTATTTTAGCATGATGACATTTTGTATGGCGCCGAATATTGGATTTTTGGCTGAGATCAGACTGGAAGTTTGTTTTTCGGAGGATGGTTTTAAATCTGTCCCCGTCACCAGACTGTCATGTATTATTTAAATTTTTTATTATTGGTTGAGGATGATAATGAAGGTGGATGAATGAGCTCGGATATGAAAGGGTCTATAAAGAAACCGGCGTTGTCCTATGGGTTGGTCGCTATTCAGTTTTTGGCCATGGCAGGGATGCTACTTTCAGCGGATTGGATTGCTCTCAATGTTTGGGGTCTTATGCAACTTGCTGGCGCACTGTTAGCCATTTGGGCGGTTTTGACCATGCATTTAGGGCGGTTTAATATCGTTCCTGATCCACGCCCGGATGGTGTTTTAGTGCAAACCGGTCCCTACCGTTGGATCAGACATCCGATGTATGCCTCGCTACTTTATGTGTTTTTTCCGATGACGGTCACTCATGCGTCGTTTGAAACCAGTGTTTTATTTGGGGTTCTGGTATTCGATTTATTGATAAAACTGCATTACGAAGAGCAGTTGTTAATAAATCGGTTTACCGATTATGTCGATTATCAACGACGAACACAGCGACTGATTCCGTATCTTTATTAATCAATTCGATAGGCAACTTCAGACATTATCAACTGCTTGCATCAGTGTGCGTGGTATAATGCTCGGTTATTATTTTTAGACTAGACAGGTTTAATTTCACATGAGTCAAAACACTGCATCCCCAGTCGATAAACCCACCAATTTTATCCGTCAAATTATTGATAAGGATCTGGATTCTAATCGAATCTCTCAGGTTCAAACACGCTTTCCGCCAGAGCCAAATGGGTACCTTCATATCGGCCATGCAAAATCAATTTGTTTGAACTTTGGTTTGGCAGAGGATTATCAAGGCCTTTGCAATTTACGTTTCGATGATACCAATCCGACCAAAGAAGAAATGGAATACGTTGAAGCCATTAAAAAAGATGTTGCTTGGTTGGGGTTTGATTGGGCAGGTGAGCCTCGCTATTCCTCCAATTATTTTGACCGTTTTTATCAGTACGCGGTTGAATTGATTGAAAAAGGGTTAGCCTATGTTTGCTTTCTAAATGCAGAAGAAACCCGTGCTTATAGAGGGACTTTAACGGAGCCTGGAAAAGATAGCCCGTATCGTGATACCTCAGTAGCGGAGAACTTAGCGTTATTTGCCAAAATGAAAGCCGGTGACTTTAAAGAGGGTGAATGTGTGTTGAGGGCAAAAATCGATATGTCTTCGGCCTTTATGTGCCTGCGGGATCCAGCTTTATATCGTATCCGTTTTGCTTACCATCATCAGACGGGGAATGAATGGTGTATCTACCCAATGTATGATTTTGCTCATTGTATTTCTGATGCAATTGAAGGGGTAACGCATTCTCTTTGTACTCTTGAATTCCAAGACAATCGTCGTTTGTACGATTGGGTACTGGATCATTTAGAGGACTTTAATCGTCCTGATCGTCCATATCAATATGAATTTTCGCGTCTGAATCTTGAATATACGATGATGTCCAAACGCAAATTGCATCAACTGGTGCAAGATGAATTGGTGTCAGGCTGGAATGATCCGCGGATGCCGACCCTTTCTGGATTAAGACGTCGTGGGGTGACACCAGCGGCTATTCGTGATTTTGCTGAGCGTATCGGTATCTCAAAGGTCGATAGTATGACCGAAATGGGTATATTAGAAGCCGCGATTCGGGACGATCTGAATGTGGTCGCTCCTAGAACAATGGGGGTGGTTGATCCTGTTGAGCTTATTATTGAAAACTATCCTGAAGATCAGTTAGAAACCCTGTCAGCGCCTTTACATCCCCAAAATGAGGCGATGGGACAAAGAACGATTCATTTTAGCCGTCGCCTTTATATTGACCAGGCCGATTTTGTGGAGGTTGCACCTAATAAAAAATGGAAGCGTTTAGCCCTCGATAAAGAAGTGCGTTTGAGAAATGCCTATGTCATTAAAGCGCACAAAATGGAAACGGATGATACTGGCAAAGTGACGAAAATTTATGCTACCTATGATCCAGAAACCTTGGGCAAAAACCCTGCAGATGGACGTAAGGTCAAAGGGGTGATTCATTTTGTCGAAGCAACCCAGGCGTTATCCGCAGAATTTCGACTATATGATCGCTTGTTTAGTGTGCCAAACCCGGCAAAATCGGATGATTTTGAAGCGGTGATTAATCCCGAATCTTTGGTCATTAAGCAAGGATTTGTTGAAGCCAATATGGCTGATGCTCAGCCAGAAAAAGCTTATCAATTTGAACGTGAAGGGTATTTTTGCCGAGATAACCAAGCCAAGCAAGCCTTAGTGTTTAATAAAACGGTTGGGCTTAGAGATACATGGAGTCAAGTTTAATGGAGAACTTATCTTCTGGTTCAGAACCGTTAAAATTTTATAATACGGAAACACGAAAAAAAGAAACTTTTAAGCCGATAAAGCCGAATCAGGTTGGACTTTATGTCTGTGGCGTGACGGTCTATGATTTTTGTCATGTAGGACATGCCAGAGTGATGGTGGTGTTTGATACCCTCGTACGTCATTTGCGACAACAGGGGTATGAGGTGACTTATGTTAGAAATATCACCGATATTGATGACAAGATTATTAAGCGAGCCCTCGAAAATCAAGAATCCATTCAATCGTTAACACAGCGTTTTATTGAGGCAATGCACGAAGACGAAGCTGCATTAAATGTGTTGCGTCCGGATATTGAGCCAAAAGCAACGGATTATATGCCGAAAATTGAGCAAATGATTGCGAAGCTGGTGGATAAGGGATTTGCTTATGCCGCAGACAATGGCGATGTCTATTTTCATGTTAAAGCCGATGAAGATTATGGCCGTTTATCGGGCAAAACGCTTGCCGATTTAGAATCCGGTGCGCGGGTTGAAATCAATACCGCAAAAAAGGATCCATTAGATTTTGTATTGTGGAAGGCCTCTAAAGAAAATGAACCTGCCTGGCCTTCTCCGTGGGGAGACGGGCGTCCTGGATGGCATATTGAATGTTCTGCTATGTCAACAGACTGTTTAGGGAGCCATTTTGATATTCATGGCGGTGGTATGGATTTAAGTTTTCCACATCATGAAAATGAAATTGCCCAATCAGAATGTGCCACTGGTGAAACCTATGTCAACTTATGGATGCACTGTGGGTTTGTGCGCATTGATGACGAAAAGATGTCGAAGTCCTTGGGTAACTTTTTTACCATTCGAGAAGTGCTAAAGCAGTATCATCCTGAAGTGATTCGTTATTTTTTATTGGCCAGTCATTATCGTAGCCCAGTTAATTATTCTGAAGAAAACTTAAATAATGCCAAAGCCAGTGTTGGACGTCTCTATTCTGCATTAGAAGCTATTCCGACGGATGACTTGGCCTCCGCATCAGTCGCTCAGTCAGAGCTAGAAGTAGAATTTATGGCTGCAATGAATGATGACTTAAATACCCCGCAAGCGTTGGCGGTGTTATTTGAATTGGCGAAGCAGATTAATATTCAAAAACAACCAGGCCTGGCTGTTTTACTGAAGAAATTGGCCAATCAATTGGGGTTGTTGCAACAGACGCCAGAGCAGTTTTTTAAATCACAACCTTCTGTATCAAGCCTTGATGATCAAGCGATAGAGTCATTAATCGCTGAGCGGGCTGCTGCACGTCAAGCTAAAGATTTTGCTCGGTCAGATGCGATTCGAGATGAATTATTGGCGCAAGGCATTGAGCTGTTGGATAGCGCCACCGGCACCACTTGGCGGAAAATATAAGGATAGCTTATGAAGTTTTTATGGAATTTTTAATATTAGGATTTGACAATATAAATTTTTTCTATTAAACTGTGCTCAATTCATGGTTTTTTCATGAGTATCCTCCTCTGATTATTTCTCGAAAGGGAATTAATGCATTTCAAGCCTCAGGTGTCCCTGGGGCTTTTTTTTATCTCAATTTTCTAATAGATGTGCTCGTTATGGAGAAAAGGCGATGCTTTTTAGGCTAGCTGCTGTCTGTCGAAAAGGGGGGAGGCTATTGGCCACCGATAGGGTGCATAAAGTTTTCTAAACGATCATACTTTTTATTGAGGATTGATTTAAAGATGGTGGTGTATTCTAGAACCGCTTTGACATAGCCGCGGGTTTCAGAAAAAGGGATGGTATCAATCCATTGGTCTGCCGCCATAGTTTGGTGTTTTGGGATCCATTGATCAACTCGTTTGGGTCCCGCATTGTAAGCAGCGGTAGCGAGAATACGACTACCATTATATTTTTGGTGTAAATAACTGAGATACGCACTGCCCAGTTGAATGTTATCTTGTGCGTGCGTAAGTCGATTATAACGCCATTTCGGTAGCCCTATCTTTTTGCCTATATAACGCGCCGTATTGGGCATCAGTTGCATCAGCCCAATCGCACCTGCAGATGAACTGATATTATTGGCAAAAGCGCTTTCTCGACGCATGACACCATAAACCCAAGCGGGATCAATGGTGTTTTTGTTAGCCGCCTGCATGACGGGCTCTTTATAGGGGGTTGGGAAGCGCAATGATAAGTCATCCCATTTTTTGACTTTAGAGATGGTTTGAATGGCAAGATGGTGTTGATTCCAATCCGACATTAGATTGGCAATGGCTTCAAAGTCGTTCGCATCTGTATGCTCTAACAAATGATACCATTCCCTTTTTAAACTGATTTTCCAGTCGATGGCGATCAATTCTTCAATAATGCGAAGCTGTGGGTATTTTTTCTGTAAGCTGGCTTTACTTTGAGATTGACTGGTTGCTGGGTTGAACCGATAAGGTTGGTTTAACCAATCGGCAGCCAAAAAACCATAAAAATTGCGTTGTTGAGCAAGACGTTGATAGATGCTTTTTGCTTCATTTGCTCGGTTGAGTTTTGACAGGGAGCGGGCGAGCCAGTATTGCCAGCGATTCTTGTTCTGATAGTCACTGGGCATTCGGTCATATAAGTCCATATATCGCAGCCAATCGCTATTGCGAATAGTGAGTTGTAACTCCCATTCTAGGGTTTTATTGTCTTTGCTCGCTTGGTCAATTTGAGCCAAAGTTTCACTGGCAGAAGGGTCATAACGATATGCCATTCGCAGGCCAATGGTCTTGGTAATCGCACTGACTTCTTCAATGTTTAAACCGTATTGGGTCGCGCGTTTTTCGAGTAAAGACAATGCCTTATGAGGCTTGCTATAGGCATACCGTAAGATGCCTTGTTTGAAAATTTGCTGTCGAATAACGGGCGAAATCCCTGCGGGCATTGCTCGAGTGACTAACTCAGGGGTTCGGTAGACTTTTAGCCAGTAGGCTAACGCTTTCTGTTCAATCTTTGAAAGATCTCGGCCAACTTTTTTGGCAATATGAATCTTGCCTTTTTGCATGGACAGCTGAATTTTCTGCCAAACCATAGAGCCAGTGAGAGCCTTTTTTTGACGTAAATACCGATCAAGCGGCTTGCAGGCAGACGGTATGACCAATGACTCCACCCATAGCTGCTTAGCTTGGGTCAGAACTGAATCAGGTGACTGTTGGGCAATGGTTGCGCGAAGCGCATAGCAACTTAGACTGGTTGAGTTAATTTGTGACCCTGGGTAATGTTTAAGAAACAGGGACCATTGTTGTGTTTTGCCTAGATGATAAAGCCATTTTCGTTTTAAAAAGAAGGGCAAAGGGCTTTGTTGGGTGTTAGCCAGATAGGTTTCAATTAGTGGCGCAGGCGTTTCCTCTAAATGGTACATATAGTCTAAATAGGGAAGATAGTGATATAGACTGTAATTGACTAATTGCTGTTTATATTTGGCTATCAGTGGTCGATCATTGGCTTTAATTGCTTCATAAGCTTTTAAAAAAGTTTGTTGCTTGGCCGTGAGTTGGCTGCGATCCACTGCAGCCAAACTATAAAGGGGTATTGACAGCAGTAGAAGCGTGAGTATTAAAGACTGAAGCTGGGTGCCAAACAAAGATTGAGCGGGGTGTTGCATACGTTAGCTTTTGACCCAAACAGTAATTTTAGTTCCAGGTTGAAGAATATCTGAACGCTTTATACCATTCCAATTGCAGAGTTCTTGGGTTGTGACGCGATATTTTTGAGCAACAATCCACAGGCTCTCACCATTTTTTAGGGTATGAGATAACTCCTTGCCATAACGGTCTGATCGAATGACTAATTTTTGCCCCTTGCGAATGGGCTTACGAATGCTAATGCGATTCCATTCACAAAGCTTTCTCGGGGTGGTGTTATAGTAGCGCGCAATGGTCCAAAGGCTTTCACCTGACTGTACCTTATGAATGTGTTGTTGCCCTTGATATCGCCGAGATTTTTTTAAAGGTTGCTCGGCAATTGTATGGCTTTTAGGGAGAGGGATGAGTAATGTTTTCCCAGCTCGTAAGAAGCTGGTTCTCATGCCATTGAGCCTTTTGATTTCCTTACTTGAGGTATGGTAGCGATAGGCGATAACACTTAGGCTTTCGCCTGACTTGATTTTATGTTGTACCCAGTTGACGGCGAAGTTCTGAGGGGCTTTTTGGTAGGCTTTTTTAAAAGTCGCCATTTTATCAATAGGCAATAATAGCGCATAGTTTTTAGACGGCGTCGGAGGGGTTGCCAGTCTTAGATAGCCAGGGTTTAACGTTTTTAAGGTGTCGACTTGTGTATCCAATTCTTGAGCGACTTTGGTTAAGCTGATTTGATTGGATAAAGGCACTTTGGCAAAATAGGGCTTATTGGGTATCGGCTCTAAATCAATACCGACTTGACGTCGGTGTCGAATTAGATACGAGATGGCGAGTAGTTGTGGCACATAGTGTTGCGTTTCCTTGGGTAAATAGTCCCGAATATTCCAAAAACTGGCCAAACCATTAGGGTGTTTTTTCAAATAACGTTTTTTGGCCTTCAGAATATTGCCATAGCCACTGTTGTATGCGGCTAAAGCCAATAGCCAATCATAATCATTTTGCTTATAAAGTGCTTGTAAATAATCGAGAGCAGCCAAGGTGCTTTTTTCAACATCTTGACGGCCGTCATACCACCAGTTCTTGTGCAATCCATACATATAGCCAGTTGCGGGCATGAACTGCCAAAGGCCGGCCGCATCGACATAGGAACGGGCATAAGGGTAATAGCCACTTTCAACGATTGGTAAAAGAGCGATTTCGTAAGGCATTTGGCGGCGTTTCACTTCACTTAAAATAAAGTGTAAATAGGGTTTAGCCCGTAATGAAACTCGCTTAAAGTAACTAGGTCTTTTTTGGTAGTAATTAAGGTAGTCTTCAAAATGGGTGATGTGTGCCGGTTCAATAAAAAAATGGTCCGTCAATTCGTTCCAAAGGTTTTGGTAAGGCTTAGTGCCGGGTGCGAACACATTTTCAGTATCATCACTTGGCTTTTCAATGGCAGTTGATGTGAATTGGTTTTTTACTTGAATAACCGCCAGTTTAAATGGGTCGATAAAAGCTTCATCGTGTGGAATATGTGGTTCATTGACGGGGAGCGCAGGCAAAGGGGGACGGGTTTCTAATGTAGTACTTTCATCTTCTATAGTGGCTGCTGCAGGTTGGCTGGCGATGATTTTAGGTTGGCTTAACGACGTCAGACTGGGTAATTCTGGTAATTGAGCGCAACCCGTTAAGCTGAGTAATAAGGCTAGGCTGATTAATGAGAGGGGAGAACGATAAGTTTTAATCATTGTCATTTAATTCCAGAATGCCAGAGGCATCGCATGCATCTTTCCAGGCCCTTAAGGTTGCAAATAAACTGGCTGGTGAGTCGGCGTTCGCACCACGGTCAACTAGGGTGTTTTTTAAAGGGGGTTGGTCAAATCTCAAAAAAGGGTTGGTCTGTTTTTCAATACCTAAGGACGCAGGGACGCAAGGTTGTTGCATTAGGGTTCTTTGGGTTACGCTATTCAGGCGCATTTGGGTTGTGAGGTTATCCGGTTCAGCGATAGTCGCAAACTTTAAGTTGGCATAGGTGTACTCATGGCCACAGTAAACACCACAAGTGTCTGGTAACGTACGAAGAGTTAGGAGTGATTGAGCCATCAGCTCAGGCGGATAGTCCCATATTTTGCCACATCCTCCTGTGAACAACACATCCCCGCAAAAAAGTGCTTGAGGATTGAAATAAGATAAATGCTCTGGGCAGTGTCCGGGGGTCGAGAGGACGTTAAAAATCTCTCCTGATAGTGTCACAGTATCGCCATGTTTGAGTGGGTGACTGATCCCTTTAAAAGGCCCCTCTTTATTGCCGTAAACAGGCACTTCACCAAAGAGATCGAGTAATCCTTGAACGCCATCAACATGATCATAATGATGGTGGGTAATTAAAATGCCAGCTAACTGGCATTGCTGGGTTTGTAAGTATTGAATAACGGCGTTGGCTTCTCCTGGGTCAACCACCCAAGCTTCTGTTGCGTCGTTGGCGTTATGGATAACCCAAGTATAATTGTCCGATAAAGTCGGTATCCCAACGATTTTCATGTCTGCCCTGTTAATTGCTATAATGCCAGTATTCTAACAAATCTGACCTAATAGAGCATGACGAATCAGCAATTTCAAAGCTTTTTAACAGAGTTCTTTCGTTCTCCACAAGGGCATGCTTTGTTAAAAGGGGAACAAACGATTATTGACCGAACGCTCAGTCAAGTTTTTGGGCTCTATTTAATTCAATTAGGGCAAATCTGCGAAACGGATTTGCTAGTGAATTCACGTGTCAGTCACAAAATCTTAGTCGATGATCATCTGCCCGTTTCTCCACCAGCCTGTTTTATACAAGCTGATATTGATTATTTGCCGATTCAGCCGGATTCGGTGGATGTGTTTTTACTACCCCATACCCTTGAATCGGTGGTGGATCCATACCATCTGTTGCGCCAAGTCGACCAAATGTTAATTGCAGAAGGTCACTTGTTAATTACCGGCTTTAACCCTTTAGGGTGTCGGACCATAATCAATCGGATTCAGAATACAGGAGGGGGCTTCAAACAGGCACATTTTATTCGAGTTCATCGTCTCGTTGATTGGCTGAGTTTGCTGGGTTATGACATTCAATTGATCAACTACAGTGCCAGTAATTGTTTCAGCCCAAAACCTAATGGTCGTTGGTGGCATTCATTTGAACGTGGCTTAGGACGCGCAGGCTTACATTTTGGAAATGTTTATGCTATTTTGGCAAAAAAACGGATTTTTTCACCAACGCCAGTGGGTCTAAACTGGCGACTAAAAAATTGGTTAACTGTCACCAAAGGGCAAAGACCCATGGCGACTAACCGAAGTCATAGACAGGCATCAGAAACAATAAGGAAAAGAAAGTAGTATGCAAGTTGTTGAAATATTTACGGATGGCGGTTGTCGAGGGAATCCCGGTATTGGTGGCTGGGGGGCGTTATTGCGTTTTGGTGAGGTAGAAAAAGAATTAAGTGGTTCCGCAATGGATACCACGAATAATCGTATGGAACTGACAGCTGCGATTGAAGCACTCAAGGCGTTAACTCGTCCATGTAAAGTGGTGCTGACCACCGATTCACAATATGTTAAAAATGGCATTAACCAATGGATGCCGAATTGGAAGCGCAATAATTGGAAAACGGCCGCAAAGAAACCCGTTAAAAATCAAGACTTGTGGCAAGCGCTTGATGCGGCGTTATCAACCCATGAAGTTGATTGGCAGTGGGTTAAAGGACATTCAGGGCATGCAGAAAATGAGCGAGTAGATGCATTGGCAAATGCAGCAATGGATGCATTGAAAACCCGCTAAACGACCAGGCCTGGCCATTTTAGCGGGAGGAGAACTAGCTTAGGAGCGAGAGAACGTTACTGTAGTTTTGGTTGTTTTGAGCCTGCATTGCCAAAGACGCTTGGTTCAAAATTTGAAGTCTTGATTGATCCAATACCGCACTGGCATAATTTGTATCATTAATTTGGCTACGCGTTGCCTGGGCATTAACATTTTGATTGGCAAGATTGGAAGCAGAGGCAGTTAAGCCATTCTGTTCAGCACCAAATTGAGCGCGATTTTCAGAAATGACGCCCAAGGCATTGGTGAGTTGAGATTGCGCTGCTAGGGCATTATTTGGATCACTAATATCTAACCCGTTTAACCCAAGCGAATTGGTGGTTAAGTCTGGTAAGGTTAAACTTGCTGAATTATCACTGCCAAGCGCGATATCCACAGATGCAGTGTCCGAATTTAACAGTTTCATACCATTAAAAGAGGTGGACTCAGCAAAGTCGTTAATGCTTTTTAACCCTTGTTGAAATTCAGCATTGAGCGCTGCTCTTTGAGCGCTGTTATAAGTCCCGTTTAATGACTGTATGCTCAGTTCATTTAAGCGTTGAAGTTGGTCTGTTATCTGACCCGCAGCGCTATCCGCAGTTTGTAGCAAATTGCCACCAGTCGTGGCATTTTGAATGCCAATGTCTTGCGTATTGATTTTAGTGCTTAGGGAAGCGACGATTGCACTACCAGCTGCATTATCAGCCGCACTATTAATTTGTGAACCGGACGTTAAGCTTTGGTTGGTCTTATTTAAGCCGTTCATTATTGAGCTGTTGTCAACGACATTTAAAGATTCGATAGCCATGTTATGACTCCTTTTCTGGGCTTTGGGGGAGTGATAAGTCACAAGTTGATCATTTGTGCTTTCATCTTTTATAAATTTTATTTTACGCCTTTCAATTGAAATTAAAAGAAAAATTTAACATGGCCTGGGTTTTATTTTGCTATTTCTGGATGGGATTGCCTTCTTTAATGCGCAAAATCGATTAAAATGCGAAATCATTAAAATTACAAAAAGTACCGTTTTGAAAGGAGCCGCATGTCTTGTTGTTCAGGTCGTTATTGTCAGTTTGAGTTTCCAGAAGGGCCGCCATTAACAGATTATCCGGTCAGTCAATTGTCGGCAAATTATCAATTTTTACCGTATGGCACTTTGTTGGCTGAAGAAGAAGTGATTCGAATTTGGACCGAATCGGGAAAAACTGAAACGGTGATTTTAGAACGTAAAATTCCGTTGACGATTCTTGAAGAGGGGCCTGTCGCAAAATATGGTGAACCATTTTTACCCTGGCAATTGATTGCGTTGGATTCTGGAATGGAATTAGAGACTATTGAAAACTGGGCAACTCATCCTTTATATAACCCCGATGCAGAGGCAGTGGTTTTAAAATTTCGCCACCCTATTGTGACAAAACCCAGTTGGAAGAGTCGTTGGTTACAGCTGCTTTATAAAATTCGTAACCTTTGAGTTTTTTAAGGGCTTCACTTAGACGTAAAAAACCCTGCATAGCAGGGTTTTTTTATTGACTGAGTATTGCGCTTATTTTGAAAATTCAGGATAAGCTTCCATACCACACTCAGATTGGTCTGCACCTTCGAACTCTTCTTCTTCAGAGATTCGAATGCCCATCACCGCTTTAACAATACTCCAGACAATCAAGCTTGCAATGAATACCCAAGCAAAGATTGAAACAATACCGATCAACTGAGCCACTAAGCTAGCATCTGGGTTAGTGAAGGTAACGGCGATTAGACCATAGATACCAACAACCCCGTGCACAGAGATAGCACCAACTGGATCATCAATTTTAAACTTAGTATCCAATACTAGGATTGCGAATACAACCAGGATACCACCGACCAAACCAATTAAGGTTGCTTCTAAAGCACTTGGTGTTAAAGGTTCCGCTGTGATAGCAACTAGCCCGGCTAAAGCACCGTTAAGCATCATTGTTAAATCCGCTTTACCAAACTTCATTTTTGAAGCGATTAGCGCACCAACAACACCCGCAGCAGCTGCAAGAAGCGTGTTAACGAAGATCATAGCAACCGCATTGGCTTCATCTACGTTTGAGATTTTTAGCTCAGAACCACCGTTGAAACCAAACCAGCCTAACCATAGGATAAATGTCCCTAAAGTAGCTAAAGGTAGGTTTGCACCTGGAATCGCACGTGACTCTCCGTCAGGACCATATTTTCCTTTACGAGCACCTAGCAATAACACACCTGCTAAAGCAGCAGCTGCACCAGCCATGTGAACAATCCCTGAACCGGCAAAGTCTAAGAAACCAAGACCGTCTAGGAAACCGCCACCCCATTTCCAAAAACCTTGGACAGGATAGATAACAGAGGTAAAGACAATGGCAAATACAAAGAATGACATTAACTTCATACGCTCAGCCACCGCACCTGAAACAACTGACATCGCTGTTGCAACAAATACGACTTGGAAGAAGAAGTCAGACATGTTTGAGTAGTAAGGTGCATCATCGCCACCGGCAATAACCGCAGCTGTAGCATTGTCACCACTGATTAAAAAGCTTAAACCAGGGATAACTGAGTTGATTGAATCGCCATACATAATGTTATAACCGACTAACATATACATAATACAAGCGATGGCAAATAAACCGATGTTTTTCGCTAAAATTTCAGTGGTGTTCTTGGAGCGAACCAATCCCGCTTCCAGCATGGCAAAACCAGCTGCCATCCACATGACCAGTGCGCCAGACATTAGAAAATAAAAGGTATCTAATGCGTAGCTTAATTCTAATATTTGTTCCATAATTAAAGTTCCTTATCGTTTAACAAAAGATGCGTGGAGAAAGTCGTTTTCTAAAGTGCGATTTCCCCTTTCTCTTCAGTTCGGATTCGAACCGCTTGTTCAATAGAGCTAACGAAGATTTTGCCATCACCGATTTTTCCAGTACGAGCAGCTGAGCCGATCGCTTCAATAACGCTTTCAACCTTGTCTTGGGTAACGGCTATTTCAATGCGCACCTTGGGTAAAAATTCGATGGCATATTCTGCGCCACGGTAGATTTCGGTATGGCCTTTTTGGCGTCCGAACCCTTTTGCCTCAGTGACGGTCATGCCATGCACATCAATTTCATGAAGCGCTTCGCGGACATCATCGAGCTTAAAAGGTTTGATAATTGCGACTACAAGTTTCATACTAACCTCTGATTTTTAATTGAAGAAATGTTCAACCGCTATATAGCTTTGGTCGTGCCACTTAATAAAAATAACTATTAAACAATAGGTTATGGCTATGTAGAGTGTAATTTTAAGTTTCAATTATTTGTTAGTGGTGCAATAGTGATAATTTGTGGTGCAAAATTGAGGTGATAATGAAAAGACTTCCCAAAATCGTACTGGCATTATTGATTCAAGGGTTGGCGTTGTTGATTTTAGCGGGTGTGGTGCAGATTTTGTCCCTTTGGGTTGCGCCGCCGTATCCGTTTTGGGCGCTCGCAGTTGCACAAGGGGTTCTAGCTGCGTTTTTAAGTTGCCGATTGGGCTTACCTTGTTGGTGGCGATTGATCCAGTTTAGCTTGCCGGTGGGTCTGTATTTAGGGTTGCATTTTCAAATTAATCCTTGGTGGGCTTTGTTGATTTTTGTGGTGCTTTGGATGATTTTCTTTAATGCGATTAAAGAGCGTGTACCGCTATATTTAACGAATGGCACAACGCGTCAGGCCCTTAAAAAGCTGATCAAAAGGCAACAACAGGTTCGTTTTTTGGATTTGGGGTGTGGTTTAGGGGGAAATGTCGTGTTCATGAGCCAACTGGTGAATGTTGAGCGGTCAGATGGTGTTGAAACGGCTCCTATCCCGTATTTAATTGCGAAGCTGTTTACGTTGGTTCGGGGTGGCAATGTTTTTGCGATGGATCTGTGGAAATCACAGTTGGCCTATTATGATGTGGTCTATGCTTTTCTGTCGCCAGAACCTATGCCAAAGCTTTGGCAAAAGCTGGTGAATGAAATGCATTCGGATGCGATTTTCGTATCGAACAGTTTTGCTGTGCCAGAGGTTGAACCTTCCGAAATATGGGAGCTGGATGACCGTCGAAAAACCAAATTATATCTGTATCGAATGCAAGATTTTCAGCCTAAAGCAGCTTGAAATAACTAGGCCTGGTTATTTTGAGTGCGCTTTCAGTCGTGCTTAATTGTTAATAGAGAGAGAAGTGAATGACAACACCGGTATCCATCGAAAAAATTCAGTCCTGGAGTTTATTTGTTGAGCGAGAGGGGCGTCGTTTCCCTGAACTTTTGACATCTGAACATTGGCAAAGAGCCTATCAGTCTGGAGAACTTCAATCCCAGATTGCCCAATTGATCGGAGCCAGTGAGAGTTTGGCAGCATTAAATCAGCAATTACGCCATATTCGACGGACAGAAATGGTACGCATTGCGATTCGAGATTTAAACGGCTTGGCAATCGTAAATGAAACCTTGCAAGATTTGTCCGATCTAGCGGATGGTTTGGTTGCTTCAACCGTTGAATGGCATTATCAGCAAATGGTTGTCAAGTCGGGCACGCCGATTGGTGCTGAATCAGGTGAACCGCAAACCTTGCTGGTGCTGGGGATGGGCAAGCTAGGTGGACAGGAACTCAATTTTTCGTCGGACATAGATCTAATCTTTGTCTACCCCGAAAAAGGCCAAACGCAAGGGGGGGCGAGAAGCATTCCGAATGATCAGTTTTTCACGCGTTTAGGTCAAGCCGTCAATAAGTCTTTAACGGAGTTAACCCATGATGGCATGGTTTACCGAGTGGATATGCGGTTACGACCCTTTGGACAGTCAGGTCCGTTGGCGGTCAGCTTTACAGAGATGGAAAATTATTACCAAATTCATGGCCGGGCCTGGGAGCGTTATGCGTTGGTCAAGGCGCGAGTGATTGCTGGCGACCCAGAGAAGGGGGTGGAGTTGTTTGACATCCTGGGGCCGTTTGTTTATCGAAAATATGTTGATTTCTCGGCGATTGAATCGCTACGGGAATTAAAAATGATGATTAATGCCGAGGTTAAGAAAAAGGATAAGCATCGCAATATCAAGTTAGGCCCTGGTGGTATTCGTGAGATTGAATTTATTGTTCAGGCATTTCAATTGGTGCATGGTGGGCGAGATCCTTTGTTACAAGGCCGTCAATTAATGCCTATGTTACAAACTTTATCGGAAAGGCAGTATATCGATGCTGTTCCGCAGAAGGGGTTATTGGAAGCCTATTGCTTTTTACGGCGTGCTGAAAATCGTCTTCAAGAGTGGAATGACCAACAAACCCACGACTTACCGACCGAAGCCAATCAGCAAATGGCTTTGGCAAACTCGATGGGATTTGACAGTTATGACGCATTTTTTGAAGTCTTGACTGAGCATTTGCAGTTTGTGCAATCTGAATTTGATACGGTTTTTGCTGAAGCAGCTTCTTCTGAGGCTGTAGAGGATGCTAGCTTGAAGGAAGCTTGTCTGGGAAGTCAGATTGATGTAGATATGTTGGATGATGTTGGGCTAGATTCTAGTGAAAAGTTGGTGGCTGTCTTGGATCAATTTTTCAACTCGCGTGCCTACACTCATGCTAGTGCTGATGCAGTGAACCGATTTAGAGCGGTGTTGCCCGCAATTTTGCTGGGGCTTAAGCTGGTGGAAGATCCGGTCGTTGCACTCGAACGCGTTTTAAAAGTGATTAGTAGTGTCATGAATCGCAGTGTTTATTTGGTTCTGCTGAAAGAAAATGCACAAGCGGTTCCCCATTTACTACAACTGTGTTCTCTGAGTGCCTGGACTGCAGAAATGCTGGTGAAATACCCGGCACTGTTGGATCAATTGCTCGATGAGCGCATTTTGTATGAACCATTGAAGCTGACCGAACTCAAAGCCGAAGCGATGGCGATTTTAGACGAAAACGCATTAGATGACGAAGCTTTTATGAATCAGTTGCGACAATGGAAGCATGCTCAGGTGTTTCGAGTTGCTGCAGCCGATATTACCGGTCATCTCCCTATTATGAAGGTGAGTGATTATCTAACTTGGATCGCGGAAGCCGTATTAGAGGTGACGACTCAATATGCTTGGCAATTTATGCAAAAACGAAATGGGCTACCTGGCGGTGTCACCTCGTCAGAAGATCTGCCATTAATGATTATCGGTTATGGCAAATTGGGTGGTATCGAGTTAGGCTATGGCTCAGATTTGGATATTGTTTTCCTTTATGATGGTGTCCAAGCTTCTGATCAAAGTCAGGGTGCTAAACCGCTTGAAAATAATTTGTATTTTATGCGAATGACCCAAAAAATTATTTCCTTGCTAACCACCTTTATGCCCACAGGTACTTTGTATGAAGTGGATACACGACTAAGACCCAACGGCAATAGCGGCATGATTGTCACAGATCTAGCCTCATTCGAAGCTTATCAGCGCAATAAGGCCTGGGTTTGGGAGCACCAAGCATTGGTTCGGACTCGCGCGGTGGTGGGCTCAGAAGCAGTGAAATCCAATTATGAAAAATTTAAATCAAAATTTATAACTCAAGAACGCCAATTATCGGATTTATGTGAAGAAGTGGTGTCAATGCGACAGAAGATGCAGTCATCGCTCGATAAGACGGATGAACAGTTATTTGATTTAAAGCAAGGATCGGGGGGCATTGTCGATATTGAATTTATGGTGCAATATTTAGTGTTAGGTTATGCGCATCGCTTTCAGTGTTTAACGGCTTGGTCTGATAATATTCGGTTATTAGAAGAAATTAAAACACTCAATATTCTGCCTGAGTCAGATGTAGAAGCGTTGGAAGAAGTTTACCGTCAGTATCGTGCGACTTATCATCGGTTGGCATTGCAAAATGAAAAAGCGTTGGTTCCGGCAAGTTGGTTTTTAGCTGAGAAATCTTTGGTGAAGGGGGCTTGGCAAAAAGTTATGTTGTCAGAAGTGGAAGCGGAGTCGGGAAGCTAAAACAACGGTTTTTTGAAGAAAAATGACCAGGCCTGGCAGAAAACCAGGTCTGGTTGAGCGCTTTAACGCTTATTTCTTGGAAGCATTATATTGTGCGATGCCGTCAAGAATTTCTTTTCTGGCAGCTTCAACATCTCCCCAGCCGTCAACTTTCACCCATTTTCCAGGTTCAATGTCTTTGTAGTGGCTAAAGAAGAGTTCAACCTGTTCTTTGAGTAATGGAATATCTTCAACTTTTTCTACATTTTGATAAATTGGGGTCAATTTATCAATTGGCACCGCAATGACTTTAGCGTCTTCACCACCATCGTCGGTCATGTGAAAAATGCCAATCGGACGACAACGAATGACAGAACCAATCATGAGTGGGTGGGGTGTTACGACTAACACGTCAACCGGATCGCCATCATTCGATAGGGTGTCGTTGACATAGCCATAGTTGGCCGGATATTGCATGGTAGCGCCTTGAAGGCGGTCTACCCAAACTAAGTCCGTGTCTTTGTCGACTTCATATTTAATCGGTGGAGCAAAAGCCGGAATTTCAATGATGACGTTAATGTCATTTGGTACATCTTTACCAGCAGGAACAGCAGAATAACCCATGAGTATATCCTTTAAAAAGTTTGTATTAAACGAAAAACACCCGCATTAAGCGGGTGAGTTTATGAAGGTTCGGGATAGATTACTTGGTGTGGTAAGCAACAACTTTCGCCACTTCGTTTTTAGAACCTAGAACAACCGGTACACGGTCATGAATCCCTTTAGGTTCAACATCCATAATATCCATGCGACCAGTCGAAGATGCACCACCAGCTTGTTCAACTAGCATTGACATAGGATTTCCTTCATACATTAGGCGTAATTTACCTGCTTTTGAAGGGTCACGGTTGTCATAAGGGTACATAAAGATCCCACCGCGAACCAAAATACGGTGAACTTCAGCAACCATTGATGCAACCCAACGCATGTTGTAACGCTTAGCAAGAGGGCCTTCTTCACCTTGTAAACAATCGTCAATATATTGCTTCATTTCTGGTTCCCAGAAACGTTGGTTTGACATGTTGATCGCAAATTCTGAAGTATCTTCAGGAATGGTTACGCCGCGTTTAGTCAAAGTGAATTCGCCAATAGTGGTGTCTAGGGTAAAGAAGTTAACGCCGTTCCCTGTTGTCATCACCAAAATAACAGAAGGGCCATAAAGCACGTAGCCAGCAGCAACTTGCTTGCGACCTGTTTGCAAAAAGACTTCTTGCTGATCGCCAGAACGATTATCGGCAGGTGCTTCTAGGATAGAGAAGATGGTACCGACAGAAAGGTTAACGTCAATGTTAGAAGACCCATCTAACGGATCAAATGTGACAAGGAATTTGCCATCGTTATTCCCAGCAATGGTGTAATCTTCTTCTTCAGAACCAACACCCTTTACATAAGGGTTACTGACTAGAATATCTTTTAATAAATCATTTGAGATAACATCTAATTTTTTCTGGGTTTCACCTTGGACGTTTTCATCTTCAGTTGAGCCTAAGATGCCGGCTAATTCGCCTTGTCTTAGTTTGAAAGCGATGTCTTTACAAGCGAACATAATATGGTCAATAACCAGTTCTAAATCTGCTGGAACACCATCGTTAGCCAACACTTGGTCTAATCTTTTCATGAGTAGTCTCTCTTTAATTTAAGGTCAAAAATTTGCGCCATCATAGCAGTGAAACGCAAAAAATTCAAGTTGAACAATGCCGGATTGGCTGTATTAGCGCGTTACTGTTCATGATGCTAGATGGAAGGGGTATTATCCGCTTGGATGATCCGGTCATTTATCGGTTGGGTTGGGCGGGTATTGCCGTCAAATAGGGTTTGAAACACCTCAAGCTGATCTTGTGACAGCTCAAGCGGGGTTTGCATAATGATCCATTTTACATTCTCAGTACAGGGTGGTACCGTGAAAGAGCCCGTATAGCGGTAGGTAGCTCTTTCAGATTCTATGGGTAACAGAGTGGTAATATCAAAATTAAAGGTGGGTACATTTTCCAATAGTACTGAATCTGGAAGATGTTCAATCAGAGTGGCGATATTGGAATTTCTTTCCCCGACTTGCAGTAATACCGCAACAAAGGTATAGACACCATTAGCGTCTTTATGAACAAAGTGCATGGAGCCATCAAACAGTTTGCCATCAATTCTATGTTCGCTTGGCGTATGTAAATGAATTTGTTCTAGTTCAGACGCCGTGCCATTCACGACAATTTGATTGGTGGCAGTTTGATTTTGGCTGTTAGGGTCTGTCTGGATATTAAATCCATAAATGCTATAGCCTAGATTCGTGCTTTTTACATCGGTTGTCTGATATTGAAAATCCACATTTGTCAGATTGGTGGTCGCGAGTGAGGCTGCTGGAATATCGATGGGCGATTGCGTTTGGCTGTATTTACAGGTGGAATAAGGTTCGCCATTGGTATCCACGACCAAGTGCCAAAATTCTGGGCCATTACTTCCTGAAAAGCTCCAAGTGGTCATTGGTGCAGTACCATTATTATCGCAGCCTGACAAGATGAACCAACAGGCAAGTATCAATAGAATTTTGTGTTTCAAAAGTAGATGATTCTCGATTAATGGGCAAGGGTTTTATTATAGACAAGCAACGCTTTTTATTAAAGTGTTTAATCCGGAGGTATGACGGAAACTCTAGATAGGGATTGAGTCGAACGTAATGCGACAAACTTATTATGTTATAGTCATTTTTAGATAAAATATGAAATTATTCGGTTATAAAACAGTCACATTTGGGGGTGGCCATGAAAATTTCGACATTTGAATATTTAGATCAACAATGGTCACATGATTTAACAACCCTAACCGCAATGAATACGCCTAACACGCTAGGGTTGGTTTTTGCAGATAACCAGCTTGATGGCATTCCTGATATTTTAAAGACGCTTTTTCGATCTTTTCCTGACGTGACTTTTGTCGGAGGGTCAAGCGCGGGAGAAGTTTTGGGGTCAGAGGTAAAGGATGGTTCTGTTGTCGTGGCATTGTTGCAATTAGAAAAAACGCGTTTTGAAGTGGCGATCACCAATGTGGATGATTATGCGGACAGTTATGCGTTGGGTACGAGCTTGTCTATGCAGTTGACTGACAAGTCATCTGAAGAGTTCCCGCTCAAAGGCGTATTTGTGTTGTCGGATGGCTTGAATGTCAATGGCACTCAGCTTTCAAAGGGGCTGGTTGAGCAGGCGCCAAATGTCTTAATAACGGGTGGATTAATGGGAGACGGACCGCGATTTGAAACAACACATGTATTGGCTAATCATAAATGGCGGTCAGGCCAGGTGATTGCGATCGGCTTTTATGGTGATGCTTTTCAAATGGGCTATGGCTCCCAAGGCGGCTGGGATGTATTTGGCCCAGAGCGGTTGGTAACAAAGTCCGTTGAAAATGAGGTGTTTGAGTTTGATGGAACGCCAGCGTTAGACTTATATAAAACCTATTTAGGCGATTTAGCCGAGGGGTTACCGAGTACTGCTTTACTTTATCCACTTTCCCTCGTCGGGGATGATGGGGCTTTTTTGGTAAGAACCATTGTTCAAATCGACGAGGACAAAAAGAGCTTGATCTTTGCTGGAGATGTGCCAGAGGGCGCTCGAGTTCAATTAATGAAAGCAAACTTTGATCGATTGATTGATGGAGCTTTTTCAGCCGCAGAGTCGGTTGGATGGTCTGAATCTGATGAGCCAGTGTTATCTATTGCGATTAGTTGTGTTGGCCGTCGCTTGATCTTAAAGGGACGAGTTGAAGAAGAGGTTGAGGTGGTTTTAGAGGCGCTACCTGACAATACACAACAGATTGGTTTCTATTCTTATGGTGAGTTATCACCATTATCCAATGGTCGTTGTAGTTTGCATAATCAAACGATGACATTGACAACCTTCCGGGAAGTGTAATTTATTATGCTAGAGACGTCCAAAAGGCACAGTGCTTTGGCTCGATTACTAAAGCGCCTTAAAATTACTGAAACAGAAGCGCCATCTGATGTAGTCTGGCAAAAATTGCTAGAGCGCATTAATCAAATGTTTCATGATTACGATCAAGATCGTTATATGATGGAGCGTTCTTTACAAATATCCTCCGATGAAATGCGCCAATTGCATGATGAAATTCGCCGCCATAGTGCTGTTGAATTGCAGGCGCAAGAGAAAAAGTTTAAAGCCATTTTAGAGTCGCTCAATGATGGTGTGTGCGAGTTGGATTTGGCCTGTCAGTTTCAATATGCCAATGATGCCGCCTTATCCTTGTTTGGTGTTCAACAAAATCAACTTTCTCAGGTCAATATTTTTGAAACGTTTGCCATTTCGGGCTACGAGCAAAATCCAGAAAGGCTAAAAGCCGAATTAATAGCGGGTCAAGCGGTGGTGTCTGAATCAGCTCAATTATTAGGCCAAAAGGGTGCAAAAATTCCAGTTTCGATTGTGCTTTCGCCCATCAAACAAAACGATAATGTTTCGTCGATTGCGTTGTTATTCCGAGATATTTCTTCTCAAAAAGCTTACGAACGTGAATTAGCCCAAGCCAAACAACAAGCCGAGGCCGGTTCAAAAGCCAAATCAGAATTTCTGGCGACTATGAGTCATGAAATTCGGACCCCTTTGAACGGCATTATTGGGGTGTCCAGTTTATTGAGTGATGAAGATTTAACGACAGAACAACATGAGCTGGCAGGAACGATTAAGCGTTCGGGTGAGGCTTTGTTGGCGATTATCAATGACATCTTAGACTTTTCAAAAATTGAAGCAGGTCAGATGGAAACTGAAAAAGTCAGCTTTGATTTGTATGAACTGTTTGAAGATGTTTCTGAAATTTTTGGTATGCAATTTAGCCAAAAAGACCTTGAGTTTATTGTGGCTCCCTCTCCGGAAGTGCCCCGTTGGGTGGTAGGAGATCCGATACGGATTCGCCAGATACTTATTAACCTGATTGGAAATGCCATTAAATTTACTGAAACAGGCGAAGTCTCAGTCATTGCAAAAAAATTGAGTGTGTCTTCACAGGTTAATCGTGTTCGATTTGAGATAAGAGATACCGGAATAGGGGTCAGCCAAGATCAACAGCAGAAGCTTTTTCAACCCTTTTCTCAAGCAGATGGTTCTACCACTCGCCGTTATGGCGGAACTGGCCTAGGCTTAAGTATTACCAAACAGCTGATTGAACTGATGGGCGGTCAGATTGGAGTGGAAAGTAAGCTGAATGAAGGAAGTTTATTCTGGTTTGAACTCCCTCTAGAAGAAACGAATCTCGAAAAAATACAGCAAGACCAACAATTACAGGCCGAGACATTTCAGCAGCAACGTGTGATGATTGTCGATGATAATCAGACCAACTGCCAAGTTTTGGAAAAGCAGCTTAGGGCGTGGGGTTTAAGACCTGTCATAGCGCATTCGGGCGCGGATGCTTTAAAACTCATTAATGCTTACCATGCTAAAGGAGAACGGTTTGATTTGGGGGTTCTGGATATGCAAATGCCTGGTATGAATGGTATTGAGTTGGCTCAACTAATGCGACAGTTAAGTAGCTGTACCGATATAAAACTAATTATGGCTTCGTCACATTATTCCAATCATTGGAGTGAAGAATCGAAGGAGTTGTTTGATTATTGTTTACGGAAACCATTGCGCCAAAGTATTTTACGTGAAGTGGTTTCTAGAGTGTTAAACAACGGGACTGTTCAGCAGAATGCTGGTTCTTTAACTTCGCAGCCAAGTCCAGTTCGTCTTCAACAGGAGTCACAGCATAAGCATATTTTAGTGGTGGAAGATAACCATGTGAATCAAGTGGTTGCGACTAAAATTCTTGAAAAACTAGGGTATCAGGTCGATATCGCTCAAAATGGACAGGAAGGGGTGGACGTCTTTGAGACGGGACATTACGATTTGGTATTGATGGACTGTCAAATGCCCATAATGGATGGCTATATTGCAACCCATCAGATTCGAGAAGGGGGAGATAAAGGTCAAAAAGTGCCCATTATTGGCCTGACGGCTAATGCCATGGAAGGGGATCGAGAAAAATGTATCCAGGCCGGCATGAATGATTATTTAACCAAGCCCATTAATCTTAGCAAGTTAACTGCGGCATTAGAGCATTGGATTTAAGGGGAGATTTGGTGCAAGAGGCCATTTTAATTACAGGAGCAGGTCAGCGTATCGGACTATATTTGGCCGAGCAATTTCTGGAACAGGGTCAACCCGTGGTGTTTACTTATCGCCAATATCGACCCTCTGTCGATGTACTAAAATCCAAAGGCGCTTTAGGGTTTCAGGTTGATTTTAACGATACGGACAGCTTGGATGCTTTTTTAAAAGCACTTCCTCGTCAAGTGCAAAGTCTGAGAGCGGTGATTCATAATGCATCGATTTGGGTTACTGATTCGCAAATAGCGGAAGTTCCTACTTTGCTGGAGGATTTATTAAGAGTACATGTTTCTGCCCCTTATCAAATTAATATGGCGTGTTATCCGTTATTGTGTGCCAGTCAGGCGCAATCATCTGATGTGATTGCCCTTTCCGATGCACGAGTGTCAACAGGCCATTCAGAATACAGCGGCTATTTGGCGTCCAAATCCGCTTTAGAAACCATGACGAAAAGCTTGGCTAAAGCTTGGGCGCCCAAGGTGAAATTAAATGTATTAGCACCAGGCCTGGTTATTTTTAATGACCGAGATACCGAAATTCAAAGGGCGGCACGTTTAGCAGAAAGTGCCATTCCTCAACAAATTGGTTTGGAGGGTATTTGGCAGTCGGTGCAATATCTTTTAAATAGTCAAACCTCAACCGCCACACGGTTAGAGTTGGGTCAGTGTTTAAACCATTAAACTCTCTTGCTGCTAATGTCGAGTTGGCTGTCTAGCTATTTTTGTGTCTTGAATCATTTTCTGTTGAGCCTGTATTTTTTGACGTTGAAGAGCCTTTTGTTGTTGGTGGATTACATTGTGTTCATGTTGCATTTGCTTCAGTTGTCTGGTCTGGTTTTGTAATGCGGAAAGCCTTTGTTGGTGAGGTAACAAAGTCGGATCTGTGGCAGGCTTTGGGGTGCGGTGAATGGGGTTGTTAAATTGATAAAATTTGTGTTTTGAGCTAGATTTTTGCATTTTGTGGCTGCCCTGAATATTTTCTTGGGTTGCACTGCGTTTTAGAGACCGCAGTATTGACCAAGGGTTGTGCTGGATAAGGTTTGGTTCAACAATCCAGCGTGACACGGTTTGACTCAACGATAATTGGGGTTCGGGTTGATAGAAGGACTTTTGCAGCGGGTTATGGTTCAATCGAGTTGCTGTCCAGCTTTGATCTGAATTTTTGAAGCCGTTGATCGCAATATAGTTTCCTGTGGTCAGTTTAAGCCCTTTATCTTGATGTCCTTGTTGAGTAAAGTGAATTTGATGCTGATGGTTCACAATAATGGTGTTGTCAGAGATTGCAGTAATTTGACCCGCGATTGGATAGTGGATATAAATTTCGCCTGTCAAGGTTTTATCTTCAAGGGGCAAAGTTTCTAAAATAACTTGTTGTCCCAATTTCAAGGTGTCGGTTGAAGATAAGTTAGAAACGATGCGGGTTTGATCCCCATAACCGATTTCAATGCCATTGACCCAGATGCTGCCAAATGCTTCAACTGTGCCAATAATACCGGTTCCGCCAAAGCCAGAAGAACTGTGACCGGTGCCTCCAAATCCGCTGGTATCGTCAAGCTGAGCGATCACGGGTGAGCCAGTGCCACCAAACCCAGATTCACTGAGTGTTTGGGCTGATTGACAGGCGGTTAGCTGAAGTACGATTAGCCAAAATGCTAGGTTGCAGAAGCTAGATATTTTCATGATTAGGGTCTTGGTGTTTGTTGAAATATGCTCCCAAATGAAACGCATGCAAGGCTTCGGGCTTTGATTTTTCAGCTGTTTGTAAGGCATTGGCTTTTTGATTAATTTCCATCAACACCTGCAATAGTTTTTCTTTAGCCAGCGCCTCCAATTCGTCTAGGCTTTGTTGCGTTAAGTGATCGTAGTAAACCGCGCGATCAAATAACGGTTGAGCATTGTTTGACAAGTTGTTGGCAATGACCTCTAGATGTTCCCCGATATTCTTTCCTGCAAAAAACAATTTTTCTTCAAGATCAGCTTCGGGGACATAGCCTTTCTCTGTGAGAAAAATCCACTCCTGATTTTGTTCGTTTTTCATTTCGATAATACCTTGATTAAGCCATTCGTCCATCAGTGATCGAGGATGCTTATCTTTGGAAACCGACAGCACTAGGTCCTCAAAGTTGGCTATATTTTTTTCTGTTGATCTCGATTTTAATAGTGGTTTGGGGAGTTGATTAGAATCAAGATAATCTGGGTCACCAGTCCATTTTGCAATAATTTGAGCGCTTAACCCAGCCTTGATTTCCTTTTCCGTAATTTGATCAGTATCCTCGTTGCGAATGCGTTTTACATCAGCACGATGAATACCCGTGAGCAAGCTAATACGACTATCGGTGAGTTTTTTGTTTTTTAAGCAAAAGGATTTTTCGGCGACTTCAATATAGGTGCGCTTTAATAAATTTTGCAAGCCAACAAAAGTGATATTTTGTTGAATTAATAGCCGCACTAATGGCTTCAGCATTTTTCTAACGGCTTTAATTAAGGCTGTTTCTTGTGTTTCAAAATCCGTAGTCATCAATAGGTCTCTTAAGTTAAAAGGTTCTGACGATTGAAGCGCCGATGCCATAGGTATTGCTAGTATCGTAACTGCTAAATCCAGAGATCGACCAGCTTGAATTAAAGGCGTAATTAGCTGATAGGGATAAGTTAAAAGTATCATCCAGTTCGGTATAACGGCTCTGAAAATAGTCAAATGACAGGCTAAGTGTGGTCGCCGATGTGAGGACTTGACCAAGTCCTATTGAGCTATACAGGCTGTTTTGCATGTTTAAAGCTTGGACTTTGCCAATCCATTCGTAGCCAAGTGTGTAAAACATAAAACGCTGTGGATGCGGGCTGGAAAAATAATCAAGTTGAAATGCGGTATCATTTTTTCCAGAGCTAAATTCGCTATCGTCCGTTGCGAATTTCTCTTTTACTTGAAAACGCCAGCTGCCATCTTTCGTCAGGTTATAGCCAATAGCGAGCGATAAATCGCCCAGGCCTGCTGAGTTTTCAAAGGTATTATCTGTCAAAGTTGGGGCTCTGAGTTGCGCCCAATAGCTACTGATCGCGGTATAAAAACGTTGGTGTTGGATTGAAATTAAATAGGGAATTGCAAAACTAGTGGTGTGTGACAAGGCTGTTTCTTGGCTTTGTCCCTGACTATAAAATATGCCCGTTGAGATACGGGATATGGTTTGATCTGCGGATTGAGCATTGGGTGTCCATAGCAAGCTGCTCAGCAGCAGATAAAGTTTTGGTTGATGAGTGGGCATTTAATTTATCACTAACCTTGGCTTGGTAATCAGAGTAACCACCGCCATTCTACCAATTTTTGGGTTGGAATGGCGGTTTATGTAAATTATTTACATCTTTTTGTCAGTAACCATATGCTGTAATTAGTGTTTCCCTTTGCCATTACCACTCCTAATGGTCGGTTGGTCATTTTTTTGAATTGGATATTCAGGATGGCAGAAGTCAGTACCTAAAGAGCAACACCCATCGGTAACACCTTGTTTTTTTAGTGCATTATCAAAGGCCCAATAATGGTTGTAACTACCTCGACGTAGATTTTCAAATACCATTTTCAAATCTTGAGCATCACCTGCAATTTCAATTTGTTGTGTTAGATCATCTATATCCGTGACTTCAACTTGACAACCTACTTCTAGGCTCGCTTGTGCGGAGCTTATCCCCGTTGCATAAAGGCTATCGTAGAGTGATTGGATGTCGGAAAGCGCGTAGTTGCCAGCGGCGTAATTGTCTAATACGCTTTGAGTGTATGAATAGTTTTCATCGTCATAATGTTCAATATCAATGTTGTACTTCTGCAACAAAGACTCCATGGTCAATTGGTGTTGAGATTCAGCATTGTTTGCAATGTTATTCAGAGTATTACTTGGGTATATCTGATTGAGCGCGAGATAGAGATCCTTCGCCATTTTTTCTTCATTCCATAAATAAGCCAGTGAACGTTTTTGTGTATTGTCTAGGGCATAATTCGGCAAACTGGCTAAAGTTGTATCCAGGCTGGTTCCTTGTGAGGTTATGCCATTAAGGTAATCTGCATCGGATGGCAACAAGGGTAAAACCTGACCTGAAAGTTCATTAGTGACCAAGTCTTGTTCTAATTCAGATGCTGGTTGAGGTGAGAGGGTGTAGCGATCAATACGATTTTGAATCGGGATTAAAATCGTTTCCCATTGTGCTTCAGCAATCGTTGCTGCATCAGTAATATTATTTTCGATGCAATACTTAAAGACTTCGTCGCTCAAGGCTGCTATAGCTTTATCGGAAGAGGGCGTTTGACTAAAAATAGTGTCTTCAGATAAGTTGAGATCTGAAATTAATTTTTGTTTGAGGACTTCGTTTCCGGCTAAGGTAGTGGCGATTGTGACGACTTTGCCACTATTGGCTTTTAGTTTAATGCCATTTGTTTTGAGATCGCCTTCATCAATAATACTATTGCGATTCAAGTCAATAATGCCACCGGTAGTTTCGATAGGGTATTGGATCTCGCCCGAAAAGCGGTATACACCCTGTCCGATCGCTTCCGCACGACTGCCTGTTGCGTCTTGTAATACCGCATTTAGTAACGGGCCTCTTTCTGCAACGATATCTGTTGTTGAAATATCAAGAGAACTGGATGAGCTATTCGGGTTGGTGCAGGCAGTTAGTAGCGCTAAGCTGATAATTGTAGGCATACCTAGGTGTTTTGATGGGTTGGAAAACATGATGGAGTGCTCCTTGTTTTTGTATAAATGTAAATATATTACATTTCATATTGTAGTTGGATTAATGAGCGAGTCAATAAAAAAGTAAAATATTTACATTTTATGGATCGAGGTTGATCATTTTCAGAGAGTGGCTGTGCCTAGAGTGATGGATTAAATGTGGTAAATAGAAGTTGTTGGCATGCAAAACAACCAGGCCTGGTTGTTTTGTGCTTTGAAATGCTCTGGTTCTGTCTTGAAAAAAGCGAGTAGAATTTTGAGGAGGGGTTATTTCGTGTTTGGATAAATAATATCTTTACCAAATTCGGTGATAAGCGAGTGTTTTAGGCCTTCAGCTCGTTCTGCTTGAATTTTGCGTTCGGCTTCTGCCTGTGCAACGTCGAAGCCATCTCTTTCTGGCCAGCCTTGGCTATGTTGTAAAATTAACGCAGCCAACATGTCGGTGTGATCTTCTCTGGCGTTTAAAGCGGGAATATAACTGTATTGTTCGCCGCCTGCACTTTCAAAATAGCCACGATTTTCCTGGTCAATTTCTTCAATGGTTTCTAAACAGTCCGCCGAAAACCCAGGGCAAATGACTTGTACATGCTTAACGCCTTGGGCGGGTAGGCTTTTTAAGGTGGCATCTGTGTAAGGTTTAACCCATTCTTCTTTTCCAAACAGCGATTGGAAAGTCACTTTATAGTCTTGATCAGATAGTCCCAGCTCTTCAGCGACCAAACGCGAAGTAGCATGGCATTCGCAAGGATAAGGGTCGCCATTGTTGTAATAACGCTGCGGAATACCATGATAAGACAGAATTAATAAATCTGGTTTGCCGTGTTCAGCTTGATGTTCACGAATGCTATTGGCCAGTGCTTTAATATAGCCAGGATGTTTATGATAGTTTTTGATAAAACGGAAATCGGGCAACCAGCGCCAGTTTTGTAGCTCTGAGGTGACCGCATCAAATGTTGATGCCGTTGTGGCTGCGGCATATTGCGGATAAAGTGGTAATACCAGCAGTTTTTGTACATTGCGTTCTTGCAGAGATTTAAGTGCGTCAGCGATAGAAGGGTTGCCGTAACGCATGCCCAGTGCAAATTCAACACGCCCATGAAAAGCGTTAGACACCTTTTGTTGAAGAGCACTTAATTGTTGATTGCCAATGTCTAATAGTGGTGATCCTTCGCCATAATGCCCCCAAACTTCTTGATAGGCTTCAGCGGATTTGGCGGGGCGCGTGTTTAAGATAATTAGATTTAGGATCGTTTTCCATAGCCAGCGTGCTGGTGGTGGTTCAACCACGCGAGGATCCATCAAAAACTCTTTTAAATAAGGCTTTAAGGCTTGTTTGGTTGGCGCATCGGGTGTGCCTAGGTTGGTAATCAAAACCCCTACGGCAGGCTCGGTACCATGTTGATAAGCAGTATAATTTTTATAGGCCATATAAATGTCTCACTTAAATCCGCAAAAAAGAGGATGCCAATCATACCAAATATTGGTCAATATTGTTGTACAATTGCTGTATAACATGAGGGGATAAATATGGTGCAGTATAGTTGGTCAAATGAAGCTTACCCGCAATTAAGACTGGCTGTTTCAGATTGTCTGCGCGGTACGGAATGTCGATATAATGGCGGGCACGCTCAAGAAGACTTTATTAATCAATCATTAGAGTCTTATGCAAAATTTTTCCCATTTTGCCCTGAAGCCCCTGTATTGGGTGTTCCAAGAGAAACGATTCGGTTAGTGGATGTCGATGGTCAGATACGGGTTAGGGGAACCCGCACTCAAGAAGATGTGACAGATGCTTTGCAACACTATATCGACAAGATTATTCCCAATCTTTTAAAACAAAATTTAGATGGTGTCATTGTTAAATCGCGCTCACCAACTTGTGGCTTGGAGCGAATTAAGCACTACCGACCCACTGGAGAGTGGTTTGGCTCTCAAGATAAAATGGGGCAGGGACTTTTTACGCAAAGCCTGGTTAAAGAAGCGCCTAGTTTAGCGATAGAGGATGAAGGTCGGTTGCAGGATGCTTGGTTAAGAGAAAATTTTATGTTACGTCTTTACACACTGGCACGTTGGCGAAACTTTTTGCAGTCTGACCCCAGTATTGCCCAATTTCAAGCGTTTCATCGTGATCATAAATATTTGCTGCTTTCGAAATCAGAGGTAACATATCGTGAAATGGGACCGCTAGTTGCTAATGCAACCGCTCAAAACCGAACTGAACAGTTAAAAGCCTATGAAAAAAAATTACAGGCAGCGTTAGCGTGTCGAACGCAAGTGGGTGGGATGATTAATGTGTTAGATCATATCTATGGCTATTTTAAAAAGTCGTTGTCAGACCAAGAAAAACACTTGTATATTGAATCCAGAGAAGAATTTCGTCAGCAAATTATTCCGTTAATCGCGGTGATTAAATTGTTGCAGCAGTTTCTACAGCACTATGGTTCAGATTATTTATCGACGCAAGTGATTTTAGATCCATATCCCGCTGATCTCGCTTTACGTTCAAAAACCACAGCCTATCGATAGATTTCGATAAGAAAAAGCCGGGTTAAATTTTTTTTAAAAAAAATGATAAATACTTATTTTTCTAACCTTTTTTCATTATAATGAAATTGCTAAAGTCTATTTCTGAGAAAGTTCAGTAGAACATTTGACGAATGATGCTTTGGTTTTAATTATTTGTTATATAAGGAAAAAGCATGTCAGAGTTAGTTACAGGTACAGTCAAATGGTTCAATGATGAAAAAGGTTTTGGATTCATCGAACAAGAAGGTGGAAAAGATGTCTTTGTTCATTTTTCAGCCATAAACGGTACTGGTCGTAAGTCATTGATGGAAGGCCAAACAGTAACCATGGAAGTTACACAGGGTCAAAAAGGGCCTCAAGCAGAAAACGTTACTGCTCAGTAAAATCCTCTCAAGCCCTTTACTGAATCTTCATTGAAGGGTTTTTCTCTATTTTTCTCTCCAATTCTCATTAGTTTCTTCTAAATTTGGTTCAGTCCAATCGTTTTTGTCCGTTATGGCTTAGGATTGTTTGAATTTTCTGTAATGTCTAAGTGTTAGTGTAAATTTAGATTTCAAAAAATGTTTTTTTCTGATAAATTGTTCCTGTTTGATACAGTTTAGACAATATACTTAGTTTATTATGTAGTTGGACATTGCAGGTAGGAAAAAAAACAAATGGCGCGCCCGAGAGGATTCGAACCCCAGACCCCTGCCTCCGGAGGGCAGTGCTCTATCCAGCTGAGCTACGGGCGCATGAATTTGCGTTGCTATTATAAAGCTTCTAAAGCTAATTTGTATCAAATTTTAAGTTGTTCTTTTAATTTGACAGCTAAACATTTTAGTGGGTGTTTTTAGTTAAAAATTGGTGGCGTTTTAATGGTTAACGACACTGAATTCAATAAGGTTATTTAATGGAAGAAGATAAACAAGTCGTGATTGCTATGGATAACAACCCTGACAAACTTTATTGGGTCGTTATTGGAGCCTCAGCCGGTGGGTTAGAGGCTTTAAAGGAATTATTGGAAGTTCTGAATCCTAAAACGCCAGCTATATATATTATTGCTCAGCACTTAGATCCAAAACACCCTACTATCCTCAAAGACTTATTGGAAAGAGTTTCTAATATGCCAGTGGAATTGGTAAATAAAGATATGCAGCCAGTTCCGAATACGATTTATATTATTTCTCCTGGGCACAATGCTCAAATTAAGCGGGGCAAAATTATGTTAACGCCCGCGGCCTTGATAGGCCCAAAGCCCTCAATTAATCTTTTACTAAATTCTTTGGCAGACGAAGTGGCAGAAAGATCTATTGCGGTGATATTGTCAGGGACTGGATCAGATGGCGCTCAGGGAGTAGCATCCATCAAAGCTAATGCAGGGCTAATTATTGTTCAGGATAATGAAACGGCTAAATATGCGAGCATGCCTAATTCAGCAATTGAAACTGGATTTGTTGATTTGGTTCTCCCTCCTCAGAAAATAGCAGAGGAGCTAAAAAGTTTTATTCAATCTTCGGGTAAATTACTCACTCATTTATCGATGCCAAGATCATCAACAAATTTGCAGAAACTATTCAAATGTCTCTTGGATGAAACTGGTTATGACTTTAGTGGCTATAAACTTAAAACGGTTCAACGTCGAATTGCGCGTCGCATGGCAGTTCATAAGATATTAGTTTTAGAAGATTATGTTTCATTGCTAATGTCTTCTTCAATGGAAGTTGAAAACTTATTTAAAGATTTACTGATCTCAGTGACAGATTTTTTTAGAGATACTGAAGCTTTTAATGCCTTGGGGAAGGTTGTATACGAGTTAGTTAAAAATCACAATGACAATGACAATGACAACGACCAGATACGCATTTGGGTTGCTGGTTGCGCGAATGGTGAAGAAGCTTATTCGATTCAATATTATTTCAAAAGGCGGCGGTTGCATTAAAAAAAGATGTCAATTATCAGATTTTTGCAACCGATATTGATGAATTTGCCCTGTCTCAGGCACGCAAAGCAACCTTTTCAGAACATCAAGTTAAAAATATTGATCCTCAATTACTGGATACTTATTTTTATGTGAAAGAAGGTGTTTACACGGTTAAGAAGCTGGTTCGAGATCATGTAGTTTTTGCGCGTCAAAATGTGGTGATGGATCCGCCATTTTCTCGATTAGATTTGGTCAGTTGCCGAAATGTGATGATTTATTTTTCAATCGATTTACAGCGGCAAGTCTTACAAACTTTTCATTTTGCATTAAAAACTAGAGGGTATTTGTTTTTGGGTAAGGCAGAGTCGGCTAATTCGGTGACGCCAGAATTGTTCGATTCCTACGACAAAACAAACCAGATTTTTCAACGAAAGCAAACCAGTATCTCTCAACGGATAGACCATGTATCGAGTGCTGTATCTGTTTCGAAAGGTCGTAAGCGTCAAGAACAGGCAATGCCATTAATGTTGCAAGAGAAAAATAACTTGCTTGGGCTGCTTGACCAAGCGTTACTTGACCAGCTGATTCCAACGGCAGTCGTTATTGATGATCAAGGGCAAGTAATGCACATTCGTGGTGATGTGAGTGGCTATTTAAACTTTCCACAAGGTCGAATTGATACCAATATTTTAACCTTAGTTAGAGAGGATCTAAAAGTTGATGTCCGAGCATTAATGCAAAAGGCCAAACGAGATGGGAATGCGTCAACCCAGGCGCTTTTTTATGAAAATACCACTAAGAAGAATGCTTTGTTTTTATCTGTTCAAGGAATGTCCGTCGAGGGGATGCCGGAAGATGTTTTTGTGCTCAGCTTTACACAGGTCGATCTCAGTGAAGCCTTTATCAGTGGTACAGGTTTAATCGATGATAAAGAAGGTATTAGTAATGAAGCTCTACGGCAGGAAGTGTCCGTCTTTAAGGAACGTTTGCAAACAGCGGTAGAAGAGCTAGAAACAACCAATGAAGAATTACAGTCAACTAATGAAGAGTTGCAATCTTCAAATGAAGAGTTGCAGTCCGCAAATGAAGAATTACAAACTTCTAATGAAGAAATGCAATCAACTAATGAAGAACTGTCAACGGTTAATGAAGAGTTAGAAGTCAAAACTTTTGAGTTAGAACAGGTTAATAATGATTTAGAAAATATGTTGGCGATGATGAAAGAACCAATCGTGATGGTAGATAATCGATTGAGAGTGCAAAGGCTTACTCAAGCGGCGAGTCATGTTTTAAATTTAAGCATAAAGGATTTAGGTCAAATCATTACTACCTTGGATTTAGGTGTAGAAATTTCAAATTTACGTCAGGAACTGTTAAATGTTATTGAATCAAATGCGGAGCATGATCTACCGATTAGAAAACGAGATCAAGAGTTTGTGATTCGCCTTTCCCCCTACAAAACTGATACGGTTTCACAAGTAGGGGTTATGATGTTTGTTGAAGAAACTATACCGTTTACATCCGAGACCGAATTGATTCAACAAGAGTGGAAGAAAATTGAGCTGTTTGGGAAGGTTGTGCCTTTTGCTCAGATTGTGATTGATGAAAATGGCATTATAGTTGCAGTAAATGATAAAACGGAGTTGTTACTAGGTTATCGTGAAGAGGATTTGATGTACCAAAATATCAAAATGCTCATGCCTAATCCATTCAGACAGCATCACGATGGTTATATTCAAGATTACCTTTCAGGGGCAAGTGATGGCAACTTAGGTGTATGGCGTGATGTTTCGGCTCTTACAAAACCAGGTGAGCGGGTATTGTTGAAATTGAATGTTGAATCAATTTCATTAAACTGCAAGCAGCATTTTATTGGTTATTTAACAAAACCGGAGATATTGGATGCAGTTAAATGAAGATTTAATGCCCGAAGTTTGTCAGCATTTGCTCAGAGATATCGAAGCTTATAAAGATGAGAATGCGCGACTACTTGATCAGCATATTGCGTTAGAGCATCAGTTCAATCTGTTGGAGCAGCAGGTTTCTGAAATGGAAGCAGAGACCCAGTATAGATTTCAAACAGGTGATGACGATTGTGTAGATATTGATAAGTATGAACAGCTTTTTTTTCAAGCACCGATGGCATTAATCTTAGTTAATGAACGAGGGGATATTATTGAAGTTAATGAGATAGCAGTTGAGTTGTTGCAAAAAGAGGTTGGGCAACTAAAGTCTATTAATTTTAGAAAGCTATTGGTTGCTCAGAGTAGTGTTAATTTTTTAATGGCGCTACAAAAGCTGAATTCAAGTTTACAGCAGAAGCAATTGCACCAACTAGTCACCTTAAAGGATGGCAGTTTGGTTGATGCCTGGTTTCGGATGATCAATCCAGAGATAACTCAAAATTTCAGTGTTATGATTTCATTGAATTTAATTGATGTTCAAGTTCCTTCTCCTCACTCTTTTCGATTGTTTTCGGTGATGTTTGAGCAGTCAAGAGAGGGTGTTATTATTACTGATACCGATGGAACCATTATTAATGTTAATCACGCTTTTTGTGAAATTACCGGTTATGCAGAGAGTGAAGTTTTAGGTAAGAATCCTCGGTTGTTACACTCCGGCTATCATAATGAAGCCTTTTACAAGGAAATGTGGCAGCAGCTTTTTCATGCGGGCTGGTGGGTTGGTGAAGTTTGGAATCGTCGGAAAAATGGTGAAACTTATCCTGAATGGTTAACCATTTATCGAGTGCATGACGATCAATTAGCGCAAAGCTTTTATGTTGCTAACTTCTCTGATTTAACTGAACGCAAACAACATCAACAGCAACTTGATCGGTTGGCCTTTTACGATATATTGACTGGATTGCCGAATCGTTCTATGTTAAATAATTTCATCGAAGAGAAGTTAACCAGTCCAAAAGCATCAGAAAAAATTGCTGTTTGTTTTCTAGATTTGGATAAGTTTAAAGATGTCAATGACAATTATGGTCATCCGGAAGGTGATCGAATACTAAGAGAGGCCTCACAAAGAATCTTATCTCGTATCCGAGAGGGTGATATGGCTTGTCGAGTGGGAGGGGATGAATTTGTAGTGGTATTAACTCGAATTCAAGTTGCTGAAGATGCAAAAGTCGTTGCTCAGGATTTACTTGAAGTCCTGTCTAACCCTTTTAAAACCAAACAAGCTCAGCACCGATTATCTGTCTCTATTGGCATTTCATTTTCAGCTGAACATGGTAAAACAGTGAGTGACCTGATGCGTCGAGCCGATGCGGCGATGTATAAAGCTAAAAACCTAGGGCGGAATGGCTTCCAGGTTTTTGAATCAGAAGATGAGCAACAGTTGAGCGAAGCGAATACAGTTTTAAGTCATATATGGCAAGCTATAGACCATCCATTACAAACTATCGAAATGCACTATCAACCCGTTTATGCTAGAGAAGATACGAATATTCCTCGGCATTTTGAAGCTTTGGTTCGAATTCAAGTTGATGGTGAACAGCTGATATACCCTGGAAGTTTTATAGAGTTGGCAGAACAACAAGGGTTAATGGATAAATTGGGTATGGCGATTTTTGAATCTGTTTGTCGTGATATCGTTGAATGTTTGCTTCCGAGTGACTTTCGAGTGGCTGTCAATTTATCACAGCAGCAGTTTTACAACCAGAGATTGTTGGAGCAACTGGAATTAAAAGCAAAAGAGTATGGTCTAAGCCTTAGCCGCTTTCAGTTTGAGGTCACGGAAACCGCAACGATGGAAAACCTTCATTTGATGGGGGGGGGTTAGAGGCCTTAAAGGAAAAGCAAGCAGATATTTTATTGGATGACTTTGGAACTGGTTACGCTTCATTATCTATCTTGAAAAGTTTACCAGTGAATATTCTTAAAATTGATCAAAGTTTTGTAAAAGACATTGGTAGTTCAGTTGAGGTAGAAACCATGATTATGGCGATTATTGCTATGGCCAAGGCATTGGGTTTAGAGTTGGTTGCTGAAGGGGTCGAAACAGAAAAACAACTGAAATGGTTAACTGAACAAAGTGTGGATTACTTGCAGGGTTACTATTTAGCTAAACCAGAACGACCTTTTAAGTTGAGTTGATGATGGTGCATTATCCGAACTTCAAGGCAAAATATGAATAGCGCTCAAGTTGCCAAAGCAGTTAATAATGATTTTAACCATATTGGTATATTTTTTTACCAATATCCTGCCCAGTGCTATTGTAGATTGAAAAAAAACTGCTATATTACCGTTCCCTAATGTTTGTATGTTGTGCTATTGAGTGCAGTTTTTTGATATCTTTGGAAGTTTTATGTTGTCACCTTCTTGGTTAAGTTATTTGGTTTCAAAACGGTTTTTATTCGCCATTGTCCTGTTTTGCAGTGGCGCTTTGGTCACGATTTATAGCGTTTATCAATGGAAAATTGAAAATACTCGCCAACAAGAGTTTCAGTTCTACAAAGCCCATTTAAATGATGAATTAGCCGTGCTCATTCAAGGTAAAGCAGAGATAACTCAGGCGATCGCGGTTTCCATTACCACTTTACCGGTTTTGAAGCAAGCACTTCAAAGTCAGGACATTCCCATTCAACCTATTTTGGCAGCCTATAGTCAACGCCTTAAAGAGCAGACGCCCTACAAAGAAGTATGGATTCAACTGGTTGATGCAAAAGGGGTGAGCTTGGCTCGAAGTTGGACCCAGCGAAAAAATGATGATTTAAGTCAAATTCGTCGGGATATCGCCTCTTTGCTTCAGCAACCGCGCTATATGAATAACTTCAGTGTGGGTAAGTTTGCGTTGACCTTTAAGTCATTGGTCCCTCTTTATGATGATCGCAGGCAATTGATGGGGATCTTAGAGGTGATCTCCCATGTTAATTCGATTGACCGAATGTTAGCGGAAGCAAATGGAGTGCGTTCGGTAGTATTGGTAAATCGCGATTATCGAGCACAGTTGACGCGCTCTAAAACGGGTAAATTTATTGGTGATTACTATGTCGCTAATGATGCTGTTTCAGAGTCAGATATGGCATTGATTGATCGACTAGGCGTTGAAGCAATGTTTGAAGACAGTCAATATCGAATCTTTGATGGTCAATTGTTAATCAGTCATCCTATAGAAGACCTGCAAGGTCAAAGAATGGCAAACTGGGTCAGTGTTCTGCCTTTATCCGATTTTCAATTTGTTAATCTACAGCAAACTCAGCGTCAAATTGTTTTGATTTCGGCATTTATAATTGTGCTGGTTTTGCTATTGGTAGCGGTGGTTCACTTTAAGCGTCAGACAGAATTTGAACGACGCTTTTTCTTTGAGGTGTTTGATACGGCAACGGAAATGGTCTTTGTCGTAAAGTCCCAACGGATGTTGCTTGCTAATAGGCGCTTTTTTGAGTTTTTTAGTCAATTTAAAACGGTTGAAGATTTTCATCAGCACCATGATTGTATCTGTGAGTTTTTTGTATCTGAAACGGGTTATTTATCGCAGTTTGTTAACGGAGATTTTTGGTTAGACTATTTAGTGAAGCATAAAGATCAAGTGCACTACGCAAAAGTAAAGCAGCAGGATGCCATCTATATCTTTTTAGTGAAGGCCACTGAGATTACCAATGTCCAAGGTGAGCGTTATATCAGTGTATTAATGTCAGATGTCACTGAAGAATATCGCTATAAAAATAAATTAGAGCAGTTAATTATTCAAGATGAATTAACGGGTATTTACAACCGTCATTACTTTAATCAAGTTTTAAACCAGGAAATTAAGCGCCATCAACGTTATCAGACGCCACTCTCAATGGCGTTTATTGATATCGATCATTTCAAAAACATAAATGACCATTACGGGCATGATGTCGGTGATGAAGTCTTAAAAACCATGACAAATACTATTTGCAATGAGTTACGCGATACTGATGTGTTCTGTCGAGTGGGTGGTGAAGAATTTGTGGTGATGATGCCACAAACCACATTGCAAAATGCAATGGTCATTGCCGAGCGAATGCGTCAATCCGTTGAAATTTTGCACTTTGAACAGTTGCAGGAAACCGTGACTATCAGTATTGGTTTGGTTGAACTTTTTCAAACTGAATCCAGTACAGCCTTTTATAAGCGTGCCGATAATGCGCTCTATCAAGCCAAAGAGTCGGGTCGAAACCAAGTTAAATTTCAATCTGAAATCTAAGAACATAAGGGTTAACGGAGCTGATTCATCCTCTAAAATGCCCAGGCCTGGCTAATTTTGGTATGATGTTGCACACATTAACAGCAACACAGCACACAAAAAAGGAAGCAGGGCATGACCGCCAGTATTCGATTAAAAAAAAATGAAGATAAGCGCTTAAAACAAGGGCATCTATGGATATTCAGTAATGAAATCGATACTCAGGCGACGCCACTGAAAGATAGGCAGCCGGGAGAAGTGGTCACGGTTGAGGCGGACAGTGGTAAGCCGTTAGGTCTGGCGTATATTAATCCCAAAACGCTCATCTGTGGTCGGTTATTGTCTCGCAATCCAAAAGTTCAATTTAATCAAGCCTTCCTAAAAAAACGAATTCAAGCGGCTCAAACGCTAAGGGATATGAATTTTTCAACCCCGTATTATCGATTGGTCTTTGGTGAATCCGATGGGTTGCCAGGTTTGGTGATTGATCGTTTTGGCGATGTGTTTGTCGCACAAATTACCACTGCCGGTATGGAAAACTTAAAAGCTGAATTGATTCAGACAATCGAAAACTTATATCACCCGAAAGCGTTGATGTTACGAAATGATAGTAAAAGTCGAGAACTAGAAGGCTTGCCGCTTTATACCGAGGTGGCGATTGGTCCGATGCCCGAGCAAATTTTAATTGAAGAGAATGGTGCTCAATTTGCTATTCCTGCGGAACTCGGTCAGAAAACCGGTTGGTTTTATGATCATCGAATGGCGCGTCGACGCTTGCAAGATTTTGTCAAAGATAAAACCGTATTGGATGTTTTTAGTTATCTAGGTGGCTGGGGCATTGAAGCGGCTGTGGCAGGAGCAAAAGAAGTCACCTGTGTCGATGCTTCTAGTTTCGCATTAGATGGAGTGGATGCGAATGCGGTATTAAATGGTGTGGCTGAAAAAGTGATTACCATTGAAGGCAATGCCTTTGATGTGTTAAAGGCATTGGCGGCTGAATGTCATAAATATGATGTGGTCATTGTTGATCCGCCGGCTTTCGTTAAGCGTAAAAAAGATTTGAAAGCGGGGGCAGATGCCTATCGACGTATTAATGAATTGGCGATGCGTCTCCTCAATCCGGATGGCATTTTGGTCTCGGCTTCGTGTTCGCATCACATGAGTCGAGATGGGCTGTTAAAACAAGTTCAACTGGCGGCGCGTCATATCGATCGTTCGATACAATTATTTGACCAAGCACATCAATCACCTGATCATCCAGTTCATCCTGCTATTTCAGAAACCGAATATATTAAAACTTTCTTTTTTAGAGTCGCTAAGTCTTTGTAAATGAAACCTACTTTATCGGTACCACAAAAACAATTAGCCAGACACTGTTACTGGGATCCTGAAGCGCAGACGTTGTGGATTGATTGCCGACAGTGGATGCCGCAGTATGGTGTTGTTGCGATTCCGAGTTGGGATTCAATGATGCTATCAGCTGACCCCATCCCAAGTTATCCAGTCGACATACAAATCTTAAACTGGTCAAATCAACCGCAACTGGCCTTTTGGCGTAAACAAATACCCGCTTGGGTTCGGGAGAGTT
This sequence comes from Hydrogenovibrio sp. SC-1, assembly GCF_002848135.1. Lineage (GTDB taxonomy): Bacteria > Pseudomonadota > Gammaproteobacteria > Thiomicrospirales > Thiomicrospiraceae > Hydrogenovibrio. The sequence goes on from NZ_PKGB01000005.1 coordinate 100,111, forward strand.
GCGGGCTATTTCCTTCCCATCAGTTGCGGCTCCTACATTTTGTTGGACGCTATCCGCAATTGTTGGAGTTACTAGATCATTCACCCTTGTTGGCCTGGCGATTGGTGAGTTCATCGTTATCGGAAGACGAGATCGTTCAGTTGTTACAGGATAAACGGACCGACTTGGTGGCAAAGCTGGGGTGGCCAGGGAGTCAACAGGCGGTTGGCTTTTTGAGGAAGCTTCGATTGCGATTTGTTAACAGCGATATCGTCGAATCGGTTGAAACTTGTTTATTGGATGATGGTCGTTTGCAGGGCTTGCAACGTTTGCCAAGAGTCAATTCAATGGCCTTGTCATTAGCCGCGCGTTTCCCAGCGTTAATTGGCTCTCGGTTGCATCAGAGCTTGGCAAAATTACCTTGCCGTCCGCTACAGTGTCAAAAAATGATTGCGCTCTTGGAAGACGTCTATCGTGCTGCTGACATTTTACAACCGCCTGAACAGGACTTTACGCAAATCGCCTCAGCACGCTATTTGGTTGAAGTTGAGCAGATATACCAGGCCTGGTGGTTTTTAGCTGCACAGCAGGCTAGTTTGACAACGGATTTGGCCTTGACTAAACAACCCGTGCGTTTAACGTCGAAACAACAATGGCAAGCATTAAGTGTTTTGCAACACCATTATTGGTTAACCGATTGGTCGGATTTTGAAGCCGGTAACGTATCTTTATGGGCGAGATCAGCTGAGCAGGGCGTTGAAGCGATCTTATTGCCACACGCCGAGATTGATAACGGTGAAAACAATGCAAGTTGGACGATTACTAGAGGTCGTCAAGCCGATAATCAATTGCTCAACTCAGAGCAATTAAGTTATTGGCATTGTTGGTTGGCAGGCTGTTAGTCAACAGTCTAAGTTTCGGGTAAGAGTTTTTCTGAACCCATTAAGTCGTCTAAGGTTTCTCTCGGCCGAATTTCATAGGCCTGATCCCCATCCACCAATACTTCTGCTGCACGTGGACGACTGTTGTAGTTAGAGCTCATGGTGAAGCCATAAGCGCCAGATGACATGACTGCTAATAAGTCGCCAGCCTTGAGGTTCAATGAACGGTCTTTGCCGAGGAAGTCACCTGTTTCACAGACAGGGCCCACTAAATCCCAATTAGCCAATTGACCATCTTCTCGTGGCGTGACCGGTAGGATGGTTTGGTGTGATTGGTAGAGTGCTGGACGAATCAGATCATTCATTGCCGCATCAATAATGGCAAATTGTTTATGAGCCGTCGGTTTTAAATATTCCACCTCTGTGATTAAGGCACCCGCATTGCCAGCGATGGCGCGACCCGGTTCAATAATGATTTCTATGGTTGGGTCATTGAGTTGTGCTAGCAACGACTGAATATAGTTTTGAATGTCAGGCGGCGTTTCTTCTGTGTATTGGATACCCAATCCACCGCCTAAATCCAAGTGGTGAATCTCAATGCCTTGATCCGCTAATTGTTGCTTTAGTTTTAGTACTCGTTGTAGCGCATCGACGAACGGCGAGAGTTCTGTTAATTGAGAGCCGATATGGCAATCAATTCCGAGTATTTGGATATGGGAGCAGGCTTGGGCATCGGCATAAAGTTGTGGCGCTGTCTCAATATCCACTCCAAACTTATTGTCCTTTAATCCCGTCGAAATATAGGGGTGGGTTTTGGCATCGACATCCGGGTTGACACGTATTGAAATGGGGGCAATCATGTCGCAGCGTTTGGCAATGGCTTGAATGCGATCCAATTCAGCATGGGATTCAATATTAAAACAGCGAATACCGGCTTCAAGCGCCTGTTGGATTTCGGCTGATTTTTTGGCGACGCCAGAAAAAACCACTTTGCGCGGGTCACCGCCGGCGCGCACCACTCTTTCCAATTCACCACCGGAAACGATATCAAACCCTGAGCCTAAGCGCGCGAGTAGGTTTAGGATGGCAAGGTTAGAATTGGTTTTAACCGCATAACAGACCAAATGTGGTTGCTCACCAAAGGCTTGATCAAAAGCCTGCCACCGTTGCTCGAATTCGGCACGTGAGTAAACATAAAGCGGCGTGCCATATTGATTGGCAAGTTTGGCCAAAGCCATATTTTCTACATAAAGGGTGTGATGTTGCGGATGATAATGGAAGCTACCAAAGGCTGTCATGGGGTATCCTGTGTCGTCGATGAGTGGGTGTCATTTGCGGGTGCAGTTGGCTTAGGGTCATCGGGTAAATAAAGTGGGCCTTTTTTTCCACAGCCACTGAGCGCAGATAGCAGAAAGCACAGTACGAATATGGTTAATTTTTGGCGAAATAAGCGGGCTTTGCCAGTGTGATAAATAGGCATGATGACTCTCTTTTTTAACAAGGCGTTATTTTATCGCAACTGGAGTGTATTTTTGTAAACAATTGATTGCCTTTCACTGGCCGCTTTTGGTTAAAATGGTTCAATAGGATGGTGTCAATTTGATGGCGTCGAGTAAAAGTGCAAGAAATGAGGTTGGCTAATGCAACAAGCGATTGACCCCCTAGTGATGGAACCGAATACTAAAGCCACGTCCGCTGTTATTTGGTTACATGGCTTAGGAGCGGATGGACATGATTTTGAAGCGATTGTGCCACAATTGGCATTACCGGCGGACCATGGTATTCGTTTTATTTTTCCGCATGCCCCTATTCAAGCGGTGGCCGTGAATGGCGGGATGAAAATGCGCGCTTGGTATGATATTCGTCAAGCCGATTTAACTGAGCAAGTTGATTGGCAGGGCATTGATCAAAGTGTCGTCTTATTGGATCAGTGGATTGCACAACAGGTGTCAGATGGCATACCAATGGAACGCATCCTGGTGGCAGGTTTTTCGCAAGGCGGAGTGATTGCTTTGCATGCAGGGTTACAAATGCAACAGCCTTTAGCTGGGATCATTGCCTTGTCGACTTATTTTCCTGAGCGTTCAACAAGCCTGTATCGACAACCGACGACCTGCCCGATTTTAATCGCGCATGGGTTAATGGATCCGATTTGCCCGTACACTGTTGCAAAGGCGGCATTGGCACAATTACGAGCACAAGGGTTTTCGCCCAGTTGGCATGAGTACCCAATGCAACATCAAGTTTGCATGGAAGAAATCAATGCCGTGTCACAATTTATTCAGCAACGATTGATTAACAACCATTAAAAATAACCAGGACTGGTCATTTTAAATCGAAAAGGATGTTTATGGGGAATGTAAGACGATATTTTCGGTATGATGTTGAAATTCCATTGTTTTTTGAAACAGCAGACGAGCAAGAAATCGATCAACGGCAAACTTATGAGCATTTGATGACTGCTAAAGAAGCCGCTTATCTGCAAAAATTAAACCGAGATATTCAGATTCTATTTGGAGAAGCTTTTCCCGGCGCTTCTGAAACACTACACATTTTTCAAATGCTGGATCATCGTATTGATTTTATGGCCTGGTTATTAAAGTTGTTAATTCGGTCTGAAGACCCTCGAAAACAACCAGAGTATCGATTTAGAGTTCGCTCGGATATGAATACCCAGTTACCCAAGGCTCGCAAAAAAACCAAGATAATGCCCTTGATTGAAGGCATTTATGTGCAGTTGGATGACCATCTTCACGAATTGATTGAGGTGGTGCAAAATAGTATTGCTGGCAAGCTATTTTTATATCCGCGCAAAATGCGGCCGATTTTCCAGGCAAAGGACTATGTAAAAAACCTTCAAGAATTGGCAGATAATGGATTTGCACCGGCCCAGGTATTGAGTTTATTAATTGAAAAACTGAATGCTTATGAACAATTATTGATTGAGTTGAAACAGGCCTACTTGGCAAAAATCAATAATGAAACCTGGCAGGTACAGAGGGTCAATCTCTCAGCAGGCGGTTTTAGTTTTAACACGCCTAATAAGTTTGCATTTTTTGCGAAGATGAATGTCTTTATGAAATTGGGCGATGATATTCTGGTGTGTCGAGGTCGGGTAGTGTTAAATAAGTTTCTGCCATCTCTCTCGGTGTATAAGGTGGGCGTTGAGTTTGAATCCATTTCAAAGCAGCATGCCCGTTTGATTACCCTGTATGTGCAACATCAAGAATTACGTGATGCGATAGCCGAAGCACCGACGATTACGCTTCCAAGCGATAAGGCTTTACTTGATACCACTGAAATCCACCAAGATAAAAATGATGATGAAGATAATGATAGTGAGATATTTGAATTAGAAGAAATCTAATAATCAATGGTGAGCCATTTCCTTCTCAATGGCATCAAGTTTTGGTTTTCATTCCTTTCGCTCTCGCCATTTTAAGAATGTCCTCTCGAACAGTCTGAATATTTTTAAGCCAAGAGGCAAAGTAGGGATAGTGGCGCTCGACTTGTTTGTAAAGTCCAGATAAAGTGGGTTTTGGTTCATGAAGGGCAAAGGCCGTAATTTCAATGAGACGATTGATATGCTTAGGGCTCATTTGTGGCGTCACTTCAAAGTAGCTGACTTTGGTTAGAATGACTGAATCCAATACCTTTTGCCATTCGGTGGGGGAGAGGGAGAATTGTTTTGATAAATAGTCATCAACACCGTTAAAGTGCATTTCAAGCAGCTGTTTTAACCGATAATAATGCAGCAAATCTGCGGCAGGTGCACGCAATGAAACGGGAAGTTCATCTAAAAATCCTGCTTCTATGGTATGGTTTCTTCCTGGCATAGTTTTTTTATGAGAGCTTAATGCTCATACATTCCTCGATTTCAAAACGTTGAATTTCATTTTGCAATAGGTTTTGATTTTTACCATCCGGAAAATCGAAATTAATTGCCACTCTTTCATGATTGTCTTTGTCCATTCGCCGAATGTCAACAATGGTGCCATTAAAAAAGAGCACTTCTTTATTCATTGGCAGTTGCATCAATACATCTACCTTTTCAAACATTTTAAATTGCTTATTAAAATAGAGAGCGATGCCTGAGGCACTGATATTCGTATTATGTGTTGTCCAGTCTTCAGGGTATTGTCTTAAGACGTTATCGTTATTAATTTGTCGGTAAATTTCTGTGTAGGCATTGAGTAGCCGGTTTAAGTTCAAAATGGCTTGAACCAATGGTACTTTTTCGACATCTTCTCCCTGAAATACTGTTTCGATCCGATCGCTTTTAAATTTTTTGGGTAAATTACGGTCACCATAAAACTTGTCTGGCGTTGAGTTCATGACTGCTTCGCCGACAGCGTGCATAAAGATCGTAAATTTTTCTTCAATCATTTTGAAGTAGTTGTATGTTTTGGGTGCCGAATCATGGATGGATTCAATGGTGGAGAAACCACGAAGGTGATGGTTTAGCGAGTCTTTAAAGCTCGGGTCTTTACGTGGATTTAACCCCCGAGTCATGGTTCTGATGCAATGTCCAAGAAATTCTATGTCATTGATACACTCATGAAATAATGCTGATGTGACTTGTTTGTGTTCTTGAATTCGTTCCATCCAATAGAGGGTTTTATCGGAGAAGGTTTCAATTTCCTTTTCAATATAACTTGGAAAATAGTTGATGCCGGAGGCATAGATTTCATAGTCTTGTATCGGTGCAGACGGAATAATAAAAACCTTTATTGGCATATCTATGCGGAAAAATCGTCTAGAGTTACCTTTGTGAAACCATCTATTCATGAATATCTATGTCCAATTGGTAAGTGGTCAAAAGTAAGTGTCCTTGCAAATACAATGCCAAAAAAACAAGTGAACTGTTTTTGATGGATAATTGGTGTCGTGCACTTGGCCATTTACGGTGTATTAGATTGTTCATGGTTCAGGTTGATACTCATGCTTTCTTCAATTTCAAAACGTTGGATTTCATTCTGTAATAAGTTTTGGTTTTTTGAATCAGGGAATTCAAAATTGATGGCTACTCGTTCTTTATGCTGGCTTTCTAAGGTTCGGATGTCGATCACCGTGCCGCTAAAAGTACTGACGACATTTCTCACGGGAATTAAGATAAAAACATCGACCTTTTCAAAGGGTCTAAAGCGTTTTGACATCACTAAAGCGACCCCCGAAGCACTGACATTTACTTGTTGTTGCTTCCAGTCTTCAGGAAAGTCTCGCAAAATATTGTCATCGTTAATCTGGCGATAAGCTTCAATATAGGTGCCCAAATAACTGGCTAACGATAAAATTGCTTGAATCAATGGGATTTTTTGGAACTTTTCTGCTTTGAATTGTTCTAGTATCTCATCAATTTTAAAGCCATAAGATAACTCGCGCTTGGAAGCAAAAAGCGCTGGGGAAGACTTATCGATAGACTCAATGAGCGCATTGAGAAAATAGAGATACTTTTCTTCAATCAGTTTGAAATATCGATAGGTTTTAGGCGCTGTTTCACGTAGCGGTTCTATGGTAGAAAACCCTTGTTGATGTTGTTTGATAGTGACCCAATAGTTTGGATCTAATTTAGGATTAATTCCCCTGGAAACCGACTCTGCACATCGACCAAAAAACTCAATGGTATTGATCGTTTCTTCAAATAAGTCAGTCATAATGACTTTCTGGTCTTGGATACGATCTATCCAATAGAAGGTATCATTTTTTTGCAGTTCCATTAATTGTTTGATGGTCGGTGGGAAATAGTCGATGCCCGTCGCAAAAATATCTCTGTCCCGGATCGGAGAGGCAGGCGATACGAAGATTTTAAGTGGCATATCCATTCGAAAAAAACGCCTGGAATTACCTTTATGGAACCATCTATTCATTTATGACTCTGTGCGGGGTAATCAAGATTATGTAGCAGAGGCTCGCGGATTATTGTGTTGGGAGCCTTGTCAAAGACCTCATTTTAGTTGATTTGTATGCGAATAGGTAGAGGCTTTAAAGGTTTTTCACACCAGAGAATGAGCTTGGGGTCTGGCAGCTGACAATGATCGCCACAAGTTCCTGATTGACAACTGCTGGAGGTCGAGTCTGCTTGCGACTGAGTCTCAATCACGTGACCTTGTTGAATTAATGGTCCCAAAAGGCCATCTAATGCTTCGGCATCTAAGTCAAAGTGATTTTGAAGTGCCTGACGACTGACGGCTTGGTGTTTGCGGATATAGTCCTTGATGGCTAATAGAATCACGGAAAGCTCCGAACCGTGGAAATCGCTCCCAGGTGTCTAAGGCCAAAGTAGACGCTCGCATAAGCGATGATAATCGATACCAACCAAATGGATGCCGTTACGGGATTTTGGCTAAAGGTCATGGCCTGATAGAAGCCGACAGAAGTGGTGTAGCCTAAAAACAAGCTCCAGCCTGCACTGCTCAGCGCCCAGCGCCAGCCTAACTCAGAACGAATGGCGGCGAAGGTCGCAACACAAGGGAAATACAGCAAAATTAACAGTAGATAGGCATAGGCTCCAACGGTACCGTTAAAGTGACCAATTAGTTTATCGATTGACCGGTCGCTGATATTTAATTCAGCCACCATCTGTTGCGCATTATCGATTTTATCCAGCTGGCCAAGGCCTAACGGATCCAGCAGATCATGAATAAACTGTTGGCCGTTATCGGAGATGGTGGTGAGCGCTTGCAGGAGCTTTTCGCTGAGAGGACGATCGTGTTGAGGAGAGGCTAATGCCTCTGGATTATCCATTGTGTGGTAGAGATTGTCTAAAGCACCCACCACGACTTCCTTGGCTAACACACCTGTCAAAATCCCAACAGTAGCTGGCCAGTTGTCTTCGGTAATCCCTAAGGGTTCGACCACAGGGGTGGCAAATTGAGCAGCTTGACTGAGGATAGAGTCATTCTGGTTTTGGTGGCCAAAGCTACCATCAGTACCAAAGCTGTTCAATAGATTGATAATCAGAACAACGATGACGATAATTTTGCCCGCACCAAACAAAAAGCCTTTCATTTTATTGTGGGTATTGAGTGCAATATTGGTCAAGGCAGGTTTGTGGTAAGTTGGTAGCTCCATCAGTAAGGACTGAGGTTCACCTTTTAATAGCGTATGTTTAAGCAATAAAGCCGTCAAGATGGCTGCCAAAATGCCGATTAAATACAGCGAAAAAACCATTAAGGTCGCATGATCAGCAAAGAAAGCGGTGGCAAATAAGACATAAACCGTTAAGCGCGCGCTACAAGACATAAAAGGTGTCATCATAGTGGTCATTATGCGCACTTTCGGATCCGGTAGGGTTCGACTGGCGAGCACTGCAGGAATATTGCACCCTAGGCCCACCACCAGTGGAATAAAGGCTTGTCCTGATAGCCCTAATCTACGCATGCTTCTGTCCATAATAAAGGCGGCGCGCTGCATATAGCCGCTTTCTTCTAATAATGATAAAACTAGAAATAAAGCACCAATGACAGGAATAAAGGTAGCAACGACTTGTAGGCCACTACCAATCCCATCCGCCAAAAGGGTGGTTAGCCATGCGGGCGCATTTAGGTCAGTGAGTAAATTTGTCGGTAAGTCAACAAAGAGTGCTTGAGCGGTTTGGTCGAAAAAATCGATAAACAGATTTCCCAGCGTAATAGAGGTGGCAAACATGAAATACATCACCAATAGAAAAATCGGCATACCAAACCAAGGATGTAGTACCCACTTGTCTATTTGATCAGTGGTACTGCGTTTTAAACTGTCTGTTCGAGTTAAGCTCAGATGAGTCGCTTCATGGGCAAATTGAAAATAGAGGTCGGCGGTAATTAATGCTAAGTCTTCTTGGTAGTGTGCTTCAAGTTGTTGTTTTTGCTGTTGCGCAAAGCTTTGTAACTCAGTTGGAGCGGCTTTGGGATTCATTAGAATGTGTAACGCTTTCCAACAGGTATCTTGCGCTTGATTATTTGGTAACTGGTCACGGATTTCATGCACTGAATTATGTAAAGTATCGGGTAAATCCAGGTGCAATGGTGGATGTTTTTCGACCAGGCCTGGTAGTTTTTGTTTGAACGCTGATACGCCTGCATTGGTATATGCCGATATTGGAAAAACGGGGCATCCTAGTTTTTCTGACAACTTTTCAATATCTACATCCAAGTGGTTTGCACTGAGTTGATCCGTGCGGTTTAAGGCAACCACCACTGGGAGTCCCATATGCAAAAGCTGTGCTGTCAAAAACAGTTGCCTTTCTAAACAATTGGCATCCACCACATTGATTAACAGATCAACCGGCTGGCTTTGCAGGAAATCCCGTGCAACTTTCTCATCTAGCCCTGAGTGCGCATTGTCTTCCAAGCTATAAACCCCAGGTAAATCTGTCAGAATGGCAGGGTGTTTATTGACTTTTAATCGACCGACCTTCTTTTCAACGGTCACGCCCGGCCAATTCCCTGTTGTTTGGTTGGCACCTGTTAAACGGTTAAAGAGCGTTGTTTTACCCGCATTTGGACTGCCGATGAGCGCAATTTGAAGAGGGGTAGCTGGATGCTTTTTACTCATATTGCTGATTTGACTTCAATTTGTTGGGCGATATCTTGACCAATGGCAAAACGGCTGCCATCTACTGATACGACCCATTGTTGATGTCGCTTTAGAATCAGTTTGATAAAGCTATCTGTGTGAAACCCAAGGTTTACCAAGTGCAATTTGCAGGGTAAATCCCCATTTAATGCCGTAATTTGATAAGTTTCACCTGCTTGTCCTTCTGACAGGCGGTGATGGGTATGGTGAGGTAATTGTGTCATAACGATAATGATAATAATTATTATTAACAAATGCAACTAGCGTTAAGGGTTATTTCTTTATGGCATGCTTGAATGGTCGTCAATTGGATGATGAGGACTCTATTTTCGGTTTACGTTTAATACGATAAAGCGCGACTTCTCCCAATAAGTTGGGCGATAAATGGGTGATTAAGCTGGACTGATGTTGACTATTAACAACCTTGCGTTCAACAATGGCAACGTCCTTTTCCTCACACAGGTCCTCAAAGTCGCTGAAGGTGCAGAGGTGAATATTTGCCGTATTGTACCAAGGGTTGGGTAGGGTCGCATTTTGTGGCATACGCCCCTGGAAAAACAGTCTTGACAGATTGCGCCAATGTCCGAAGTTGGGGAACGTGATAATGCCTTCTTTTCCCACCGCCAGCATTTCATCAATCAGTAGGTCAGGGCGACTGACAACTTGAAGCGCCTGGGTCATAATGACATAGTCAAAAGAATCTTCATCAAAGTAACTGCAGATATCGTTGCTATTGAGGTTACTTTGAATAACATTAATGCCACGGGAAATTGCCACAATATTTTTTTCGGGATCAATTTCCATACCGTAACCCGTTGTTTGGCGCGTTTCCTTTAGGTGATGCAATAAAGTGCCATCACCACAACCTAAGTCAAGCACACGGCTATTGGGCAAAATCCATTCAGAAATCAGGTTAAACTCTGGCTGACGAGAACTCATGATGAGGCTCCTTCCGCGCAGGTATCGGCTAAAATTCTTTTCATATACGCTCTAAAAATACCTTCATAATGATCATTGGGCAATAAAAATGCATCGTGCCCGTGTTGTGAATTCACTTCCGCATAACTCACCTCAGCATCATTGTCGAGCAGGGCTTTGACAATTTCTCGGGAACGCTCCGGTGCAAATCGCCAGTCAGAGGTAAAAGAGATCACCAAAAACTGAGCCGTCGCTTTGGCTAAGGCATGGCTAAGGTTGTTATCAAATTCGGCGGCAGGATCAAAATAATCCAATGCTTTGGTCATTAATAGATAAGTATTTGCATCAAAATTTTGTTTGGTGGCAAATTTTTCACCTTGATATCGTAAGTAGCTTTCAACTTGAAACTCGACATCAAAGCTATAACTCAGCTTGCCTTCACGCAACTCACGACCAAATTTGGTGCCCATCATATCGTCCGATAAATAGGTCAAATGCCCCAACATCCGAGCCAGTGCCAACCCTTTTTTTGGGGTGGTGTTGGCCTCAATAAAACGCCCATTGTGAAAGTCGGGATCTGTCATAATGGCACGCCGTGCCACTTCATTAAAGGCAATATTTTGTGCCGAGAGTTTTGGGGCGGCGGCAATTACGATCGCATGTTGTAGCTGATCAGGGTAGTCGATGGCCCACTGTAGAACTTGCATGCCTCCCATAGAGCCGCCTATGACGGCTGCCCAACGGTCAATATTAAGATGTTGGCGTAATTGATTTTGGCTATGCACCCAGTCCTTACATGTGACGATGGGAAAGTCGGGACCATAAACCTGTCCAGTACGCGGGTTAATGCTTGCTGGACCCGTTGAGCCGTGACAGCCGCCTAAATTATTGGAGCAAACCACAAAAAAATGGTCGGTATCAATCGGCTTGCCCGGGCCAATGTAAGCATGCCACCAACCAGGATTTTTATCCCCTTCATAATAGCCAGCCACATGGTGGTTGCCGCTCAGGGCATGACAGATAAGCAGGGCATTGGATGCGGTGTCATTTAGCTGACCATAGGTTTCATAGACTAGGTCATACTGTGGTAAAACCGAGCCTGAAACCATTTCAAGTGGTGTATCAATATGCAGTGTTTGCGGGCTAACCCATTCTTGATCCATTTTCATAAGCTTTGCTATGACACCAGCCGTTGGCCATATTGAGCAAGGGATCCAACAACGACTATTTGCGTTAATTTAATCGCTAAAATGGCAACAATCGGTGACAGATCAAGCCCCCCCATCGGCGGAATTAATCGTTGAAATGGCTTTAAAATAGGGCTAGCTAAAGCGTAAAAGATGGCCGTGTTCGGGTTGTAGCCAGGCGATACCCAGCTCAATATCACTTGGATAATGATTAACCAAAACATCATATCCAATAGCTGATTCATGATTTCGGTCACAGAAGAAATCACGATTAAGGGAATACCAAATTGGCGTTCTGTCAGCCAGCCAATAACAACGACGACGAGTGCTTGAATAAGCGCTGCTGTGATTAAAGCACTCCAGTCCCAACGATTTGGGCGCGGTAGAACTTGGTTGGTCGGAGCGCAAAGTGGATTGGTGATTTTGGCAATAAAATTGACAACCGGGTGCCGCCAGTCAATATGGGTAGCCCGCATAAAGAATCGTAATAATAAGGCAAAAATAACCAGGCCTGCTAGAAATTGTAAAAGAAATAAGCCTCCTTGACCTGCGGGTGACATTATGGCGCTCCTTTATAATCGCCTAGTTCGTCGGCGAGTTGGGTGGCTCTATGCTTCGCAGCACGAATTGCCGTTTCAACGATGTTTTTAAAGTCATTCTCTTCAAAGCTTTCAATGGCTTTCTCAGTGGTTCCATTGGGAGACGTTACTTTGTGACGTAGGGCGGCACAATCTTCTCGGCTCTCCAATGCCATTTTGGCCGCACCAAAAGCCGTTTGGATCGTTAGCAGCCGTGCAGCGGTTTCATCTAATCCAAGGGTTTGCCCGGTTTGTTGCATAGCTTCCATCATTAAGAAAAAATAAGCCGGCCCACTGCCAGACAAGGCTGTGACCGTATCCAAGTCGGCTTCTTGCTTGAGCCAAAGTGTCAGTCCAGCCGCACGCAAAATATGCTCTGCTTGCTCTTTTTGGGCGAGCGTTACTTTGGCATTAGCGAATAAACCCGTTGCGCCACTTTGCACGAGCGCGGGGGTATTGGGCATCGCGCGGACAATCGCGTTTACGCCGCCTAACCAACGGTCAATGTCGGTTGAGCGAACGCCAGCCGCAATTGATATGATTAGCGAATCTTGTAAATTGGCAGCTTCACCCAGCTCAGTGCAGACCGTTTCCAGCAACTGGGGCTTGACAGCAAGCACGATGATATCAGCCTTTGAGGCGGCTTCTGCATTGTTGGCGTCGCAATGAATGCCCAGTTTTTCAGTTATGGTTCGTCGCTGGGCGTCACTTTTGTCGGTTGCCGTAATTAATGATTTGGGGTAACCACTGGCAATCAGACCGCCAATCAAGCTCAGTGACATATTTCCGGCACCGATAAAACAAATGGTTGAATGCATTTTAACCTCTTTAAGCAAATGGTTATAAAAACTGCTCAATATTATAACGGATTCTGTAGGGCGCTGTGAATGTGAAAGCGCGTTTCAGTTCTTTTTAAAGAGTTTACGATTTCCCCGTTCATTAATGGCACCTGCCAGCCGTTTAATTCCATGAATATACGCCGCCGTGCGCATCGAAGATGCAAAGTGGTGAGCCATGTCATACACCTTATTTGCTTCTTTCTTCATCGTCTTTTCTAGTTGGGTTTGCACCTCTTTGGCATCCCAGTAAAAACCAGCACGGTTTTGTACCCATTCAAAATAACTCACGGTGACACCGCCTGCGTTCGCTAGGACGTCGGGAATCACCTGGATGTTTTTAGCATAAAGAATTTCATCTGCTTGGGGGGAGATTGGACCATTGGCAATTTCTAAAATAGTATGCGCTTTAATCTGATCGACATTTTCTTGCGTAATTTGATTTTCCATTGCAGCCAATACTAAAACATCGACATCTAGCTCTAACAATTGTTGATTGGTTATGGTTTCATAGGTTTCAATGGCGCAGATTGATTCATCACAATAGGCAGACCCTAATTGGTGTGCTTTGTCCTTAAAAGCTTTGACATTGGCTATGTTTAGTCCAGAAGGGCATTTGATGGCGCCTTTCGAATCGGAGATGGCGACAACACGAAAGCCTTGCTGTTGTGCTAATTGAGCAAAGTGGTAACCGGCATTCCCAAAGCCTTGAACGGCAATGGTGATTTCATTGGGTTCCCAGTTTTGGCGATGGGCATAGACATCCAAGCAGAAAAGCGCACCCTGACCCGTGGCCTGTTCACGGCCTTCAGACCCATTAAGATGCACGGGTTTACCGGTAATAATGCCCGGAATTTGGCGACGTGAAATCATCGCATATTCGTCTGCCATCCATCCCATAATGGTGGCATTGGTGTACATGTCTGGGGCAGGAATATCACGGCTCTCCCCAATAATATCCGCAAAGGCTCGAATATAGCCTCGAGAGAGCCGCTCAATTTCAAGTAAAGAGAGCTCTTTGGGGTTAACTGTAATGCCACCTTTTGCGCCGCCAAAAGGTAACCCTGCAACAGCACATTTAACGGTCATCCAAAAACTGAGGGAAGTGACTTCATCAAGATTCACTCTTGGGTGATAGCGAATGCCGCCCTTGGTGGGGCCTCGGGTGTCATCATATTGAACGCGATAGCCGGTGAAGACTTGTAAACGCCCATCATCCATTCTGACGGGAATATTAACGATAATTGAGCGGTTAGGAACCGATAAGCGGGTCATAACCTCTTCTTCAACATCGATATAGTTAAAGACATCTTTTAGTCTTTGTTTTGCCATTTCAAACATGATTTGGCCTCCGTTTATAAGTTTAAAAAAGGGTGCCTGATTTTTGGTATCTTAACTCAATGTCGTTGGGCAACCAGATGAATATAGCGCGCCATGTGTCGAAAATCGGGCGCGCGGCAATAGCGATATTCGAGTTCGGCCAGTTCTTGCGAGTCTGTTTTTTCAAACGCTGCGGGGGGGATATAGTCATGAAATACTCGAATGCCCGTTTCGACCTTAACGCGAAACCCCCATTGTTGAAGCCAATCTAAAACCGCATGCGGAAATTGCGGGTTAGGGGGCGTTAACCTTTTCCCTTTGCCCATATAGTGATCGTTTAATAAAAATTGTAGTCGCCAATCCCCCTTAAGAGCATTGCTCATGACGATTGAATTACGATTGTAGTACAACAAAGAGAGATGGCCTTTGGGTGCGACCTTGTCGGCAACGGCTTTCAATGTGGCCTTGGGGGATGCGAGCCATTCTAAAACGGCATGAAACAGCACGAGGTCAAACTGTGGTAAATCGGCTGCGAGATCTTGAGCGGCACCGTGTAAAAAAGTGGCGGATAGATTTTGATCCGTAAAGTGTTGTTGGGCGCGTTGTAACATCTTCGAGGATAAATCACAGAGGGTGAGGTCATGACCCCTTTCGGCAAACCAGGCGCTGATTTGGGCGAAGCCACAGCCAGCATCCCATATTGAAAGAGCGGAAGATTGCTGGAAGGTTTTCAGATCCTCTTTGATAAGTTTGAGTCTCAGGCCGCCCTTTAAGGTGCCATAAACACGTTGTTCAAATTTTTCGACTAAATTATCAAAATTACGGTCAGTTTGCATAAAATAAATAAATCTTAAAGTTAATGGATGATTGGCCGTTAATGTTTATTAAGAACAAGTGTTTAGAGGAATTTTGTTATGGCTGCCATCTCTCCGAGCGAAGGATATACTTCCGCGATCAGCAACAAGTCTAATGGTCTTGAAGGTTTACTACAAGCAAAAAATAAAGCTGATCAATTGCAGATGACAGCGGGTCAAAATATGGGTGCCGATACAAAGGATCGGTTTGATGGATCGGCGAAAGGCTTACAAGCGTATGCCGCAACTGAAAAATTTCAACAATCTTATGCCTATAGCCAAACCATGACACTGGCATTAACCACTCAGCAGGGCGATGAAGTTCGGGTCGACTTTCGACAACTCTATGTTCAGTATCAACAGACGCAACAATCTCAAGCACAACAACAAGGCCCCGAGGGGGTTCGGTATTTTGAAAGCCGAGAAACACTGGAAGCAACGGCATTTGAAGAACGGTTTGGCTTTTCGATAGAAGGGGATTTAAATGAAGCTGAACTGAATGCAGTTTTTGATGTCTTTAAGCAAGTTGACCGTTTGGCGACCGAATTCTTTAATGGGGATATTGAGAAAGCCTTTGAAAAGGCCCAAGCGCTCAATGTGGATTTTGGTCAGCTCAGTAGCGTTAGTTTGGATCTCAATAAAAAAGAGAGTGCAGCCGTTAGTTATCAGCAAGCACAAGCCTATCAATCGGTTGAATCAAACCAAGCCAATGAGTCAGGCGCAAAAGGACAGATTTCCCAATTACCGCCTTACTTAAAAAATTGGCAAGAGGTCATTCAACGCATGGACGAGCAATTTGCTGATGCGCGAGACAGTTTCGATAAGTTGATGGCTGGCAGTTTAACGCAAAGGAGCGAAGGAACGCCAGGACAAGACTTTTCAACTTGGTATGATCGTGTCAGTCGTTTTCATGACAAGTTGGCTGAAGTTGCCAACTTGGATAAGAAAACGTTAAAGCCCAGTAATCTTGAAGTGGAACCCTTGATTCAATCAGAAGAAGCACTCGCTGAAAAGGCAACAGAACAAATGGAATCCTCCAAAGAATCAGCAGATGAAAGTTTGTTAACGTCGAGCACCAAATAAATCGGTTCCAATTCTGACGAGGGTTGCCCCTTCAAGGATGGCGGCTTCTAAATCCGCTGACATGCCCATTGAGAGGGTATCTAACTCACTGTCTGGACATAACGCTTGTAATTGTTTGAGCAGCTGCTGCATTTGTTGAAACGGTTGGCGTTGTGCCTCTAATCCTTCTGACTTGGCTGGAATAGCCATCAGTCCTCTTAGCGATAGGTTAGGCATTGCGGCTATTTCGGCCGCTTGTGCGATTACTTCTGCTTGACTAAAACCCGCTTTTGAATCTTCTTCACTAATATTGACTTCCAGTAGTATATTTAAGGGCGGTAAGTCTTTTGGGCGTTGGTCAGACAGGCGGCGCGCAATTTTGTATCGATCCACACTGTGCACCCATTGAAAGAGCTCTGCAATTGGCCGTGTTTTATTTGACTGTATCGGCCCGATAAAATGCCATTCTAAATCTGGTCGCTGCTCAATCTTCGTTAAAGCTTCTTGTAAATAATTTTCACCAAAAGCCTTCTGGCCTGCTTCGGCAAGGACTTCAATGGCTGATAGCGGCTTGGTTTTGCTGACGGCCAGTAGTTGGACACTCTGTTGTGGACGATTGGCCGCTGCCGTTGCAGTTTTAATGCGATTGAGTACGGTTTGGTAGTTTTGGATGAGTTCGGCGTTGGTTAAATTGTTTATCATTTTAATTTTGAGCTCATAAGAAATTTTGAAGCACTCATTATCGCTTGGTTATTGAAAGGTGTAAAATGAAAATTATGACAATGATGATTAATGAGGAGTGTGTGAATGAAGAAGATTCAATCCAGTGATTTGAGCTATCCCTATGAAGAAAAACTCTCACGTTCAGAATATGAAGAAACCAAAGCATTATTACAAATTGAATTGCTAAAGTGCCAAAAATGGATTAAGCATCAAGGCGAGCGACTGGTGATTTTATTTGAAGGTCGTGATGCAGCTGGCAAAGGTGGCACCATTAAACGCATTATGGAACACTTGAACCCGAGGGGAGCACGCGTGGTGGCCTTGGACAAGCCTTCCGAAACAGAAAAAGGCCAATGGTATTTTCAACGCTATATTAAGCACTTGCCGACAGCGGGCGAAATCGTTTTATTTGACCGTTCCTGGTATAACCGAGCGGGTGTTGAGCGGGTTATGGGGTTTTGTACCCCGCCTGAATACAATCAATTTATGCACCAGGCACCTGAATTGGAGCGCATGATTACGTCAAGCGGTATTCATTTGATGAAGTTTTGGTTTTCGGTTGGACGAGATGAACAGCTACGACGATTCAATAACCGCCAACATGATCCTTTAAAACAATGGAAACTCAGTCCAATGGATTTGGCATCTCTTGACCGATGGGATGAATATACCAAAGCCAAAGAAGATATGTTTTTTTACACCAATACCAAAGAAGCTCCTTGGACGGTGATTAAATCCAATGATAAGAAACGTGCTCGTTTAGAAGCGATTCGCTATGTGCTAAACGCTTTTCCTTATGACAATAAGAATGATGAAATCCTACAACAGGATCCATTAATTATTAGTTCGGGTGAAGACGTTTTTAAAGAAGATTAACGCGCATTATTTTTATTTATTTATAGTTAAGGAATAAAGCCATGACCATGCATTATCAACAACACGCAAAAGAGGTGGTATCCCGCTTCGAAAGAATGTTATCGAAAGAACAAGTAGAAGGCATTACTCAAGAACACTTTGATGAGCTGGAAATTCTCATCACCGCGGCTTTGGGGGTGGTCTATTCTGAGGTATCACATAAAGCGGCAAAGTCTTTGGAAGAAATGGCCAGCGCACTTCGACATCAAGCCAATGAAGTGGATTAGCGATAGACGGCTAATACAAAAAACTATTGCAATGGATAATTTGATAATTTGGTTCGGGTTGCCACTCGGTCAAAAATCCTTCAAGTGATCCTTCATAACAGCCGGGCCGAAAAGGGGTGTGGCATAACCGGTTGGGAATTTGCCAGTCTTCCAATAAGGTGGCCGCACCGATTGCTTCAGCTGGCGCACCTGGCCAAATAAAGTGTGCGGGTTTGACGATAAATGGGAAATCCGCATCACTGTGAAGTAGTACTTGAATTTGAAAGGTACTTTTTAACTGTTGACTGAGGTATAACGCAGTGGCGATGGCATGATTTGACGCAGTTATCAGTAAGGGTGCTTCAGTATTGAAAGGAGCAGAAAACTCCTCTAAAAACCACCAGGCCTGGTGGTTTTTAACGAAAACAAACGGGGTATCCGCCGGCAGCGAGATGGGCGCTTTTGCGAGAAACTGAAGGCGATTGCCTTGTTGTGACATGAGTTGAAATCGGGTTTGATTCCATTCAAAAACGGCATTTAATGGCAAAGCAACGGTTGAATCAAGATGGCTTTCATCTCGGTGTAATTGCCAGTGACTTAGCCAAAATCCATTAGGCTGTTCTGTCTGTTGCTCAAAGTCCAGTTGGAAATCGATCATAAGGGCCTAAATTGGGTTATTGCGATAGACAGGCCGTCCCTGGAAATAGGTCAGTTCAATTTGGCCGTTAAATTCCCAACCATCAAATGGTGAGTTATCGCCATGACTCACCATTTCTTTTCTGGAAAGCGTCCAATAAGCTTCCGGTTCAAAAAGACTGAAGTCAGCAAATAAGCCTGAGGTTAGACTGCCATTCTGAATGCCGAGTATTTTGGCAGGACCTTCCGTGAGTGCACGAATGGCTTTGCTTAAATCGAAGACACCTTCTTCAACCAATTTTAGGGTTAAAGGCAGTAGCGTTTCTAAGCCACTGATACCGGGCTGGCTTTCACCAAAAGGTAACAGCTTTACATCCCGATCTAACGGGGTGTGGTCACTGACAATGGCATCGATAATGCCCATCTTAACGCCCATACGTAAAGCATCTTTATCTTCATGACGGCGAAGTGGTGGGGACACATGAAACAGTGAGTCAAAATCCAAGGTGTCGTATTCAGTCAAGTGCAACTGATGAATAGCCACATCGCACGTTACCGGCAAACCGCGTTTTTTGGCATCGGCAATCATCTCGACTGATTTGGCTGTGGAAATCTGTGAAAAGTGAACACGTACCCCTGTTTCTTCTGCCAAGATGAGGTCTCTGGCCAAGGCAACCGTCTCTGCTGAAGCGGTGATCTCTGCCAAACCTAAACGACTACTGATGACACCGCTATGGGCGACACCGTTATTTTTTAGCGTCGTATCTTCACAGCGTAACATTAATAATAAATCGTTGCTGGCAGCATACTGCATGGCATTTTTTAAAGTCAGTGGGTTTTGAATCGGCTGGTTGGCTTGGCTGAGCGCAATGCATCCTGCATTTTTGAGTGCCGCCATATTACTCAGCATTTTGCCTTCAAGGTTTTGACTAATCGCACCAATAGGCAGTACAAAAGCCGTCGCCGCCTGACGTGCTCGACGTTGTATTAATTCCGTAACCGCCTGGTTGTCATTGACTGGTCGGGTGTCGGGCGGGCAACAAATAGTGGTAATGCCACCGGACACTGCGGCTTTGGTTTCTGAGGCGATATTGCCTTCATAATGGCTGCCCGGTTCGCCTAAGCGTGCTTGTAAATCAATCAGACCCGGTAATAACCATTTGCCTTGACCATCAATGGTTTGTGAGGCATTAAAGCCATCTGGCGTCGTATCACTAATCGCAAAAATGCGACCTCTCGCAATATAGAGGTTGGTGATTTTATCTAAGTTTTGGCTTGGGTCAATAATGCGAACCTGTTCAATGGCCAGTCTCATTTCGATTCCTCCAGACAAGATGCGGCTAAGTTGGTCTCTTGTAACTGTTTAGCATTATCAATAATAATGCTCATCACTGCCATTCGTACTGCAATACCGTAGGTGACTTGCTCTAGAATCACGGATTGTTCGCCATCAGCAACTTCTGAATCAATTTCCACGCCGCGGTTCACCGGGCCAGGGTGCATAACAATGGCATCTGGCTTGGCATAGTTCAGACGTTCTTTGGTTAGACCATAGAGATTAAAAAACTCTTTTTCACTGGGAAGTAGGGCGCTTTTCATGCGCTCATTTTGCAAGCGAACATTAATAATGACGTCAACGCCATCCAGGCCTTCCTCAATGTTTTCATAGACGTGAACGCCTAAGGCTTCTGGATGCGATGGCATGAGTGTTCTTGGACCGATCACTCGAATTTCTCGTGCCTCTAAAATACTGAGAGCTTGAATCTGTGAGCGCACCACGCGTGAGTGTTGAATATCGCCGATAATGGCGACCTTAAGGTCAAAAATATCGCCTTTGTGTTTGCGAATGGTAAACATATCGAGCATAGCTTGTGTTGGATGTGCATGCTGTCCATCCCCCGCATTAATAACATGCACATGCGGAGCAACGTGTTTGGCAATAAAGTGTGCCGCGCCGCTTTCACTGTGTCGTACCACAAATACATCGGCCATCATGGCTTGTAGGTTCCAAAGGGTATCGAGTAAGGTCTCACCCTTTTTGGTGGAAGAGGTGGCGATGTTTAAATTGACCACATCGGCCGATAATCGTTTTTCAGCAATTTCAAAAGTGGTCAGTGTGCGTGTACTTGGCTCAAAAAACAGATTCATAATGGCTTTACCATGCAGGTTTGGCACTTTGCTAATCTGCTTGGTTTCAGAGTCAATAAAGGTGTTGGCGACGTCCAGAATTTCTGTGAGATGATGGTGTTTTAAGCCTTCTAGGGTCAAAAAATGACGCAATTTGCCCTGGGTATTGAGTTGTAGATTCGGAGTTGTCAGTCTCATGATGATTCCTTTTAGAGCGCGTTGAGCCAATTTTCTAAAATAATTTGGGCCGCATGGTCATCTATGGGTTGGTCGGATGATGTTTTTCGCTGTTCTGCTTCAATCGAACTGAGTTGTTCTTCGATAAAGAAGACCGGCGTTTGGTAGCGTCCGCTCAGGCGTTGTCCAAATTTACGTGCGGGTTGGGTGAGAGCCTGAGGTTCGCCGTTGAGCCGCATGGGCAACCCAACTACAATCGCAGTGGGTTGCCAGGCTTCAAATATCCGGCTGATATGTTGCCAGTCTGGTTGACCATCTCGGCTAGCAACAATCGCTTCGGGTGATGCTGTACGGCTAATGGTTTGACCAACGGCAACGCCAATACGTTTAAGACCAAAATCAAATCCTAATAAAACGCCTGAGACGCCTGCAGCGGATTGCGGCTGTTTAGCCATGTCCAGCTTCCATACTTAAGGATTCAGGCAAAATGCCCAAGGTGTTCAATGCCACCTGCCATTTTTGGTCAGGGTCAATATCAAACAACAGGCTTTCGTTATATGGAATCGTTAGCCAGTTGTTTTGTTGAATTTCTTCATTTAATTGGCCTTTTTCCCAACCTGCAAAACCTAAACAAACTAACATCTTTTCAGGCAGTTTCCCCTCAGAAATAGATTTTAAAAAGTCTTCGGAAACCGTCATCGCCAAATTGTCAGCTAAAGAGACACTCTTTTGCCAATCGCCTGGGGGTTGGTGCAAAATAAAGCCATGTTCCATATCCACAGGCCCTCCCATCATAATGACTTGTTCTGATAGCGTTTCATTGGCTTCTAACTGTTCAGTCGGGAGTTGAAAGTGCTCAAGTAATTGGGTGAGGTTAAATTTATGTGGCAAGTTCACCACTAATCCCATGGTGCCGTGTTGATTATCTTCAACGACATACACCAGCGTCTTTTCAAACCAGCTGTCCGCCAGATTGGGCATCGCGATTAAGAAATGATGTTCGAGTGACGTTAAGTTTTCCATAGCTTGGAATTATATCAGCTTGCTTTCACATTCAGTTAAACAATTGTTAACACAACCACAACAATCCTGAAATGGTCGCTTGATTCAGTCTATTCAATAAAGTGAAGGCGCTCGCTCATGGCAGGGGTGATGTAAAATTGATTGGCTTGATCAATAAGGATGGCTTGGGTAATGCCCATGCGTTTGGCAATGGCTTGCCAGTTGTCTGGACCCGCAATCATTAAAGCAGTTGCCGCCGCATCTGCAGTGGTCGCATCGCGATGAATCACCGTCACCGATAAAAAAGCATCTGCAGGGGTACCGGTATTGGGGTTGATAATATGACTATAGCGCTTGCCTTGCCACTCAAAAAAGCGTTGGTAGCTGCCAGACGTAACAATGCTTTCATCCCCAGAAATTTCCAGCCAAGCAATCGGTTTATTTGGGTTCGCTGGGGATTGAATGCCAATATGCCAAGCTTCCGTGTTGTCTTGGCTCACCGCATGACTGGGACGCTTTTGGCCAATAATGCGCATGTCCCCCCCGATATTGACAATCGCATTGCGAATCCCGGACTGCTTCAGGGTGTTAATGGCAATATCTAACGCCAAGCCTTTGGCATTGCCGCCAAAATCTAATTGCACATCGCGATTGTTACTGATGAGTTGGTTGCCTTCAAAGTGAATCGCTATAATGGAAGGGCGGTTTTTTAACCAAGCGGCTATTTGGGCTTTGGACGGTGGAGGGCCTTGCCAGTCCTCAGAGTGGAAGCCCCAAAGATCGATGAGTTGGCCGATGCCGGGGTCAAATAAATAATCTGACTGAGCCGCCAATTGCTGAGACTTGATAATGAATTCTTTAACGCCACTTGGGACTTCAATTGGGGTTTGTTGGGCGATCGCTTGATTGATTTTGCTTAGAATACCGCCTTTTTCCCAAGCGTGCCAGTCGCGATTAAATTGATGGAAGCGTTGTTCAATGTCGATAATCGCTTGTTGCGCAAGGGGCTTTGGCGTATCAACAATTTCGATATTCACCTGAGTGCCAAACACATAAAAGCTTTGCTGAACAGGGGGCAAAGGCTTAGGCTCTGAGCAACCGATAAGTGCGGCAAGGGTATAAAAACACAGTAAAAATGACCAGGCCTGGTTGTTTTGAACGCTAAAAAAAGACTTTATTCGCATGGTTTCCGATTGAGTGTGGATTCCAAATGATTAAATAACTGCCCTGCAATATTGAGGTCAAACTGAGCATCCAGCTCCCGAATGCAGGTTGGGCTGGTCACATTAATCTCGGTGATATAGTCGCCAATCACATCTAAGCCTACAAAATGTAAACCTTTTTGGCGCAGAGTAGGGGCGACCTGTTCACACAGCCAACGATCTCGATCTGTTAGCGGTTGGCCGACACCGCGACCACCTGCGGCAATATTGCCACGAGTTTCTCCTTCAGCCGGAATGCGGGCTAAAGCATAATCAACGGGGGTTCCATTGATGAGTAAAATGCGTTTATCCCCTTGCGCGATTTCCGGTAAATAGCGTTGTGCCATAATCGCATGCTGCCCGTGATCAGTCATGGTTTCAAGTATGACATTAATATTCGGGTCGTTTTCACGAACTCGAAAAATGGAAGCGCCGCCCATCGCATCCAGGGGCTTTAAAATAGTATCTTGATGAGTGGTGATAAAGTGTTTAATCCGTTCACTATTTGCAGCGACAAGGGTGGGGGGGATACAATGCGGAAACCAGCTGGCAAACAGCTTTTCATTACAATCTCTTAAGGACTGGGGTTTGTTTACCACCAACGTGCCTTGTGCTTCTGCCAATTCTAATAGATGAGTGCTATAAAGATAGTCGGCATCAAACGGTGGGTCTTGTCGAATAAATATGATATCCAACGTACTTAAATCACATGTTGATGTCGCGCCAAAACCGTAATACTGACTTGTGTGATCGTCGTGCGCTCTATCCCAGACTTTGAGTTCACTGACTGAAGCATAAGGTTGGGCATTGTCTAAAAACAGATCTTCAGGTTGCATATAGTAAAGCTGATGCCCTCGGCGTTGCGCCTCCAAGAGCATGGCGAAAGAGCTATCTTTGTATGGCTTGATTTTATCAATCGGATCCATGACCATTCCGATTTTAAGCAGTTGCATAGACAGTCCTTATTTTTTAGACGGATTGAGCTGCAGCAATTTCACGTGCTGCGGCAAGTAGAGCCAAGCGCGCAACCACGCCATAAGCATAAAAGCGATTCGGACCAGCATCGGGGGATTGATTTTGATCTGGCATCACACAGGCATTTTCAAATGACAAAGGTTCGAAATGCATGCCGGGAGAATTGAGATTGTCAGTCGCCTCTTTCCCGGTATGGACTCGGTAAAATCCACCAATGACTTGGTTGTGCATCATATAAACGACTGGTTCGGCCACTGCATCATCAATAGTTTCATGCGTATAAACCCCTTCTTGAACCAACATCTGTTCGGCCACGAGTCCTTCCTTGGCGGAAGACATTTTATTGCGTTGTTTGCGGTTTAATTGCAAAACATCATCCGCGGTTTTGACCGACATAATGGCCATGCCATAGGTGCCACTGTCTGATTTGACAATGACAAACGGTTTGCAGTCAATGTCATGTTGTTCATAGTAGTGTTGTGTTTTCTGTAACACCTGGTTTACGGTTTCGGCTAACTGGTCAATGCCAGTTCTGTCTTTAAAATTAATGGGTCCGCATTGCTCAGATAAAGGGTTAATTAACCAAGGATCGATCTGAATCATTTGCGAAAATTCATTGGTAACATCGGTGTAAAAATTAAAGTGTTCCGTCTTGAAGCGAGTTGCCCAGCCCAAATCTAATGGCGGCAGAAGCGTTTGTTCAATTTCTTCTAAAATCTCAGGACGACCACTGGATAAATCATTATTCAGCAGTACTGCACAAGGGAAAAAATCATTGACACCCACCCGTGCTCCTTGGCGTTTAAGCGGATGTTGGGTGATGGTCTTGCCGGATGGTAGGGTTAAATGGGTGGTTTCAGTTAAGTCTGGATTTAAGCTGCCAATATGGACTTCATAACCAGCAGAAGTAATGATTTCTTGTAATATGGCTAAGTTTTCTAAATAAAACTGGTTACGCGTATGATTTTCAGGAATCAGTAATACGCCATCGGCAATTGGGCAAGCCTGTGTAATGGCATTTTGCGCAGCCTGAATCGCCAGAGGGCGTAAATCAGAGTGCAGGTTATTAAAGCCAGCTGGAAATAAATTAGTATCCACCGGTGCCAGTTTATAGCCTGCATTGCGCAGGTCTACTGACGCATAAAATGGAGCAGGCGTTTGTTTGAATTGTTTTCTGAACCAGCCTTCAATTTCCGCTTGATGATTTAACAGGTGTTGTTCCAATTCAAGTAGCGGGCCAGTGAGTGCAGTTTGTAAATGTGGCACTTGATGCGTAGAGGGCATATTTTT
This sequence comes from Hydrogenovibrio sp. SC-1, assembly GCF_002848135.1. Taxonomy (GTDB): domain Bacteria; phylum Pseudomonadota; class Gammaproteobacteria; order Thiomicrospirales; family Thiomicrospiraceae; genus Hydrogenovibrio. The sequence continues at coordinate 125,535 of NZ_PKGB01000005.1, forward strand.
TCTCAAAAGTTGAAATGATAATGGGGGTTAATCAATCGATGTCAATATTATACAGAAGTGTTGATTTGAACAAAGTTTAAAAGTCACCCCACAGGGTTTGTAGGGCCGATAAAATGACCAGTCCTGCGGTTTCTGTGCGGAGGATTCGTGGACCTAACCGTAGGGGTTGCAAGCCTTTTTGACACGCTAAAGCCACTTCTTCTTCACTTAGTCCGCCCTCAGGGCCAATTAAAATGGCAAGCGGGTCATTCGTGGGAGGAGGGAGCTGTTTAAGGCTGAGGGCTGCGCTTGGCTCTAATACCAGCCCCTGTGTGTGTTCAGCTGAGGTGAGCCAGTCGGTAAAGGGTATGGGTGGCAAAATGGTAGGTAGGTGGTTACGGTTACTTTGCTCACAAGCTGAAATGGCTATGTCTTGCCATTGTTGTTGACGTTTAAGCTGCTTATCTGCACTCAGCTTGACATCACAGTGTTCGGTAAATAGCGGCTGAATGGTGGTGATGCCCAATTCAGTAGCTTTTTGAATGGTAAAGTCCATGCGGTCGCCCTTGGAGATACCTTGTAATAACACCGTGTGAAGCGGTGATTCGCGGTTGATGGTGTCAATTGCAATAATTTCGACTTCAGCATGGCGGCGATCAATAATCTGTAACTGTGCTTGTGCTTGCACACCTTGTCCGTCAAATAGCTCAACCGGACGGTTATGTTTAAGCCGTAGCACATTGAGCGCATAGTGTACTTGTGCTTTCTCTAAGCTCACCTTTGCTCCCGGTTGGTAGGGAGTCGGCAAATAGAAGCGGGGGATTCGCATAATTCAAAGTGCTCGCAAAAGCTATTCAGAGGGCGATTTAAAGGTTAGTGCCTGCACAATATGGGTGGTTGGTTCAGCTTGGTTCATACTATAAAAGTGCAGTCCTGGCGCACCCGCATCCAGTAAGCGTTGGCATAAATCCGTGACCACGTCCTGCCCAAATGCTTGTAAGCTGGCAGTGTCATTCTCATAGCTCTCTAAACGGCACTTTAACCAACGTGGCACTTCAGCGCCACAGCCTTCTGAGAAACGAATGAGGTTTTCATAATTGGTAATCGGCATAATCCCAGGCACAATCGGTAAATCAATGCCTGAACGTTCACAGTTATCAATAAAGTAGAGGTAACTGTCGACATTGTAAAAATATTGGGTAATCGCCGAATCGGCACCTTGTGCAATTTTGTGCTTAAACCATTTGATACCAATGTCACAGTTACGTGCCTGCGGATGGGTTTCGGGATAAGCGGCGACTTCTAGATGAAATTGATCGCCTCGTTCTTGACGGATAAAGGCGATCAGGTCGCTGGCATATTTAAATTCACCAGGATCCATCATGCCAGAAGGCAAATCGCCTCTTAGTGCAACAATCCGCTTAATGCCCATTTGTGTATAAGTGTCCAAAAGGTCTCTGACACTCTCTGCCGTGGCGCCGATACAGGTTAAGTGCGGAGCGGCATCAAATTCTGTTTGAGTTTGAATATAGTCTACCGTTTCTAGGGTTCGCGCTTGGGTTGTGCCACCCGCGCCATAGGTAACAGACATATATTGTGGGTCAATAACCTTTAGCGATTCAATAACCGTTTTCAGTTTTTCCATACCTGCGTCGGTGCGAGGCGGGAAAAATTCTAAACTCAAGTGTTGAGGGTATTTTTGTTGCGAATGCATGCTACTTCCTTTTGTTTGGCTCGGCGGTAAAAACACCCAGGCCTGGGTGTTTTTAGGTGGTTGAGAAAGGATTATAAACCGGCGTCAAGTCTAAGTTGTGCCGCTTTGTCTGTTTTTTCCCAAGTAAAGTCAGGGATTTCACGACCAAAGTGACCGTAAGCCGCGGTTGCCTGATAAATAGGGCGAACCAAATCAAGCATGGCAATTAAGCCTTTCGGACGTAAGTCAAAATGTTCACGGACTAAGGCTTCAATGGTGCTTAAAGCAACCTTTTCTGTGCCGAAAGTTTCTAGGCTAATGGATGTTGGTTCCGCCACGCCAATCGCATAAGAAACCTGGATTTCACACTTGTCAGCTAAACCGGCAGCAACGATGTTTTTTGCAACATAGCGTCCGGCATAAGCCGCAGAGCGATCCACTTTAGACGGGTCTTTCCCAGAAAAGGCGCCGCCACCATGTCTTGCCATGCCGCCATAGGTATCGACAATAATCTTACGACCTGTCAAACCCGCATCGCCCACGGGGCCACCAATGACAAATTTTCCAGTGGGATTGATGTGATACTGGGTACCAGAATGCAGCCACTCGGTTGGTAAAATGGGTTTAATGATTTCTTCCATCACCGCTTCGTGAAGCGTCTTGTTATTAACATCCGGATTGTGTTGGGTCGAGATGACCACTGCATCAATCGCAACGGGTTTGCCATTTTCGTAGCGCAAGGTCACTTGGCTTTTGGCATCGGGTCTTAGCCAGTCCAATGCTTTTGAATGACGCAATTCGGCTTGCTTTTCCATGAGTCGATGGGCATAGAAAATCGGTGCCGGCATTAGCACTGAGGTTTCATTAGAGGCATAACCAAACATTAACCCCTGATCTCCGGCCCCTTGTTCGTGATTGTCGGTCTCATCAACGCCTTGAGCGATTTCAGGCGATTGTTTACCGATAGAACTCAGCACCGCGCAGGTGGCGCCATCAAAGCCCAAGTCACCATGGTCGTAACCAATGTCGGTGACCACTTTACGGACCAATTCCTCTTGATCCACCCATGCGTCGGTGGTGATTTCACCACCTAAAATGACCATTCCGGTTTTGACAAAGGTTTCGCAAGCCACTCGGGCTCTGGGATCTTGTTTTAGGATGGCGTCTAACATCGCATCGGAAATTTGATCGGCGATCTTGTCTGGATGGCCTTCTGAAACGGATTCGGAGGTAAATACAGTGGTTGTCATTTAGAGTGTTCCTCAAGTTAATATTCAAACACAGTGGGCTTGAATGTAAAAGTTTCTTGGAACGGCTTTTGGAGGGAGGTTTATATGACTTCCTCGCTTTAGCCGTATTTTTAAAGCGCCCGCAAGCTGTAGAATCAAATCGGCGCATAATGGTTATTGTGAAGAAAAATAGCGGATGATGCAAGTTTTTTTCAAAAAGGATTTGTTAGCTTTGTTGGTTGTCATCTAGCGGTCATGTATTTGTCATAGCAGCTCAATGTGCATTCGCTAGAATCAAACCTCTTTTGTCTTATGGTTAATTTTACTAGGTGATGCCTGTCAATTTAAGGGCCTATCTAGGTTAGGTCGCGCTAGTGAGATTACGTCGGAGTATTTTTTGACAATGAATTACCTATCTGATGTGCAGGTGGCGCATTTAAAGCAATCGCCTTTGGGATCTGAATTAAAAGAGATTTTTGTAGAGGAATCGATTCAGACGTTGTTTCAGCCAATTGTTAGTTTGAAAAGCAAGCAGGTCTTTGCTGTTGAAGCTTTGACGCGAGGACCTTTGAATTCGCCGTTGTTTTCGCCAATGAATTTGTTTAATTTTGCCAGTGAACAAGGGTGCTTGTTACCCATGGATTTAATGGCAAGACGTGTCGCGATTAAGAGTTTTAAACAAGCGATGCCGGAACGTAATATGGCGACGCACTTGTTTTTGAATGTCTCAGTGAGTTCAATCCTAAGCCAGGAACATCCATCTGGATTGACAATGGCTTGTTTGAATGAGTTTGATGTTGATCCGCAACAGGTGGTGATTGAAATTACCGAATTACAGCCCGTTGAGGATAGTGCACAGTTTCTACAAGCCATTCAATATTACCGAAAAATGGGATTCAAGGTTGCTATTGATGACCTGGGGTCTGGCTATAATGGCTTAAAGCTTTGGTCGGAAGTGAAGCCGGATTATGTCAAAATCGATAAACACTTTATTACCGAAATTGATAAACAAGCTGATAAATACCGCTTTATGCAAACCATCTTAACCCTTGCAAAGAGTTTGGGAACCAAAGTGATTGCAGAGGGGGTTGAGACTGAATCAGAATTACGCATCTTAGAAAAACTGGGCGTGGATTATGTTCAAGGGTATTTGTTAAAACGTCCTGCTCCGGTCATTGATGGCGTTTTAGATTATCAATGGCAGGAAACCTTGCAAGTTGCCGTCAATGAAGAGGAAACCATTGCCAGTTTATGTGACCCTGTTTTTTCAATGCCACTCAATACTCGCGTTAAAGAGATAGCGGAAGTTTTTTTACAACACCCAAAGCGAACCTGTATTCCTATTGTTGAGAAGGGACAGGTGTTAGGGATGGTTTGGCGTCGTGAATTAATGGATTTACTGGCCAGTCAGTTCGGACGTGAGCTACATCATCGAAAACAAATCAATAAAGTGATGGATCGAACCCCCTTTATTTTTGAGGCGGGCACTTCGCTAGTTGAAGCGAGTCGAGAGATCACCCGTGATACTTCTTATGATAAGGGAGCGTTTATCGTCATCAAAGATGGTCTTTATCAAGGTTGTGGTTCTTTTATGGCACTGCTAGAAATGATGACTGACTTGAAAGTTCGTAGTGCTCAATATGCTAATCCACTCTCTGGGTTGCCGGGGAATGTGCCGATTCAACAGACTCTGCAAATGTATTTAGACCGGAAGCAAGCGTTTACCGTTATTTACGTGGATGTGGATCATTTTAAGGCTTATAACGATCACTATAGCTTTGAGCAAGGGGATCAAGTTATAAGTGCCATTGCTCAGGTGTTGAAGTCGACAGTGAATGGGTCGCCTGGGTTTATTGGTCATATTGGTGGCGATGACTTCGTGCTGATTTTAGAAAGCTTGGATTATCAATCCATTTGTGAAACCATCTTAGAAAAGTTTCAAACGGCCAGAGCGCCATTTTACACGCAGCAGGACCGTGAGAAAGGGGGGATTGATGCCAAGGGTCGAGATGGTGAATCCCAGTTTTTTCCGATGATGACGTTATCATTAGGTGTGTTACTAGTGGATACGCGTCTCTTTGAGCATACACAGAAGTTGGCCTCTTTGGCCACTAAGGCGAAAAAAGGGGCAAAGCACCAAGGGGGGAATACTTACTATTTGGTTGATTCGCGTAAGATTCCCCCCGTACAATAAGGTGTTATGATTTTCTGATTAATGGGGCTGAAGCGGGTTAAACTCTCTGGGGACGTCCTTTTTTCGCGATCTATTTGATTTGCTTGCAAAAGTTTAGAAGTTCTGTAAAATTAACGGCTTTTTTCAAAACAGGTACAGATAATGGCTTCTGTAAATACGCTAACAGCAACGGCGCCTTTGGTAGGCGTAATTATGGGTTCAACATCCGACTGGCCGACCATGGAAAAGGCAGTGGAAATGCTTGAACAATTCGGTGTTCCGCATGAAGTTCGGGTGGTTTCCGCGCACCGCACACCCGATTTAATGTTTGAATATGCCGAAACAGCGGAATCACGCGGATTGCAAGTGATTATTGCTGGGGCAGGCGGCGCGGCGCATTTACCCGGTATGGTTGCAGCTAAAACCTTGGTACCGGTGTTGGGCGTGCCGATCCAGTCACGCGCGCTCAGTGGAAAAGATTCTTTGTTATCAATTGTACAAATGCCAGGCGGTATTCCGGTGGGGACTCTGGCTATCGGCGAAGCTGGGGCGAAAAACGCCGGTATTTTAGCTGCACAAATTGTTGCCAATCATGTTCCTGACGTTAAGTCGGCATTGCAAGCCTTTAGACAACAGCAAACACAAGCCGTTCTAGCGCAAGGCGACCCAAGAGCTTAATGGCAAGTGGTTGGTGGTATAATTGGCTGCGATTGATTCGGTCTTAATGAACAACTTTTGAATGGAATACTTTATGACACCCATTACCAAAAAAATTGGAGTCTTGGGAGCAGGACAGTTAGGTCGTATGCTGGCCATTTCAGGCTACCCATTGGGACAACAGTTCGCCTTTTTAGCTCAATCCGCAGAGGAGCCAGCGGCTACGCTCGGACAATTAATTTTGGCGGAAACAGCGGATGACCAGAATGCTGTCAAGGCGTTGGAAGGTTTCGCCGATGTCATTACCTATGAAAGTGAAAATACCTCAGTGGCATGGGTGCGCGAAATGGCGAAAACCACACCGGTTTACCCAGCAGAGAAATCGTTATTTCATGCGCAACATCGTGGGCGTGAAAAGGCGTTATTCGACCAGCTATCGATTCCTTGTGCTCCCTATCAGGTTGTCGATTCTATCGAGTCGCTAACTCAAGCCGTGGAAGAATTAGGGTTGCCGGCTGTATTGAAAACCACCACGGAAGGCTATGATGGCAAGGGCCAGTTTTTACTCAAGGAAACAAGTCAAATTGCCCAGGCCTGGCAGGAAATTGGTGGCCGAGAACTGATTTTAGAAGGTTTTATTGAATTCAGCCGTGAGTTGTCAATTGTTGCTGTACGCAATGCACAAAACGAACATGTTTATTACCCGCTGGTGCAAAATGTCCATGAAGATGGCATCCTACGTTATACAATCGCGCCAGCGCGTCAAATATCTGACGAAATTCAAACCCAAGCCGAAGCTTATATGAAGGCACTGCTCGATGAGCTAGATCATGTTGGGGTTTTGACGCTGGAGCTGTTTGAAACCCTTGATGGTCTGGTTGCCAATGAAATGGCACCCCGTGTTCATAATTCAGGACACTGGACGATAGAAGGAGCACACACTAGTCAGTTCGAGAACCATGTGCGTGCGATCAGTGGGTTGCCTTTGGGCGATACCACGCCGCGTCAACCGCTGGCCGCCATGGTGAATATTATTGGAGAAACTGGGCCGGTGGATCAGGTTTTAACCATGCCGCATGCGCATTTGCATTTGTATGATAAAGCGGAAAGAGCGGGTCGTAAGTTAGGACATATTACCGTTTTGGCGAGTGATGAAACGGAGCTCTTTTCTCTCATGAATGCATTAAAAGCCTTTTTACCGGTTGCAGACGCTTAGACACTTTTAGTCGCCATATTTTAATAATTGGCTTAGGGTTTCAATCACATCCGTTGGTAAAATGCCTGCTTGGCTTTTTTGATTGGCGAGCAGGTCACCACTATGGGCATGGCAACTCACCGCTAAACAGGCGGCATCAAATAAATTCAGTCCTTGACCAATAAAGCTGGCAAGTGCGCCCGTTAAGACATCCCCCATACCACCAACCGCCATGCCGGCATTTCCAGCTGTACACAATTCCATGTGTTGACCGTCATAGATTAAGGTGCCATTACCTTTGAGTACAATCACACCGCCATATTGATCTTGTAACTGATGAATTGCTTGAACACGATCGCCCTGGATAGTTTGGGTAGTCGTGTTTAGCAGTCTGGCAGCTTCGCCTGGGTGGGGTGTTAAAACCCAGTCATGGCGTTTTTGTGGAGATTTTGCTAGCAAGTTCAGTGCATCTGCATCGACCACCTTAGCGATATCCACCGGAATTATCTGCTGCCAAAGTTGTTGCGCCCACTCATCCTGCCCCAAACCGGGGCCAATGGCAATGGCTTTAATGGATTCAAGCAGGGGGACTAATTGGTGTGGTGCGTCTGCGTCATAAACCATCAGTTCCGGTTGGGCTTGGGTGATGGCTAAACAATGCTCCAGTTTGGTTAGAATTTTAACTAGGCCTGCGCCACTATTGAGGGCTGCCATGCCGGCTAACTGAATGGCGCCCATCATATTGCGATTGCCACCAATTAACAGTAGGCTGCCTTGGCTGCCTTTGTGTGCTGCCGATTTGAGTGGGGGGCGTTTTTTTAACCAGTAGTTTAATGGGTGGTTTTGAGCAATAAAAGGTTGGTCATTAAATAAATCAGGAGAAATAAACAGGTCACTGAAATAAATTTTGCCAGCGGTATCGGTCCCTTGTGCGGTGTACAGTCCAGGTTTATGGGTGATAAAGGTACAGGTGTTATTGGCTTTGATGGCCGTTCCCAATATCGCGCCCGTGTCAGCACTCAAGCCGCTGGGGATATCGATCGCTAAAACGGGTTTTTGTGCGGCATTGATTTGCTGAAACTGCTGGGCTAGCTCACCTGTAACCGGCTTATTTAAACCAATGCCAAACACAGAATCAATAATAATGTCGGCTTTTGTCAGTGCGGTTTTTGTTAAGGGGGATGTGCTTAAACCCATTGCTTGGCATTCCTGCCAGACGCTCAATGCATCGCCACGAATATGTGATGCATCACCCAATAGCACTATCTCAACCTCTAATCCTTCAATCATCGCATATTGTGCCAACATCAAACCATCGCCACCGTTATTGCCGGTACCGGCAATAACGAGCAGATGCTTGGCTTTTGGTGCGAGATGATTGAGGGTTTTATAGGCAAACATAGCAGCGCGTTTCATAAGCAAAATACTTGGGATTTGCGATTGTGCTAAATGGTCGAGTTGTTTGCTCTGCTGTGCGCTATAAAATTTCATAAGCCGATTTCAAATTTTAGGTAAACCAAATCAGTAAGGTGATGCCAAATAGGATACGGTAAATACCAAACGCATTAAAGGTAAAGTTTTCTAGGAATTTTAGAAACAGTTTAATGGTGAGCCAAGCAAAGATAAACGCAGTCATAAAACCGACGAGGAGTGGCATCCAGCTTGAATCCGCAAAGTCCTGGTAGTGTTTGACGAGATCCAGTCCTGACGCAGCCAGTAACACGGGAAGTGCCAATAAAAACGAAAATTCGGCAGAGGTTTTACGATCAAGTCCCACAATCATGCCTCCAATAATCGATGCGCCAGCACGGCTGGTTCCCGGAATCAAGGCAAACATTTGGGCAATCCCAATCCAAAAGGATTGCTTAATAGAAAGGTCTTCCATATCGTCTGTGCGGTGTTTACCAGGTACGTAGAGTTTTTCCATGATTAAGAATATCACCCCGCCAATGATAAATAGCCAGGCCACCGTTTCAATGGTAAAGAGTGCTTTGATATGGTCTTGTAATAAAAAACCTACGGCTGCAATCGGTAAGAATGCAATAAATACATGTCCCCAAAGTCGGCTGTGTTTGCTCGAAAACTTGTCTTGATAATGTGAAAAAATAGCAAGGATAGCAGCCACTTGAATAATGACTTCAAAGGCTTTATTTTGCTGAGTGGCTTCAACGCCTAGCCACTCGCTGGCAATAATCAAATGGCCTGTTGAAGAAATCGGTAAAAATTCGGTCAAACCTTCAATAATGCCTAAAATAGCGGCTTGAAACAATTCCATAAATATATTTTCCTTGTTGTGTGGTCAGTATGTTTAAAGCTGGTGACGCAAATCACGAAGTTGAAAGCCCGTTAATGGCAAATCAATATTTTTCGTGAGTGCAATCACTTTAAAAGTTTCTCCCATTTCATTAGGGAGGGTTAGAGTTTTAATCTGTTGGGCCAGTTTCAGCGAACTGACAACATTGTCTGGATCAGACAGTTCGGCAGACATTTCTAAAATGCCACTGCTCATTAAAAAGTGTGCTTGGGTGGTGAATCCAGCTACCTTAAAACCCACATCAAACCCAGCTTCAGCCACTTGGGTGAAATCGACATGGGCCGTAATGTCTTGCAGGCCTGGGTAAAAAAACGGGTCACTATGTGCTCGGTGTTGATAATGACAGCGTAAAGTTCCCATTTTGCGGGCTGGCTGATAATACTCTTGTCGGGTATAGCCATAGTCGATGAGCAATAATGCGCCTTGATGAAGGAAATCGGCAATCGAATGTAGCCAGGGATGAATGTTGGCATTCACCTCTGTTTCATAACCTTGCGGAGACGGAGTACCGATTTGTTTTAAAATTTGATTGCAGGTGGTTTGTAAATCTGCTTCGCTGATGGTGTGATAACTCCATTCAAATCTGTGTTCTTCTTCGTTATACTCAACAAACCCACGAAGCGTCTGTTCTGCTTCCAGGCGCAATTTTTCAACAGGCATAGCATCCAGCACCTCGTTGGCAATAATGACTGCTGACATGGGCGCTTGCGGAAGTTGGTCCAGCCAAACGACTTTTTGTTGCAAAGACTGAGGAAGGGTTGCTAGGGTTTCAGCCTGTTTCTGTTTTAAATCGGCACTGAGCTCGATAATATAGTAGGTTTCCAAGGGGTGATTGGCTTCATCGAGTGCCAGTAAAAAATCCCTGGCTAAAGTCCCTTTCCCTGCGCCGAATTCAATCACATTGGGTTGATCCAGTTTAGTCAAGATTTGACTGGCCTGACGGGCTAAACAGCGTGCAAACAGTGGCGAAATTTCGGGCGCGGTAATAAAGTCGCCTTCGGCCCCAATTTTGGGTAAGCCGCTGGTATAGTAGCCGAGACCTGGGGTATAGAGAGCCAACTCCATAAAACGTGGAAAAGGCAAAGGGCCATGGCGCTTTAAGGTCTGGCGGATTTTTTGTGTCAGTTCAGCGCTGCGTTGCTTTAAAGGTTCTGGTGGTTCCGGAAGGGTAAACTTGGGTTTCATAGTCTTTTCAATTATGGTCGATGTGTTAGTTGCAATACATTCTTCGAGCTGAGAGAACGGTATGACTTTATTTTTAGGGTATTATATTACAGCTTGAAAGTGGTTAAGGGTGAAGTTGTTGGCAGTGTTTTTGCTTTCAGTTGATATAGAAAATGTTTTAAGGAACGAATTCGATGAAACTAGGGATTAAAAAAAACCACGAAAACGAATGGTTAGTGCATATCGGCTTTGCTACGGTCAAGCTGGACCGGTTTTCTGTAGAACTGCTCAATATTACCCTTGAACATTTAATTGCGCTGGAGCATGGTGAAACCCATTCCATTTTGCAAAGTTACATCGTCATGGGATTGAAAATTAAAGAATTGGATGCGGCCGGTATTCAATTGTTGGTTTTAGAATCCGACAACCAAGATTTACTGAAATTAATGCAGGTTGCTAATGATCAGGATTTGAATGATGCAATTATCAAAAATGCCGGTGGCATTTTGGCGCGACAATTAAAATCCGATTTTGAAAAATCTGCAATGCCAGATACGGATGTGGCAAAAGACGCCATCAAACGTATCGTAGAGACCTTGTTTAATCTTGAAACGCAAGGAAAAATTGAATTTTACGATGAAAATAAGCGTTATATTTAGAGGTTTTTATGGAGATTACTGCAAAAAAAGATGAAAACGGACATTTGCTGTTGGGGTTTGATGGCGTGACTTTTGAATTGCCAGAAAATGCCATAGGGTCTTTACAAAAACTGATTGGTGGGCGTTTGGCTCAAACGGCAGGCGGCAACACCGAAAGCTTGCAGCGAAAAATCAAAACTTATCGAAATTTAGCGACCAAAATGATTGTAGTAGACGATGTCGTATTACAGTCAATTTTACCTAGAATGAAGCCAGAGCAGTTAGTCACGATGGTGCGTCTTGCTGATGGAGAGCGACTGTTTCATAAGGTGATACGGAATTTATCACGTCAAAATGGGAAACAATTTCAACAAGATTATTTAGATTTTGATCAAATTACCGAACATCAAGCCTGTGTGTATATGGAACAAATTCTCCCCTTAATTAAAGAGGCGGCTCAAATGCAAAAAAACCGCCAATTCGAGCAAGCCTGATTATTGGGTGCTTAGGTTGTTCATTGACTTGAGCGGCGACGATGAATTTTTAGGCCAACGGCGTTAGCGGCAATAACGGCATGCGGTTTATTGAGGGTTAATGCTATTTCGCTGACTTTGGGATAGTGATCGAAAAGGCGCTGACAGAGTTGCTCAGCCAAGGTCTCAATGAGTTCGAACCGACTGGCTTTCACCCACTCGATAATGTCATCACTCACCGTTTTATAGTTAACCGTATCGTTAATTGCATCAGATTGTGCTGAGTCGATCAAAGATGTGCTTAATTCAATATCAAAAATTAAGGGCTGTTCAGCCTGTTTTTCCCAATCATAAATGCCAATAATGGTGTCAACGCGCAATCCTTGAATAAACAAAATATCTGAGATAGGCCTGTCACAGGAAGATGTCGTCATCGTTTTTTAAATCCGTAGTAGAAAGATTTCGATATTATCACAGACTCCGTTAAAATAGCGACCCAAAATCATAATCGAAAGAGGTGTTTCAATGGATTTAATGCTGATGGGGCAATGGGGCTTGGTGTTATTGGGCGCTTATTTATTAGGGTCGCTATCGTCAGCGATTATTGTCTGTCGTCTAATGGGCTTGGCTGATCCGCGACAAGCTGGCTCAGGCAATCCAGGTGCCACCAATGTAAAACGTCTTTATGGTAGTAAGCCCGCAGCCATTACCTTATTAGGCGACCTCTTAAAAGGCTTTCTACCTGTGTTATTGGCAAATCAACTCGGGGTTGATGCGCTTTGGGTTATTTTAATTGGCTTGGCGAGTTTTTTAGGGCATTTGTATCCGGTGTTTTTTGGATTCAAAGGTGGTAAAGGGGTGGCAACCATGTTGGGTGTGATGTTCGGCTTATCCTTGCCCATTGGACTGGCTGTTTCCGGAACCTGGTTGTTTGTCGCTAAGGCATTAAAGGTGTCATCCTTATCCGCACTGGTGGCAACCGCGTTAGCGCCATTTTATATTTATTTGCTAACCGAAACGTCATCAGACACGGGGGCGGAAATGACTTGGATCACAGTTACCTCCTTGATGACGGTTATTCTGTTTTGGCGTCATAGAAGCAATATCGAGCGTCTTTTAAAAGGCGAAGAAAGTTTTATTAGCAAAAAATAATTAGCATGCTGCAGCACGTCCAGCTGATCTGGGGCGGGCTGAATTCATTTATTTATGTCAGTATATTATTCTCCGCGATGATTAATAATGAGTCACCTTCCTCGAACTCTTTATAGTCATAAGTTTCGAGCAGGGTAAAATAGTTAGAAACCACATTTAGTAGGGCTTCTCTATCATGGAATATGAACAACAGTCCTTCCATGGTAAATTCTTTATTCCCTAGCCAGAATGTATGGGCAAAGATGCCATTAGATTTTATGACTTGCTGCTGTCGTTTTAACGAGCTTTCAAGGTGCTTTCGATTTAAATGATGCAGTACTTTGTTTGAGAAGATGCAATCGTATTTTTTATCAGTTTCTATTAAAGCTGCATCCAGCTTTTGAAACGGAATGTCAGTAAATCTTTTTCGACATCGTGCAAGAAACTCCTCCGATAAATCAGACCCTGTCACGTTGTATTGATTTTGAAAATACTCAATGTCGTTGCCTGGACCACACCCTAATTCTAACAATGTCGCATTTTTAGCAAGATGCCTCTCGAGAACCTCATATAGTTTTGTGCCATCATAATCAATGCAAATCTTTTCGTATTCATCGACTTTCAATGGATCACTATAGAACGCCATGTATTTCTCCCAAGCGCATTTCTATAGAATAGTGAGGCAGCCATCTGAGTGGCTATGCTTAAAAAAATATAATTCTTTTGAGTGAAGTGCACTGGGATATTAGCTTATTTTTAGGGTCGCAATTGACTCGAGCTAAAAAGTAGTGAAAGCTGTGCGGATTTTTCTAAAGAGGGCCCATGCCTGAGATAATAATGCACAGGCCTGGTTGTTTTTAGGGATTCGACCTAGTCCGTGGGGGGTAACGACTCTAACTCCCATCTCGGCTGGCAAGCAAAGTTGAGGTCTGAGGTTTGTCCTGCGGCCAGACGTTGTGCGCCTGCATAGGCAATCATGGCGCCATTGTCGGTGCAGAATTCTAACCTTGGGTAAAAAGCTTGGCCTTGGCGACTTGTCATTAGCTCATTGAGTTTGGTACGAATGGCTTGATTCGCACTGACGCCGCCCGACACCACGAGTCGGTTTAACCCCGTTTGATCCAATGCACGCTTGCATTTAATTCTTAAGGTATCGGCAACGGCTAATTCAAAGGCCCGGCAGATATCGGCTCTGGTCTGGTCATTGTCATCGCCAGCGTCTTTCGCTTTGAGCCAAGTATTCAAGCTAAAGGTCTTCAAACCACTGAAGCTCATATCCAGGCCTGGTCGATCGACCATGGGTCTGGGAAAACGATAGCGTTCTGGATCGCCAGACAAGGCCCTTCTGGAAATTTCAGGGCCACCAGGGTAGCCCAGTCCTAACATTTTGGCAGTTTTATCGAATGCTTCGCCAGCGGCATCATCTAAAGTGTCTCCTAATCGTTGATAGCGGCCAATGCCATCAACTCGGATTAGCATGGTATGACCACCTGAAATGAGTAAGCAGACAAATGGGAATTGCGGTGGCGTATCTTCTAGCATGGGCGCAAGTAGGTGGCCTTCTAAATGATGTACGCCCACCGCGGGAATGCGCCAGGCAAAGGCAAGGCTTCTCGCGACCGATGCGCCAGACAGTAAGGCGCCCATTAAACCGGGGCCAGCCGTGTAGGCAATGCCGCTAATGTCACCCGCATTAAGTTTGGCATCTTGAATCGTTTGTTGGATGAGGGGAATGATTCGACGAATGTGATCACGCGACGCCAGCTCAGGAACCACACCGCCATACTCAGCATGCAGTTTGATTTGACTGTATAAATTGTGTGCGAGTAAGCCTTTATCTGAATGATAAAGGGCAATGCCCGTTTCATCGCAAGAGGTTTCAATGCCAAGAGTGATTTGAGGAGAAGCAGGGGCTTTAGATTGCATGGTTTCGTAACTGTTTTTATCGTAAAGCCGAATTTTAACAAAAACTTTAGAAAGGTCTGAAGTTTTGTTTGCAAAATAAAGGACTTAATTTTATAATCCACGGTTTACGATTTCCCGACGGGGAGTCAGAACAAATTTTTAACCTAAAGAGTAGATTATGCCAAGCGTAAAAGTAAGAGATACTGAACCATTTGACGTAGCTTTGCGTCGTTTTAAACGTACTTGTGAAAAAGCAGGTGTATTAACTGAATCGCGTAAACGTGAATATTATGAAAAGCCTACCTGGGCTAAGAAACGTATGAAAGCGGCAGCAGTTAAGCGTTTAGCAAAGCGTTTGTCTCGTGAAACTCGTCGTACATCACGTTTATATTAAGCCAACCCCTATTAAGTAGGTTTGATCGATGTCAAGTGAATTAAAAGCGCAACTCACCTCAGAAATGAAGGTGGCCATGAAAGCCAAAGAAAAGGCTCGTCTTGGCGTTATCCGATCAATGTTGGCGGCTATTAAGCAGGTTGAAATAGACTCGCAAGCAACACTGGAAGACGATTCGGCGGTTTTAGCTATTTTAGATAAAATGCTGAAACAACGCCGTGATTCACAGCAGCAATATGAAGATGCTGGAAGACCTGAACTCGCTGAGCAAGAAGCTTATGAAATGACGGTGATTCAGGATTTTTTACCGCAACCTTTGACGGAAGCTGAAGTTGCCGATATGGTGGATGATGCGATTCAAGCTGTGTCTGCTGCTTCAATGCAAGACATGGGCAAAGTCATGGGGTTGCTAAAACCCAAAATGCAGGGTAGAGCAGATATGGCTGTTGTCAGTAAGCTGATTAAGGCAAAGTTATCTTAAACGGCTAGCGAGTCGATCTCTGGAAATTGCTAAAACCCATTGGTGAACTTTCATCAATGGGTTTTTTGCGTTTTAGTATTGTGTATTGTTCTGTGTATTAATTGTGGATAACCGAGTTAATAAAGGTTATAAGGGATCTTAGTGGTACCAAATCCAGCCTCTCAATCAACAAGCAATAAAAAGCCTAAAGGGTCGATCCCACGGTCTTTTATCGAAGATCTATTGGCACGTTCCGATATTGTCCAGCTCATTAATCAACGAGTCCCTCTCAAAAAGGCGGGTGCCAGCTACAAGGCCTGTTGTCCTTTTCATGATGAAAAAACCCCTTCTTTTAATGTGAGTTCGCAAAAGCAGTTTTATCACTGTTTTGGTTGTGGCGCCAGCGGCGATGCATTGAAGTTTTTGATGGATTACGACGGGTTAAGCTTTGTGGAGGCGGTTGAATCCTTGGCGGCGTTAAATGGCATGGAAGTGCCTCGAGAGCAACTGTCTCCCCAAGCACAACAACAAGCACAGCAAAAACGTGATTTATTTGACGTGATGTTCAGTGTAACCAAATTTTACCGACAGCAGTTAAGAGATCATCCCGCTGCTGAAAAAGCAAAGCAGTATCTAAAGCAGCGGGGGGTGACCTCAGAAATTGCCAAGCAATTTGTCATTGGTTTTGCTCCGCCAGGGTGGGATAGTTTAGTTTCCGGTTTAAAGGCCGATAACGCTCTTAAGCAGCAACTAATCGAAACCGGGATGTTGATAGAAAAGTCAGAAGGCAAAACTTATGACCGCTTTCGGCATCGGATTATGTTCCCAATCCGTGATGGTCGTGGGCGAGTGGTCGCCTTTGGCGGGCGGGTTTTAAGTGATGAAGATCAGCCAAAGTATTTGAATTCCCCCGAAACGGCTCTGTTTCATAAAACTCATACTTTGTATGGGTTGTATGAATTAAGGCAATCCCGGCAAGCCTTCAAACACATATTAGTGGTTGAGGGCTATATGGATGTGGTGTCTTTGGCACAGTTTGGCGTGCATAATGCCGTTGCAACTTTAGGAACAGCGATAACGGAATCGCACTTAAATATGCTGTTTCAACAAGTGGGAGAAGTGGTGTTTTGTTTTGATGGCGATGAGGCTGGAAAAAAAGCAGCTTGGAAAGCCATGGAGTTGTCACTTCCTAAAATCGAAGGAACTCAATCGGTTCGATTTTTGTTTTTAGATCCAGGAGAAGATCCTGATTCTACGATTCGCAAAGAAGGTTTAGAGGGTTTTCAAGCACGGGTCGACCAGGCATTATCCTTGTCCGCTTTTTTGTTTAAAGGGTTAATTGGACAGTTGCCCCTGCCAATTAGTACGGTAGAGGGGCAGCAACAATTAATTGCTTTGGCCAAACCTTATATTACGAATGCAACAGGGGCCATGCCCGACTTGTTGACAAAGGTGTTGTCAGATTACGTTGAATTGCCCGTTTGGCGGTTGGGGCAGATTATGGGGATACGAGTCTCTTCAACTAAGCGTTCGGAGTCAGCTCAAACGGAACCAATTGTCACACAGAAAGTGACGAGCTTAGTCTTAAAGTTAATTAAATTGCTTTTAATGAGGCCGCAATGGGCAAGTGTTTTAGCAGATGCTCAGCAGCAGTTAATTGACTCGGAAAAAGCGGAATATCGTTTTCTCGCACAGTTTATCCAAGTGCTTGCAAACAATAACTATATTACTGAAGCCGCTGAAGCTTGGCTGTCGGAACCAAATAAAAAGCACTTGTGGCAACAGCTGGATGGCATTATGTTTCAGTCAGATGACGCTTTTTTACAAAATGAATTTTCTGCTTGTGTGCTACAGGTCGGTAAAGAGCTGAAAAAAGAGCAAGATATCAAAAAAATTAAGTCTGAAGTTCTTAGTTAAAATTCAAACTGTTAATGAATAATTTAGTATAATACGCGGTTCTATTTTTGGGAGGGGTGCCTTCCATAGAATCAAAGTTGAGGCAAAGATGACGAGAGTAGAAAGAAAGCAGCAATTAATCGATTTAATTGAAAGAGCTAAAGACCTAGGTTATTTAACTTTCTCGGATGTGAATGATGTCCTACCGGATGATATTGAAGAAGATCAGCTAGGTCAGGTCTTAACCATTCTAAAAGATTTTGGTATTCAATTGTTTGAGTCAGCCCCTGATGCAGATGAATTGCTGACCAAAGAAGGTGAAACTTTTGATGATGCCGCAGCAGAAGCGGCGATTTTGGCACTTGCGGAAGTGGATGCCGAGTTTGGGCGCACGACCGATCCAGTGCGTATGTATATGCGTGAAATGGGTTCTGTTGAGCTATTGACACGCCAAGGCGAAGTAGAGATTGCCAAGCGAATCGAATACGGTATTCGAGACATGCTGGAAGCCATGGCAAAATACCCTAAAGTCGCCGCTGAACTACTCGCCTCATTTGCCCGTATTGAAGAAGGTGAAGGTAAAACAGCAGACCTGATTCAAGGCTTCGTTCGTCCAGCCGATTTGATTGATATTCCAATTGAAGAACTTTCTCCCGATAGTGACTCCAATGAGCCTAAAGAAGACGGTATTAACCCAGAAGAATTGGCTGAGTTTTTGTCCACACTAGAAAAAGTGAATGCTGATGTTCTGAAGGCCGAAGAAAAGCATGGCTATAGTGATCCAAAGTCGATTAAAAAACGCGAAGAAATCATTAAATTACTAGCGTCTGTTAAGCTGTCTCCTGTCTTTGTTAATCGCATGATTAAAGGAGTTAAATTACGCATCAATGCTATACGTGAGCAAGAGCGTAATATTGTCAATATTGTGATGCGTCAAATCGGCGTGCCAAGACCTCAGTTCTTAAAGATTTTTGTCGGTTCTGAAACAGACTACGATATTCTAGAACGCTTCAAGGAAGCGCTTCCTGAAAAAGCAGAGCAATTGGAAGGTGTCAGAGGCGATGTCAAACGTGCACAAAAGCGTTTGGTCATGATTGAAAAAGCCGAAAAAATGCCAATTAAGGAATATAAAGAAATTTATAAAAACTTAAGTAAGGCAGAAGGCATTGCTCGTGTTGCTAAGCGTGAAATGATTGAAGCTAACTTGCGTTTGGTTATTTCGATTGCTAAAAAATATACCAACCGCGGTTTGCAGTTCCTTGACTTGATCCAGGAAGGAAACATTGGCTTAATGAAAGCGGTTGAAAAATTTGAATACCGTCGTGGTTACAAATTCTCAACCTACGCTACTTGGTGGATTCGTCAAGCCATTACCCGTTCGATCGCAGACCAGGCTCGTACTATTCGTATCCCAGTTCACATGATCGAAACCATTAATAAGCTGAACCGCATTCAACGACAGTTGTTGCAAAAAATGGGCCGTGAACCGACACCAGAAGAGTTGGCTGAAGAAATGGAAATGCCAGAAGATAAGGTTCGTAAAGTGATGAAAATCGCCAAAGAACCGATTTCAATGGAAACACCTGTTGGGGATGATGAAGATTCCTCTTTGGGTGATTTTATTGAAGACTCCAATATTCTGTCACCACAAGATTCAGCCGATTTAGAAGGCATGGGCGAAACTGTTCGTGAAATGTTGAGCACGCTAACGCCACGCGAAGCCAAAGTCTTGCGTATGCGTTTTGGGCTAGGCATGAATACAGATCACACCCTAGAAGAAGTCGGTAAGCAATTTGATGTGACGCGTGAGCGTATTCGTCAAATCGAAGCCAAAGCATTGCGCAAACTGCGTCACCCAAGTCGTGCAGAACGCCTTAAAAGCTTCTTAGACTAATCTGTTGAAGCAGGGCTGAAAAAGCCCTGCAAAAACTTTTAAATCCCCTATAATACCAACCAAAAATCACCAGGCCTGGTGGTTTTTGGTACAAACCCTTTCTATTGCCTCCTTAGCTCAGTTGGTTAGAGCACCCACTCATAATCATTTTTCCGGGCAGAATCTTAATATCCCTAATTTCCCCTAAATGTCCATAACTCACTGATTTAATGATTCTTTTAACCTTTTTTCAACTTGGAAAAAGAGGGCAATAAAGTCGAATAAGATTAAATTTCTGAAAACAAAGCTGCACTTTTGGTTTTTTTTTCTGACCGAAAGACTCTATGATTTACTAGGAAAACCTGCACTTTTAAGAAAAAATTGTGTCATACAAAACAGGCAGCTTTGTTTTTGTATATACAGAAATACGTACTTCATATGGGCTCAGGCATTTTAGAGGAGTATCTTTAAAACCGTGTCAATAAATATGAGTGCTTTAAACTGCCAAAGAATCTTTCAACGACAGCCTAATCCCAATACGAATCTACATATGAAAAAAGACGTCGCTGAATATATTAGATAACAGATAAAAAGTCATTATTTTCAGTTAAATTCGGCCTTTCATAGTGACCTTCCTACTGTTGATAGCACATCAACTATATCAAAAAGACGCCCTGTGTACGTCTCTTTAAGATGGAAGTCAGAGCCTGCCTTTCCGTTTAAGTCGTCACTAATTGCATTGACAAGTTTTCTTAACCGTCTTTGATGGATGTCGAGCTTAGCTTGCAGTGGGTCGGTCAGAATCCCGATGAATGTCGATACGATTGCGAGAACAACAGCAATCACGATAGCTACTGACAGTAGAGGTCTGACGGAAGCAGTTACAGGAAAAATTGCGTAGTAGTATGAACCAGCGGTTGAACCAAGCCAGAAGCTTGATATTGCAGCTGAATTAGCCACAGCTGCAGAAACTGCCGCCCCAGCGCTTAGTGCGCCAAATGAAGCATTGCCTAGAGCGATTCTACTTGTGATCAATAGCGTGACGTTGCTTGCTAGGTCGGATGATGCTGTTCGGGTTGCGCCGTACTCCGCAAGTTTCGCATCAAGCTTAGTTCTGAAATCTGGAGACTGTGATGGCTTGACGAATGCATCAAGCTCTTCATTCAATAACGACTGCAATTCAGGGTTTCTCAAAATGGTAGCCATCAAGGAATCTTTGGTACTGATCTTTTGGCCTTGCTGGTATGGCAGTTCAAGGAGCTCGGTGACTATTAGCAAGGCTAATCTGACGATCCATATCAGTTTCCAGGCCTTGAGGGATTTTCCTGATGCGATTCTGTAGGCTTTTAAGGTTTAACAGTCCTGCAATGAAGCTAAGCAATGCAAGGAAAATGTTTACAACCGACCAGATAATATTCATTGGCACTTTAATAACGTCCCAACCGAGTGCATGGCTGTGAATCTTTAATGCGCCACGAAAAGAGTAATGACGGCTAACAAAGTCATCTATACGGTTTTCGCACTCACCGATATAGGCTTCAACCCCTGAGGCAAACGCTTAGTCTATGACTGAAGATACTTTACAGATCAATAGAAGGGCTCTTCATAATGGGGCTATCGAAAAACCAAAACTAAGATCACCAAAATAACAATCATCCAAAAAGCACTGGTTGCCATTTTGAACAAAAACCCCAGTATTGAACAAATCAACTGAACCATTATTTACCTCTCATAATGTTTAAGAGCATTTTTGAGTGTGCAATGAATTTCATCTCTCAGACTGATTGGCTCTAAGACCTCAACGCCATCGCCAAACGCCAGTATCCACCAACGCAGCTCTTTATTGTTTGCGACTGTAGTATTAATTAGAATAGCGTCATCTTGCAATTCATGGGTCTGAGAGTCATTTATTTTTGTTTCTAATAGGTGCGACCCTGCTTTGTTTGAGAATCTCAGTAAGATTTCAATTTCTTCGTTACCTAATGAAAAACCAACACGTCCCGATTGAGTAAATTTTGTTAAAGAAAAGTCTGCCGGATATTCAAAACTGCCACCCACTTCTAAAATCTTTTTGAAGCGACTTAAAGCCAGCTGGATATAGTTGTCATATTCATCAGATTGGCATATTACATAGGTCATGGCATCTCTAAATATTAAGCCTAAAGGTTTAATGGTTAACGAGCGAATATCATTAGATGTTTTAGAAAAATATTCAACATGCAACTGCTTTTGTATGAGTACCGCTTCATAGATTTGAGAAGCAATCTCAGAGGAAATCTCACAGGGTTGAAGCTGAAATCCTCTTGGATGAATGTAAACCTTTTCAGTCCAATTCAACAAGTCATCCGACTTAAGGGTTTCAAGAACATGCTCAGCCTGTTTGAACTGTCTTTCAATGAGTTCTAATTGGCCTTTAGGGAAAGTAGGGGTTAAGAACTTTTGTGTCAACAATAAAGCCATCGCAACACTGGGTGAAAAACCAGGTAAATGTTTGCCAGCATCATATTCAGACCAAGACCAGCCATAAGGTTTTGAACGGTCATCTTGAACAAGCGGAAAGATCTGACTGAGTAACAACAAATCCCTCTGCAAGGTTCGCATGCCAATTTCAATGCCCTCATTATTCAGAGCAGTTAATAAATCAGAGGTAGAAATTTTTCTTGGATGTGCGGGGATTTTTTGAAGTAAGTTCCACTGTCTTAAAACTGCATCGGCCATAATGTTCTCTCACTGTTTTTGATAAGCATAGCATTTAGGTGCGTCTTATTGTGTCGTATCTATAGATAAAATATCAGCATACAGGACAAAAATCTCTAAAGAGATATGATCTCTCAATCCAATCTTTTCCTACGGAGATAACTTAAATGCAAAGCAGTCACCTAGTTCAACATAAGATGCCACAGCAATATAACGACTCAATCATCATTAACATTGGGCAGATACTGGGAGACAACAGCCAAATAGAAATCACGCCTTGGAATCAAGGCGTCAGTTGGTTACTAAGAGAGCGACAAGATCATAAGTATGAATATGGTATCTGGGAAATTCCAGGCTTTAGCATTGGTTATATGGAAAAGGCAGCTAATGACTCTGGTAATCAATTCAGCATTCCAGATGATGTAAAAGAAGCCATTAATCAGTTTGAAAAGCACTATGAAAACCATTCCAGTACAGCGTTATGGTTTGTGAGCCGTTCAATAGAAGCTAAGGAGCTATTAATCGATGCACCATTTATATTTTGGTGTGTATTGGAATATGCAAAAAGACAAGACCTAGAGGTTGATGAAATCTTTGTGCTCTTTGGCAGCAAGAGAAAAACCATTTTAAATAAAATGGGCTTCGAAGGCACTAAATCACAAATCAAGGCCCTGAAGCACATTCAGTTCAGCTATTCATTTCAGTATGATTATGTTCCCAAGCTAATACAGTTTTTTCAGACCGCAACGCCACAGCAGCTAGCCAGTTTTGAATACTTAGATTTTGATATTGTCAAAGCAATCAATCAAAACCCTGAGCTATTAAAATCAAAATGGATATATCACCTCAATGCAAAACTCTCTTCAAACATCCGGTCGATCGTGAGTTTGCATCAAGATACTTTAGGGCTGTTAGATGCGCTTTTAGAAACCCGAAGAAAGAACCGTGTTTTTGGTTGCGCAACCATCGAAGCTCTAAAAGAATTACATGACACTTTAGTTGTAAGACTTAATGACAAAAAATTCCAAGAGGCCGAACAAAGAATCTTTCCTGATAGCCCATTTGAAGATACACCATCCATTCGATATATCACCAATGCAAAAATGCTTCATGAAGAAGGGCAGATCCAAAAGCACTGTGTATATTTATATGAACAGCGTATTTTGCGAGGAGAATATCTTGTATATCAGTGTATAGGTGAAGAAAGGGCAACCGTCGGCATTCGTTTTGATAATGGAAAAAACCGTTTTGTAATAGAACAAATAAAAGGCTGTCGTAACCATGCGGTTAGTGATGAGGTTGAAGAAGAAATCCAAGCCTGGTTTTATGAACAGAATAAATTCAAACCTAAGCCACAACTAATAATCCATGATTAAAAATGTTGATGTATTGAATCTGCCGAGGTTGTATCGATTCTGTTAAAGTAATTTGTCAGTCAATTTTACTTACGTGTGGTGAAGATAAAGAATGAGCATAACAAACTTCAGGGCTTTAAAACTAAAACATAAACTGATAGCAGAAGATGCGACTGAAAATTTTAATGTGAGAATACATCGTGCATTGAAGTGGTTAGAGCGCTCAGAAAAAGAAAATGGCGACCATGATGCTGAATTCATATTTCTTTGGATATCTTTCAATGCAGCCTACGCTCAATTATTTGGGTATGAGCATTCTGAAAAAGAAAACTTTAATCAGTTTTTTACGCTCATAATCGAGATGGATCAAAAAAATCATATCCATAATCTACTATTTGAAAACTTCAGTGGCCATATTCGAACCTTGATTGAAAATAAGTTTATCTACGAACAGTTCTGGAGAGCACTTAGAGATCAAGAAATTTCCACTCAATGGAAAGATTCTTTTGAACTGAGCAAAAAGAAAGCTTTGTCTTCACTGTTAGAAAAAGACACATTGACCACTTTATCAATCGTATTTAGTCGGCTATATGTCTTAAGAAATCAACTTATTCATGGTGGTTCAACATGGAACTCGCAAGTGAATCGACAGCAGGTGATGGATGGTTGCAAAATATTGAGGCAGTTAATCCCCGTAGTTTTAGCATTGATGGTTGAGAACTTTCAGGAAGATTATGGGGAGTTAATCTACCCTCTAGTGTAGAATTTATTAAAAAAGTAAATTAATTTTGAAGAAAAATTGATTGATTATTATTTGTCACTATTGATTGTCGAGCAGGTGTTTTTTTTATAATTACTGTCGTTCTTGAAAACTCCTTTCATTGAAGTTTTTACAATATGGTATTTGTGAGATTCCAGCTAAACGAGCTGTATTAAGGGGCGAACATAGTGCTGCTTGAGAAGTATCAAATATAGCCAAATTCATAAGAGTATTTTAAAAAAAAATCATCTGGCTAAAGAGGAAAGTTAATCTTCTATATTTCAACCTATAAAGTGTTTTCAGTAATAACGAATTTAAGTGTGAGCTTAAATGCCTCGAAGGTTATAGAGTGTTAAAAGAGTACATAAAAGATATTACAGCGGGTGCCTTGCTTTTAGATGAGACCAAGCTCTGGCTATCGTTGACTGAAAATGGTCGACAAGTTGATATAGAAACATTCTTAAAAGCAATGCCAGCACGTTCAGAATCTACAGCAAAACGCTATGCATCTGTTATAAAAGGGCGGTTATCTAATATAGATGAAGTAGGTTTAGAGTTGTTAACAAACAGCTATGGCGAAAATTTAAAATTGATGCTGCTCTTATTGGTAATGAACAGAACCCCCATCGTGAAAGATTTCATTAAAGAGATATATTGTGAGTCAAAAAAGCTATATCGTTCAACAGTAGATGCGATTGAAGTTAACCGCTTTATTGAAGAGCGTATTGATTTGATTTCGGCAGGCCGTTTACCGAGTGAAAGCTCTTTAAAAAAAGTGAAAACGAATCTTGTTAAGGTTCTGGTAAATGCCGAATTACTTAACAATAACCGAGTGATGATGCTGCAAAACATCTTTATATTGCCAGAGGTGCAAGAGTTTGCTTCAACACAGAAATTAACACATCTATTGAATATCTTGGAGTGTGAGTCTTGAAAAAGTTACAAGAACGCCTTGATTTGATCTTAGAGAGAGTCGATAACCCTAAATTTTTAAACAGTGATGGCTTGGGTAATGAGATTGGTTTTTGGATATTTGATTATCCCGCCAAAGACGAAATTCGTGTTCGAGAACATATTGAATATCTCCAAGAAAAACTGGTACAGAGAGGTAAGCAATTTAAAGTCTTGAACTTGTTTCAAGTAATCATCGATATGCTTGAATCACGCAATCTTTTAGAAAGAACATTTCAAAGAGAAAAAAAAGTTGGCGCAGAAAACTTAATATCCACCTTAAAAGCCCCGCTGAGCCAAGAGAAAATTGCACAGTTTATGGCACAAAATTATTCATTAGATAAACAAGAGTTTGTCATATTGTGCGGCATTGGCAATGCCTGGCCTTTAATCAGGGGGCACGAAGTTTTAAGCGCTTTACAAGATGTGATGGGAAAGACTCCATTATTGCTGTTTTATCCTGGTGAATACAGCGGATTAGACTTACATCTTTTTGGCAAAATTGAATCCCAAAACTACTATAGAGCTTTTAAATTAGTGCCTTAAAGCAGCTTAAATTAATATTCAGCAGAGTTGAGAAAGAGAATTTTATGAAAATTGAACAACTGTTTTCTAAGCAATTAAACCGAGATATTAATGGGGTTGTTAAAGCAGAAGAAACCAAAGATTCTGTTGTTTTAACAGAACTTGATGAGTATGTCGTAACCAATGAGCTTGATAAACACTTCCGAAGTTTTTTTGAAAGTTATTTAGCCGCCATTGAAAATCCAGACACGGCATCGCAAAAGGTAGGGGTTTGGATTTCTGGTTTCTTTGGTTCTGGTAAGTCACACTTTCTAAAAATTCTCTCGTATTTGCTTGAAAACAGAGTAGTAGCGTCCGACGATGCCAGCCAAAAGTTGGCAATTGATTTTTTCAAAGACAAAATTGCTGATCCACTTCTATATGGTGATATTCACCGCTCTGTGAAACGTCCTACGGAAGTGATTCTTTTTAATATTGATTCTCGAGCAAATACTGATGACAGAGACAATGCAATTCTCAAAGTATTTTTGAAAGTCTTTAACGACCGAGTAGGCTACTGTGCAGAACACCCGCATGTGGCTCATTTAGAACGAGAGCTAGATAAAAAAGGCCAATACACAGCGTTTAAAGAAAAGTTTAATGAGCTGTCATCATCAAAATGGGAGGCTGAAAGAGACGCTTATGAGTTTTATCAAGATGAAATGGTGCAGGCACTTTCAGCTGCAACAGGTCAGTCAGTTGAATCCTCTACAAGTTGGTTTGAGTCGTTAAAAAATAATTTTCCTCTAAGTATTCTAAACTTCAGTAAATGGGTCGCTGAGTACCTTAACCAGACTAAAGAAAAGAATTTATTATTTTTGGTCGATGAGGTGGGGCAGTTCATTGGTAAGAACTCGCAGATGATGTTGCAGCTACAAACCATTGTCGAAACCATGGGGGTTGAAACTCAAGGTCGAGCTTGGGTGGTCGTGACCGCTCAGGCGGATATTGATGCTGCAATCGGGCAGTTAAACAAAAACCAAGGGGATGATTTCTCAAAAATCCAGGGGCGCTTTTTAACCCGTATGCAACTGTCTAGCTCCAATACCGCAGAAGTCATTCAAAAGCGTTTACTCAGTAAAACACCAGAAGCGTTAGAGG
This sequence comes from Hydrogenovibrio sp. SC-1, assembly GCF_002848135.1. GTDB lineage: Bacteria > Pseudomonadota > Gammaproteobacteria > Thiomicrospirales > Thiomicrospiraceae > Hydrogenovibrio. Next base: position 152,137 of record NZ_PKGB01000005.1, read on the forward strand.
TGTTGTCTTCTTTATATGCCAGTAAACAAGATATTCTAAAAAACCAGCTCTCATTTAATTCCACCGCCTCCTTGTCTTCTTACAGTGATATAACCAGCTTTGTAGATAATTATCCGTTCATACCGTATCACTATGGCTTAGTGCAAAAGGTCTTTGAGTCAATTCGTACAAAAGGTGCCACCGGTAAGCATCTGGCCATGGGGGAACGCTCTTTATTAGATGCTTTTCAGTCAGCGGCAAAACAAATTAGCCTTGAACAAGCGGGTGCTTTAATCCCATTTGACCGCTTTTATACACCAATAGAGAGTTTTTTAGAGCCAGCAGTCAAAAGAACCATTGACCAAGCCGTTACGCTCGATAAATTAACGGAATTCGATAGCCGCCTATTGAAAACACTCTTTTTAATCCGTTATGTCGATACCATAAAAAGCACAGTGGAAAACTTAGCGACCTTAATGGTTGATGAAATTGATGCCAATAAACTGCATCTTAAAAAAGAGATTGAGAGTAGTTTGCTTCGCCTAGAAAACGAACTGTTAATTGCGCGAAATGGTGAAGAATATAACTTTCTAACCAATGAAGAAAAAGAAATAGAAAACGAAATTCGTCATACCGACGTTGAGCCAACGGCAATCAATAACAAACTCGCTGAGATTTTGTTTGATACCTCATTAAAAGGCTACCGAGCTTACCGTTATCCCATCAACAAGCAAGAATTTAAAATTAGCCGTTTTTGTAACGGACACCCACGAGATGGAAGTGTTCTAGAAGACCTTGTGGTAAGGGCTATCACGCCTTTAGATATGGATTACGATCGTTTTCAATCAAGTGCCTATTGCAATCAATATTCACTTGATCAGACCTGCTTATTGATTCTGTTAGGGGATAATAAATCACTTTGGGATGACATGGAGACCTATGTCAAAACCGAACGTTATCTCAAGCAAACCGCAAACTCGTCTGAAAAGGCACAACTTCTTCGAGAAAAGCACCTAGAAAACAATGACCGTTTAAAGCGACTTCACCAAGGTATAGAGCAACTGATTTCAGAAGCAGACTATTACGCAATAGGGGCACAGCTTCAGACCAATGGCTCTAGTCCAGTAACTCAAATTGAAGCTGGCTGTAAATACATTATTGAAAATACCTTTGCCAAGCTTGCATTATTACAGCCATATCCTGGTGAAATTAACCATGAAATTCAATCGGTTTTAAATGCGGATGATGTTGCGCAAATTGGGCTGGATTTAGACAGTGATGAGGTTAATCCACAAGCCAATAAAGAAGTAGAAAATTACATTGGCTTAAAGCTCGATAGAAGTGAAAAAGTCTATATTAAAAATATCCTTGAACACTTTGCAAAACGTCCTTATGGCTGGCCAGAGTCAGAAGTAGTGTTGTTAATTGCGCGTCTTGCTTTAGCAGGAAAAATAAGCTTTGTATACCAAGCGAATCCGCTCAATCTTAAACAAGCCTACGAGCCTTTAAATAATTTCCGTAAACGAGCAGAAGTGCAGGTTTTAAAGGTAAGAAGACATGATGATGTCATGTTAAGTAAAGCCAAAAAGCTGTACAAAGACCTATTCATTAAAACCTTTACAGGCACAAGTGAAAAAGAACTGGCTGAAGCGGTTACCGCTCAAATCAATTATCGTTTAACTCAATTAAAAGAGTTCAAAAGCAAATCACAAGCTCTACATTGTCCAGGTATTAAAGAAATTGAAAATGGTTTGGTCTTAATCGCAAATTTGGTGGACCAGCCCAATAGCTTTGCATTGATTCAGTCTATGATTGATCAGTCTGAAGAACTGTTGGATTTTAGTGAGGATTTCGAAGACCTCGATAACTTCTATAATAGTCAGTTTCAAGTGTGGAAAACGCTTAATGAGGCCATCAATATCAAGTTTAAAGCGAACCGTAGTGCCATAGAAAAAGACGATAAAGCATTGCAAGCGTTACAAACTTTAGAGTCCATTTACAACATGGATTCACCCTACAATCAGTTAAAAAACATTGCAGGCTTAATTGAAACGGTTAACTCGACGAATGAAAAATTAATTGCAGAAAAAAGAAAATTTTCTCTTTCTAAAGTAGAAGAACGAATTCATAACATCCAGCAGCAGTTAGAGGGCACAAATGCTCCAGACGAGCTTAAAAATAAAGCGTTAATTCATTTACAAGCTTGTAAAAAAAGAATTCAGCAAACTGAATCTATTCCTGAAATCATGTTGCAACAACAAGAGACGGCTGGGCATGAAGAAGACGCTGAAGCCTTAATAAATGAATACATTCAAAAACTGATAGAACAGCAAAAACAGCAAGAAGCTGCCAAAAAATCATCGCTTGATTATCCCACAGAAGTTGAATCTGGTAAGACATCAATAAAAGCGGCTGAACCCAGTCTTGTTGTTGTAAAACCCGTCAAGAATATTGCCGCATCCAGCTTAGCAAGTGATGGGTTTATTGAAAGCCCAGAACAAGCGGATGTGTTTATCGAAACGTTACGTGAGCAATTGCTTAAGGCGATTAACGCCGGCGAAAGAGTGAGAATTAAATAACGATGAATACCAAAAACATAAAGGCTTATGCACCCAAAGCCCGAGAACAGCTATTGACTGCAATTGTTCAGCGTTTAAACCAGTTTGGAATTTCGGCCGATAAGCAAGGCAAGGTTGTGATACAAGAGCCGCGTATCAGTGGTTCTGCGATGCTTATTAACGAAAAGCCTTATGATATTGCGCTTCAGCCTTCAGTTAAGCGTTTAAGGGCTAAAGCCAATCAACTGGGGTATTCGGTTTTAACAGAACAGTTAGCCTACATTTGGTTTAACCGCCTTTGTGCTATTCGTTACATGGAAATACACGATTACCTAGAGCATGGTCTGCGAGTGCTATCTCACCCAACTCAAAGTACCGGGTTTCAAATTCTAGATAACCCGCAGGATGTCGCCGAAGACTTAGGGTTAGATCGTAACCATCTAATCGACTTAAAACTTGCCAATAAAGACGAAGAACTCTATAGAGAGTTACTTCTAGGTCAATGTCATAAACTGCATGAGTATATGCCATTTTTGTTTGAAGCCTTAGACGATGACACCGAGTTGATGTTACCTGACAATCTCACACGTACCGATTCAATTTTACGAAGTTTGGTAGACGACGTGCCTGAAGAAGACTGGCAGAATGTAGAAATTATTGGTTGGCTATATCAGTTTTATATTTCAGAGAAGAAAGACCAAGTGATTGGTAAGGTTGTTAAGAGTGAAGATATTCCAGCTGCCACACAGTTGTTTACCCCTAATTGGATCGTGCAATATCTCGTGCAAAACTCAATTGGTCGTCAATGGATGTTAACTTACCCTGAATCCAACCTAAAACAGCAAATGCCATATTTTATTCCTTTGGCAGAACAACCAACGGAAGCACAGCAAAGGCTAGACGAACTTACACCAAATGAGATTAATCCAGAAACACTCAAGGTATTAGACCCTGCTTCTGGTTCAGGCCATATTTTGGTAGAAGCCTACAACACCCTCAAACACATCTATGAAGAACGTGGCTACCGCATACGAGAAATCCCTAAGTTAATTTTAGAGAACAACCTATACGGTCTGGACATTGATGACCGTGCCGCACAGCTTGCAGGTTTCGCTTTAATGATGAAAGCCAGAGAAGACGATCGTCGTATTCTAACTCGTGAGATTAAGCTCAATATCATGGCGCTTCAACAAACCGACCATATTTCCATTGTCAAACAATGGAAAGCCCTAAACATCAATAATGACTGGCAAGCTGGCACAAGTGAACAGCTGTTTGATGAAGACCAAATGCCAATTGACGAAAACGATACTCAATATCAACTTTTTAAACAAACGCTTGAGGCTTTTCATCAAGCCAAAACGCTGGGTAGCCTAATTGATATTCCCCATACAAACTTAGCAGGCCTGCTTGAATTAAAAACGCAGTTGGCTACTTTTACACAAAGCTCAGACCCTCAGCAAAAAAAAGTCGCAATTGAATTGCTCCCCATATTTGACCAAGCGATATTGCTAGCACAGCAATACGATGCCGTGATTGCCAATCCGCCTTATATGGGAAGTAAATATCATATTAAGCCTGTTAAAGATTTCTTAAAAGAAAACTACAAAGGGTTTGAGAAAGATTTATTTTCAGCATTTATTATCCGAAATTTAAAATTAACTAAACCAAATGGTCAGCTTGGATTTATGACGCCATTTGTATGGATGTTTATTTCAAGCTATGAAAATTTACGAGCAAGGTTAATTGATAAGGAAACCATTTCAACCCTAGTTCAGCTAGAGTATTCAGGGTTTGATGGTGCGACGGTACCTATTTGTACATTTACTCTCACTAAAGGAAAAATTTCGTGCTTGAAAGGAACTTATATTCGTTTATCAGATTTTAAAGGTTCTGAAAATCAAGGGCCTAAAACCCTGGAAGCGATCCAGGAAGAGAGAAAACGCTTAGGCGTTTAGTTTACGGTGGGTTTTGGCGTCGGTCAGGCGCCAGGTTGGTTGATACGATTGTCATGATTATTGTGTTTAGTGTGCCTGTGTCAATTTATTATGGCGACAGTGAGTGTTTTGCTCGACACACTGGGCCTTTGTTAATACTGGAATGTGCTCGAGGGTTTTGAATTGTACAAAAAAAGATTAACGGCTTTTATCGATATTCTTGGGTTTTCACAACTAGTTCAAGAAATTGACATACAAGAATCTAATGGTGAAGAAAGGTTTAATTCGATTCTGACTCTGTTAAAAGAGCTTAAATCCCGTGAAAAGCCAGAGAATGCTAATGAAGCAATTGAAATAACTGCGTTTTCAGACTCAATAGTCATATCGGTTGCAAATAGCAAAAAAGCTTTGTTTACCGTTTTGTGGAATGTTGCATGGCTCCAATCCAGTCTGATGAAGTCAGGGTATTTATGCCGTGGAGGTATTTCTTTTGGAGAACTTCACCATAAAGACGGAATTGTTTTTGGTAAAGGCTTGATTGAAGCCTATAAGATAGAATCTAGTCTTGCTGTGTATCCCCGAATTGTAGTGAGTGACGAAATTCAAGAAAAATGTAATGGCTCACTTAAAGATGTTTTCCTAGTTGAGTCAGATGACGGTCTATCTCACGTAGACCCATTCTCAGTTGGTGACTTTATAGGTACTTCTGACGATGCTGCAGATGGAAATGATTTAACAGAATGGTTCTATATGTCTTTAGAAAAAACCTGCGAAACAGAAATTGAACGCTTAAAAGAATTAAAACAAATTAATCCGTTGATGAAATGGCAATGGGCATGCAGTCAGATAAAACAATCCAAAGCTGATTACTTAACTGATAAAAAATGCAAGATGGATAGATTCCTCCATTCTAGAGAGCAATGAAAAATGAAACCTTCAAACTTTGACATATTTAATCGAATTACTCTTTTTACTCTAGTAAGACTATTTGATGAATTTCCCATGCCTGTTGATGTTGACCCAGAAGGCAATGCAATTAAAGCCTTTGAAGAGCAAGAAAACCTAGATGTTGATGAAACTTGGGCGCTTATGGATCTTGGGCTTCAGACTTTGATTTGGCTTAAATCTGAAGGCTTTATATCCATTATGCAAAGAACGATGGATGGCAAATGTATTGGTGTCTGTTTAACCCTCAAGGGATTATCGTTATTAGGTTATTCAGTTGGTGGTCAGGATGAATCCGAAACACTGATTGATAAAGCAAAAGAAGCTTTGACAGATACTGCGATTGAATCGGCAAAAGATGTTATGAAAAAGCTGTTTGCAATGGGTTTGGCCACAACTGTAAGTATTTAACAAATTAATAATTCTATATTTAAAAAGGTTTTTACTTTATGGAAATAAATAATCCTGCGGGCAGGCTTCTAAATATTCTCGAAGAAGGCAAAATGATTGATAGCAAAATGATAAACCGCGATGCTTGGAAAAAATTGTTATGCCATCCTGATGATTATGATTATTTGCTCATAGGAAGAATCGGGAAAGTTTTTGCGTTGCCTGACGAGATCTATAAAGAATTAACCCTAGTTGAAAACAATAGAATTAATGCATATATGAGTTGGACTAAGAACTTAGAAAGCTCATTAAATGCTTGTCGGCTTGACAGACCTTGGGCTGAATTTATTAACACAATTACTGATCAAATTCTTAACCCATTAGCAATGACTTCTGAATTCTTGTCTGCGCAAAGACCGCAGTTTTCTGTTGAGAAATCAGAGTTGGATAAAATTAGCTCAGATTCTCAAGCATTACTTGATCTTATTATAAATTCCTCTTTAGAAACCAACTTAAAAAGTTATTTCATAGAGCAGTTACGAAAAATTAGGCATGCAATTGAAGAGTTCAAGATAACAGGCGCCGCACCAGTCATTGAAATTGTCGAATCAACTTTCGGTAAGTTTAGAACAAACAAAGAAGCATTTGAAGATAGTGTCAATGACGAAGGTTTGAAGCACAAGTTCTGGGATTTTATGCATAAAACAGCAGTTGTATTAACAGTAGTGAATGGTCTTAACCAGCTTCCAAACTTCAATAATGATTCAACTTCAAATTCAAAACCATTTTTTCTTGAAGATAGAAG
>NZ_PKGB01000006.1 GCF_002848135.1 Hydrogenovibrio sp. SC-1
CCTGTGATTATTGGTGCAATGATTCTAGCACCGCTAATGTCGCCCATCATTTCTTTATCAATGGGAGTTTTAAGACAAAATATTGATCTCATAGCAACCAGTAGCAGTACGTTACTGGTGGGTATGAGTCTAGCCCTAATGTTTGGCACAGTGCTAACGTGGTTAATACCATTGACAATGATTACGCCTGAAATTCAAGCGCGATTGAGTCCAAATTTATTGGATTTAGGGGTGGCCATTTTTTCTGGTATTGCTGCAGCTTATGCCAGTGCACGTTCAGAAGTTGCGAAGAGTTTGGCGGGTGTGGCCATTGCGGTGGCCTTGGTACCACCACTAGGCGTAGCGGCAATTGGGGTTGGCTGGTGGGAGTGGTCCATTTTTTGGGGGGCTTTCTTGCTCTTTTTAACCAACCTGGTTGGCATTATTTTAGCGGCAGCAGCCACTTTTCTACTGATGGGATTCAGTCCTTTCCATTTAGCAAAACGTGGATTATTAATTACGACGGTCTTTGTGATGCTTGTCAGTATTCCATTGGTATTCGCATTTAATAGTTTGGTTCAAAAGCAGCGCATTACTACGGTTTTGCAGCAATTAGAATTTAAGGATATTGAGGTTCGAGATATTCAAGTGATCAGTAATGATGAGCATATTATTGCTGTGAAATTACTGTCAAATCGTGTTTTGCAGTCAGATGAAATAGTTACTGTAAAAAGTAGAATGGAAAAAGAACTGGGACATGCTATTCGTTTAGAAGCACAATTGGTCGTGGTTCAATAAGTTACATGGATCTCAGGCATAAAAAAACCTGTTTAAAAAACAGGTTTTTTAGACGCTAATGCTGCGTGTCGAGTCGACTAGGATTGTGCTAATCGAGCAATTGCGGCACGTTTTTTAGCAATCAGATTTTGAATGATGGGTGTCATCATCAAATCCATTGCTTGAACCATGTGCTGACCACCACAGACAAGGGTTTCTTCGTTCTGTAGGAAAGCACCTTCAATTTGATCTTTGACTGCTTCTAAGTTGATATCTTGATGGCGAATATGACAAATCAACAATGAATCTTCTGGTGCTGGACCCATAGGTGCATCAGGAGACATGGTTGAAAATGGATCAGAAGTGTCAATAAGTGGTACACGGTGAAAATTGATATGTGTACGGTGGAACTGTGGCACGATAGTTTCAATATAGTCAGGCATACGCTCAAGAATAATATCGTGAACTTGCTGAACAGAGTAAGGACGCTCTGATGTATCGCGATAGATTTTTTGCATCCATTCGATATTGACACAAGGGGCAACACCAATACCTAAATCGACATATTGGGCAACATTGTGCATGCCTTCTTCAGGGCCATGATCCATACGTTTTACCATGCCATGCAAGCCTTCATAGAAAAGTACATCTGTGCCTTCTGGAATGGCTTCCCAAGGGGTAAATTCACCTGGTGAAAGGTTGGTTCCAAGGCGTGCATTATGCTCTGTAGCCTCTTCTTCACTATGAATATAGTAACGACGCTTACCTGTCGCATTTTCTTTATATTCTTTAAACAACGCTTCTAATTCGGCAAATTCATTGGCTGCTTCAGCAAAGTGCGTTAGAACTGGACCGCCATTGGCTTTAGACTCAGCGACCTTTTGTTTCATATCCGTACGACAATATTTGTGGTAGCTGTCACCTTCAACAATGGCGACATTTAAGTTTTCACGGTCAAAAATCTTTTCTACTGCGCGTTTAACAAATGAAGTTCCCGCGCCAGATGAGCCTGTAACGGTTACGATAGGATGTTCTACTGACATATGATTGTCTCCTTTAGTAGGGTTGCCAAGTCAAAAAGAGGTTGGCAAGCTATCTTACGGAATAGTGTGGTATTCAGTAAGCGTTTTAAGTTATAAAAATTAAAAAATTTGAAAAATGTTATACATCAATATTTTCAGCTTTAAGCGCATTGCTTTCAATGAAGTCTCTTCTGGGCTCCACTTCATCGCCCATCAGGGTCGTAAAGACTTGGTCCGCCTGAACGGCATCAGAAATTTTGACCTGTAATAGACGGCGAGCTTCTGCATTCATGGTGGTTTCCCAAAGTTGTTCTGGGTTCATTTCCCCCAGACCTTTATAGCGCTGAATGCTTTGTCCACGTTTTGCTTCAGCTAGTAACCAATCCATGACTTCTTTAAAGCTTGCAACGGGTTGTTCCTTTTCACCTCGTTGAATTTTTGCTTGATCAGTCAGTAAGCCTTTCAGTTGACTTGCTACTTTGGCAATGTTTTCAAATTCAGCGGAAGCGAAGAAATCTTCATCGTAAATTTGTGAGGTTAAAGTCCCATGTTCGCGTTGCTGTAAGCGAATTTGAAATTGTGTTTCGCCATTTAACGCCGGTTCAACTTGAAGCTGATACTCGACTTTTTGTAATTCACCAATGGCTTTTAATCGAGGTAAAGCCTCATTTATCCACTGCTGACAGGCATCATAATTATTTAGGGTATCAACTTGGATTGGGTTTAAATCCAGCATGAGCTCTAAGAAAGTGTGACTAAAGCGTCTGGCTAAACGCGAAATAATACGATTGGCTTGCAAGAAACTTTTAGCTAAAGTCTCTAGCGCCATTTCTTTAATGGCAGGCGCTTCTGGCGCGGTCCATAGAGCGGCTTTATCTAAAGCGGATTGTAATAAATAACTTTCTAATTCACTATCATCCTTTAAATAAGCCTCTTGTTTTCCTTTTTTAACTTTATATAACGGTGGTTGAGCAATATAAATATAGCCTCTTTCGATCAGTTCCGGCATTTGGCGATAGAAGAAGGTTAGCAGTAAGGTTCTGATGTGAGAACCATCCACATCGGCATCGGTCATGATAATAATGCGGTGATAGCGTAGTTTGTCAGGGTTGTACTCTTCATGGCCAATTCCGCATCCTAAGGCGGTAATCAGTGTACCGACTTCGGCTGAGGCCAGCATTTTGTCAAAGCGTGCTTTTTCAACATTGAGAATTTTACCTTTCAGCGGCAAAATTGCTTGGGTACGACGATCTCGGCCTTGCTTGGCAGATCCCCCTGCGGAATCCCCCTCCACAAGGTAAAGTTCAGATAGTGCTGGATCTTTCTCCTGACAATCCGCCAGTTTTCCGGGAAGCCCTGCAATATCTAGCGCCCCTTTACGACGGGTCATTTCACGTGCTTTACGTGCTGCTTCACGCGCTCGCGCCGCATCGACAATTTTAGAAAAGACAGATTGCGCTTCTTTTGGGTGTTCTAATAAATATTCAGCTAACTTTTCATTCATCGCGGTTTCAACCGCGGATTTAACTTCTGATGAGACCAGCTTATCTTTGGTCTGCGATGAAAATTTTGGGTCAGGAACCTTAACTGAAATAACCGCTGCGAGCCCTTCTCGGGCATCGTCACCAGAGACGGTCATTTTGTATTTTTTGGTCAAACCTTCCTTTTCAGCATACTGATTAAGTGTGCGAGTTAACGCTGCTCGAAAGCCTGAGAGATGGGTTCCGCCATCACGTTGTGGGATATTGTTGGTAAAACAAAAAATCGATTCCTGATAGGCTTCAGACCATTGCATGGCCACTTCCACCACGATATCTTCACGTGTGGTTGAGAAGTAAAAGGCTTTCTCATTAATGGGCGTTTTATTGGTATTGATGTAATCAACAAAAGCTTTGATGCCGCCTTCAAATTGAAAAACTTCATGGCGATCATCTCGTTTATCCAGTAGCTCAATATGGACACCTGAGTTTAAAAAAGACAGTTCGCGTAAGCGTTTTAACAAATAGTCAAAACTAAATTCGGTTTGGGTAAACGTTTCCTTACTGGGTAAAAAGCGAATCTCTGTACCGGTTTCAGTGGTTTCTGAAACCGCTTTAAGCGGCTCAACGGGAACGCCATGGCGGTAAGTCTGCTTCCAAACGTGTCCTTCGCGTTTAATCGTGAGGTGAAGTTCTTCAGACAAAGCATTGACCACTGAAACCCCAACCCCATGGAGTCCGCCGGAAACCTTGTAGGAATTATCATCAAATTTCCCGCCCGCATGTAATACGGTCATAATGACTTCTGCTGCAGAAACGCCTTCTTCTTCATGAATGCCGACCGGAATCCCGCGCCCATTATCGGTGACAGAGACAGAACCATCTGTGTGGATGGTGACGACAACCTTGTCACAATGACCTGCTAAAGCTTCATCAATACCGTTATCAACGACTTCAAAAACCATGTGGTGAAGGCCTGTGCCATCATCGGTATCCCCAATATACATTCCTGGGCGTTTACGAACTGCGTCCAGGCCTTTTAGAACCTTAATTGAGGAGGAATTATATTCATCAGGTTGGTTGGTTTTTTCAGCTTCTGTGGTCATAGGTAAGGGGTCTTTTTATTTGTCGAGATTTGTGTTGAATACAATCAAAATAACTTGCCAATTCTACCATAATTTTTCTAATTTTGTCTCGCTTAAATGTTATCAGAAACGGAAGCTATAACGCTTTGATAAAAAACGATAATTTGATAGTTTTCACTTGCTGGAAATGGCAGAACATAAGTGTTTGTCATTAAGAATAACCAGGCCTGGTGGGTTAATGACAGGTTTTTAACTTGGCCTGCTCAAACATGGCCTTCATCGCCGCACGACGTTTTGTCGCTTGAACATAGTCAGTCGGTTGGGCTGGAACGATAAGTAAGTAATCACCGAGTTTTAAATCATCGGATTGGAGGCTGGGTTGGTCAAATACTGTTTGACTAATAGGACTGATCACAGAGAGGGTTAATTTAGGGTTAAGGTGCTTGAGTGCTGCAACTGTGCCTAACCCTGAATTGCTATGAAAAGCACCATTGAGGTGGATAATTTGGCTGTTAGTGTATTGAGAATGGGCTAAATGAACGGATTCGGCCATGCTATTGTCGCGCAACAGTTGAGCAAAGTAGCTATTGCTGGGTTGGGATTGTCCGTTATGAGAAGCCTTCCCTTGCTGCATAAATTGTTGAAACTGAGCTGCATAAGTCGGATCAGAATAGAAGGGATCTTTTGGAAGGTATTGAGCATCACGAGTCGGTAATTTTTTTAAATACGTCTTGCCTTGTCGACCAACACAACGCACTGTATCTGCGGGTGCATTGGCGGCGATTACGGGTATAAAGTGTTGTTTGGCAAATTCGACTAAAGGTCGGTAACTGGCGGCATAATTTCCCCAAGCAGGCGCCTCCTTAATCAAGGTCTTTTCTCCAATCTCACTATCGAGATAGCGATTTAAAATGTCTTGTTGGTCACGATTAAATTGTTCCATCGACAGCACCTGGTGGGGCCTTTGTTGAAACAATTTCGCTTGAAGTTGGGCTTGAAACAGGTGAACGGCATGGTTGCCATGAAACTCACCGAAAAAGATCACCTCTTTATCGGCGAGTCTTTTAGCCAATGACGCTAGGGAAAGCACCTCTAGCGTTCGGCTATCGACTATCTGATAGTCGTATAAGGTCGTAAAGGGGGCGAGTTTGGGTAGATTATTTGCACTCACCTCTTGGCTAATAACAAATTGGCTAATAATGAAAAAAAGCCAGCCAAGACGCGTGTATCGCATGATTATTTGGGTTCAAATTTAAATTTTTGACCCGCAACAGAGGCTTCATACATGAGACCGCCTTTGGCGATAATGAAAGTGGCCATACCTTTGTAATAGTTTGCGGTGGTTTTGGCATTGTTTTGACCGCCGCTGGCTGAGGTTGACATCCCTTTGGTTCCCGCTTCAGCAGAAGCGCCAGCGGTTAGCACGACCACAGTCGCCTGTGCACTAAATTCAAAGTTGTCACTGGTAAACTCATTATAGGCACGTTCATCTTCAAAAAAGATCACTTGGCTATATGCTTGACCACCCATTTGAAAGCCAATAGACGCCTGGTAAAGTGTGGACTTGCCCATATATTTGTGTGCCTTATAAACACGCCCTTCACCATAAGCACCACCTACGACAAAGCCTGCTTTGGCAATGGTTGGAAAAATGGCATAGCCATAAGCTGAATCAAAAAATGCTTGAGGTGCTTTGGCATCCTTGAACATGTCGACGGTATCTTTATATTCGTCTGCAGCAGCGGGTTGGAATAAAAAGGGAATACATAATAATAAGGCAAATAGTGGGGTTCTCATTAGGTGTCCTTTTTATGAGGTAGATTCAACAATATGTTATTCAGCTTAATAATGGCGCAATGCTTGAAAAATATCAAGCAAAATGCCGTTAAAAGACCCAGGCCTGGTTATTTTAAGCCAGACCCTGAGCCAAACAAGGAATGACACGATAACTTAAAGGTGTATTGGGTAGCAGGGCTTTCAAAGCCGATAGGATGGTTGGGTAATCCTCAAAAGTGGTTTCGACTTCTAAGCGCATTTTAGGGATATAGCCGGCGACTTTCTCATCCACGGTTTCAAAAGTTTGTTGTGGATGATAGGATTCAACACGGTATATGTGGAAACGCATTTCTGGCTTCATGACCAATAGCGCATCACTTAAAACATGCTTATGTTTTGGGTCGATCAGAACTTGTAGTTGCACAACATCTTGTTGTTCTTTAAGCATGTTGCTCTCCTTTATCGGTTGCGGTTTGTCCCAGAGACATGAGCCCAAATCGTTGGAAAATAATCGGTAAAATTAACAACGTTAAGAGGGTAGAGGTAATGAGACCACCAATCACGACAATGGCTAAAGGCCGTTGAATTTCTGAACCTGCCCCTGTGGCAAACACCAAAGGAACTAATCCAAGTGCGGCAATCGAAGCGGTCATTAATACGGGCCTTAGACGACGTAATGCTCCTTGAATTAACACTTCCGCCATTGGTAAGCCTTCCGCAATCAGTTGGTTAAAGTAACTAATCATGACCACTCCGTTTAAGACCGCTATCCCCAATAAGGCAATAAAGCCGACTGAGGCGGGAACCGATAAATATTCACCCGTGATCCAAAGTGCAACAATTCCCCCAATCAATGCAAATGGGATATTGACTAATACCATCATTGATTGTGAGATGGATTGGAAGGTGCTAAATAAGATTAAGAAAATTAACACCAAAGCAATCGGTACGACAATGGAAAGCTTTTCAGCCGCACGCTGTTGATTTTCGAATTGTCCGCCCCACTCGAAGTAAACGCCCTCCGGTGCAGATAGTTTTTCCGCTTCCAGTTTGGCATCCTCAACAAAGCTGACTAAATCTCGGCCGGAGACATTGGCAATGACGGTTGCATAACGTTTGCCCTGCTCACGTTGAATCGATACCGGTCCGGTCACTTCTTTCGCCGTTACCAGTTGACTCAGTAAAACGGAATGGCCATTCGCCAACGCCACGGCCTGTTGAAGCATTTCGATCTTAGAGGCTTTACTCGACTCAGGTCCTCGAATAATCAAAGGAATCTGACGAATACCTTCATAGATGGTGCCCACTTCTAACCCATTAATCTGAGCGCGAATTAGCTCTTCTATCGCAATCACGCTCAGGCCTAACCGGGCTGCCATATCTCGATTAACAGTGAGCTTCAAATAGCGCAAACCATCATTTTTAGGGGTATAGACATCGACAGCACCAGGAATCGCTTCAACCTTTGCCACTAATTGATCGGCTAATTGTGCTAAAGCAGCTTGTGATTCACCGAAGATTTTGATGGCAATATCCCCCCTAGCACCCGTTAACATTTCATCAACTCGCATTTGAATCGGTTGGGTGAAGGCGTAGTTAATGCCAGGAAAGTCTCTTTCGACAACCGTTCGAATGGCTTCAATTAGTTCGTCTTTGGTTTCCATACGCCATTCATTTTTAGGCTTTAACACCATAAAAGTATCGGTATCATTTAAGCCCATAGGATCTAACCCTAATTCATCTGAACCGACTCGAGCAACAATACGGGTGATTTCAGGCACTTCTTCAAGCAATCGCTTCTGGATTCGCATGTCCATGCGTACCGTTTCTTTCAGGCCAATAGATGGGATTTTTTCGACTTGGAAAATAATATTGCCTTCATCCATTTGTGGCATAAAGGTTTTCCCGACCTGAGTATAAACCCAACCCGCCACTAAGAGTGCACTTGCCGCAAAACCAATAATAATTTTGTCGTTGGCTAGACTCCATTTTAATGCCGGCAAATAAATGGCGGATAATTTTCGAATTAACCAAGGCTCTTCATGTGACGGTTTCCCTAGAATAAAGGAAGCCAAAGTAGGAATAATGGTTAAAGACAGGATCAGTGAGCTACCGAGTGCAAAAATAATGGTTAATGCCACCGGCACAAACAGTTTTCCTTCCAATCCTTCTAAGGTTAATAAAGGCAGGAATACAGTCATAATAATTAAAATACCCGACACAACAGGTACAGTAACTTCTTGTAGCGCTCGATAAATGATATGCAATTTTGAAAGATTGGCTTTATCTCGTTCCTGAGTGGTGACAATATTTTCGACCACCACCACTGCGGCATCGACCAGCATCCCCACCGCAATGGCAAGCCCGCCCAGTGACATAAGGTTAGCTGACAGCCCATAAAAATACATCAAAATAAAAGTCATTAAAGCGGCCAATGGCAAAATCAACGCGACTGTGACAGCGGCTCGGACATTGCCTAAGAAAATCAACAAGACCAAAATAACCAATACAACTGCTTCTAATAAGGCTTTGGAAACCGTAAATATCGCTTTATCAACCAATTCACTCCGATTGTAAAACACCGAAATAGAAATGCCATTCGGTAAAGCAGACTGTAATTCATTTAAACGCTGTTCAACATCCTGCACCACTTGTTTCGCATTCGCCCCCCGTAAAGCCATGACCAAACCTTGTACGGCTTCCGCTTCGCCATTCTGGGTTACTGCGCCATTGCGATAGAGGGAATCGACTTTGACCTCTGCTAAGGACTTAAGGTAGATAGGAGCTTCGTTGCTGTAGCTCACCACGATGTTTTCAATATCCTCAATAGAGGTTAAGTTGCCCTCGGTCCGAACCAATAATACTTCTTCACCTTGGTTTAAGCGTCCTGCACCATCGTTTTGGTTATTGTTTTGGACGGCCTGTGTTAATTGATCTAAGCCAATTTCATGGGCTTGCAGCGCTGAGAATTTGGGTTGGATACTAAATACTTTGACAAAGCCACCTAGCGCATTTACATCGGCCACGCCTGGAACACCGCGTAAAGCGGGACGAATCACCCAGTCCAATAGGCCGCGTTTCTGTTGGGCATTAAGGGTGTCACCCTCGATGGTAAACATAAAAACGTCACTTAAAGGGGTTGATAAAGGTGAAATACCGCCCGTTACGCCCATCGGTAGATTGACATTGCCAAGGCGTTCAGCCACTTGCTGACGGGCCCAGTAGACATCAGTGCCTTCTTTGAAGTCTAAGGTAATGTCGGCAATCGCATATTTAGCTAAGGATCGCAAACTGACTTGGTTGGGGATCCCCAACAACTCCATTTCTAATGGGGTAATTACGCGTTGTTCGACTTCGTTTGGCGTCATGCCAGGCGCTTTTAAAATAATTTTAACCTGAACGGGGGAGACGTCTGGAAAAGCATCAATCGGAGTTTTTTGAAACGCAATCCATCCCCCGCCTGTAATGGCTAAAATCAGTAAAACGACCAAAATACGCTGGGTTAAGAAAAACTGAATCAGACGATTCATGTTATTCGCCTCCTTCAGCTTCAAACACCGCTTTTATGGCAGAGGTACTTTTGATAACAATTTCTGGCGCCGATCCAAAGTCACTAGTAGTTTTAAAATAGAGGGAATCACCGTCAATATTCAAAATCTCGATCGGAATGGCTTGAATCTCAGTCATTTTCTTCAAAAAAACGACGGTTTGTCCGGCTAATTGCGCAACGGCATTACGAGGTACCTTATAAGCGACTTCTGAGGGCGCAATGGCGATGTTAAATTGAGCCTGAACACGTTGGCCGGGAATTAATGCATGATTGGCATTTGGTGCGTCAATGTGAACTAACACCGTTTGTGTCATGGGATCAGCGACATTTGGAATCAACTCGATTTCACCTGTGACTGAAGAGCGGGAGGTTTTAACTGTGACAGCTTGACCAATGGTTAAGTCTTTAGAGTCTTCAACCGGAACTGGCACTTCAATGACAATGGGGTCAGTTGATCCTAAAGAAATAATCGCCTGATTGGCATTTAAACGTTCTCCAGCTTTGACTTGAAGATCAAATAGCTCACCATCGGCAGGTGCCGTTATCTGTAATTTGGCTGGTTGAAGTTGTTGTGTTTTAACCAAGGTTTGAATCGCTTGAGGAGCCATACCCAGTAAAGCTAAATCCTGCTGCTGTTGCCGTTTAATTTGCATAGCCTTGTTATATTCTGCTTTAGCACTCTGGAAGTTCTTGGTAGAAACGACTCCAGTTTTCATCAGCTTTTCGGCACGCGCCAAGTTATATTTGGCATTATTAAAGTCGGAAAGCGTATTTAAAAAATCTTTTTGGGCCGTTAGGAGGGCTGGACTTTGAATCTGTGCAATGACATCGCCTTTTTTAGCGGCACCATGGAAATGGATGATTTTGGTGACGAGCCCGGATAATGGCGCCGTAATCAAATAGGATTGATCTAAAGCGACCACTGCTTGACCTGTGTAAGTTCGGCTAGGATAAGTCGATGCCCGGGTTGTAACGATAGATTCTATGCCTAGATGCTGTTGGTTTTCAGCAGCGATTTGCACCGTTTGGCCAGCTAAAGCAATTGAAGTGAACGAAGCGCAGAGACCCAGACTAAACCCCAGCGTGACTATTTTTAGAAAGCGAGTTGGTATTAATTGCACGGTGGGTTTCATTCTAAAATAACTCCTTGGGCTTGGTTGAGGTTGGCGATGGCTTCTAAATGATTTAATTTGGCTAATTCATTGTTCAGTTGGTCGTCAAAAAATTGTTTTTTTGCTAGTAGTAGAGATTGGATCGTGGTTTCTCCCTGCTGGTATGCCGTTTCTGCAAGTAACATGGCTTCTTCAGAAAGACCTATTTGTTGTTGTGCTAGTTTTTCGATTTCCTGAGCGGCTTGCAAATTTCTCTCGGCTCTTAAAATGGTGAGTGCTAGGTTTTGTTCTACTTGTGTTTGTCGCATTTGTGCATCTGTCAGTAACTGATTTTGCTCTGAGGAGCGGGCGTCGGCTCCTGGATCTAGTCCGAGAGGTAAAGAAATTTCTGCAATCAAAAATTGTTTGTCCGCAGAACCATCACCAGCGGCTTCGTTTCGAGAGCCGATAAAGAGAGAAGGATTGGCGCCTTTTTGGGCTTTGATTAAGCTAAGTCTGGCCTTTTCAATTTCAACCAGCGACCGATTCAATTCACTTTGTGGATGTGAGCCAGCCACTTTTACTTGTTTTTCGGCTAAAGGCATTGGCAGTTCATCTTGGCCGGTCCAACGAATCAGGTTTTGTTTGGCAATAGCAAAATTGGCTTGTTGTTGTGACAAGGTTTGTTGGAATTGCATTTTCGATTTTTGTGCCACCAATAAATCGAACTTAGGGCTTTCTCCGGCATCAACCTTTTGCGTAATAAAATTGACAAGAGATTGGGTTTGCTCCAAGTTTTGCTGGGCAAATGTCAGTTGGACTTGTGCTTTTCGATAGGCCCAAACGAGTTGGCGTAGCTTTCCCGATGCCGTTAAACGTAATGTTTGGTTCGAAAGTTCGGCTAAAGTTTGATAGGTTGATCCGAGTTGTTCAAGGCTGTCGGCTTGACCTGACTTCCAGATGGGCATGCGAGCACCAAATTCCCATGAATTGTCGGACTGGTTACCGATGATGCCCGCGTTTTCGTGACGAAGATTCAACTCAACATCACCCGCAATCCAACTATTGGCATATTTTTGATTGGCTTTTGCTAAGGCTTGGTAGCTAATACCTTGTTTTTTTTGTGGAATTTTGTTGATGATTTTCGGTAGTAGGTCGCTATAAGAAAGGGCCCAAGCTGATGATGATAATGTCAGTAAACTGACAGATAGGACTAAAAGTTTCATCATAATATTATGTTTCTCTAATTTGAGTTAGCGCATGGTAAAAATTGAACCTTAACTGAACCTTAACAAAGTAGAAAATATAAAAAATATTTATGGATTTGAACAAGTAAAATTGTAAATGAAAATAATTCTCATAATTGTTTACGTAGAATGCATTAAATATTTTATGAATGAGAATGACTATGCATTGATTTTAAAGCAATTTTTGAAATAGGTCCAACCCTACTTACGGTTAACTGAAAATAAGGGTGATAGCAATAAAGAACAAACTTGCTCACTGCAAGTTTGTGAACACTTTGGATTGGGTGTGAACTTAGTTTGATTGTATGAGCTTTAAGCGTACTCGTAAACCTCCATGTTCAGAATGTTCAAATGAGATCTCAAATTCATAGGCTTCCGCAATTTGCTTGACAATCGACAGTCCAATTCCATGACCCGAAATGGATTCATCTAAGCGGTGGCCTCGATCTTGGATACTACCAAGCTGTTCATCGGGAACGCCTTTACCATCATCTTCAATATCAATATAGGTGATGAATTCATCTTTGTTTTCGGGGTTTCGTTGTTTGTGAATGGTTAAATAGACATTATCCCGACTGAATTTGGTTGCATTGTCGAGAAGGTTACCTAATAACTCAAATCCATCTTCTTTTTCGATTGCCAACGGAGGGGCCGCTTTATCGGTAAAACTGGGCACATGGAAATGTTTATGGGGATAAAGTTGCTTAAGGGTGTCAATTAAATCGGGAAGGTGGGTTTTCAAGTCAAACGGTTGAACCGAATGGGCGTGAGCAGCCAAGCGTGCGCGTTTTAATTCACTTTCCACACGTGCATAAATGCGCTCGGCTTGTTGTTGCAGCGTTTCTCTTAATTCAGGATAGTCGTTAAAGGCGGGATCATTTAATAATTGATATATTATATTAAGCGGCGTTTTTAAACTGTGTGCCAAGTTTGCGTTGGATTGGCGTGACCGTTGTAATTGTCGGCTGGCACTTTGTAGTGCCTGGTTTAAGTTGTCAATCAACTCGGCCACTTCAATAGGATAGTCCGATACCTCCAGTTGTACTGCTTCGCCAGTATGGAGTTTTTCCAGTGCTTCATGAATTGGTTCAAGCTGCTTAAAGCCTTTGCGTAAAATAAAGCGTTGTTGCCAGTAGATTAAAAAAAGTGCCAAAACCGCAAAACCACCAATTAAGATGTCGAAATAGATCAACGCTTGTTTCATGGGATTATTGTTTTCGGCAATATAAATAATCAATGGTGCATTGCGATATTCAGTTTTATAGCGATAAACAAAAAGACTGGCGTCAAGAGGCCCTTTGGTTTCATAGTGACTGATTAGGTGAGGCGAGACTTTAAGAAACAGGGAAAAATCAGCTAAGGAGTTTGACTCGATAATTTTGTCTTTATATTCGATAACGAAATAGTGCCCAGAATATTTTTCATCATAAATCGGGCTGATGCTACGGTAATTGATTTGAGGATAAGAATGTTCATGGGTATGGGTGCGAAGGTGTTTTTCAATAGAAACCGAATCATGGGCTAACCGAGTCAGGAGATAATCTTCGGTGATTTGGTGGATTGTCATCACCGACACCCACCAAAATCCGACAAAAATGAGCAACAAGCTGGCAGTCAGGTTGCGATTGAGTCGAATTTCAATTGAATTCAAGGAGCCGCTTCCTCTAAGGCATTTTCACTGAGACGATAACCTTGTCCTCTGAGCGTTTCAATGGATTTTTTCCCTAAATACTGACGGAGTTTATGGATATACACTTCGATTAAATTTAAATCTCGCTCATGGTCTTGGTCGCCTAGGCGTTGGATGAGAGACTCTTTAGAAAAGATTTTAGTGGGATTGGATAAAAATAATTTGATGAGAATAAATTCATTTTTGGTTAACTGAAAGCTATTTTCACCAACTTTTAAAGAGCGACTGTTTAGGTTCAACTGAGCAATACCATGGGTTAAGAGGTTGTCTACTGCATGTAGGTTGCGCTTAAGCAAGACTTCGATTCTGGCCAGCAATTCTTCAAAATGGAAAGGTTTTCCTAAGTAATCATCAGCGCCTTTTTTTAGACCATCTACCCGTTCTTGCCAGCTATTTCGGGCCGTTAGAATGAGCACGGGCGTGGCATTTTGTTCGGAGCGGATATGCTCCAACACCGATAGGCCAGACAGTTTGGGCAAGCCAAGGTCAAGAATGATTAAATCATACTCAAATTCCTCTAATAGATAGAGCGCTTCCTCACCATCCAAGGCGATGTCAACAACATAGTCTTTTTTCATTAGGTTGGTTTTGAGATTCTCAACTAATAACGTCTCATCTTCAACTAACAGAATTTTGTACATGGCTTATCCAATTTAATTCAAAGTGAACCTAAAAATGGCCAGGCCTGGTCATTTTATCGTTGTTTTATTCAGGGGCTATTACAATCTATTGACCCGATATAATATGCTTTTTTAAACAAAATTAAAACCAGTCGACGTCTGAGTTGGGTTTTTATCTAATAATTAGGTGTACGGTTTTTAAGTGATTATGACCTAAATGCTTATAGGCATGGCTTATAGGGAATAAAAAGTTTTTATTGGATGACAAAAATCCTCTTTTTGACAGAGGTTGGGATATCTACGAGAATAAATGTCATAATCTAATGAAAAGTCGTTGTGTCATGGTGTCGTGTTTTTAGAACCAATATCCATGATAGATTGACGCAACTTGATACAATACTAAAAAGGTTGCATGAAAATAAAGGAATAAATATGGAAGTGATTGTCTGGAGTGCTTGGGTTGGCGGACTGGCAATGGGAATGTTTGTCATTTTTCACTTCTGGTTGATGGGAAAGCCAGCGGGCTGTTCAACAGGCTATGGAAATTTTTGTGGTCTCTTATGCAAAAATATCGCCTATTTCCGCACGGGCGATTACAAAACCATTAATAATTCAAAGTTGTGGTTTTTATTGGGAATACCGCTTGGCGGATTTCTGAGTGCTTTGCAATCGCCAGAAGCTTGGCACTTTACCTTTAATATGGGCATGTATGATGCCATTCTCCCGCAAAGTGATGCAGGTAAAGCCATTTGGTTAATTTTTGGCGGCGCATTACTTGGATTTGGTGCACGCTTGGCAGGGGCATGCACGACAGGTCATGCGCTGGTTGGCGGGGCAATGCTCAATCCCCCAAGTTTACTGGCAGGCGGTATCTTTTTCATGAGCGCATTTTTAACGACACAACTGCTTTTTGGCACTTAATATAAAGGCTTTACCATGTTAGCAACTGTTAAATCCATTTCACCTAAGGCTCGGAACAATTTTTTTGGCTTACTGATGGGGGTGGCTTTTGGTTTTTTTATGAGCCATGCCGGCGCAACGACCTATGATTTTCACGCCAAGATGTTTTTGTTTGAAGATTTTCAATTAATGATTGTCATCGGCGTTGCGGTGATGGTGGCCATGGTTGGGGTGTCGATTATGAAGCGCTTTCACGTGACGGCAATTGCAACTGGCGAAGAAGTGGATTTTGTGAAAAAGCCCTATCAAAAAGGTCTGATGGTCGGTGCGTTGCTATTTGGCATTGGTTGGGGAATGACCGCATCTTGCCCAGGAACTATCCCCGCAATGATGGGCGAAGGAAAAGTTGCTGGCATCTTTGCTTTTTTGGGACTGTTAGTCGGTACCACTGCCTATGGCATTTTACAAAGTTTTATCCAGTTACAAAATCAACCGCCCACATCCCGTTGATGGAGACAGAGATGACCCTTAAAACAGTGCCATCTCTGCCACTAATCCCCCCTCAAAAGCTCAAATAGAATAAATTGTCAATCATTTCAAAAGATTAAAATAATTTAATCTCCATTCCAGTATAATACGT
Source organism: Hydrogenovibrio sp. SC-1 (assembly GCF_002848135.1). Taxonomy (GTDB): domain Bacteria; phylum Pseudomonadota; class Gammaproteobacteria; order Thiomicrospirales; family Thiomicrospiraceae; genus Hydrogenovibrio. The sequence continues at coordinate 15,856 of NZ_PKGB01000006.1, forward strand.
TCTTTTTGAAAATTGAGAGCGCTTGAATGAAAACAGATCATATCCGCAACGTTGCGATTATTGCCCACGTTGACCATGGTAAAACCACCTTAGTTGACCAACTTTTACGTCAATCTGGGACCTTTGATGATACCCGTAAGGATATGGGCGATCGTGTCATGGATTCCAATGATCTGGAAAAAGAGCGCGGTATCACCATCCTATCTAAAAACACCTCTGTTCTTTGGAATGGCTTCCGAATTAATATCGTGGACACCCCAGGCCATGCCGACTTTGGTGGCGAAGTTGAACGTATTTTATCGATGGTCGATTCGGTTTTATTATTGGTGGACTCGGTTGAAGGGCCTATGCCGCAAACCCGTTTTGTCACCGAGAAGGCCTTAAGACAAGGCTTAAAGCCGATAGTTGTTATTAATAAAATTGACCGACCTGGCGCGCGCCCTGATTGGGTATTGGATCAAACATTTGATCTATTTGACCGCCTAGGTGCTGATGATGAGCAGATGGATTTTGATGTGATTTATGCATCAGGTTTGAATGGCTTTGCCGGGTTAGAGGAAGATGTTCGCGAAGGCGACATGGAACCCATTTTTAAAGTCATTACCGAAAATGTTTCACCACCAGATGTGGATCTAGCTGGACCTTTCCAGTTGCAATGTATTTCTTTAGATTATGACACCTATAAAGGGGTCATCGGTACCGGCCGAATTAAGCGCGGTGCGGTTCAAGCTGGGATGACAGTTGCCATTGTGGGTGCGGATGGCAAAGAGCGCAAAGGAAAGCTAGCAGAGTTATTTGGCTATCACGGTTTAGAACGTATCAATGTTGATGAAGCTCATGCCGGTGATATTGTGGCCTTTACCGGTCTAGATCCATTGAACATTTCAGATACATTATGTGATCCGAATCATGTAGAAGCGCTTCCTGCTTTAACGGTTGATCAGCCAACAGTGAGTATGACTTTCCAAGTGAACGATTCGCCTTTTGTTGGTCAAGACGGTAAGCTGCTGACCTCTCGCCAAATTCGTGAACGGTTGGATAAAGAGTTATTGACCAATGTGGCACTGCGTGTTGAAGAAACGGAAGATGCCAACAAATTCCGTGTATCCGGTCGGGGTGAATTACACTTGTCAGTATTGATTGAAACCATGCGTCGTGAAGGCTTTGAGATGGGTATTTCTCGTCCAGAAGTTATCTTCCGTGAAATCGATGGCGAAATGCAAGAGCCTTATGAAAATCTCACAGTTGATGTACCAGAAGAATCTCAAGGAACCATTATGGAAAAACTTGGGGAGCGTAAAGCAGAAATGCAAGATATGGTACCTGATGGTCATGGTCGTGTTCGTATCGACTTTATTATTCCTTCTCGTGGTTTGATTGGTTTCCGTACCGAGTTTATGACTGCAACACAAGGAAATGGCCTTATTTTCTCCAGTTTCTCCCATTACGGGCCAAAATTCTCTGGCACACTGGGTGAGCGTAATAATGGTGTGTTGATTTCAATCGGTCAAGGTAAGGCATTAGCGTTTGCTTTGTTTAACCTTCAAGAGCGTGGTCGTTTATTTCTCGGTCATGGTGAAGAAGTCTATGAAGGGATGATTATTGGCCTACATAGTCGTGCCAATGACTTAACGGTTAACCCGTTAAAAGGTAAGCAGTTGACCAATATGCGTGCTTCTGGAACCGACGAGGCGTTGACCTTAACTCCTCATGTAACCTTTACCTTGGAGCAGGCATTAGAGTTTATTGATGACGATGAATTGGTTGAAGTGACCCCATTGAATGTCCGTATTCGTAAAAAATTACTGACAGAAAATGATCGTAAAAGAGCAGGACGTAGCAAGAAATAACGATTTCTAGCTTCTGGTTCTCATTAAAAGCCGTGTATTTTGCCAGGCCTGGTTAAAATACACGGCTTTTTTATTTGTTATTTGAATTGCCGTGTGTCATTTTTAAAAGTGCGCTAAAATTTATGCATGACAAATGATTCTTTACAGCAGACACTTTACCCACCTCAGATGCCTTTTAGTGAGCACTTCTTACAAGTGGATCTCACTCATACCCTTTATATCGAAGAAAGCGGTAATCCAGATGGATTGCCTGTGCTTTTTATTCATGGTGGGCCGGGAGGCGGCAGCAGTCCGATTCAGCGGCGCTTTTTTGACCCTCAAATCTATCGCATTATTCTGTTTGATCAAAGAGGCTGTGGCAAATCTCGCCCTCATGCTTGCTTAACCAATAATACCACCGGTCATTTGATCGAGGATATTGAAAAAATTCGGCGTCATTTAAAGATTGATCGTTGGGTCTTGTTTGGTGGCTCTTGGGGATCAACCTTGGGTCTACTTTATGCCGAATCTTATCCAGAAAGAGTGTTAGCGTTGGTATTGAGAGGCATTTTTTTATGCCGACATGAAGACACCGAATGGTTTTATCAAAAGGGCGCAGATCGTTTCTTTCCGGATTACTGGCAAGATTTTATTGCGCCGATTCCTGAGCATCAACGCGATAATATCATTGAAAGTTATTATGAGTTGTTAACTGGGAATAATGAAATCGCACGCATGAGCGCGGCAGAGGCCTGGTCCATTTGGGAAGGGCGAACATCCACTCTGCATGTTGATACGGATTTGGTGAATCATTTTGGCGATCCATTTCATGCGCTCGCCATGGCACGCATTGAATGCCATTATTTTATGCATAATGCTTTTTTGGAACCGGATCAAATTCTAAAATATTATGCACCGCTTAAAAGCCTACCCATTCATATCGTGCAGGGTCGGTATGATATGGTGTGTCCGGTTAATCAAGCATTTGAATTAGCTGACGTTCTGCCAAAGGCACAATTGCATCTGTGCGACTATGCTGGGCACTCAGCATTTGAACCCGAAATTGCCAACCAATTGGTGGTTATTATGGATCGATTAGCGGATGAAATTGATTGGTTTGATCCGGCTTTGAGTTGAGGCCACAAGATGATTTGTTTATTGCAACGGGTGACCCAAGGTCAGGTCGAAGTCCAAAACCAACAAGTGGCGTCCATAGGGACTGGATTGGTGGTATTGTGTGGGTTTCAGCCGCATGATAATGAGCAAACCTTATCAAAAATGGCGCATAAACTGCTGCACTTCCGTGTGTTTGCAGATGACGCTGACAAAATGAATTTCAATATCCAACAAGCCTGTCAGGGGCAAGGTGCAGAGTTGTTATTAGTGCCACAATTTACCTTGTCTGCCAGTACTCAAAAGGGGTTGAGACCCAGTTTTCATACCGCTGCCGCACCTGAATTAGCCAATTCACTCTTCCAACAGTTTATTAAGCAGGTTGAACAAATCTATCGTTCGCCGCAAGTGGGCGAATTTGGCGCCAATATGCAAGTCACTTTAACCAATGATGGTCCTGTGACCTTTTGGTTAGAGACCTAAATTTTACCAGGCCTGGTCGTTTTTACGTGTTTGTGGGGTCGTCTGGCATCGTTTGATGAATTCGGCCTTTATTAATCTGCCAAACTCGGGTTTTTTGAGCATTTAAAATTGGAATCAAGTCTGTAGAGGTGCTGGTCAAAATATGTTGGATGTCGAGGACATCGAGCAACTTGAGTAAGGTGGTTCTATGGTGCGCATCGAGTTCTGCTGGTAAATCATCAATCAACATAATTACCGAATGATGACTGGTACTTTGATACAGGCAGGCCTGAGCCAGTAACAGTGCGCACACAAATAACTTTTGTTGTCCACGAGACAAGGTTAGCATGGCTTCCTGCCCACCAAACTTAAATTTAATATCAGATCGGTGACTGCCATATTGCGTGTGACCATTGAGTTGATCTTTGGCAAATTGCTGGTGAATCACATCGGCAAAGCCATCGACTGGTTTGGCATGGATCGTTTTCGGCCAACCAGCCAAATATTGACAGGCTAGTTCTGCTTCAAGCTCTGGCATCAGGGCTTGACAAAATTCTTTGACAAAAGGCGTTAATTGCTCAATATAGTCGGAACGCATCTCATCTATCTCAACGGCAGCCTCAATTAAAGGACCATCCCATAATTGAATTTGTTGGGCTGGTAGTTGTTTTTTTAAAGCGTGATTACGCTGTTTTAAAGCGCGTTGATAATGTCGCCATGCTGGTAAAAATGCCTTGAATTGATGAAAGCAGCCCCAGTCCATAAACTGGCGTCGTGCTTTAGGGCCTTCTTCAAGTAATCGATGGCTTTCTGGGGTCAGTAGTTGTAACGGTAAATGGGCGGATAACTGGGCTTGGGTTTTTAAGGTTTCGCCATTGAGCTTGAGTGTCAGTTTATCGGGCTGACGACTTAATCCCAGGTTGAAGGTCTGTTCCTGTTCAACTAATTGACAAAAAATGACCAGTTCATGGTGTTCAAATTGGATCAATTGTTGGGGTTTTGCGGTACGAAAAGAGCGTCCGGATGCCAACGTCCATAAGGCTTCGATGAGTGCTGTTTTGCCTGCAGCATTATCGCCGACAATTAAATTCAATCCTTCGCCAAATTCTAAACAGGCCTGGTCAATATTTCGGAAATGTTGCAGCTTTAGGGTTGTCAGTTTAGACAAGCGAGTCTCTCATGAAACTAAAAGACGTCATTGTAATGGATTTAGAGGGGATCAACCAGTTATAAAATGATGGACAGGACTCATGGTCTAATTGCCCTAGAAAGGTGAGCATTAGGCGGGTTTTCAATTGAAAAAGGCGCTTATTTAAGCGCCTTTCTTTTTAAATTTAACGCGGTTGCGTGTCAGTGGGTTGATCTGAAGTAACGGGTTCTGGTTCTTCAGGACTGGGTTCTGGGTTCTGCTGATCGTCTACTGGTTGAGTCATTTCAGCTTTTTCAGCTTCCGGTTGTTTGGCCAATTTGGCTTCTTCGGCTTCTTGATCTTCTTGTTCTTTTTCTGCATAGGTTTTTTGTAAATAAATACCCGACACAGCTAGGAAGATACCGGTTGACGCACAGATAAAGGCTAAGGATGAGAACCAAACCAATGCCACCAAGCCAACCGTTTTCTTCGGTACTTCTATCGCATTTTCCTTATCGTCAATATAGGCAGCCATACGATAAATTTGGTTTGAGTTCACTAACCGATTAATTTTGTGGGCGATGACGGTCTGTTTCTTTTTAATTTCAAAAATCTGCGTATCTATCGCCTTGACCTGTTCTTGGATGGACTGATACTCGTTGAGTTTTTGTTTCTTTTCCTTCTCCATTCGATTAATGATGCTTTGCTTATTATTGGCGACTTGACGAGAATAAGATTTGAATTCTTTTTGATATTTCTTTCTCATTTCTTCATCATGGCGTCTGCGTTCATTCAGCTCATTTTCCAATTCATCAATACGTTTCTGAACCATATCAATGCGCTTCTGGAAGTTTTTGCCTAATATTTGCAATTGATCTTGTAGCTGCTGTTCGGTCTGCGTTTGTTGAGTCAAGGCTGAAGAACCAGCAGCAAAGTCCGCTAATTTATATAAACGTTGCTCTTTTTCTTTAATGAGGTTGCGGTATTTTTCTTCTACCGTTGCCTTGGTTAAGAAACTGGCTTCCGCTAATTTTTGTTTCATTTCCGCTTTTAAATCATCAACTTCTTTTTGTAGTTTATCCTTATCAGAACTCGCTCCTGATACATTTTGGTTTAATAATGTTCTTAAACGTTTTTGAAGCGCAACCCGTTCTTCATCCCAAGACTCATAAATTTCGTTTTTCTTGGTTTCCAATTCACGAATTTGCGCTTTATAGGCGGGTTCATAGTCATCTTTTAAATTTTGCAATTGCTTATTAATGTGCTGACGTTCAACTTGAAGCGCGCGGTAGTAATTCTGATTGGCCTTTTCGACGGTTTTATTATATTGATTGTCAACGCGATCCGGATCAATAGTATTAATTTCTTTTTTACGGCGCTCTAAATCTTTGATTTGGTTTTCTAACAATAAAGATTCATTTTTTTGTTCATCAATAGATAGGTTGAGTCCGGCAAAGTTCCGTTCAAAGCCATTCGACATGGTTTCAAAGGTAATGAATGCCAACATGATTAATCCTGTAAATAACAGGATACGCCAGCGAATATGACGGGCATACATCATGGCTGTTGCGGTAGGGATTTTAGCGGCTTCTACTACGGCAACTAATACAAAAGGTAAGCCTGCAACAAGGATATTTGCATAATCGCCAAAAGAGGCCGCACCATCATGACGGTTGAGTTCGTCATAGACAGAATAGGCGACGATAATGGAAATCAAGAAGCCGATGGTTACGGCGAGTATTTCAATCACCCAAGCAAATTTAACCAGACGGACACCGACACTAAACAAATTTCGGTTGGTTAAAAGTAATGAATTTTTTGATTCCATGGTGACACCTTTGCATTAATTTGGAATAACCTGATTGTTTTAAAACGTCCAAAGTGCAATCAAATATTTATATTATTTTTTTTATTGTTATTTGTAGTGTACGGGTGCTTTCTGAATCAACTCTGAATTTATCAACTATAATCTCATTGGCATAATGACATGCTGACAGTGACAAGTCTCATTTTGGGTATCGACCATGCAACTACTGTTGGCATCTTTCACATACAAGCTAACGGTTTGTTCATGCATTGAATTTAATACATCTAGAAGATAGTTCACATTAAATCCAATTTCCATTTCTGAGCCATTGTAGTCGACAGCCATATCTTCATGAGATTCATCCTGATCGGAGTTTTGAGCATGCACGGCTAAAAGATTGGGGCTAAGAGCTAGGCGAATGCCTTTAAATTTATCATTGGATAGAATGGCGGCACGCTGCAATAAGCTACGAAGCAATTCTCGATCGGTTTGTACAATTTGATCATTGTGTTGCGGTAAAACGCGATTAAAATCTGGAAAACGGCCATCAACTAATTTGCAGGTGAAAACGGTTTCTTCTAGTTGAACGGTTAAATAATTCTTGGCCAAAGAAAACAAAATTAAGCTGTCATCTTCAGATAACAGTTTTTGCAATTCCATAACCCCTTTGCGAGGTAAGATGGCCTGTGTTGCGGTTAATCCTTCAGTTTCTAGTAGGGTTGAACAAGTAGACAGCCGGTGACCATCGGTTGCAACAACACGTAAGGTTTGGTTGCTAATATCAAATAACATCCCATTTAAGTAAAAGCGCACGTCCTGTACTGCCATGGCAAAAGCCGTGTTGTGCAGAATTTGTTTGAGTTGGAACTGTGCAATAGAAAAAGATAATTCTGTTTGGGTTAAATCAATGGTGGGGAAGTCATCGGCAGGCAAGGTTGACAGTTTAAAGCGTGAACGACCCGCAGACAGTTGACAGCGCATATCTTCAAAATCGAGCAGAATCGTTAATCCATCTGGTAAAGATCTTACAATGCTAATCAGTTTGACAGCCGGCAAGGTCACACTAAAATCGCCATCGCTACTTTCCAGTTCGGTTGATGCTCGGGTTTCAATTTCCAAGTCGGAGGCGGTGACTGTTAGCGTATTTTGGTGGATTTGCAATAAAATATTGGCCAAAATCGGCATTGTTTGGCGCTTTTCTACCACACCACCGACGGTTTGGAGAACCTTTAACAAATTTTCTCGTGAAAGACTGATTTTCATTTGAAACCCTTTAAGCGATTTAGTATTTTGGTTTGGTAATTATGCCAATTTTCAGCATTAATTGGGTGAAATTATGGTCATTTTTATTGTTTAAGCTAACAACCTTAATCTTAATTGGTAATGATACGAATTAGGCTGTTGAAATCATCATCAATTCGATGATCTGTTTCTTTAAGTTCATTGATTTTACGCACTGCATGTAACACGGTCGTGTGATCTCGACCACCAAAGGCATCGCCAATTTCTGGCAGACTGTGGCTAGTGAGTTCTTTCGATATTGCCATTGCCATTTGTCTGGGGCGTGCTATATTGCGAGTGCGCTTTTTAGAAAGCAGATCCGCTACCCGAATCTTGTAGTAATCGGCGACGGTTTTTTGAATATTTTCAAGTGTGACCATTTTCTGTTGCAAGGCGAGTAAATCTTTTAGCGCTTCTTTGGCCAAGGCAACCGTCACCATTTGCTGGGTAAATTGTGCAAAAGCGCCAACTCTCTTCAATGCACCTTCTAAATCTCGCACATTCCCTCTTAAACGTTTAGCAATAAAGAAAGCAACTTCATCTGGGAGTAAAAATCCAAATTCACTGGCTTTTTTCATCAAAATAGCCACTCGCATTTCAAATTCAGGCGGTTCCACTGCGATGGTTAAGCCCCAGCCAAAACGCGATTTTAGACGGTCTTCGAGTCCGTCAACCTCTTTGGGGAAACGGTCACTGGTCAGAATGACTTGTTTATTACCTTCCAGAAGGGTATTGAAGGTGTGGAAAAACTCTTCTTGAGATTGATCTTTATTGGCAAAGAATTGAATATCATCAATCAATAGCGCATCTAAAGAACGGTAAAACCGTTTAAATTCGTCAATTTTGTTATGGCGTAGCGCATTGACCATATCGGCAACAAATCGTTCTGAGTGTAAATAGGCGACTCTGGCACCGGGTTTGCGTTTTAACAGGTCATTCCCTATAGCATGCATTAAATGCGTTTTACCCAGGCCAACGCCCCCGTAAATAAAGAAAGGGTTATAGCTGCCTCCAGGATTGTCGGCTACCTGCCTAGCGGCTGCTGCGGCTAATTGGTTCGCCTTCCCTTGGACAAAGGTATCAAAGGTAAAGTTCGCATTTAAGTTGTGTTTAATGTTTTTCTTAGTTGATGCCTTAGATGCCCCAGCGTTTTCATTAGATACATTCTTTTTATTGGTTGGCTTCAAGGAATCAAGTGGCTCAGATCTTGAGGATTCTTTTAACGGTTGCGGTAGCAATTGGTTGTCAGCTTCATCAAAACTGTCAATGGCATAATCCCCCACTTCAATCACGACTTCTGGTGGGTTAACGGGAACCACCATGCCGACGGCTTGCTTGATATGGGATAAGAGCTTCTTGTTGACCCAATCCAAAATAAAGCCAGAAGGAGCAATTAAACGCAGGGTTTTTTCTTCTTCAACGGCCTCCAGTGGACGAATCCAAGTTGAAACTTGTTGGTTATTTAGTACCGATTCGAGCTGATTTAACACTTGTGGCCAAAGAGGATTTGTCAAAATAATACTTCCAGTATGCAAGGGTGTTTGGTTTGATGGTTTGTGACCAATCAAAATAATTAAGAGCAATCAAAAATTGTAGAGAGATTATACGCTGTAAAAATACTTTATCCTAGTCCATGCCTGTGGATAACCTGTTGAAAAAGGCTGTGGATAAAATTAGTATAATCGTTATTAACATAATGATTATTATGCTAATTCTGTGGTTGTTAAAAATTAAAACCAAAACATTTTTATGGCTAATATAAATAACAATATGGCAAAGGCTTTGCGCAGGGTGTTCGCGGGTAATTGATGGGTCAAACGGGCACCCATCGGTGCCGTGAAAAAACTGGCCAAGGTGATGCCAATAAACGCTGGCCAATAGAGATAGCCAGTTGTGTAATTTGGCAATTGGGTCACTTGCCAGCCGCTTATCATAAATCCCAGTGTCCCTGCTGAGGCAATGGGTAAACTCACGGCTGAAGAAGTGGCGATGGCATGACGAATCGAAACATTATGCCAAATCAAGTAGGGCGTGGTTAGGGTACCACCGCCAATTCCTACCAAGGTGGAGAGGCAGCCAATTACCGTACCAGCACTGGATTGACCAATCCATCCTGATAGGGTTCTTTGTGGGCTGGGTTGCATATTCAATAATAGCTTAAAGGCAATGGCCATTTCAATAATGGCAAACAACTTGGCTAAAAAATTGGCACTGATTAGATGCGCAATTAAACTGCCGAGTAAGCCCCCTATCACCACACCAGGGGTGAGCGTCTTAAATAGGTCCCATCGTACCGCAGATGCTTTTTGGTGAGTTTTGACCGATGCGAGAGACGTGATGAGAATGGTTGCCATGGAGGTACCGATGGCAAGATGAACCAAGTGTTCACCGTCCAGAAATAGCACAAATACGGTAGTTAATACCGGCACAATAATGAGCCCACCACCAATGCCGAACAGGCCAGCAAAAAATCCTGCAATCATGCCGGTAACCAAATAAAGGCCGAATTCTAATAACATATGTGGTTTAAGCTATCCTTTTATAAACCTGGTGCTTTCCACATGGTTTCGGTTAAGCCCGCGTTGACCAATTGTAGTTGTTTATCATAAACGGTTTGCCAGCGTTGGGCGATGTCCGCATAAATCGCTGTATTGGTGGAATTGGGTTCATAAGTGGTTTGCCATTGGACGATGGTTTTTGCGGCCTCTGGTAAAGAAGTATAAATGCCCACGCCAACACCAGCTGCCATAGCTGCACCTAAGGCGGTGGCTTCTTTGACCACCGGGATTTTGACAGATTTACCCGTGACATCGGCTAAAATTTGTGGCCATAGAGTGCCTTTACTGGCTCCCCCTGCAAATACGAGAGTGTCACTTTGCATGCCAGAAAAAGCTTCAATATTTTTCAAATTCAATGCAGAGACAATACAGGCATTTTCTTGTAAAGCTCGAAATAAAGCCGCTTTATTACATCGGCTCGGATCTAAATTCAAATTAATAAAACTGGGACTGGCGTGCATCCAATGGCCGTATTTCATGGTATCAGAGAAAATCGGTAAGATGCCATGGCTGCCGACCGGAACCGACTTGGCTTGAGTTTCTAGGAGTTGATAAACATCACAACCTTGTTGTTGGGCTTGTTGTTTTTCCAACTCACAAAAGGCATCGCGGAACCAACGCATGACAAACCCACTGAAAAAAGAAATGCCTTCGGCTTGCGATTGCCCTGGCACCACATGCGGATTGACCCGGATTGAGCTATCTGCTGGCGGCGGTGTGGTCGCCGGAATATTGACCACTTGTTGCCAAAAAGTCCCGCCTAACACAGCGGATTGTCCCAATTCGACGATACCCAGACCCGCCGCGCCCAGTTGTACATCACCACCGCCCATCATCACGGGTGTTCCAACTTTTAAGCCTGTTGCTTTAGCGGCTTTAGCCGTGACGTTTCCAAGTTGAGTCCCCGTTTCCAAAGAGGGTGGAAACAGACTTTCTGGAATGGCGAGTTCCGCTAGAATCGATGAAAAATTACCCAGGCCTGGTAAAAATTGACGCTGCTCAAGGGAATAGAGACCGCTGGTGCCAGCATTGGATGGATCGCTGGCCAGCTCTCCAGACAACTCGGCTAACACCCAGTCGCTGATCATGGTCATTTTATGAGCTTGCGAAAAAATATCGGGGTGATGTTTTTTAAGCCATAGCAAACGCGGTAAAGCACCCAATGCAAAAGTTTGCCCAGAAGCGGCATAAAATTGTGCTTCCAAATCGGGATAAGCTTGATTAAGCCATTTCACTTCTTCCGCCGCACGGGCATCGACATTGGCTACCGCCCAAATAGGTTGATTGTCGGCATTGTAAAGCACGATGCCTTCCCGCATGGACGTAGCAGAAATACCCTGAATTTGGTCCGCGGATGCCTGAGCTTGCTGCATCGCTTGACGAATACAACGGCAAATTAACTGCCAATTTTGGGCGCAATCAAATTGCATGGAGTTGGCCACCCCCGGTTCAGAAATGTGGTGCCATTCTTCCTGTCCTACTCCTAGTTGATTGCCTTTCGTATCAAAAAGCACCGCACGGCCAGAGCCAGTGCCTGCATCAATCGCCAATAACAGTGGTTGCATTTAGGGGTCCTCTTGATTATTTCTATTGGAGGTTAGGATTTTTTGAGCTTCGCCTGTTCCAATTCCCAATATTCCATTTCAAATAACTCAGCATCCGATAAGGGCACATAACCGCCTAAATCTTGAGCCCGTAGTATCGCTTCAAATGTATGGTTGTTGATGTCTTGAATAATACTGACTTCTTTTTCGGTTTTGCCAAAAGCCAAACTTCCCTCACCTTGAATAATGACATAGTTCGGCGCGGGATTGAGACAGGTTTCCCCCGTTTGATACTGATCAAAATAGCGCTGATAGGCGGTGATATAGGCTTGCAGTTCTTCGTCTATCAATGCCTCATCGCCGGATAAAATTAACGGTTTTTGCTTGGTGCGGATAATATGATCCGGTGTCAGCACACTGGCTTGCTTAAGAACGGATAGATCCCTCTGTGCAAGCGCTTTGGCAATGGAAAACGGGTTGACCATTGCCAGAATGGTTTCAGGCGCTTCTGGACATTTGATTTGCGCGACGGCACTTGTTAGTTTTGATAAATAAGATTCGGTGACGCCTTCACTTGGTAGTGGATTCGGCAGTTGGGTGTTTTCAAGTAAATAGTTTTCGGCCAAGCCAGCTAATTCAATCATCTTGTCATAAGCGGTTTTGGCAGAGTCACTGAAGGTAAACAAACCGTGATGTTCTAATACCATACCATCATATTGAGACCAATCGAGGTCTTTGGTTTGTTCATAAACCGCTTTGGCCAAAATAAACCCAGGCATGACATAAGGGACAAACAGTACTCGGTCGCCATAAATTTTTTGCAAAATAGTTTTGCCATTAGGGGTGTTGCTAATGGTGACAAGGGCATCGGCATGGGTATGATCAACAAATTTAAATGGAATCACCGCATGCAAAATCGCTTCAACCGATGGATTGGGCGCTTCTGGGTTAATCATCGCTTGGCGTTGTTGAGCCACCATATCGGTATCAGAGAGGTGATCTTGTTGAGCCATCGACAGAAGAGTACTCATTTTGACTGGTGCAAACCCGGCTGGTTCAATGGTTTCTAAATCCCAACCAGAGCCTTTGACATATAAAATGTCTTCGCCATTGACGGTTGATTTTACCGAGGTATTGCCGCCACCGTGCATCACCAAATTAGGATTGTTTCCCAATAATCGTGAGGTATAAACCCGCATCTCTAAATCATTGTCGAAGGCCGCTGCATCTTCATCATTCCACAGGTTTTCCATAATTACGCCTCTTCTTTCACAAACGGTTGACCCGGTTCCCAATCAATATAAACCGAATCTTTTTCAGTTAGATGTGGTGCCTTGATAAACACCGCTTTAAAAGGGGTGTCGGTTTCATTTCGGAAATAATGGGCTTCGTTCGGATCACAGCGTAAATAGGTGCCGGGTTTGATTACCACTCTTTCACCATCCACATAAACGGCACACTCACCTTCCAATCCCAAAAAAGATTCTTCTTGTATGACATGTTTATGGCAAGGGTGATGTTCACCAGGGGTAATTACTACTACACCTAAATCCACATTAGGCCCTGTCGTTAAATATTTGGGGCCGTGGGTTTCAAAGCGGTATTCGTGTTCGTTTTCGTGGGTCATATACATTGTTATACTCCATTGGCCAGTCCGAATTTGGCCAGTTATACGGTTAGACGTTTTATAAAGTTTACCATTTTAGTCGTGATGGTGATTGATGCAAAATAGGGTATTAATTGGCAAAGTCTTCAGGTTCATAGCCGAGATTAGGCGCCAACCACTTTTCGGTTTTTTCGATTGTCCACCCTTTGCGCACAGCATAGTCTTCAACCTGATCGCGTCCAATCGATCCCACACCAAAATAACGTGAGTCTGGGTGGGCGAAATAGGTGCCGGAAACCGCTGCCGTTGGGGTCATGGCAAAGCTTTCGGTAATCTCTAAGCCGATTGTTTCATCTGGCTTAAGCAATGCCCATAAATTACCTTTTTCAGTATGATCCGGGCAGGCAGGATAACCCGCAGCAGGGCGGATGCCCTGATAACGCTCACGAATTAAATCATCATTATCGAGTTGTTCATCAGGTGCATAGCCCCATTCTTGTTTGCGAACCAATTCATGCAGGGTTTCAGCAAAGGCTTCGGCTAAACGATCGGCCAAAGCCTTGAGCATAATAGAACGGTAATCGTCATGGTTGGCTTCAAAGGCGGCGATATGCTCATCAATGCCGACGCCGGCTGTGACTGCAAAGAAACCAATATAGTCATCAACCCCGCTGCCTTTTTCGGCAATAAAGTCCGATAGGCAATTATTGGCACCGCCACGAGATTTATCGGCTTGTTGACGTAAATGATGGAAGGTATCAATCACTTCGGAACGTGATTCATCAGTATAGATTTCAATATCATCGCCCACACGATTGGCAGGATAAAAACCATAAACTGCCTTGGCGGTCAGCCATTGCTCATCAACAATTTGCTGTAGCATTTCTTGAGCATCGGCGAATAACTTACGTGCTTCTTCACCCACCACCTTGTCATCTAAAATGCGCGGATACAGTCCGTGTAGTTCCCAAGACTGGAAAAAAGGCGACCAATCTATGCGTTTCACCAATTCAGATAAGGGGAAGTCATTAAGCACTTTGTTGCCAAAGAAGGTCGGCTTAACGGGGGTGTAATTTGCCCAGGCCTGGTCAGTTAACGCTGGGTTTTGACGCGCTTGGTTAATGGAAACGCGTTTTACCATTTTGGCACGTGCCTTACGATCTTCTCGCACCTTTTCATATTCGGCTTTGATTTTAGCGGCAAACTCGGCTTTTTTATCTCGTGAAATCAAGTTTTGTGCCACGCCCACCGCGCGGGAAGCATCCTTAACATACACCACAGGGTGATCATATTGCGGTTCAATTTTGACGGCAGTATGGGCTTTAGAGGTGGTGGCGCCCCCGATCATCAGGGGTAAATCCATGCCGCGTTCTTGCATCTGTTTGGCGACATGCACCATTTCTTCCAAGGATGGTGTAATTAATCCAGACAGTCCTATGACATTGGCACCCTGCTCAATTGCGGTATCCAAGATTTTTTCGGCTGGAACCATCACTCCCAAATCAATCACTTCAAAATTGTTGCATTGCAGCACTACGCCGACAATGTTTTTGCCAATGTCATGGACATCACCCTTAACGGTTGCCATGACGATTTTACCCTGTACCTGGCCAGACGATTTTTCAGCTTCTAAATAAGGATCAAGGTAAGCCACCGCGCGTTTCATCACGCGCGCGGATTTCACCACCTGCGGTAAAAACATTTTGCCCGAGCCAAATAAATCACCCACCACATTCATGCCGTCCATTAACGGACCTTCAATCACATTAATCGGTGCGCCCAGTTTCTGATACGCTTCTTCAGTATCTTCTTCAATATAGTCAGTAATGCCTTTGACCAGGGCGTGCTCTAATCGTTTTTCAACGGTGGTATCACGCCAAGCAGTGTCAGAGACTTTTGAAGCAACCTGACCATCACCCCGGAAGGTTTCAGCTACTTCCAATAAACGTTCACCGGCTTCAGGGTCTTTATTTAGGATGACATCCTCAACGGCTAGGCGTAAGGCCTCTGGAATATCATCATAAATGGCCATTTGCCCTGCGTTAACAATCCCCATGTCCATGCCTTCTTTGATAGCGTAGTACAGGAAGACCGAATGAATGGCTTCTCGCACGGGGTTGTTGCCGCGGAAAGAGAAAGAAACATTGGAAACCCCGCCGGAGATTTTGGCATAAGGCAGGTTGGCTTTAATCCAAGTCACGGCCTGAATAAAATCTAAACCGTAATTATTGTGTTCTTCGATTCCGGTGGCGACTGCGAAAATATTGGGATCAAAAATAATGTCTTGCGGTAAGAAGCCAACTTTGTCGGTGAGCACGCGATAAGAGCGTTCACAAATTTCAATCTTGCGCGCCAGTGTATCCGCTTGACCTTGTTCGTCAAACGCCATGACAATCGCCGCGGCACCATATTTTTTCACCAATTTAGCATGATGAATAAAGGCCTCTTCGCCTTCCTTTAAAGAAATGGAGTTGACCACGCCCTTACCTTGAATGCACTTCAATCCCGCTTCAATCACGTCCCATTTCGAAGAGTCGATCATAATCGGTACGCGCGATGCTTCGGGTTCTGAGGCTAATAAGTTTAAAAACTTCACCATACAGGCTTTTGAATCCAGCAAACCCTCATCCATATTGATATCAATAATCTGCGCGCCGTCCTCAACCTGTTTGACGGCAATATCAATCGCTTCGTTGTAGTTTTCTTCAATAATCAATCGTTTGAATTTAGCAGAACCGGTGACATTGTTACGCTCGCCCACATTGACAAACAAGCTCTCTTCATCAATGTTTAATGGCTCTAATCCCGATAAACGACAAACGGGTGCGATGGTTGGTCGTTGGCGAGCAGGAAAGGCTAAAGCGGCCTTGGCCATTGCCTCAACATGGTCTGGTGTTGTACCACAACAACCACCGATAATATTAATCCAACCGTGCTCAGCCCAGTGTTTGATTTCTGCGGCCATTTGTTCTGGGGTTTCATCATACTCACCAAATTCATTGGGCAAACCGGCATTCGGATGAACCGACACATAAGCTTCACAAACACGGCTTAATTCTTCAACATAAGGGCGCAACTCTTCCGGACCCAAGGCGCAGTTAAGGCCAACAGAGAGGGGTTGTGCATGGGCAATGGCATTATAAAAAGCTTCGGTGGTTTGCCCAGACAAGGTGCGACCAGATGCATCGGTAATGGTGCCTGACAGCATGATCGGCACTTCAATTCCTAACGCTTCTTCAACGGATTTCACCGCAAAAATAGCGGCTTTGGCATTGAGCGTATCAAAAATGGTTTCAATTAGAATGACATCTGAGCCGCCTTCCAGCAGCCCGTTCGTGGCCTGCTCATAGGCAGTGACTAATTCATCAAAATGGGTATTGCGTTTACCTGGATCGTTCACATCCGGCGAAATGGATGCGGTACGATTGGTTGGCCCCAACACCCCGGCAACAAAACGGGGCTTGCCATCTTCATTTTCGGCTTGAATACAGGCTTCACGAGCAACGCGTGCGGCCGCGATATTAAGTTCTGTTACCTGATCCTGCATATCGTAATCGGCTTGGGCAATGGTGGTGGCATTAAACGAATTGGTTTCGATGATATCGACACCCTGGCGCAAAAAAGAGAGGTGAATGTCGCGAATCAACTGCGGTTGCGTCATTGCCAAAATATCGTTATTGCCTTTGATATCCATGTGATAGTCGGCAAAAAGCGTACCCCGAAAATCTTCTTCTGATAGTTTCAGGTTTTGCACCATTGTCCCCATCGCGCCATCCAAGACCACGATTCTTTCTGCTAATAAGGATTTTAACTGGGCAATACGCTCACAACGATTTTCGGATTCAGACATAACACATCTCTTAAGACAGTGAAAAATTGCTATTTTACCATAAGGTAGGTTGCTTGAATGTCAATCAGCTTTTTAAGGTATGTCGTAATAATTGACCCAGCACTGCTGACACATGGGGGTGCCGAAAAACAACTGTGACCGATCTTGGCAAGGCGTTTAGTCCAAGTTTGTCCACTCAAGTGACTTGTCGAGTTAGTCTGGAGGAGGCGAGAGAAAAACCTTCGCAATCAAAACGGGGGCTGTTAGACGAATTTGCATCCTTTTTCTGTGGGATTTTATAACCCAATCCTTCCGTTAAACTTGACACAGTGACCGCGGCCACTATGATGACGTGTAACTTGAATTAAAGTTAATTTAGACTTTTTTCAGAAAATAATTAATCGTCATAAGGAGTTTGTATGAAGTACGTTGTTACAACGGATAAGGATGTGGATACAGTTTGTCGTGAAATGGAGACAGTGGTTCCTGAACACCAGTTCGGCATTGTTGCGGTGCATGATTTGCAAGAAACCATGCAGAAAAAGGGCGTTGAGTTTGATCAGGCCGTAAAGGTGTTTGAGATTTGTAATCCTAAAAAAGCCAAGGCTGTGTTGGAAAAAGACATGGATTTGGCAATGGCATTGCCTTGTCGTATGGCGGTTTATGAAGATGCGGGTCAAACCAAAATCAGTATGATGGCACCGGCGGCCATGCTGAAAATGCTCAATCCAGATCCAGAATTAGAGGCGGTGGCCTTAGAAGTTGAATCCACTTTTAAAGCGATGATGGATCAACTCAAGTAGCGTTTTCTACTGGGAGCTATTGCTCCTGTTTGAGTATTCAAGCTTGCGTGATTAGAACTGGGTGGTGACTTTATTTCGCCCAGATTCTTTTGACTGGTAGAGGGCTTTATCCGCCTTTGACACCGCATCATCTAAACTATTGCCAGAGTAGGTCATGCCTTGACTGATGGTAAATTTCACCCCAGTTTGTGGTTCGGACTCGGTTTCAATTGTGTGCCGGAGTTTTTCGGTTAAGGCTTCCACTTCATCCGTGTCTTCAATCGCGCCAAATACACAGAATTCTTCCCCGCCAAATCGTGCCACCAAATAATCGGCAAAAATCGTTTGTAAAGTATGGGCAGTAAACACGATCGCTTCATCGCCTTTTTGATGTCCATGGGTGTCATTTACCGTTTTGAAATGGTCAATGTCGGCCATTAGTGTGAAGAAGTAGCCTTCTTCCTTTTGAATTTTTTCCAGTAAACCGTTACCTGCGTCGAAAAAATAGCCACGATTATACAGTCCAGTCAGAGCATCGGTTTGAGAGAGTCGTTCAATGGCTTGATAGCTTTCGACTTGTTCGATATTTTGTTTGACTCGCGCATAAAACTCTTCGGGGGTGAAGTTAATATTATAAAAGTCATTGACTCCATATTTCATCAGTTTAATGGCTTCGGTAATATTCTCGGTGTCTTCACACACAATAATGGGTAGGTGGTTTTGACTAAATTGGTTCCGAACTTTTTTAGTCAACTCAAAAGAATTGTTGGCGATTTGGGTTTGCACGCTGTCTAATACAATTAAGCTGGGTGTGGTGTTTTTAAGTTCTGTGAGAAGTTCTGAAGCGTTTTCATAAAAACTGACATTAAAACGGTGGTTGCGTAACATCCCTAGTATCATTGAACTGTTATGTCCAGTTGAACTCAGTACCCAAACGTCACGTTGCGCATTTTTATAGAGCTGGTGGGTAATATCAACGGCATAGCGAATGGAGGCTAGGGTGTCTTTTATGACGTAATCCGCGACTTTTAAGCGGAACATTTCTTTGCGGGTTTCCTCTTTAAAGGAACCCGTTAACACCACAGTGGTAATGTGTTGGCTTTTAAGATAACGAATGATTTCGCCATTAGCAGAGTCTGCTAAGTGTAGGTCACTCAGACAGACCGTGATTTGCTTTCCGGAGTCGATAATGTGCTTGGCTTTGGCCATGCTATCCGCCAAATAAATAGGTTGGGATGTCAATTTTTCGAGTTCGCTTTTCAGCAAGCTAGCGATCGATTTTTGGTCTTCAATAATTAAAAAAGAATCGGAGGACATTGTCAGAGTTACTCGTGCAGTATTGTTATTGTAATTTCTAATAAAAAATAACTACTTACTATACATTTTTTAAAGGGGGCCAACAAGCCAAATTTGGCATCCATTTTGACCAGGCCTGGTTGTTTTGCAGGGAAACGGGAATCAATAAAGAGCGGTTATTGGGTTATTGTAATATTTAGCCCTTGCTCCGGCGCTATCGGCATTGGAACTTTGTTATAATTCAGCGCCTGATGAAAGCACCGTTAAAAACGGATGCCAATGAAAAGAGACGATTTTCTGACCATGTTATGTCAAACCTACCCGGATCAATATGCCGATCAATTAGTTGAGAAGCAACAACGCCTTTCGAATTTATTGGGCGAGTTACCTGCATTTGATTGTTTTGCTTCCGCACCGTCTCACTATCGGGCACGAGCTGAATTCCGGGTTTGGCATGAGGGTGATCAAACCGACTACATCATGTTTGATACTGAATCGAAACAAAAAGTGGTGATAAAAGAATGCCCAATGGTGTTGGCATCCATTGCCGGTTTAATGCCAAAACTGATGACTGCAATCGTGGCGGAACCCGTGCTGAGACGCAAATTATTTCAAGTGGATTTTCTGGCGACCTTGAGTGGTGAAATGTTGGTGACATTGATTTATCGTCGGTCACTGCAATTAGAAACCCATAATGGTGTGCAAACCGATCCAGATTGGTTGGCAGCGGCTCAGGCGCTAAAGGCATCCTTGCCCATTAGCCATATTATCGGCCGAGCCAGAAAGCAAAAAATTTGCTTAGATCAAGATTTTGTCACCGAACAACTTCAAGTGGATGGGCAAACTTTTCAATACCAGCAGGTCGAAAACAGCTTTACTCAGCCCAATGCACAAATGGCGCAGAATATGTTGCATTGGGCGCGCAAAATGGCGGCGATTGCCAATCCTGACAAGCATGGAGATTTGATTGAACTCTATTGTGGTAATGGTCATTTTTCGATTGCGTTGGCCGACCATTATCGTCAGGTTTTGGCCACTGAAATTTCCAAAACGTCTGTTGCTTCAGCACAAGTCAATATTGCTGCCAATCAAACCCACAATGTGACGGTGGTCAAAATGGCCGCGGAAGAAATTTCTTCTGCCCTAAAAGGTCAAACCTTTAGGCGATTAAAAGACATTGATTTAAACAGCTATGATTTTAACACCATCTTTGTTGACCCGCCTCGATCAGGGTTGGATGATTTAACCCGAGAAATGGTGGCACGATTTGATCATATTATTTATATTTCTTGCAATCCAGAAACACTCGCAACAGATTTGGTTGAAATTGAGAAAACACATGAAGTTGTTCAAACCGCACTTTTTGATCAGTTCCCTTACACCCACCACATTGAAAGTGGCGTGTTTTTAAAGAGGAAATCACAATGATTTTGGCTTGGTTGGGCGCACTCTGTATTGGTTTAAGCTTGGGTTTATTGGGGTCTGGTGGTTCGATTTTAACCGTCCCAGTTTTAATTTACCTTGTTGGGCAAGACCCTAAGGTTGCCATTGCCGGTTCTTTGTTAATTGTCGGTATTATCAGTATTTCATCGGCACTGCCTTATGCAATGCAAAAGCAGATTCGGTGGCGCACAGCGCTGCTATTTGGTGGACCGGGCATGTTGGGTGCGGCTTTGGGTGCTTGGGGCGCGCATTATGTGAGCAGTACCCTTCAAATGTTGGTGTTTGCGGCCTTACTATTATCAGCAGCTTATTTGATGTTTAAACCGGTGAATTTGGATGAAAACGATGAACCCACATCTGAACGGGCATTTTATAAAATTGGACTAGATGGCTTAATTGTTGGTGCCATTACCGGCTTGGTCGGCGTTGGCGGTGGGTTTTTAATTATTCCGGCTCTGGTGTTATTGGGTGGGTTATCCATGCGATTGGCGGTCGGAACCAGTTTGGTCATTATTGCGGCAAAATCGCTCGTTGGGTTTGTGGCTTATTTGCAGGTTCTAGAAGCGCAGTCACTCAGTATTGATTGGCACATTATCTTATTGTTTTCACTGATTGGTGTCATTGGTGGTTGGTTAGGACATAAGGCCAGTAGTTTGGTCAATCAGTCATTATTAAAGCAGGTGTTTGCTGTCTTTTTGGTGCTGATGGGCGGCTTTATTTTTTGGCAGAATATCAGTGGGTTAATGGCCTAAGCGGTTATTGATCCCTTTATTTGCTTGACGTCGTGGATCGATGGCCTTTTGCTTTACGGTGTTGAATATTTTGAAGCATCTCGCCATCCAATTCATAAGCTTGCGCAAACCCTTTTACAAAGTTGGCTTGGGTTGGCGTGAGTTCAAAAAGATGGAAGTCAGCTAAATTTCGTAAGACTGAAATCATTTCACCTAACTGGGCTTCCATCGCATCGATCAATTTTGACCAGTCTGCATCTGTTCGTTCTATTGCACGGGCTGAAACTTTGAGCGTTGCCCGTTTTCGTGCAAACAGGTCACTGGCAGTTTCTTCTGCTTCAATAAACAATAAACTCGCTGCTGGTGTCTTCATTAAATTATCGGTATGCTGTGCCAATTCAGAAATAAAAATATAGAAATGGCCATTTTGTTGGAGAATCGGCGCATAACTGGCATCAGGCGTGCCAGTCGCGTTGACTGTTGCTAAAATAGCCGATTGGAATGTTCCAATAAAGGCATGGAAATCATTGGCAATTTGATTGAGCGCTGGTTTCATGGCATTCCAAAAGTTTACGACATTGAAGTTAGCAGGCTTAACTGTGAAAGGTTGCTTGCCAAGTTAACGCCAATTTTAACGCAACAGCCGCTCCGAAGGAATGCCATTGCTGACAGAATCTAACAACCCCCTATCAACTGTTTTGAAAAATCCACCCTGGTTGCTGTTTTGGCTTGGAGTGTTCCTTTTCGTTTTGGCTTTCTATTCCCTCTCAATTGGAGCCATGTCCATAACTCCTTATGACCTGTTGGCTAGCTTAATCGGTCAAGCAGATCAGCCACAAACCGCCATGATTATCACCGAAATTCGTTTGCCACGGGTTGTTTTGGCAATTTTGGTCGGAGCAGGCCTGGGCATTTCTGGTGCCGCAATGCAAGGGTTGTTTCGAAATCCTTTAGCCGATCCGGGGTTGGTGGGCGTTTCCAGCGGTGCCGCTCTGGGTGCCGTAATGATAATTGTATTGGGAGCGACTTGGTTCCATGGTTGGCTCAGTTATTTAGGTGCTGCCGCTTTACCCTTAGCCGCCTTTTTGGGAGGGCTGGCAGTGACCAGTTTAATCTATCGTTTGGCTACCCGAAATGGTCGAACCGATGTGGGGTTGATGTTGCTGGCAGGGGTGGCACTTAATGCAATGTCAGGTGCTGCAATTGGACTTTTAAGTTATTTTGCTTCAGCCGAGCAATTACGCTCACTGACTTTTTGGAGCCTGGGATCCTTAGCAAGCGCGGATTGGTCTTCGATTAGCATGGTCTCTGTGCCCATCTTGTTGGCAGTCATTTGGTTGCCATTTTCAGCGAGAGGGCTGAATGCCTTTTTAATGGGTGAAGCGGTTTCAAAGCACATGGGGTATAACGTTAAGCAGCTTAAATGGATGGTTATCGGCTTAACGGCATTAGCGGTGGGCGCGGCCGTTTCAGTCAGTGGTGTGATTGGGTTTGTTGGGTTAGTGGCACCGCATATTGTTCGATCCCTGACAGGACCCGACCACCGATGGGTGATGCCTGGCAGTGCGCTGGTTGGCGCATTGCTGGTTTTAGGGGCTGATTTGATTGCACGTAGCCTACTCGCCCCGTCAGAGATTCCGATTGGTATTATTATGTCTGCGATTGGTGGCCCTTTCTTTTTATGGTTGCTGATGCAGCGTCGACCGAGAGTAGGGTTTTAAATGTTACGTACTCATCACTTGTCAATTGAACTGAATCACCAATGCATCCTGTCAGACCTGGATATGACCTTTGCTCCCGGTAAACTTGTCGTTTTACTGGGGCCGAATGGCGCAGGCAAAACAACGCTGTTAAAAAGCCTAGCGGGAGATTTGATCGAGGCATTACCTCAAGTTTCCCTAGCCGGAGATTTTCTTGAAACCTATACGCCAGAAGTTCTGGCAACTCATCGGGCAGTCATGCCGCAGTCCATTCAATTGGATTTCCCTTTTTTAGTCTCGGAAGTGGTCGAAATGGGCTTGATTCAGCAGTTTTCCGTTTCTAGTCGGCAGAGTAAAGTGATGGAGGCGCTGTCTTGGTTTGATATGACAGAGCTGGCACATCGTAATTATTTAACGCTTTCTGGTGGCGAACAGCAGCGAGTGCAATTGGCCAGAGTGTTTGCGCAAATTGGTTTTCAACCCGAATCTGCCTGCCGATATTTATTGCTTGATGAGTGTACTGCCCACTTAGATTTAGCACATCAACACCAAGTGTTTAAATTGCTAAAAAACTGGGTTGCCCAGCGTGGGGTAGGCGTGATTATGGTGTTACACGATTTAAACTTGGCAGCGCAATATGCCGATGATCTAGTTTTAATGCACCAAGGAAAATTGGTTTGCCAAGGGAGTGTGCAGCAGGTGATTACCGAACAGCACATTGCTCAGGTGTATGGTATTGAAGTTCAGATTCACCAAAACTCTCATGGTTGGCCAATGGTTGCCCCTATCTAATCGGTTTTGTAAGTTAGCGACAAGTCCGTTGTGGCTTAACCGTGAGTTTTGATAAAATCTTGGAACACCAAAAAGGGTAGGGGTTTTGAGAAAAAATAGCCTTGAATGTCATGACAGCGTCGTTTTTCAAAAAAGGCCAATTGCCTTTGTGTTTCTAATCCTTCGACCGTGACCTTCAAGTCAAATGTTTGTGCCAAAGCCATAATCGCATTGACCACCGCGACACTTTCGTTGGAGTCAGGCACTTCATCAACAAAAGATTTGTCGATCTTGAGTCGAGTAATGGGCAGTTGTTGTAAGTAATTCATAGAAGAATACCCCGTACCAAAGTCATCAATGGCCAAATCAATCCCCATCTTTCTAAATTCCCCGAGTGTTTGAATAGCAGATTGTTCATTGGTAGCGATATAACTTTCGGTCACTTCTAGTTCCAGTGCTTCTGCAGGCATCTGGTTGGCATCTAAGCTATTTTGAACGGTCGTCAAGATATCGCTAAACTGCAATTGAATATTGGATACATTCACACTGAGCTGATTGAGCTTTAACCCCGCTTGTTGGAGAAGAGCCCAGTCAGCACAGGCCTGGTTAAGTACCCGCTGACCGATTTCAATAATGAGGTGGGTTTCTTCGGCAATTGGAATGAATTCATCAGGACGAACTTGCCCAAGCATTGCGCTATTCCAGCGAAGGAGGGCTTCTGCCCCAACCACTTTTTTACTATGGACATCTATCTTCGGTTGATAGTGAAGATGGAATTCCGAGTCCTTTTTTAAGGCGAATTTAAGTGCTTGGATAATGTCACTGCGTCGTTCAATCGAGTCGGAGAGTTCTTTTGAATAGAAGCTAAAATTATTGCGACCATTGTCTTTTGCCATATACATGGCTAAGTCGGCATTTTTAGTCAAGGTCAGGGCATCTTTTCCATGGTCAGGATAAACGGCAATACCAATACTGGTAGAAATATTAATTTCGTGTTCGGAGCATTTAAAAGGTTGATGAAATGAGTCGATAATAAGTTGAGCGATTTCTTCAAGTGATTCTCTGGAATGAAAGCGAGTGGTAAACACATTAAATTCATCACCACCGATTCTCGCGAGGCCATCGCTTTTTTGTAGCGTGTTATCTAAGCGGTTCGCCACCTTTTGCAAGAGTTCATCGCCAATATCATGTCCCAGCGTATCGTTAATTTGTTTGAATTGATCCAAATCTAAAAACAATAATGCTAAGGGGTGCGATTGGCGTTTAGCCAGTTTCAATGCATAGTTGAGTTCAAGACTAAATAAACTGCGATTCCCCAGTGTGGTTAACGAATCGTGGGTAGAAACAAATTCTAGGTGTTCATGGGAGCTTTTCAGTTCAGATTCACGGCGTTTAACGGTAGATGCCAACTCATTAATTTGAAAAGAAATATCTTCAAGCTCATCCCCTGTTTTGACCAGTGGCGTACTACTATAGTCGCCTTGCTTGATTTTATTGATTTGTCGCATCAGCGAATCGATAGGGTTTGATAGGCGGGCTTTAAGGAACTGGTATGCCGTTAAAAGTGCGACAGAAATAATTAATAATAAAAATAAAATTAATTGTTGGCGATTATCCGACAAGGTTTGGTTTAAAAAGGTTTTGTCCCACTCTAGCAATAAATAAAGAGGCGTATCCTCTGTGGTGAGGTTGTAGATAGCTTGGTAGCCTTGGTGTGACTCAGTAAAGTTGGTATGTCGTTGCTTTGCAGTCAGTAACGGCTGGGAAAGGAGCTTATATTGCGGATTAGTTGAAATTGACAAGTTGACATTGAGTTCTTTTGAAACCGTTTCAAAGTAGCTTGCATTTAAACGACTTGCCATTTCAATATGAGCTAGGGTCTCTTTTGAATGGTCTTTAAAAATACTTTCGTGTCCAATAATATATAGGCTGCTATCGAGAAAGTGATAAGTGGTTAGGCTGCCATGTAGGAGTTGAGGCTGAGTGTAATATGAGAAGTGTTTAAACTTGATGGATTGAGGTGCTTCATAGGGATGTTTTTGGTAAGCGTCATCCAGTTCATGTTTACTAAAAAGCCATTTTTGGCCGTTTTCATAAGAAACAAAATTGAGTGTATAGCCATTTTTATTTTCATAAACAAAGGCAATTAATTCTTCATTGTGGTCATATAGAGAAATGTAGTGGTTTAACGCATTTTTAACCTTTTCCAGTAATAATTCGGCAATAATTTTCTTTTCTTCATCGAGCAAAATCGCATTGTAATTCTGTTTATCTTGGTAATTATTGACGAGAGAGATAGAAGCTTGCAGTGCTTGATCCTTGGAAATATAGTCAATCCCTTCTTCCAGTTTGGTCTGAGTATTGACAATATCCGTAGCAACCCGGTTTTCTGCATACAGAAATTTTAATCGGGTTTGCTTTTCATAATTTTCTTTAAGAAAAAAATCAAAATACACGCCAATAATACCCATGGTGGCCACAATCGAAATCAGGACGATAAAAGAGATTTTGGCGTTTAAAGAAGCTTTATTCATGAATCGGTGCTTAAAGTGGGTTTGACTTAAAATATAGGCTTGACGGAATTGACATTGGTTTTGTCAACAATTTTAACGGGGATAAAATAGTGCTTGGGAACGCTTTCCCCTGCTAGAATTTTAAGTGCAAATTCCACGGATTTGTCTCCGCCCAGTGGAAATAACACCGAAGCGGTTTGTGTGTCGTTACGAATTGCCGTTTGCGCTTCACTGGTGTAATCACATCCGACCGTAATTAGGTTTGACGGATCCTTATCAAATCGCTGTAACGCGCTGCGAACGCCACTGAGCATACTGTCGCTTTCAGAAAAGACTGCATCAACTTTTATACCGTCTTTAAGCACTCCTTCCATTGCAATAATGGCATCACGGCGTAGATAGTTACCTGTACGTTTAATCACTTTAATCTTGGGGTATTTTGCCATTTCTTTTAAAAACCCTTCGCTACGCAAGTGCGTTACGTCTGCTGTTTGAAGGCCTTCCATTAATAAGACCTGACCTTGATAGTTGAGTTTTTTGGCAATGTACTCGGCTCCGAGCTGACCAATTTTGACATTGTCGGAGTTGATAAAACTGGTGTAATTTTCTGACTCAATACCTCTGTCTAAAATAATGACCGGAATCCCACTTTGATAGGCTTTGGTTACAACGGGAACTACGGCTTTGGCATCATTGGTGCCGACGATGATTAGGTCAACTTGCTGTTGGATAAAACGATCGATTTGATAAATTAACAAAGCGGTTTTACCTTTTGCATTTGATGCAATAAACCGTAAATTGTGGTGTTTAGCAACAGCCGCTTTAACTTCATTAACTTGCGCTTTTCTAAAGTCGTTCGCCATATCATCTTGTGCAAAGGCAATGGTCTTGGGAGTGTCGGCCAAAGCGACATTTGGGAGGATGAAGATAAGCCAGAGTAGAGTGCGGTATTGTTTTATCATGGTAGCCCCTTTACTTTTTTTGTACCAATCTTACCTGAGAATTGTATCTTAAAGGTGTAGCTTTGGTTGCCTTATTTTGAATGGACACCTGTGTTTTAGAGCTTCGGCTCTTGTTCAAATAATTAACTTGTTAAGTTTTTCTTAAGTCGGTGTGCTGATAATTACGCTTTAAAATCAATGAACATGCAACCTTGTGTGTGTTTTCTTAACTTCTGCCTTATCGACCTCGTTGGTTTGGCGCTTGTTAAAGTTTAAAATCAATCTCAAGAAGAATGCTATGAAAAATAAACGGAATCTATTGAACGCACCAACCGGTCTAAGCGCGTTTTTTGCCAAGCTATTAACGGTTCGTACTAAGGATGGTCCTATGAAAGGTGGGCGCTGGTCACTAAAAGCGGGCGGTAAAATCTTTCGAGTGATTCAAGGACGCTATGAGGTGGATCAAACCCAAGCGTTTGTCAAAGAAGTCAAGCCGGGAGATTGTTTGTTGGATGTTGGTGCCCATGTTGGCTGGTACAGCTTATTGTCTTCCCGTCTGGTTGGATCACAAGGTAAGGTGTTGGCGGTGGAGGCCAATCCGCGAAACTATTGGTACCTTAACCGTCATATTCAAATCAATGCAGATACCGATAATATTGATGCAATTCATCTCGGGGTTGCCGATCAAAAAGGCGTATTGCAATTTGAGGCGGGAACCGGAACCGGCACGGGCCATCTGGCCGAAGGTGATGCAGAGGACGCGGTGCAGGTGGCAACCGACCGTTTAGATAATCTGATTGCAGATCGTCAGTGGGAGCCAACCCATATTAAAATTGATGTTGAAGGCGCTGAAGTGATGGTGTTAAAAGGTGCGGAGCAGGTTCTTAAATCGCATAAGCCGCTACTTTTTCTTTCAACCCACGGCGAGACCATTAAGCAAGATTGCATGGCGTTTTTGTCCGAGTTGGGTTATCAGTTTGAAACCATGGCTGGTAAGGCCGTGACGACTGAAAAAGATTTTATTTGTCGCCACCTTTCGTAAGCTGATAAGCTAAAGTTCTTTTTATCTAGGCATGGATGAGGACTTTAATATGGTGCAACTCATTTCGGTAAATCTGGGAAGCATTCAAAATTATGTATGGCGCGGACAAACTGCATCGGCGATAGCCAAGCAGCCAACCCAATCTCCTGTTGAGGTTGCATCGTTAGGCATTGTCGGTGATCAACAGGCTGATAAAATCAATCATGGCGGTGTCGATAAAGCGTTACTGGTGATTCCTGAATCGAATTATCAATTACATGGGGTCGCTGAGCAACCATTTGGGTTTTTGGGCGATAATTTGACCCTGGCGGGGCTTGACGAGTCGGATGTTCAGATTGGTGACCAGTTGCAAATCGGTAGCGTATTATTAGAAGTCAGCCAACCGCGCTCTCCCTGTTGGAAGTTAGGAAAAATCAATGGCGATCAGCGCTTTGTAAAGCATTACAGCTTGTCAGGTCGGGTCGGTTTTTATTGCCGAGTGCTCCAACACGGTGAAATATTACCAGGCCTGGTCGTTTCTGTGCATAAAACGGGATCTGGTGCTGATATTCAACGGTTATTCTTAGCCAAGTTTCATCATAAAAGTCCCGCTGATTGGCAGATATTATCCGAAGCCGTTACGCTTAAAGCGCTGTCACAAAGCTGGCGTGAGGAAATCAGTCGCTTGTTAGCCAATCAATCTTCGTGATCATAACGGGGATTCCGTTCCTGTTTGGCCTTAAGCCGTGTAAAATACCGACTCTAATCTAAATTGTTAAATAAAGAAGTTGCTATGATGACGGAATCCCATGCCATGCCGACCCAAACAGAATCTGTAAAAGAATCGCCTACCGACCTGTTGCGTCCGCCGAAATCCATTTTAAAGTTAGTCGGTCGAGCCATTGCACAATTTCAAATGATTCGTGAAGGTGACCGGATTTTACTGGGATTGTCGGGCGGTAAAGACTCGCTATCATTATTATTGGTGTTAAAACATTTACAACGTCATTCTCCTGTTAAATTTGAATTGGGCGTTTGTACCATTGATCCCGAAATTCCAGGGTTTGATCCCTCTCCGCTAAAAGAATGGGTTGCCGCTTTAGGCGTGCCCTATTTTTATGAGGCAGAAGATATGGTAGCTTTGGCCGATGCGCACATGAAAGGGGATTCATTTTGTAGTTTTTGCTCCCGCCATAAGCGCGGAACCCTATACAGTGTTTGCCGTCGAGAGGGGTATAACGTATTGGCGCTGGCGCAGCACTTGGATGATTTGGCAGAAAGTTTATTGATGTCGGCGTTCAATGCCGGTGAGTTACGCACGATGAAAGCGCATTATTTGAATAATGAAAAAGATATCCGCATTATTCGTCCACTCGTGCGGGTACGAGAGTCACAAACGCGTGCTTTTGCCGAAGCAGCTGGCTTACCAGTGATTCAGGATAATTGTCCAGCTTGTTACAGCAAACCGCAACAACGTCAAAAGATGAAGGAATTGCTGCTAGCGCAAGAGCAGGAAAATTCGCACCTGTATGCTAATCTTTGGCATGCCATGCAGCCATTGGTGGCCGATGATAACCATCAAGGTACTGCCGAGCTCAAAAAGTAGAATTCAAAAGATGACAAAGCCCTCTCAAAAAGTCTTCCAAGGCAAACTCATTATTGGCCTATTGCGATTTTTCTCGTGGTGGTCTTTATCGACTAATCACCGCTTTGGCGCGGCGATTGGTTGGTTATTATGGAAATTACCGTCCCATCCTAAGCGGATTTCCAAGATTAATATTGAACTGGCTTTCCCTTACCTTTCTGAAAATCAGCGACAGCAATTATTGAAAAAAAGTTTAATTGAACTGGGCAAAACCACCACTGAGCTAGGGGCTCTATGGTGCTGGCCAGCCGAGAATCTGTTGCAGAAAATTCAAGGCGTCAGTGGAGAATCCTATATTGAAGAGGCCTTTGCACAAGAACAAGGCGTGATGGTGTTATCCCCTCATATTGGCTGTTGGGAAATTGTCGGGTTGTATTTGGCTCAAAATTATCCGATGACCATTCTCTATCGCCCCCCCAATATTCCCTATATGGAGTCCTTTATGACGCAGGTTCGTCAAAGAGCGGGGGCGAAGTTAGTGCCAACTGACTTGACCGGAGTCAAACGTTTACGACAGGCCTTACGCAAAAATGAACTGATTGGTATCTTGCCGGATCAAGATCCAGGCGCGAGTGGTGGCGTTTATGCCCCTTTCTTTAACCACCCAGCGAGAACCATGGTCTTGGTTTCAAAGCTGGCGGCAAAATCTCATTGTCGGGTGTTGACCATCGTTGCAGAACGCTTAGCCGACGGGCAAGGCTATCATTTGCATATTACCCCTGCTGAAACCAATGTCGCAGATGCTGATGAACTCATTGCTACCACCGCCCTAAACCGAAGCGTAGAAAAATGTGCTAAAAAGTTTCCTGAACAATATCAGTGGAATTACAAGCGTTATAAACACCCTCCTCAAGGCTCTCCAGACGTTTATAAACGTCAGTGAGGGTGAGTTTTTCTCATATCTATCTCTGTCGTGGCCAATTTTTATTGGCATTCGATAATATCCTAATGCGATTGACGCTCAATGTCTTTTATGCAATCCTTTTACCAAATTGGCTGACACGAAATAAAAAATATACAGTTAGGCAATTAAGTTTAATCTAAAAAGCATTAACCAGGTTAATGGTAAGGTTAAATGTAATAAAAAGTGACTACGTTGTACACTCTGCTGTGGTAGAGTTGATGTCGCTTGAAGCTAGGTTGGTTTGTCCAATGGCTTCAAATAATAAAAATAAAATAATAAATACAGATCTATTTAAATAGAAAGGTTGCACGCCTATGTTAATCAAAACAAAATTAAATATTTTGTCCGGGGTGATCGTGTGTCTAATGGTCGCCAATCTTGTTGTAATTGATTATTCAATCCAACATGCTCAAGAGCTAGAACACACTCGAGCGGTGCTTGAAGAAATTCAAATTCATCAACTGCAATTAAGAAAGCATGAAAAAGACTTTCTAGCCCGTCGAAATATCAAATATCGTTCAAAGTTTGAACAGACCTATCAATCTTATCTAGCCGCCTTAAAAATCCTTGAACAAGCCATGGAGAAGCAAGGCTTTGATCAAGTGAATACTGATCAATTAAAGCGTTATTTTTCCGTGTATTCAGACCGGTTCCACAAATTGGTTTCCGCATATGAAGTCGTCGGGCTAGATGAAAAATCCGGTTTGCAAGGGGAACTCAGAAAACGGGTACATGAAATTGAAAAAACCATTAAGAGTCTCAATCAGCCCCAATTGTTGGCGGATACCTTAATGTTGCGTCGTCGAGAAAAAGATTTTTTATTGCGAATGGATCCGAAATATTTGGATAAATTTAATCAGGATTATGTCGTCTTTAGTGAACACATGTATTCCGTTGGTATCTCTGCCAAACTGACATCACAACTTCAGACTGAGCTGGATGCCTATCGACAAGCATTTACCGATATGGTTAAGGGGTATCAAGCCATCGGGTTTACCGAAGTGCAAGGCTTTCGGGGGGAAATGCGCCAGACCATTCACCAAGTGGATGGTGAGCTAGAGCAATTTCATCATGCATTTGTAGAGGCGATAGATGAGAAAATTGAGGCCTTTTATTTACTGCTGATGGTTTTATATCTCATCCTAGCAGGCCTGGTGATTATTGCGCTCCTTTTGGTGGTGCAAAAAATCTCTAGAAGTACCCAAAAACTGACCAATGTCTTTGAAAATCTACAACAGAACTATGACTTTTCAATCCGCAGTGACTTGGATGATCAAGATGAATTAGGACAGGTCGGTCATGTATTGAATGGGCTGTTACAGAATTTACAGCATGCTTTTGATGAAATTAACACGGCAACCACTGCGCTAGAAAAAGGCGCGTTTGATCAAAAAATTTCGGGAGAGTATCGAGGTGACTTGGCAACATTAAAATCGGGTGTTAATGGTTCGATTGATAATATCAAGAACGTGATGTGTCAGCTCAATAATACCTTAAATGCACTATCAGAAGGTCGGTTTGACGAAGAGGTTGAACTCTCGGCCGAAGGGCATTATCGACAAATGCTTGAAAAAACAGCAGGAGTCATGATCCAGCTAAATGGCATTATTGCCGATATTAATGGTGTGATGGCGCGTGTGAATGATGGGGACTTTAATGGTCGCATTGAAACCGATGCCCCAGGTGATTTAGGCGAGATGAAACAAGGTATTAATTTATCACTGGAGCATATTGCGGAAGCCATTGATGCAATCAGTCATGTGGTGGCGGCTCAGGCCGCGGGAGACTTAACCGTTAAGTTGCCAGATGGTAAGTTTAAAGGTCAGTTGCATGATTTAAAAAATGCCATTAACTACTCATTAAATAAAATGTCGGAAGTGGTGGAAGTGGCTTCTCAGGTCTCCAAAGAAGTCAGTCTAGCCGCTCAAGAAGTTGCTCAAGGTTCGAATAGTCTCAGCCAGCGTGTGCAAGAGCAGGCGGCTTCCTTGGAGCAAACCGCCTCTACGATGGATGAAATGACCAGTCAACTGAAACACTCTACCGATAATGCCCAACAGGCAGCGGGATTGGCACAAGAGGTACAGGGAAAAACTCAAAATGGCGAGCAAGTCATGCAAGAGACCATTGCAGCCATGCAAGAAATTGAGGAATCTAGTGGTCGTATTTCAGAGATAGTGAATCTGATTGATGGCATTGCATTTCAAACCAATTTATTGGCACTGAATGCTGCGGTGGAAGCTGCCAGAGCGGGCGACCATGGCCGTGGGTTCGCGGTGGTTGCCGGAGAGGTTCGTAATTTGGCTCAGAAATCGGCCGAAGCAGCTAGAGATATTAAAGGACTCATTGAGCAGAGTGGTGATAAGGTTAGTCAAGGATCGCAACTAGCCAATCGTTCTGGCGAGGTATTAAAGGAAATTCATGCCTCAATTGTGGATATGAGTCAAATGGTTCAGCAGATCGCGCAAGTGTCACGCGAACAAGCGGATGGCATTGGACAGGTGAATCACGCCATTGTCCAAATTGATAATGTGACGCAACAAAATGCCGCTCTGGTGGAAGAAACTTCGGCATCTTCTGAGAACTTAAATGGTCAAGCTGCCAAACTGAAACAGGAAATGGATTTCTTTAAGACGACCCGTGACGTTTCAATGCCATCACTGGCCTCTTCCAAGGGTCAAGCTCAAGCCAAATTAGCCGCAAAGCCTGCTAAACAAAATTTGAGCTCGGTTTCTGCTGTTGCTAAGCCGTCGGATTCGGTCAGTACACCGACGGATACGGAATGGGAAGATTTCTAGGGTGGTTCAAACACCTTTTCCGGCTATGAAACTGCTATTAGTTGATGACAATGCCATGATGCAAAAAATACAAAGTACCATTTTGCAAAAACTGGGTCATCAAACTTCAGTGGTCTCTAGCGGCCAACAAGCGCTAGAGGTGCTTTCTCGTCAAACATTTGATTGTATTGTGATGGATATGCAAATGCCCGATATGGATGGATTGGAAACCACGCGACGAATTCGGCAAAGTGGCAATCAAACTCCCATCGTTGCCTTAACCGGTAATGATGATGGCGCTTCCAGGCAGGCTTGTCGCCAAGCAGGAATGAATGGCTTTTTAACCAAGCCTTTGCAGACTTCTCAGGTTTCTCAGGTATTGGGTGGGATTAAACGAGGATGATATCTCGTGATTCTTAGGCTTTATTAATGAAAATCATGCGTTTTTTTTTACTGCTGCTCTTCCTGTTAATTAGTTATAGCGCGGCCATTGAAGTTTACTACTTTCAGAAACTAAAAGACCAAATTGCAGAAATTGCATTTGACCATCTTGAAGAGGACCTATTAGAGCTGACAGAAGATATTTCTATATTGATTTCTGATGCTCGTAATACCAATAAAATTTTTAAACAAATGAATTGGGTTGTTGTCAATAATCAGTTTGTTGATGAAGTCGTTATTCAGTCGCCAGCTGGGATTATTTATACCACCAATGCAAAGTTGATCCTGCCGGATTCTGATGCCCACTTGACGCTAGAGCAAGCCCGGATAGCACCCCAGAAGCTGTTTAATGAAAACCGAATACTCAGTCACCAAACCCCTGTGCAAACACGCAATGGTTCCTCCAGTTTTAGGGTTAGTTTTAAGACAAATAACCAAAACTATCAAGCCTTATTAGCGAAGCGGGTAGAGGCCTTTATTTTATTTTTCATTTTGCTACCCTTCATTAGCGTGGTGGTCTTTATTGCATTTCTTCGACGCTATATTGTCTTGCCGTTGAACCGGCTGGAGTCGTATGCATTCAACCATGACCAAGTTTTACCCCATTTCCTGATTGGAGAATTTAACTCCATTTATATGTCAATGAAAAAAGCCTTTTCCGGCTTGGAACAAGATCGACAACGGTTGTTCCAGCAGGTTCGAAGTGATCGATTAACCGGCCTCCCAAACCGATTAGCGCTCAAAGAATATCTTGGTATACAGGTGGCTCAAGCTCAAAAATCTCAATCGGCTTTTGCATTGTTATTCTTGGACTTTGATAACTTTAAATTTATTAATGACTCTCTTGGCCATGATAAAGGGGATGATATTGTTGCTTGTGCAGCTGAAGTCTTGCAGTCGCAGTTACCCAGCAATGGTTTTATTGC
Source organism: Hydrogenovibrio sp. SC-1 (assembly GCF_002848135.1). GTDB lineage: Bacteria > Pseudomonadota > Gammaproteobacteria > Thiomicrospirales > Thiomicrospiraceae > Hydrogenovibrio. The sequence continues at coordinate 50,902 of NZ_PKGB01000006.1, forward strand.
CAGAGTTGGTGGTGATGAATTTGTCATTGTTATTCCAGACTATCAATCTCAGACGCAGCTGGAGGTGTTAACACAGACATTGATCGATACCTTATTAGGGCTCAATGATTGTTGTCAGGCAGGCACACCGGTGAGCTGTTGTATTGGCATCGCCTGTTATCCGACGCAAGGCAAAAATTATATTGAGTTAATGCAGAAAGCCGATATTGCCATGTATGAGGCAAAGCGTCAGGGCAAAGGTCGTTATCATTTCTATTCACCTGAGCTCAATGATCGGGTACAAAAGAATATTGCTTTGGATCAGTCAATGCGACAAGCATTACAGAATAAAGAGTTTGTTTTGTATTACCAACCTAAAATTGATTTGAAGACGAAGACCGTGGTGGGTGCTGAAGCCTTAATTCGTTGGATTAAGGCGGATGGTGAGGTCATTTCACCGGCAGATTTTATTCCCATTGCCGAATTAAATGGGTTTATTGTCCAACTGGGAGAATGGGTATTAGAGGCCGCTTTTTTGCAACTTCAACTTTGGGCGAAACGCATGCCGGATTGTGTGTTGTCGATTAATGTTTCAGCACGGCAGCTAGCTGAACCGGGCTTTTGCGAATATCTGAAATCGTTATTAGTTAAGTATCAACTTGACCCAAGTAAAATTGACTTGGAAGTCACGGAATATTTATTCTTTGATCACTCGGTCGACAATTTGAAAACAGTCAATGATATCAGAGCGATGGGATTCTCTATCTCATTGGATGACTTTGGAACGGGGTTTTCATCCTTATCTTATTTGAAGAAATTTCATGTTGATCAGATTAAAATTGATAAAAGCTTTATTGATGACTTTGACTCAGAAAGCGGTGCTATTTTTATTGAAACCATTGTTAAAATGAGCGAAAGCCTTAAAAAACAAATTATTGCTGAGGGTGTTGAAACCGCTTCTCAAGCTGAATACCTGCAATCGGTTGGTTGTATTAATGTACAAGGCTTTTTCTTTTCAAAGCCATTACCCTTGCCAGAATTTGAGCGGTATTACCAAAAACACAAGCCCGCTGTCCTTTAGATTAAAATAACAAATACAAAAATAACAAAAAATGAGCACTCTACCATGACAAGTCAACGACTCTATTTCCGTATTTTGGCGTTTGCCATTCCCTTAATTTTGATATTGATTAGTTTTCACCTAATGGATAAAAAACTGGTCCGTGATCATTGGCAGCAGAATATGCAGTTTTCAGCGATACAGATGAAAGACAAGCTCACAAGTGAAGTTGAGGGTGTGATTGCTGATGTGTTGGCGATTGCGAAAGATTCTGCTCAAATTGAACTGGTTGCGGAAGGTAATTTACAAAGTCTGCAATCCCGCTTTATAGCGTTGTCACAGCATAAAAATCGTTATGCGCAAGTCCGTTATATTGATGAATCAGGCCAAGAAAGGGTTCGGGTCGATCATCAAAATGGCGCCCCTGTTGTTATTGAGTCTGATCAGCTTCAAGATAAAAGCAATCGATATTATTTCCAACAAAGTCATCAGATGCCTTCTGGAGGGCTCTATGTGTCTCCATTGGATTTAAATGTTGAACAAGGCCAGATTGAGCGCCCGCTAAAGCCAATGATTCGGTTTGCTTCACCAGTAGTGGATGTGGCAGGTCATCATCTTGGCATTATCATTATTAATTATCGTATTGGCGATGTTCTGAAATTATTTGAAGTGCCGCACCCAGAATCTGACGGTGGTAATTTATTATTACTCAATTCTAAAGGTTATTGGCTAGCCGGTGGGGATCCTGATAAACGTTGGGGAAATATGTTTGGCCATCGGCATAGTTTTGCGGAAGAAAGACCCAATAGTTGGGGCTATATAAGCGCCTTGTTGGATCAAAAGCAGTTTGTGTGGCAAGCAGATGGTTATTTCTATGCTGCGACAATCTATCGAGAAGCGGATTACATTCTTTCGCTAGCCAACGAGATGGACACCTCCCTTGTTAAGACGGATGATCCTTGGTTTGCGGTAGTCAGTGAAACAACACCTGAGGAGATGTTTGCAGGTGCTTATCAAAGACTACTGATTGCAGGTGTATTGGTTGCCATTTTGATCGTTGTGAGGGGGGCTGCAATGAACTATCTACGTAAAATAAAAAATAAAAAACATGTTGCACTCGCCCACGCAAAACGCATGACACAAATTGTTGAGCAAACATCGGACTTTGTGTTTATTACCGACCTGGATGGCAAAATTGAATATGTTAACCCGGCGTTTTGTGATGTGACAGGTTATGACAAACACAAAATCTTATCGAAACAACCGTCTATACTGAAGTCAGGACGTCACCCCCATAAATATTATGAGAATCTTTGGAACACCATCAAGACCGGAGGGACTTTTCGAGGCATGATGATCAATCGGCGAAGTGATGACAGCTTATTCTATGAAGAAAAAACCATTACCCCATTGATAAATGATGCCGGTAGATTAGAGGGATTTGTGTCCATTGGGAAAGATGTCACCCAAAGCGAAATCACAAAAAATGCCTTTCACGATCCGCTGACGGGTTTGGTGAGTCGAAGTTTATTTGAGGATCGGTTGGCCCATGAAATCGAACAGAGTCAGCGTTTAGGGACGCATTTAGCGCTGCTGTACTTGGATTTAGATGGTTTTAAACAGGTCAATGATACCTTGGGACATCAGGCAGGGGATGATATTTTGATTGCTTTTTCAGAGTTTTGTCTATCAGTGGTTCGTAAGAGTGATACGGTGTCACGGCTGGGTGGTGATGAATTTGCCATTTTAATGACCGGATTTAACCAATCATCAGATGTTGAAGCGTTAGCGACTAAATTAATTGAAAATATTCAGGATTCGTATTGGTGTCCAGATAACTGCAGTGGAACTCTTGGTGTGAGTATCGGGATTAATCTTTACTCAGCTGAGCAATCCGATATCGACCCTAAACAGTTTATGGCACAAGCGGATCAAGCCATGTATGTGGCCAAGAACGCAGGCAAAAATCAATATGCGTTATATACTGAATCAAATATCTAACACCTTTCAATCCTATTGAATTTTGCATGAGATTCGTTAGGAAAAGGTAATGAGAAAGAATAATATGCACTTAATAAAAGAGATGATTGGTCTTTCGGTCTCTGAAGCTAAAGCGGTTCAAGATCATAATGAATTCCTAATGGCTCAAATGCCGTATTTTGATTCATGTTTTAACCATTGGTTACAGAAGTTTGATTTTGAGAATACGCTTAAAGACCCCATTTTTAGAACCGATTTTTATACGATTTTTGTTTACTGTGAATTTACTGATCCGTTTTATAGTGTGATGTATGACCAAGCGCTGAGGTGGCATCGAGCAGGGCTTTCGCACAATCATGTCATGGTCATATTAAGTAAAGTCAGAAAAATTTTTATTTCCATGGTCGAGGAAAAAGCCAACCCTTGTCTAGCCAAGGGGTTGTGTCATACGGTCGATATGGTTCAGTCAATCGTGAACTCGGTATTTCAGTTGCATGAAACGCTACACAATATGAAAAAACGTTCCGAACTGGAAGTCGATAGAATGCAACGCACCTTTCAGTTAATCTCGTTAAGTGCGCCCAAGGTATTGTTACAAGCGTTTATTGACCATCAAAATTGGAAAATTAGAGCCTATGAAGCCGCACTGGGTGATATTGTTGATGCGAACTTCCCTTTTTCTACGTCAGAGTGCCAGTTGGGTAAATGGTTGAATTCTGGCGGGTTGGAGACCATTCCTGAAGACCAAAAAATGCAATTTATCGAAGCGCACGAAAAAGTTCATGAATTGGGCTATCTGGCATTGCAAGATGCGAGAGCACACCACCCAGAAAAAATTACCGCATTTTTAGGTGAGATGGAAAACGCCTCTGATCTTGTTTGTAATGTGCTGTTACAACTGATTAATGAGGTATTTATTCGAGCCTCGACAATGGATCACTTGACGGAGATTGCAAATCGCAATGCCTTTGGTGGGCAATTAGAGCAAAATATTTCGCTATCGAAAAGGCATCAGTTCTGGCTGGGTTTAATCGTAATGGACATTGATTATTTTAAACCCCTTAATGACAATTATGGCCATGCGTATGGGGATCAAGTGCTGAAAGAAGTTTCACAGGTTTTAGTCAGTTCAGTGAGGACGGAAGATGACATTTGTCGTTGGGGAGGGGAAGAATTCACCATTTTGGCAATTGATACCGATCCGGCAAATATACACAATTTAGCAGAACGTATTAGAATAAAGATTGAACAATCAGAATTTTGTCAGTCAACCGATTCACCCACCCAGTTAACGGTGAGTTTGGGGAGTGTGGCCTTACACCCACTGTTAGATAAAACGTCAGATGAAATTTTTAAAATGGCAGATGAGCAATTGTATTTAGCCAAACAAGATGGCCGCAATCGGGTGAAGGCAAGAATTATTGATAATTAACCTCAGTAAGGGCTTCGGCCCTTTTTAAGGTTAATGCGATTTGAGGGCGGGAGTTCCACCCTCGTAATGAGCTTATTGGCTAACGCAAACGATATTGTTACTGGTATTGATTTCAAAGTATTTTGAAGCGCAATCAAAGCCAGCTTTTAAGTTGGCATTACTGCTCATATTGCTAATGATTTGTGCGCCGCCCGTTAAATTCGCGATGGTATTTTGATAGGTTGCAGCATAGTAGCGAGGCCCTAAATCTCCACCCCAAGAACCGATTTGGCTAATCAATGGTGTAATGGCATCTTGTATGGCTTTAACATTGGCCGCCCCATCCCAGTTTCCCGTCAAATTTTCATTATAAGTGTTACACGCGGTATAACCCGCTTCGGTAATGCGATTGAGAATGGTAATGGCGACATTCAAAAATTGCTCGGTTTTAATCGTTGGCGCACCATAACCCAGAATCTGTTGATAACCGGAATCATTAATAAAACCATCAATATTGCTTTGTTTGACGCCGGTTATGACGGCGGTGACCAACCCATCTAAAATGTGGTAAACAATATTTTCTGTGGTCTGGCCTTGAGTCGCTGAGGCAATAAACTGGGTGTCGGTCAATTTTTGGATTTCGGTAGAGCCTTGCATAATGCGTTGGAGCCCTGTCAAAATAACTTGGGTACGGACTTTAGCAATATCTGTTGCGGTTAAATCGGAAATCGGTTTTTCTAGTAGCCCATCCACTGGGTCGCTTAACACATCGTCCTCAGTGACGGTGTCGCCAATTTTGGCGGAAAACTGATTTAATATGGCGACCAATTCGGTGGTGGTAATGGATAAGGCTGAGGTTGCGGTGGTGGCGGGGTTTAAGACTGCGCTTTCAGCGCCACTCGTGACCTTACCTTGAAGTGAGATAGAGTAGTTAACGCCATTATGCTGGCCATTGGATTTCGCTAGAACAGTGACGTCAGTTGTCGGCGTATAATTTTCGAAAATGTATTCACCACGGTTATCGCCAGCACGGGACAGTTTGTCGGTTGCGGCATCATATTGACCATTACTATTGAGATCAACATAAAATTCGGCACCAGAAATATAAGGATCAACGGCGGTAATGGTTAAGGATTTGGTCGAGGTTTCCGTCGTGTCTGTGGTGTCGGTTGTCTCTGTGTTGGTTGAATCGCTGCTACTGCCGCCACAGCCTGCGAGGGCTAGTGATAGAGCGGCTACAAATAGCGATGGAAGGAAAGGGGTCTGATGAGATTTCATAGCAATTTCTCCTGAGCACAATGGTTTTTTGTATCTTGTTATGGCTTAATGACGGTCATTGGAATTCACCTGAAGCAAGATACTTAAAAATGAGTGTTCTTTTTAGGATATACCTCTGCAGGAGGATTGCCAATTAAACCTATTTATCCGTTATATAATTATTCGCGAGAGTTTTATTGAATATTTGCCCAGGCCTGGGCAAATTTGAGTCGTTTTGAGGCAAATGAAACCTATTGGAGATCCTATGTCGATTAGAAACTATAAATCTTTTACACCGAACATTGCGGCGTCTGCTTGGGTAGATGAGTCTGCGGTAGTGATTGGTCAAACGGAGCTGGCGGAAGAGGTTGGTATTTGGCCGAATGCCACTTTAAGGGGCGATGTGAATGCCATCAAAATCGGTGCAAGGTCGAATATTCAAGATGGTTGTGTGTGTCATACCACTCATTCGTCGGAGTTTGGTAAAGGCTCTCAGTGTATTGTCGGTGCGGATGTCACCGTCGGGCACAATGTGGTGTTGCATGGCTGTGTGATTGAAGATGAATGTTTGATTGGAATGGGATCAGTGGTGTTGGATAATGCCGTGGTGCAAAGTCAGGTCTTGGTGGGTGCGAACAGTTTGGTGCCGGCCGGTAAGGTATTGGAATCGGGCCATTTGTATGTGGGGTCACCGGTTAAAAAACTGCGCGCCTTAACGGATGAAGAAAAGGCGTTTTTTAAATATTCCGCTGCACATTATGTTGAACTGAAAAACGATTATCAGCAGCAAGCAACGGAAGCGAACAGCCCGTCATAAAGGACAGTATGACCGCTATGGGCGCATTTGTGCCTGAATCGCCTCGATCACTGGTTGCATCTTGGGTTCAACGCCGCGCCAAATACGAAAGGCTTCTGCCGCTTGTCCCACTAACATGCCCAGTCCATCTCGAACCTGGCACTGAGGTTGGTGTTGTTTGGCCCAGTCTAAAAAGCAGGTGGGTTCAGCCCCATACATCATGTCGTACACCAAACTATTTTCGCCGATCAATTGGGGGTCAATGGGCAGTAGCTTGCCTTCCAGGCTGGCAGCAGTGCCATTAATAATAAGGTCGTAGCCTTGTTCAAGCAGCGGAATGGATGCCCAGTCACTGCTAGTTAAGTCGCACTTCGTTGTAAAACGTTCACTGAGCACTTGAGCTCTTTTGGCGGTTCGATTGGCAATATGCACCAGGCCTGGTTGTTTTTGCAGTAATGGATCCAGAATGCCTTGTACGGCACCGCCCGCGCCCAATATCAGTACGGTTTTGCCTTGAATGGCAAAACCAGCGTTCAGCTCAATATCATTGATTAAGCCAATGCCGTCTGTATTGTCGCCTAGTATTTTGCCTCCTTTAAAGTGAAAGGTATTGACCGCTTGTGCCAGTTGCGCCCGCTCACTAAGTTGATCGGCTAATTCAAAGGCATCTAATTTAAAGGGGACGGTAATATTTAGACCCTGATAGCCTTGAGCCCTTAACTGAGCAACCTTTGCTTGAAATGAGGTTTCTTCTGGGTCAACCAAGATGGCTTCATAGGTGAGGTCTTGATTCGTTTGTTCGGCAAATAGCCGATGTATCATCGGCGATTTAGAGTGGGCAATGGGGTTGCCAAGCACCGCATAACAGTCTGTCATTGCATTAGCCTTGTTTTGTCGCGGCGTCTTCCGCCAACCAAATAGCCGCAACCTTAGCATAGTAGGTTAAGATGCCATCGGCACCAGCACGCTTACAGCTTAACAAGGTCTCTAAAACCACTTTGCGCTCATCAATCCAACCATTCAGAGCGGCTGCTTTTAACATCGCGTATTCGCCACTGACATGATAAACAAAGGTAGGCGCTTTAAATTCTTGCTTGACACGATAAACAATATCAAGATATGGAATGCCCGGCTTAACCATGACCATATCGGCGCCTTCATTAATGTCCATCGCTACTTCATGAAGCGCCTCATTACTATTGCCGGGATCCATTTGGTAGGTTTTTTTGTCAGCCTTGCCTAGGTTACTGGCAGAGCCAACCGCATCACGGAAAGGGCCATAGTAAGCAGAAGCATATTTAGCAGAATAGGCCATAATTCGAGTATGAATGTGGCCGTGTTCTTCTAAATGCTCTCGAATTTCAATAATACGGCCATCCATCATATCGGAAGGGGCAACTACATCAGCTCCCGCTTCGGCATGAGACAGCGCTTGTTGCATTAATACATTAATGGTATCGTCATTTAGTACATAACCATTTTCGTCAATAATGCCGTCTTGACCATGGGTGGTGTAAGGATCTAAAGCGACATCGGTCATAATACCCATTTCTGGGACTTCCGCTTTCAGCGCACGTACGGCTCTTTGTACTAGGCCATCAGGATTGTAAGCTTCGGTCGCTTCTAGGGTTTTGGTATCCGCTGCCGGCACAGGGAACAATGCAACCATTGGAATGCCCAATTGATGGAGTTCTTTCACTTCCTCAATCAGTAAATCGATGCTTAGGCGTTCAATATCCGGCATGGATGGAATTGTTTCGCGCTGATTCTGTCCTTCAATGACAAACATAGGATAAATGAGATCGTCAGCAGTCAAGGTATGTTCACGCATTAAGTTACGTGAAAAAGCATCTTTTCGCATGCGACGCATACGGGTAATGGGGAATTGACGTTCAATCATGGAAATCTCCTAGTCTGTAAGTTGAAAGAATGATACGCTGATTAGGTTGAAAAATAAAGGCTACATAATAGAAGGCGAGGGTTGCAATTGCGGTTTGAAGATTTGAGATACGAATCGAGTAAACGGTAACACTCATCTCAATTGAAATAGATCAAATTGAATGTTTAGGAGGCATGATGTTAGATAATTTTGAATATACGTTTTTTGATGAGGCCATTGCGCAACGGTTTTGCCAACAGGTTGATGCGCTAGGACATGCTTCCAGTATTCGCGTTGACGAATCGCCCAATGGTGATGCATGTTTTGAAGTGAAGGTGATGGACGACTTGAGTGATGCGATGGCGGAGCAAATTGAAACGCTCTATAGCGATATGCTATTTGGCGAGCAGGCAGCACAGATTGAAGGAAATGAAGTTGGTGCTTTGGCGGATGTGTGTGGTGTGCAGGTGCAGTTGGCATCAGGCGACTATACGACCATTGCAGTGGATCCCGTGATTATGAATAAAATCTTGTCAGTGTTGACCATTGAAGAGTTGCAAGCCTTTTTAACCCAGGTGGCTGAAGATATTGAAACGCCGAAAACAGGCCCGATTTGTCAGCGTTCTGTATAGACTTTTTTGTAACACCATAGATTTAAATCGGGCTTGCATAAAAAAATTATATAAGCAAACTCTTATTTTGTTCTTGAAGTGAACTGGCTTAAAACATATTATAGACGACTAGAAAAACTGTGCACCCTTCTGCTTTTGAGCTGAAGCGTAACACAACAAAATTACTATGATGTTTTTCTCCTGGGAATCGATAAAGCTGGTTTATCTCTTTATTGTTTCTTTTGAAAGAAACATCCTAACTAGTAACCTCTTGACTTTTCGGTGTGAAGAGCACCCATCAAGGAGCATTAAATGACAGATAGAATCGTTGAAAAGGTTGCCACTCAAACGGATGAGAGTCGCAACCAAGGACGCCGCGCTTTCTTAAAGGGCGGTGCAGCTGTAGCTGGGGGCGTGCTTTTTACCAAAGCAGCTTCAGCAGCTGAAGGCAAAACCTATAATCCAACTAAGGCGGTTGCCCCTTACGCAGGTAAGGAAGAGCTAACGGATGTATTACAAGACGGCGCAGCACGTAAGAGTTTAGGCTTTGGGGTTCGTAAGTACCCTTATGGTATGCCTTCTCCTTATGAAAAAGAAGTACAGCGTCGCACCTTAGAATGGTTGACGCCAGATGCGATGGCATCAATTACCATGTCACCATTGCAAAGCTTGCACGGTATTATTACCCCTAACGGACTACATTTTGAACGCTTCCACGGTGGTGTTCCGACCATTAATCCAGAAGAGCATCGTTTGGTGATTCATGGTTTGGTTGAGCGTCCATTGATTTTCACAATGGATGATTTAAAGCGTTTCCCTTCGGTTTCTCGTATTCACTTTGTTGAGTGTCCTGCGAACGGAGCGATGGAATGGAAAGGGGTTCAGTTGAACTCAGTACAGTGGACGCACGGGATGATGTCTTGTGCAGAATATACTGGGGTGCGTTTGTCTGACCTATTAAAAGAAGCGGGGATCAAGCCTGAAGGTAAGTGGATTTTACCGGAAGGGGCAGATGCTTCTGGGATGTCACGTTCATTGCCAATTGATATTGCGATGGACGATTGTTTTGTAGCTTATGCCCAAAATGGTGAAGCACTTCGTCGTGAGCAAGGTTACCCAATTCGTTTAGTCGTTCCAGGTTGTGAAGCGAATATGTGGGTTAAATACCTACGTCGACTTTATGTTCATGATGTGCCTATGCAGCACCGTGAAGAAACCTCTAAATACACTGAATTGATGCCTGATGGAACAGCTCAACGCTTCTCTTGGTATATGGAAGCTAACTCAGTGATCACTTATCCTTCACCAGACTTTAAAATGCAAGGCCCTGGTAAATATTACATTCGTGGCTTAGCTTGGTCAGGTCGTGGCAAAGTAGCACATGTTGATGTCTCTGTTGATGGAGGCAAAAACTGGAAAGAAGCGCACTTTACATCACCCGTGCTAGATAAGGCTTGGACGCGTTTTGAACTGGAATGGGAATGGGATGGTAAAGAAGCTTTCTTAATGAGTCGAGTGACGGATGAAACAGGCTATGTTCAGCCGCCTATGCCGCAAATGCGTAAATTGGAAGGTACGAACAACGTTTACCACCGTACAGCGATGGTTACTTGGCGTGTCCATGATTGGGATGGTGGCAAAAACGGAGGAATGATTGAAAATGTTCAGTACTAAACAAACAATAATCGCAGCAGCGCTTGCCTTAAGTTCGGCAACGGTGTTTGCAATGAGTGGTAGCCCAGACTCTAATAAAGAAGTGGTTGCTAAAAAAGATGGCTTATATGCATCTAACTATGTCGAAATCATCAAAAATGCAGATGGAAAATATCTTGATGCAAAAGTGATTGAAGCGATTTTAGGTAAGGATGCGACACACGGACGTGCTGGATTAAAAGGGAAGCTAGACCCTGCAAACCCTTATTCTTTTGAGGTGGATGACAGCATTGATGGTGGTAACCATGGTAATTCACAATGTAAAGTGCCAGCCGCTTTTGTTGAAGTGCATGATAGTGTGAATAAGAATTACTACAGTGATGCCGACTTTGTGGCCAATGGTTTTGGAACGCCGATTGCAGAATCTGCCTTAGAGAAGTGGAATATCACGGTTGATGGTGATGGTAAAGGCTTGCCTGATCCGTCAGTTGGAATGACTGTTGAAGAAGGTGCGAAAGTGTATGTACAGTTTTGTGCCATGTGTCATGGTGAGTTTGGTGAAGGAGCCAAAGGGTACTTGCCTTTAGCTGTGGATCAGAACCTAGTGGCATCTGACTTCCGTGATCCAGCACCGATGAAAACAGTGGGTAACTATTGGCCTTATGCGGTCACTTTCTTTGATTATATTCGTCGTACTATGCCTTATTGGACGCCTAATGCACCGTTTATTGGTGATAAAGGGTACATGGGGATTACGGCTTACATTATGCAATCTAACTATATCCCAGTTGGCTTTGATGAAGATGGTGAGCCGATTGAGTTGGATTATGATACCTTCTATAACTCAGAATTGTTGATGAAGCAAAACCGTTATATGAAGAACCAAGGCAACTTCTTCTGTGATCACCGTCCTGTTGTCCACAACGAACGTTGTATGAACAACTGTCCTGATTCACAAGTCGGGAATGGTAAAGGGGATGTGCATGATTATGTTCAAGCCCGTAAACTTCCTGACGGAACTTTACAGTACAACGTGCCACAGCGTTTACATGAAGATCCTCCAGGTGTAGGTCACGCTGGAATGTAAAAAGTGATCATCACTCATAAAAAACCCGCTTCTATTAGCGGGTTTTTTTACCTTGAAGAAAAGCAGAATTAGTAAAAATCAAGCAAGCCAGCTTTTGCCGGCGCTTAAAAATTACCTGATGTGATTGATTAACTTGTTATTAATGAGAAATGGCTTTCTCAGTAAATAAGTAGTCAATTTCATTCAAAAAAGTCGTTTTATCATTCAATTCAGTATTTTTTCATCCAAGTACAATGTTATTCCAAGTCTCTTTGAAGCTGAAGATCTGGTGATTCTTCAAATGAGTAATGTTGCTCATTGAAAATGCGCAGACAGGCATCAACAATTGGTGCATCTAAAGTAATGCCGCTTTGTGCAGTGATCTCTCTTAGAGCGGCTTCAATGCCAAGTGCTCCTCGATAGGGTCGATGTGATGTCATTGCCTCAACCACATCGGCGACGGCAAGAATTTTAGATTCCAACAAAATAGCATCATTTTTTAAGCCCTTCGGGTAGCCGGAACCATCAATGCGTTCATGGTGTTGCAGAATGATTTGGGCAATCGGCCACGGGAAGTCAACGTCTTTAAGGATATTGAAGCCAATAATTACATGTTCTTTGATTAAACCAAATTCCATTTCACTCAGCGTTCTAGGTTTAGACAGTATCTCTGCTGGAATACCAATTTTCCCCAAGTCATGAATTGACGCGGCTAAATAGAGTCCATGTATACGATCAGGCGACAGCCCTAGTTCTGTGGCAATTTTAGAGCACAAATCAGCAACGCGTCTCTGGTGTCCGGCGGTATAGGGGTCTCTTTCTTCAGTGGTATAGCCGATTAATTGTATCGTTTGTTCAAGACTATGCTGTAGACGGACTTCATATAGTATTTTATCTGCTGATGTCTTCAGAGCAGTGAGTCCAAAGGAAAGGTCTTGTGTTTCTCTGCTAATAAGCTGTGCTCTGTAGGAGACCAAATATCAAGTTTGGAACTGTAGAGTGTTAAACAGGCGGTCTTATTATTGGGTAGCTGAAAAGGCAACGCAATAGCAGATTTGAAACCACGTTTTGATGCTTCTTTCTGGCAATGAGTCATTTTCAAGTCTGTAGCAATATTGTCAGAAAATTCAATTTTCTGTGAATGGATGGCACGGCCTGTAAGGCTATTGGAAAAATCATCTTTTGATGTAGTGATTTTACATAGTTCTAAATAGCCGTCATCCTGTCCGAATTGGGAAATGACTTTGACATTCTTGTCATCGTGATCCTCTGTTAAGCCAACCCATGCCAGTAGATATCCGCCTGACTCTACCGCGATGCGGCAATATTCGGTTAGCAAGATCATTTCTGTGTCAGATTTAAGCAGTGCAATATTGCTTTCACTGATCATTTTAAGGGATCGGGTGGTCGCTCTTAAAGCGATTTCAGCAAGGTGTCGCTTGGTGTTGTCTCTTATATTGCATTGGATCACTTTAGTGCCTTCGCAATCATAAACATTGCTGACAAACTCAACAGAAATGCATGCTCCATTTTTTGCCACCAGTGGTAAGTCATCATAACGAATGAAACGATTGGTCTGTAATTCGATGAAGGCTTCTTTGTTCAGTAAAGTGTCCTTAAAAGCACCGATTTCCCATATTTTTTTTCCTAAAAGCTCTTTATGGGAGTATCCCAGAATGTTTTTCAAAAACGGGTTAGCATCTTCGATTTCGGCAGTTTCAGCATTGAGGAGCAGGATCCCGTCTTGAGCGGATTCAAATAATCGACGATAACGCGCTTCGGAAATGCGCAAGGCTTTGTCTGATTCAGAAGGCGTTGGCATATCGTCTTTAGGTGACGATGATTTCGAGTGTGGCATGAGAACCCCTCTTAAGTGCAGTAGAATCCACTTTACGCCTTAATATTGAGATAAACAACTGGAAATTCCGAAGGAGTTTATAAAAAAGACTTGTGATTTATCTACTTAGATAGCTAAGAATAGTGATGATGCGTTGCAATTGTCGGCCTGAACGAGCTTCGTTCTAATATAATGAGTAACTAAAATGGGGTTTAATTAACCTTTTGTTTTATTGTGGAAATTTGCAGGGATGAATCAAAAGCTAACTTTTAATAGACGTTGTTATCGTTTATTGTCTCAGGTGCCAGCAGGTAGGGTTACAACCTATAAGGCGCTTGCCGAGGCTTTGGGAACAAAAGCTTATCGAGCAGTAGGTCGGGCAATGAATCAAAACCCGAATCCGATTCAGGTCCCTTGTCATCGTGTGGTGAATGCTGACGGGCATTTGGGCGGTTATGCCTTTGGTCTTGAGCGAAAACAACAACTCCTTGAAGCAGAAGGGTTGGAAATTCGATCCGGCAAGATTCAGGACTTCAAAAGTAAATTGCATCCACTAGTATAAAGTGGCCATTGTAATTAATTCGTCAATCTCGTTGTTTTGTGGCACAATTTAACCTTTAAAATTTTCTTACCCAAGTCACTGCACAAAATGTTTTTATGGAATAGACGCTCATGAAGTCAAAAAACCAAGCCCCTTTAGTCAAACAGTATTTACCTGGTCAGGTTGTTTTTAAAGAAGGGAGTCAGGGCGATAAGGTTTATATCATTAAAGAGGGATCTATTAAAATTACGGCCCAAAGTGGTGAGAAATTGGTGACCTTAGCGGTGTTAAATAAGGGAGCCTGTTTTGGTGAAATGTCGGTGATTTCGGCCACTCCGCGTGTGGCTTCGGCAACCGCAGAAACCCCTTCTGAAGTCTATGAGATAGATCGTAAACAGGTTGAAACGATTATTGATGGCCTGCCCCCTTTGTTTCGGGTGATAATCAACTCCTTGATTAAAAGAGTGACCAAACTGAATCAGTTTGTATTGGATAAGTCGGCGAGTAGTACCCCTTTGTTGTCTTTAGCAAACTTGATGAAATTAGTATATTTAAAGCTTCCTAAGTCAGAGTCATCTGAAGATCTGGATGAAATGTTGGAAGTTGAAAATAAAACGGCAACAATCGATGTACAGGAAATTATTCAATATAGTCACGATATCATGGGATTATCGACCACAGGTTGTCAAAAACTGTTAGACATATTTGTTAAATTCAAATTGATAAAAATCGACAAGAATCAAGTAACCTTTAATCCCTTCGCTTTATTGCAAGATACGCGCGATTTAATTCATGCATTAGAATCAACCACCAATACCGAGCTGAAAGCTGAGTTGGAGTATATCGATTTAATTGAATTGGCGAAAAAACTAAAGCTTGAACCCCATGCATTATTAGATGCTATTCGGATTGGTCGAATTAGTTTAGATGCGGTGGTGTTAAAGCAATCCATTGTGAAGCGCTGCATGGAAGAGCAAGGGCGCCAAAGTTTTTATTAAACATTTGGTCTAGGCGGTTGTTATTTGGATTTGTTTCCGTTAAAATGCGCGATTCTTTTGAAAGAAGTCATTTTTTTTATAGGCCTTAATTTTTCATATTTTTGGGTCTTAGTTTAATAGGATTGAACTCATGAAACGTACATTTCAACCCAGTGTGATTAAGCGTGCTCGTACTCACGGTTTCCGTGCTCGTATGGCAACTAAAAACGGTCGTAAAATTCTTGCGGCTCGTCGTGCGAAAGGGCGCAAGCGCTTAGCAGTTTAAGTCGTGTCTATTGATGGACCACGACGCTCAACAACTTGCTGATAGGCCAAATGAGAATCTTACTCAGTGTAAGGCTCATTTGGTTTCTCATTCTCTTAATAACGCCAAATTTCCCAAATCCGCACGTCTTCTCTCTCCTAAGCAGTTTAAGTTTGTTTTTGCCAAAGCCCAAAAGTTCTCTAATCGTCATTGGACCTTTATCGTGCGACCAAATCAGCAAGCCGCTCCCCGCTTGGGTTTGGCCATTGCCAAAAAGCAGCTGATGAAATCGGTTTGGCGTAATCGAGTAAAAAGACTGGCTCGCGAAACATTTCGTCAACATAAACAAGCGTTAAGCGGGTATGATATTGTCGTTTTAGGGCGGCGCGGTATGCAAGAGGTTGATAATGAAACCTTGTGTAACAGTTTTGAGCATTTAATTCGTCAGCTCAAAAAGCGTGGAAAAAAGCCTGTTGAGGATAAAAAGTAAATTTGTGCACTCAACTTAGTCGTTTTGTGTCGTTATTTTTGAAAAGTATAGGAAAGCTGTACCAATGAATATGAGATCTTTTTGGTGGTTAGCACTGGCGTTTACGTTATTGTGGATATGGTTGCAATGGACACAATTTCAACATAAGCAGTCTCAGCCAGTGGTTGTACAATCTCAGGCTGAAGAGCAGGCCGTGAATTCGGGTGATGTGCCAACCGTTGTCAATGAAGACGTTCCCGCTGCGCATTTAACGACACAGGACGTCCCTGTTGCCAAAACACAAATGGCAAAAGGACAGCGTGTTATCGTAAGAACCGATGTATTAGAGTTGGTTATTGACACGCAAGGTGGTGATATTCGCGATGCTAAGTTATTGAGTTATGCTGCCAGTGAAGATCGTTCACAGCCATTTCACTTAATGGGCGATTCAGGGCAAATGCTTTATGTGGCTCAAAACGGTTTGGCTTTGCAATCAAAGGCGGTCTTACCCGCACCAACCCATAAATCACTTTATCAAGCGCAACAGCGTGAATATGTGATGACGGGTGACAGTCTATCTGTGCCTTTAACCTGGACAGAAAATGGCGTTAAGGTCACTAAAACCTATACCTTTAAAAAAGGTGACTATGTTGTTGGCTTACAATACCAGGTAGAAAACCAAACCGATCAGGAATGGGCGGGTAGCTTGTATTCACAATTGGTTCGTAATCCTTATGATCCAGAGCACAATGCGATGATGTATACCTATACTGGCCCCGTGCTTTATGATGGCATGGCTGAAAGTAAATACAACAAACATGCATTTGACGACTTACAGCAGCAGCCAGTCGCAGGTTATCAAACCACGGGTGGTTGGGCCGCAATGATTCAGCACTATTTCATGTCGGCGGTGATCCCAGATCAAGCCAGTCAGAATCGTTTTTATGCCAAGCCGGTTGGAGAAGGAAACTATGCGGCAGGTGTTGTTGAACCAATCACAACCGTGGCACCAGGTGAGTCCGGTGTCCTCAGCTCTACCCTTTATATTGGGCCGATTATTCAAGATAAACTTGAAACGATTGCACCTGGATTAGAGTTAACGGTTGATTATGGTGTACTGACCATTATTGCAAAGCCAATCTTTTGGGTGCTGGAACAAATTCATTCATTTGTTGGAAACTGGGGTTGGTCGATTATCCTATTGACGGTTTTAATTAAGTTATTGTTTTATAAGTTGTCTGAAACTTCCTATCGTTCCATGGCACGATTGAAGAAGTTCCAGCCGAAATTAAAACAGCTTAAAGAAAATTATGGCGATGATAAGGTCATTTTCCAGCAGAAAATGATGAAGCTGTATAAAGAAGAAAAAATCAATCCGTTAGGCGGTTGCTTACCAATTTTAGTTCAGATGCCTGTTTTCATCGCACTGTACTGGGTATTGCTTTATTCGGCAGAAATGCGCCAAGCGCCCTGGATGCTGTGGATTCAGGACCTATCGGCCAAAGACCCTTATTATATTTTGCCGGTATTGATGGGGATTTCGATGTGGGTGCAACAGAAATTGAACCCATCGGCGATGATGGATGAAATGCAACAGAAAGTGATGAAGTTCTTACCGTTTGTCTTCACGGTCTTCTTTATGTTCTTCCCAGCTGGTTTAGTACTTTACTGGGTGGTCAACAATATCTTGTCCGTTGCACAACAATGGTATATCACTCAGAAAATTGAAGCAGGTGAAGAAAAATAATTTGCATCCCTTGCTAGTGGAAAGGCTGGCAAGGGCATAACGTTTATTATAGGAAGGAAATATTTCATGCAATTAACCTATCAAAAAGTGGGAAAAGACCATCCTATGTATGGCCAGGTTGAATTTTTAGTTGCTGATGGGATGACACCTGTGTGTTACAAAACTTCAGAAGGCTATTTGCCCATTGCTTCTGAAGCCACCGTTCAGAATTCAGCTAGCAGCCAACCGGAAGTAGAGACTCGCCCTTTATATGTGTTGTCTTTTAAGGTAAATGATGAAACCGAAGAAATGACCTTTACTTCAAAAAAGAAAGTGCAAAAGACGCAGCAAGCACTGATGGAAAAACCCTTTGTGTCTGATGTGAAGCTACAAACGTATCAAGTTATCGCTTAGTTCTTTCAGATTCAATTGAATTGTGAGATGTCCAAAGCGCCCATTACCGGGCGTTTTTTGCTTTAAGAGTACCAGACAGAGATCCGATATGTCAGAAACCACAACTGAAACCATTGCGGCTATTGCGACCCCTCCTGGACGAGGTGGGGTAGGGATTGTCCGCATATCCGGCGCAAATGTGCCTGATATTGCTCGGCAGATACTGGGTGTGCTTCCTGCACCTCGGTATGCTCACTATGGCAATTTTTTAGGAGCCGAAGGTCAGGTTCTCGATCAAGGGATTGCATTGTATTTTCCCAATCCTCACTCCTTTACCGGTGAAGATGTGCTGGAATTACAAGGACACGGCGGGCCGGTTATCTTGCAGTGGTTATTAGAACGGGTGGTGCAGCTAGGCGCACGGTTAGCAGAGCCAGGCGAGTTTTCTAAACAAGCATTTCTGAATGATAAGTTAGACTTGGCGCAGGCTGAGGCAATTGCAGATTTAATTGATGCTAGCTCCCAACAGGCTGCAAAGTCCGCTTTGAGGTCTTTGCAGGGCGCATTTTCGCATGAGGTGAATACATTACTCGAACAGCTGATTCAGTTACGTATTTATGTTGAAGCGGCAATTGATTTTCCAGAAGAAGAAATCGACTTTTTGTCGGATGGTAAGGTTGCTGGGGAATTACAGTCAATTTTAACCCAGTTAAATCAGGTTTTGGCATCGGCTCAACAAGGGGTCTTGTTGCGTGAAGGAATGTCGGTGGTGATTTTGGGCCGCCCAAATGCGGGTAAGTCCAGTTTATTAAATGCCTTGTCAGGGCGGGAATCTGCCATTGTTACAGACATTGCTGGTACGACGCGAGATATCGTTAAAGAAGAAATCCAGGTTGATGGATTACCGTTGCATGTGCTGGATACCGCTGGCTTGAGAGAAACGACCGATGCAGTCGAACAAATTGGCGTGGCAAGAGCTTGGTCAGCAATTGAAGAGGCGGATCGAGTGTTGGTGGTGGTACAGGCCAATGAGTCCATACACCCAGAAGATCAAGCAATTTTAGCCAAACTCCCCAGTCATTTGCCGGTTACCTTGATTCATAACAAGATTGATTTAATTGAAAAAGCCCCAGGCCTGGTCGAATCTGAAGACCAAACAGAGATTTGGTTATCTGCCAAACATCACTTGGGTATGGATTTACTCAAGAATCATTTAAAAACGGCGATGGGGTATCAACAAACGGCGGAAGGCGTTTTTATGGCAAGAAAGCGCCATTTAGAAGCATTGAATCAAGCATTACATTTCGTTGAAACTGGGCAAACCCAGCTTCAGCAATTTGCGGCGGGTGAATTGTTGGCAGAAGATTTACGCCAAGCACAACAGGCTTTATCGGAAATTACCGGCCAATTTAGTTCAGATGATTTACTCGGCCGAATTTTTACCTCTTTCTGTATTGGAAAATAACCATGACAAAAACTCCGATTTCAATCACTATTGAAGGCCTGTCACAGGAAGGCCGTGGTGTGGGTCGCCATCACGGGAAAACCGTTTTTGTGATGGGGGCCGTACCAGGTGATCAGGTATTGGTGAAAGTGGTTGCGCAACATAACCGTTATGATGAAGCTGAAATTATCATGCTAGAACAAGCTTCTCCAGACCGTCGGGAACCCTTATGTCACTATGATTCGGAGTGTGGCGGTTGCCAATTGTTACAGTTAAAGCCTGAAGCGCAACGACATTGGAAATGGCAACAGTTTCAAACGGACTTATCGAAAGCCGTTGACATCAAGCATTGTCAGTTGGAAGCGCCCATTTATGGCGAAGAAGAGGGTTATCGTCGTCGTGCACGACTGGTGTTGGGGCGCAATAAGTCCGATAAACTGCCAAAGCTTGGCTTTCGGGCAAAAGGATCAAATGAGATTGTTGATATCGAGCAATGCCCAATGTTGACGTCGGCTTTAAAT
This sequence comes from Hydrogenovibrio sp. SC-1, assembly GCF_002848135.1. GTDB lineage: Bacteria > Pseudomonadota > Gammaproteobacteria > Thiomicrospirales > Thiomicrospiraceae > Hydrogenovibrio. The sequence goes on from NZ_PKGB01000006.1 coordinate 70,767, forward strand.
CAAAGTCTGGTCGACAAACGCCAGCAACAGCTCGCGGCGGCCAGTCGTTCCTTAAAAGAATTGACCGTGGTTGAAGCAGATAATGGTATTTTTTGGTCGGATCAACAGCCAGAAGTACTTCCTTGTTATCAACTCGGCGATTTGACTTTGAATTTCCCTGTGACGGGGTTTGTGCAAGTCAATGCCGACATTAACCAACAAATGGTCAATCAGGCATTAGCTTGGTTAGCCTTGTCGCCAAGTCACCAGGTTTTAGACGCTTTTTGTGGCGTGGGGAATTTTTCATTGGCGATTGCGCAGCAACTCCATGATCAGCAAGGAAAAGTCATTGGTATTGAAGGCGATGCAGACTTAGTCAAAATGGCACAACAGAATGCCACAACCAATAAGTTGGACAATGCTCACTTTTACAAGGCCGATTTGTTTCAGCCCGTGATCGATTTAGCGTGGTTTCGTAAACAAAAATACGATAGCGTTTTATTGGATCCTGGCCGTCAAGGGGCGTTTGCCTTGTGTAAGGTGTTAGGCAAATTAAAACCGGAGCGCATTGTTTATGTGTCTTGCAATACGGCGACTTTAATTCGCGATTTAAAAGCATTAACGGAACAAGGTTATCGATTGAAAAAAGCCACGCTATTGGATATGTTTCCCAATACGGCCCATACGGAAGCGATGGTGTTGTTGGTCAAATCGGCCAAGCCGGCTAACAAGCGAAAAATCGGTGTCTTTAAGTTATAAGAGGCGAATTGTGTCAGCAACTCAAAAAATCCCACTTACCAAAAAAATTGCCACAGAAAAGCAAGCCATCAAACTGGTTATGCTGGGCGATTTAATCATGGCGGTATTTGGGCTAGTCTTTTTCTATTTAACCCATTCTCAAGCCATTTTGATGGATGCTGTCTATCCGTTTGTCGATATGGTTGCAGGACTCTTGACGTTACGGGTGGTGAGCCTAATGGCTCAACAAGCCCACCAAAGCCAACCATTTGGTTATGCCATTTTTGAACCGGTTATGAATTTCATTAAAGGCATTTTAATTTTATTGGTTATTTTGGTGGGATTATATGCCTCTGTAAAAGCGATTATTCTCGGTGGGCATCATATTGAAGCTGATACAGCCGTTTTTTATTCCGTGTTGGCGACGGTTATTAATTTCGTATTAGCATATCTTTTGTATCGCATGAATCAAACGGCACAGTCGTCAATGATTGAAGTGGACTTGCAAGGCTGGATCGTCGGTGGCATTTTAAGTGTTGCGGTCGGACTCTCTTTCTTAGCGGTGATTTGGATGGAGTCGGCAGGTTATCATCGATGGGTACCTTATATGGATCCAATCGTGCTGTTGGTACTGATTTTAATGATGTTACCGATGCCGTTAAAGATTCTAAAAGAAAATGGCTTGCAGATAATCGGCCGTAGCGATAATGCTGAACACCTTGCCCAACTTGATCAAATCACGTCAACGGTATTCGCAGAAGTCTCCGTTGTGGATATTAAACTTCGTGCATTACAAGCTGGCAGAATGATTTATGTGCAGGCTTATATTCAACTTTTACCTGACACGTCATTTGATCTAAGTCAACAAGACCATTACCGTAAATTGCTGTATCAACGACTTAAACAAACCAATGATTATTTATCACTGGATGTTATCTATACAGCACAGCCAATTTCGATTTCACGCAGTGTTGGAGAGGAAGTCACATAAGGTGTTAGAGCAAAAACTGCCAGTTCAAAGAACTGAATGTGACATGATTAAAACTCCAGTTTGTTTGAAGTGGTGTGTTGTATGGCGTATTTAGAACCGGTTAATGCCGTTGTTGAAGAGACGGAAATTAAGAAAAGTCGCTTTATCGCTTATGCTAAAAAAGTGGTTTCCCGTCAGCAAGCAATGGAATATGTCTCAGAATTAAGAGTCGCCTACCCAGATGCTCGACATGTTTGTTGGGGTTATGTTATTGGGGATCCAAATAATTCGACCAACTCGGGATGTAACGACGATGGTGAACCCAGTGGCACAGCGGGGAAGCCGATTCTGAGTCAAATTCACTACAGTAATATTGGCAATGTTGTGGTAGTCATTGTTCGCTATTTTGGCGGCATTCGCTTAGGTGCTGGCGGACTGGTTCGAGCCTATCGGGAGTCAGCACAGAAGGGATTAAAAGCATTACAAACAGAAGACTATATCCCCAAATTGGAACTATCACTCGATTGTCCTTATGAAGAGGAGGCGCTCATCAGAAGAGTGATGGCCTCTTTACAGGGTGAGATAACTGATGCAATATACACTACCCAGGTTAACTTATTGGTGAGTATTCCAACGCACTCACTGACGTTGTTACAAGATCAACTGGCCAGTTTATCCGCAACCATTATTGAGAACTAAGGATCTTTATTTTGGATCGGTCATGGGCTGATAGCCAAATCTGATAAATGCGTGTTGAAAAACGGAGGGGCGGTCAGCCCGAAAGCGTCAATGAATATTCAGTAGAAATTAGTCAGTTTCCCTTTTGTAATTGGCGCCTCAAGTCTTATTGTCTTTATCCTCTCAATGATGTTTGTCATTTCAAATATTTCAAATCTGCTTGAAAATGAACACCCACGCTTAGCTGCGATTTATGAGTTGGAAATTAATATTAATGAAGCGGCAACCGAAGTGTTTATTGTGAGTCGTACACATGTCAATCAAAATCAGAATAAGCATCTATTTGAAGATGCAATCTTAGACTTTAAAACTAATTTTGACATTTACGATGCTTCACAAACGGAGGTGGATCGGCTAAATGAAAAAACACATTTATTTAAAGAACAAGCAGAAAATTTCATCGCCTTAGGAAGAAATATTTTTGAGTCGAACAGTGATTTAGTTCAAGAGTTGAATCAATTGCAAGCGCTCCTTTCTAATCACATTGATTACTTAGTCGATAAAGAATTTCAGAAAAGCTTAATCAATACGTCTGTTACACAGCAAGATGCCGATCAAGAAATTGATATCAATTTGTATGAAATTATCTCGGCTGTTAGAGGGTATGTATTGGCGCCTGATCCGATGTTCTCGGATCGTATTATGGATTCAACGAGTGATATCTCCCATTGGATTTCCGTGTATCAGTCTCAACCCATGACTCAGCAGCAGCAGGGGTATATCAACCAATTAATGATGGATGTGCAGCGTATCGAAAAACTTAGCATTAAGGTTATATCATTAAAGGACAATATCGTTAAAGACTTGATTCAATTTCAAGAACTTTATCGGCAAATTGATGACCTTTTGGATACGAACATCCAATTAGAAGAGCAAGCACGATTAGACCAGCAGGCAGTTCAAATTAATAATGTATTGAAGTATTTGACAGCCTTTATGATACTGACGATCTGTGTGACCATGTTAATTTTGTATGGTGCGACTCAACCTATTATCAAGGTGATAAAGGCTTTAAATCAGAGTTCATCACTCTTTTCGACGTCGGGAAAAATTTCTCTGCCAAAGACTCAAGATGATGAGTTAGGAGAGCTTGCCGATCAGATGAAGCGTATGATGCAGTCGGTCAATGACACCCACCAAGAGCTTAAAGATGCTGCGCTACATGATCCTTTGACAGGATTGCCGAATAGGGCTTTATTGTTTGATCGAATCAATCGTCTGATATCGGCGCAGCCTCGATCGAATCAGCTTTCGGCCATTGTCTATTTAGATTTGGATGATTTCAAGCGTGTCAATGACACCTTTGGTCACGCTGTTGGTGATGAGCTACTCAATCAGATCTGCCAGAAAGTTGAAGGGCTCTTGAGACAAGCAGACACCTTATCTCGGGTGGGTGGCGATGAATTTATAATTCTTTTACCTAACCAAGTTGATAAAGCACAAACACGTCAAATTTTAAACCGGATACTGGAAGCGGCAGTCGAGCCAATGGATATCAATGGGCATACAATTCAAGTGTCGTCCAGTATTGGGGTTACCTTTTTATCGAATGATAATTTGGACGATGCGGATCAATTAATTCAACAAGCCGATCAAGCCATGTATCAAGCTAAGAATTCGGGCAAAAATGCCATTTGTTTTTTTGAAGATATCCAGCGGCAATGAAAGCCGTTTTAGGGGACGGCGTACTGACGATATTAATCTTGAAAAGTAACCAGGCCTGGGCGAATTAAGCCATCCAATAGAGGGTTAAGCTAATGCCGAAAAAATAGATCAGTAAGGTGAGTTGAAGCATTCTTTTATTGGCTTCTCGACTGTTTAACGCATCAAAACGCGGTAATTTTCTGAGAATTTTAAAGCTTCCCCATAAAATTCCAAGCGCTAGAACCGTTAGCACCATGCCTGAGATTAAAGTTTGTAACACGGGATATCCTTTCTCTTTATAATGAAGCTATTGTAATTTAAAAGTTTGTAAAATTTATGACATCAGATGCCAACATGCCTCAACAAAACGCGGCTAATCAAAGCCTGCTCGGCAAGCACACGCCCTATTGTCATACCTATGACCCAGGGTTACTGTTTCCCATTCCTCGCCAAGAAAAACGAACAGAATTAGGCATTTCCTCCGATAGTTTACCGTTTTCCGGACAAGATGTTTGGACCGCTTATGAAGTGTCATGGTTGAATGCTAAAGGGAAACCTTTAGTTGCTTGGGCGGAGTTTATTTTTAGTGCTTATTCGCCAAACCTGATTGAATCCAAGTCTTTTAAACTGTATTTAAACTCTTTTAATGGCACGCGTTTTGAAAGTGTTCAGGCGGTAATCGACAGTTGGCAACGAGACTTATCGGCCGCAAGCGGGGCACCTGTTGAGGTACGATTGCATGATCTTTCGGAAGATCAACAGCTTGTGGGGTCCATGCCCGGCGAGTGCTTAGATGGGTTGGATATTGAGATCAGCCACTATCAAGTGTTGCCGTCTTTGTTACAGGTGAAGTCCTCTACCGAAGTTGCGGCCTGTTGGCACAGTCATCTCTTAAAATCAAATTGTCTCGTGACGGGCCAACCGGATTGGGGATCGGTATTGATTCGTTATGAAGGTCCTGAAATTGATCCAGAAGGATTGTTACGCTATATCATTTCTTTTCGTGAGCATAATGAGTTCCATGAGCAATGCGTTGAACGCATATTTTGCGATATTATGGCGCAGTGCGCCCCCACGAAACTCACCGTTTATGCGCGCTATTTACGTCGAGGAGGCTTGGATATCAATCCTTATCGATCTAATTTTGAAAAAACTTTTAATTTGAGTCGCTTAATTCGACAATAGTTAAAAAACCATAAGTTTGATTTAAATCATGTTTTACGATAGGGTTGGCGTTTGTTAAATAATAAGCTTTATCATTTTTTGCAACCTTACGGTAGAATGCTTGCATTATGAATCAGTCATTTGCCCCTAGCCTTCAGCGTCCACAAGACAGTTCACACATGCCATTATTAGTGTCACACTTCATGCACTATGGATTAGTGACGTGTTCGTCTGATACGTTGATTAAAACGGTTATTCAACGGTTTAACCAACAGAAAATCGGTTCCATCTTGGTAGAGGAAGACCAAGAAATTGTCGGTATTTGGACACGAACCGATTTTGTAAAATTGGATATTACCCAACCGGACATATTGTTCCAGCCCATAAAAGAGGTGATGAACTCGCCTGTTTGTCGAATCCATCAAGATGAGCTGATTTCATCCGCCACCTACCTTTTTCACAAAATGAAAATCCGTCATTTGTTGGTGGTTGATAATAGCGGTGATGGTGTTGGCGTTTTATCCGAGCTGGATTTGGTGAATGCCAAACAAAGTGAATCCTTTTTAGATGGCATTTTGCTTAAAGAATTAATGAGCGGTCATTTAAATTGGGTGATGGCCGATGCGGCTTTGTCGGATGTGATGACCGTAATGGCAAATAAGTCGGTTGATGCCTTGGTGGTGAAAGACGAAGATGCTCATGGCTTAATTTCGATTAGGGATTTATTAAAACATTTTGCCGAAGATGTTGAATCGCCATCTTTACCCGTTCGAGAATTGGCTTCTTGGCCTTTAAAGAGTGTTTCTGAATTGCAGAGCCTAGCAAATGTACGCCGTTTGATGATTGAAAACAATATTCATCATTTGGGCGTTGAAACGGCTACGGGCGAGTTAGTTGGGCTGATTAGCTTTACTGAATTGTTGCAGCATATTGAAGAAAATTTTCATTATCATGCTAGCCGAAGCATTAAAGAAAAAGAGCATCGGATATTAGAGGCCGAAACCCTTTATCGTGATTTATTAGGCATGTCCTCAGATGGGATTCTCATTCATCAAAATCATAAGATTGCCTTTGCCAACCAAGAAATTATTCGCATGCTGGGGTACGACGAAAAGACCTTATTGTCTTTAACACTTGAGGCCATTATTCCACACCAAAATCGTGAAGATATTTTGGCGTGTATGGATGACAATGATCGCCATCATCCGACAACGTCTGTGCATGAATTATTGTGTCATGATGGCCGTCTTTGTCAGGTACAAATGACCCATAAACCCATTACTTACCATGCGGAACCTGCGCACCTTATAGTCATCAATGATCTGACGTTTTTAGCTGAAAATGAGCGCTTTCAAATGCTAACCCGCTCGGTATTTGATAATGCCGGAGAAGGGATAGTCGTCACGGACGTCGAGAACCGATTTGTATTGGTGAATAGAAGATTTGAAGAAATTACCGGTTATCGTTTTTCGGATGTGGTTGGCAAAAAACCGTCTATTCTGAGTTCGGGTCAGCATAATCAAGCCTTTTATGAAGATATGTGGCAAACCTTAAAGCAGGAAGGGGTTTGGCAAGGAGAAATTTGGAATCGCAAAAAGGATGGAACCATTTATCCAGAATGGTTAACGATTAATGAGGTTAGAAGTAATGCTGGTCGCGTTATTCATTATGTAGGTTTAATGAATGACTTGAGCCAGCAAAAAGCCACCGAGCAAGAGATAAATCGCCTGTCTTTTTATGATATTTTAACGGGCTTGCCCAATGTATCGTTATTTAAGAATCGTTTACAGCAGGCGATAAAAAAAACACGTAGTGAAACCAAGCAAGTGGCGCTACTCATTGTTGATATCGCCCGTTTTAAAACCATTAATGATGCGGTGGGTTATGAATATGGCGATCAACTGTTGAAAAATGTGGCCATGCGCCTCAATAAGATGCTGGATTCTGAGGATTCTGTTGCTCGATTGGGTGCTGATAATTTTTTGATTCTGTTAGAGTCGATCATGCATAAGAATGAAGTCTCTGAATTTGCTGAACAGCTTTTATCTTTATTTAAAACCCCCTTTGAAATTGGCAATCAATTCCATGTGTTGGATGTCAAGGTGGGGATCGCGATTTCCAGTCAGGATGGAGATCAAGCATTGGATTTAATGAAGTCGGCTGATGAAGCTTTGTTTGAAGCTAAAAAGGCGCCCCATAGTCAATATGCTTACCACACAACCGCATTGACTGAATCCACGACGGAAGTGTTTTATTATGAAAATGCACTGAGAAAAGCCATCGATCAAAAACAGTTGGTGGCCTATTATCAACCACAGATCGCATTTGATACCGGAGAGGTGATTGGTGCAGAGGCGTTGGTGCGTTGGACTCACCCTGAATTGGGTTTGGTGATGCCCTATAAATTCATTGATATTGCCGAGTCAACCGGATTAATTATTCCTTTAGGTCGAGATATGTTATTGCAGGCTTGTCAGCAGTGGTTCGACTGGAAATCACAGGGGTTGGTTTTGCAACGCATATCGGTCAATGTTTCTACCGTACAACTCATGCATCCAGGGTTTGTATCAACGGTCGCTGAAGTGTTACATTTAACGGGTCTTAAGGCAGAGGTGCTTGAGCTGGAGGTGACCGAAAGTTTCTTGCTACAGGATGAACAAGCTGGTATTGAAATGCTTCATCAACTGAAAGAACTGGGTGTGAAGCTAGCAATGGATGACTTTGGTACCGGCTTTTCTTCGCTGTCCTATCTTAAAAAATTGCCATTAGATCAGCTTAAAATTGATCAATCATTCATTCGATCGCTTCCAGATGATAAAGAGGATATTGCCATTGTTGATGCCATTATTGCCGTGGGCAATGCAGTGGGTGTAGAAGTCATTGCTGAGGGCGTGGAAAAACAGCGACAAGTCGCTTATCTACAACAAAAAGGCTGTCAGCTAGGGCAAGGATATTGTTACAGCCCGCCATTAGAGGCAAAGGCCTTTATCTCTTGGTGTCAGAATCATCTGAAATCGTCATAAACAAGTGTCATAAAAATATTTGTTCATATTTGTTCTATTATAACGCGTAGTTTTCAGTAGAATGGTGAAATTGTTTCTAACTTATCTGATTGAGATTGATACAAAATACAGTCAGCTATGGCCTGATATGGCATAGTTGTTGCATACCAAAACGGCGCTGTTGGTTGGTGTCTTGGATTGGGAAAACAATGAAACTCTCTTTTGGGCGCTCGATAATGTTATAGATGGAGGTTGCATGAAAATACAATTAAAAATCACCTTATTAATGATACTGGCACTGGTGGTATCGGGTGGTGCAATGGTTTCGAATGCGTTTCTTGGAATATCCGACTTCGCGCATGAACAAATAGAACAAAATTCTCAGCGCGGTCAAGCGCTTGTCACCGAACTTATTAGTCAACAGCAAGGCTCTGTCAATTCAATTTCCCAGACCATTTCAAGTAATCGCGTGCTTCAAGTCGCTTTGAAATATAACACCGGCGACAAGCAAGAGATGATGACAAAATTTTATAAGCAATATCATGAAAATGATGCGGCGGTTACTGCCGTTGAATTGACGGATAATCAGGGGGTTGTGTTAGCGCGCGGCCATAACCCGAAAAAGAATGGCGATAATAAATCAGCTAATCCACTTGTTGCTAGGGCGTTGAAAGGTGAGGCGGCTGCCGGGTTAAATTATTCAAAGTCATCTGGAAAGGTGAGTTTGGATTCGGTATACCCGATTGTCTTTCAAGAAGAGGTCGTGGGGACGCTTAAGGTTGGGTCTTACCTTAATAATGATTTCGCCCATAAACTGAAATTGCTTTCGGGCTCAGATATTGTTTTTATCGCAGGAAATCAAGTTGTCGGCCATTCTATCAGTGAGTTAACGCAGGAGAAAATGACACAGTCACTCAATATCCTCGCTGACCAGAGTCTCAGTGACCTAAATTTGAATGGTTTGCACTATGCACGAAATGAATTGATGCTTGAAGGTGGCAATGATCTGAATGCGAAAGCCGTATTATTAACGGATTTAACCGTGATAGAAGAAGCTCAATCGCAAATGATTCGTAATATGGTGCTGTTTGGTTTTTTCATCGCGGTGGCCTTAATGGCGCTGACATTTGCCCTAGTACGTAATATTGTTAAACCTATTACACAAGTCACTGAGTTTTTATCTACCGTCAGTGAACGGTTTGATTTCAAAGCACGTCTTCAGTTAAGCAGTAAGGATGAAACCAAGCAAATGGGTGAAGCGGTTAACCAGCTTCTCGATCAGCTAGACCAAGGTGTTTATGATGTTAATGATGTATTAAAAAGCTTAGCAGATGGTGACTTTACCCATCGAGTTAAGAAAGAGTATGTTGGCGATTTAGATCAATTAAAACAAAATGTGAACCAAACGGCTGAAAACATTTCAGAAGTCATGAGACAAACCAACCAAGCACTCGATTGGATGTCAACGGGACAGTTTGATCAAACGATTTCGCATCAAGCGAAGGGGGACTATAAAGCGATATTGGATAAGGTTTCCATGACCCTTTCTAGCCTAAGCGAAATTATCGTGAATATTGATAGTGTGATGAATAAGGTTGCAGGGGGAGATTTTGCCCAAAGAGTCGATGCGCCAGCTCAAGGGCAACTTGACAGTATGAAGTCCAACATTAATGAAACCATGCAACAGCTTGAGTCTGTTGTTGGGGATATTGTTCAAGTCATGCAAGCACAAAGCAAAGGGGACTTGACCAAGGCGGTTAGCATCGAGTGTTCTGGGCAATTGTTGGGTTTAAAAGACTCCATCAACCATAATGCTACGAACTTAAATGACATTATTCTAAAAGTTCAGCACATTGCTCAGGAGGTCAATCAATCGGCTAAAGAGGTCGCACAGGGGGCGATGGATTTAAGTGATCGTGTTCAGCAAAATGCGGCTTCCGTAGAAGAAGGGTCAGCCACTATGGAAGAGTTTAGCGCGGCAGTGTTAAATAATGCAAAAAGTGCTAAACAAGCGACCCAGCTTGAACAAGAAGTGCAACAACAGGCTAAGCAGGCTGCTTTAGTCATGGATCAAACGATTGAGGCCATGAGTGCAATTCAAGAATCCAGCCACAAAATTGCTGATATTGTTACCATCATTGATGGCATCGCGTTTCAAACCAATTTATTGGCACTCAATGCGGCCGTTGAAGCGGCCCGTGCTGGAGACCATGGTCGTGGTTTTGCAGTGGTAGCAGGTGAAGTACGGAGTTTAGCTGGTAAGTCAGCGGAAGCAGCCAAAGATATTTCCCGTTTGATAAATGAAAGTGTTGAGCGGATCAATCAAGGAACCCGTTTGGCAGGCGAATCGGGTGAAGCTATCAATGGTATCACTCAGCGAATTGAAACCGTTGCCGAAATGAGTGAGCAAATTGCCAATGCATCACAAGAGCAGACCAAGGGTGTTCAACAGTTACAACAAGCGATTAGTAGCATCGATTCAGCAACCCAGCAAAATGCGGCTTTAGTTGAAGAAACGTCTGCTGCTGCAGAAAGTATGTCGGATCAGTCCCGCGGTTTAGAAACAGAAATGGCGTTCTTTACAATTAGTCAAAATGGTCAGGTCAAGCTTACGCCTCCACCGAAAATCATCAGCCCAGTGACGAAACCGGCACCGTCGATTCCTAAAAAGGAAGAACCTGCGCCTATGAAATCGTCTGCACCAATCCCGTCTTCTGATGATGAATGGGGTGAATTTTAAGCGTTTTTCCCAGGCGGCTAAGATGGGTTAGTGACCAGCTCAATAAAGTCATGCACAAAACTGGGAAGATAGCGATTGGATAAGAAACCAACCTTGGTTGTGCAAGCGCTCAACCAAGGGGTTAAATCGATAACGGTTAGGTCTTTATCGAGTTTGGAGTCAATCGCCATTTCGGCAATAATTCCTACCCCAAAGCCTAGTCGGACGTAGTCTTTTATCACATCACTGTCAGTCGCATATAAATCCACTTCTAAAGTCAGTCCTTCATCTTTGAAGACTTGTAATATCTTGCCTTGCCCTGTCATACCCGCCATATAGGTCAGAATGGGGTAATCTGCAATCGCGGCGAGATTGAGCGGTCCGTCTATTAAATGATGATGGTTGGGCACAACCAGAACATGGTGCCAGCTATAGCAGTCAATTTTAGTCAGCTGTTCACAATCATCCAGGGCTTCCGTGCTGATTGCCAAGTCCACCTGTCCTTGCTTGACCCAATCCACAAGTTGTTTCGGAGTGCCTTGTTCAATGTGAACCTTCACTTTTGGATGACTGCGTTTAAAAGCGACCAGTTTCTTCGGCAAGAAATATTTTGCCTGGGTATGGGTGCAAGCAATTTTAAGGTGAGCTGATTGCGGTTGATGAAAATCCAAGGCAATTGCATAGATATTATCCTGAGCCAGTAACATTTTCTCAGCTTGTTGCAAAATCTTGAGGCCGGTTTCGGTAAAGCCGGTTAATCGTTTTCCTTTTCGTTCAAAAAGCGCTAAATTCAGTTCTTCTTCTAATAGCTTTAATTGCCGAGTTCCAGCAGATTGCACAATATGCAGTGCGTCACTGGCTGCAGACAGATTAAATTGGTTGCGATTCAATTCAATGAGTAATTTGACTTGACTGAGATTCATAGCCGCACCTGATCAAATATATCTATAAATTAGATAATAATATTAAAAAACATCATTATATAAAATAAAGATGACTGGGTAAAATGCAACTTATTAAAAAAGGCATAACCTGGATGTCTCATATATTTCTACTCAACGACAGTGCAAATTTATGAAATATTCCGGTTAAATGGAGATGGCTTATGTTATTTGTTGCACAGCGTCAATTAGGGTATCCGTGGTTTTGGATTGCCAGTGTTTTTATGTTGGCATTGGTGTTTTCAGTGTCAGAATTTCGATTACAGCTATTGTTAGTTTTGGGGATTGCTTTAGGGGTTTCTTTAAATTATTTCATTTTTGGTTTTACCAGTGGCTGGCGTCAATTCTTTTCCACGGGAAGAACCGAAGGGATTCGTTCTCAGTTGGTGATGTTGATGCTTGCCAGTCTACTCTTTACGCCACTCATTGTTCTACAGCAAATTGGAGATCAAAGCTTTCAAGGCTTAGTGCGACCGGTGAGCAGCTCAGTGGTCTTGGGGGCATTTATGTTTGGCATCGGGATGCAGTTGGCCGGGTCTTGTTCATCAGGAACCTTAAATCGTGTGGGACAATTACGCCCTCTATCGATTCTTACTTTTGGCTTTATGTTTGTAGGCGGTCTTGTCGGCGCTTACTATTACGGTGAATGGGTAAATTGGCCGACCTTGGCGCCTTTTTCATTTACCGAGCTAGGTAATGGTTTCGGCATTTTGATAAGCGTTGTAATCTTAGCAGTGTTTTATAGTGTCTTTTCAAAACTCGAAAAGCGACGCCATAGTAATGTAAATACGTTGTTCGCACAAAAATCCGATGCAACTGGGCTGGCCGCTTGGCATCCATTATTGATTGCAGCCATATTTCTGGCTATTTTGAACTTTGCGGTTTTTTGGGTGTCGGGTCAGCCCTGGTCAATAGCTTCAATATTTACCGTTTGGAGTATTAAGTTTTCCGATTGGGCAAGTTTGGGACTCGATTGGCCATTTTGGGAGGTCATGACGTTGTATGAAACCCGTATTGATCGACCTGTACTAGAAGACCCCGTTAGCCTAACGTCAATTGGTGTTATTTTGGGTGCTTTTTGGGTAACGTTATGGCACCGAAAAGCGACTAATAAAATGCCAGTTACCCCTATCAGTTTAGCGGGCGGGATTATCGGCGGGCTGTTAATGGGCTTTGGTGCTACCTTATCTTACGGCTGTAATATTGGCGCCTTTTTCAGCGGCGTGGCATCCGGTAGTCTCCATGGTTGGGTTTGGATTTTTGCAGCGGTGCTTGGCAACTGGGTCGGCTATAAATTGATGACAAGGTTCAGTGTAGGACGTTAAGCGCGCGCATTTTGCTGAACCCTCGGCAATGGCTTAAAAGTCAATGGTCATAGAGAAATTGTAGTTAAGGTTTTCATGCCCTAACGTAGAGGCCGTTGGTTCAACATCATATTGATAGCTAATATCAAAAGTTATCTGTAGCGGCCCGATAACCTCGGCATTAATACCCGTTGAGAGGCTTGCTTGATAGTCTGAAAAGCGATTCATTTGGGGTTGAAAGTATAGAACCCCCATCCACTGCGTTGTTTTTGACAATGGATATTTTAAGGCACTGAATAGGTTTAAGCGGTTTGCTTGGGTGCGATGATTTGAACGATCTAATTCGATCGCGCTTTCGTCAACGTGCATGATGCCGAGTCCTGAGTGTCCATGAAATTGCGAAAAATTTGTTTCGATGCGCATACCGCCACCATATAAGGTCCGTTTCCGATTAAAAGTAAACGGCTGATATTCCTTTTGGGTGAAAATTTCCCAGTCAAGTCCAGGTGCAAATTGATGGGTGTGCCTTAGGTGGGCAAAATACTCTTCATCATCTTTAACGCCGTCAGAAGTTCCATAATTCAGCGCACCAATTAACAGTGTGCGGTTTTTGTCTTGAACCCATTGCGTTCCAAGTGCCACTGCTAGAGCGCTTTTATCCGTGTTACCTTGTTTACCATCCAACGTTAGCGAAAAGTTTGATGACCATCCAGGCTTATCCTCATCCATTCGTTGCGTTTCAATATTAACAATGGCCGAACTGGTTGTTGGGACTAATAGAGAGGCCATTAAAATGACAAAATAACGTTTCATTGCTCGATTCTCAAAGTAACAGATATGACTGCGTTCAGCATGCTGAACGCTATTTAACAGGGACGAATTATAGCGGTTTTTGACTGGGAAGCGTTAAACAGAAAGTGGCCAACCTATTAATAAGATGCTTAAGGTAACCAATCCAATAAACAGGTTCATTGGTAAGCCCACTTTCAAAAAGTCTTTGACAGTGTAGCCGCCAGGACCATAAACCATTAAATTGGTTTGATAACCAAGCGGGGTAGCGAAGCTGGCGGAGGCAGCCATCATAATGGCAAAAATAAAGGGTTCATTGTTTAAACTGAGTTTGTCCGTCATCTCAAGAATGATGGGGAGCATCAGTACGGCAGCCGCATTATTCGTAATCATTTCGGTTAAGACTGACACGGTGAAATAGGTCAGCACTAATAATAACCAGGCCTGGCCAAAACTCAGTTCAATCATCCCCTGTGCGAGCAAATCGGCAGCTCCTGTTTTATTTAGAGCTGCGCCCAGTGCAAAAGCCGCTGCAATGGTAATAATAACCGGTAAGTCTAGGCCTTTTTCTGCTTGAGCTACTGTGCAAGCGCCAGAAATTACCATTAAACCTGCGCCGAGTAACGTGGCATGCAACATACTTAAAATACCAAAACTGGCGGTAATGACGACTCCGACTAGAATGGCAAGTGCAATATAGGCACGATCATGACGTAAACGCGCTTGATCATGTTCGTTAATGAGCAGAAAATCACGATTATAGCGCTGACGACTGACAAAGGCAGGTCGCGCCTCCAGTAATAATGTATCTCCGGCTTCGAGTTTGATGTTTCCTAAATTACCTTTAATCCGCTCGCCATTACGGGCAACGGCTAAAATAACAGCACCATACCGATTCCGGAAATGCACATCGCGAATAGCATAACCGACAGCCTCACAGCTAGGCGAAACGACGGCTTCGACAATACGCCTCTCGGCACTTTCTTTATCAAGCGTCGTGTTACCTTCGGACAAGGGGGCTTCCAGACCATTGATTCGTAAGAGGTCGCTAATCGCTTGGGTGTCGCCTGCAAACACCAGTCGGTCATTCCCTTTTAATTTTTCTTCAGAAGACACGGCTGTAATGATACTGCCTTCGCGCTCAATTTCGACCAGATAGAGGCTATTGAGATCACGCAAACCCGCTGATTGAATAGTCTTACCAACCAAAGGCCCTTGTGGTGAAACCAATACTTCTAGCGTAAATTCTCGAAAGTTTGAGAACATTTTCTGATCACTGCGATTCGGTAACCATTTGGGGAAAAACCACCACATAAAGACCAGCCCTGCAATGGCGACAGGCAGTCCTATCAGGGTAATGTCAAATAATGAAAAGCCTGCTTCACCTGTTAGACTTTGATATTGACCATTGATGACAAGATTCGTGCTGGTACCTATCATGGTGAGTGTGCCGCCAAGAATGGCGGTGTAACTTAATGGTATCAGTAGCTTTGAGGGGGCAATATTGATTTTACGCGCCCACAAATGGATGGCCGGGATCATAGTGGCCACCACCGGAGTGTTATTTAAAAACCCGCTAAGTACCGAAACCGGCAGAAAGATACGAAGTAACGCACCTCTTTCCGATTTGGGGTTACCCAAAAAGGTATTGACGATTAAATCAATGCCCCCTGAGGCATAGACGCCCGCTGCCAATACAAACATAGCCGCCACTGTAATTAAGCCAGGGTTGCTAAATCCCGCCAGTGATTCTTCAATAGACAAGATGCCACTAACACTGAGTAGTGTTAAAGCGGACATCATGACAAAATGAGGTTTTGCCTTCGTAAAAACTAATACGAGTAGAACTGCCCCAGTCAGTAGTAGTGAAAACCACCCTTGCCATTCCATTCCGCAGTGTTCCTTACTTCACTAGTTCATCAATACTACGCGTTTCCCATTCTGGGAAGTGTTGACGTATTAATGCATTTAAATCGCGCTCAAAAGGGGTGTAATCACGTTTTTGAACGGTATCGGAAGCCGGCGTGTCTAGCACTTTCCGAACCATTGCTGCACCAACGGTCGCCTGCGTAATCGGGTCGATTAAAATAAAGCTACCCGTCGCACGATTGTGCGCATAGGCATCAAATGGCCAGGCCTGGTCAAAATGGATTTGTGCCTGGGCAATTTCATTGACCTGTAATTGATTCCCAGTGTTTTTTTGCAAGGTATTGACATTGATAATGGCATCAATTGCTTGTAAACGGCCGCGTGTTTTTCGCGTGGCATCTTTGAGTAAATAGCGCTGACCCACTTCAGCTGGTTTTTCATGAAGCCATACCAAATCCACTTCAACGCCGTGACTGACTTGTGGCGCAGATTGATCACTTTTCACAATCCAATCACCACGGCTAATATCCACTTCATCTGCTGTCACTAAGGTGACCGCCATAGGAGCTTTTGCCGAACTGACTGAACCGGTTTGTGGAGAAACGCTAGGCTCAATAATGTCCGCAATCTGGGTGGTTTGTCCAGAAGGGTAGACGGTAATGGCATCACCGACCGCGATTTTGCCCGCACTGATAGTGCCGCTATAACCTCGGAAGTTAGAATTGGGACGGTTGACCCATTGCACGGCAAATCGGAAATCTTGGGATTCATCCTGTTCATCGAGCGGTAGTTGTTCTAAAGATTCCAATAATGCAGGGCCTGAATACCAGCCCATCTGCTCACTAGGGGTGACAATATTGTCACCCGTTAAAGCGCTGATAGGGATGAATTGCGCTTGCTCGATACCAAGTTGTTGGGCAAATGCCCAATAATCTTGTTGGATTTGATTAAATTTCGCTTCATCATAATCAATTAAATCCATTTTATTGACGGCAATGATGAGATGGCGAATACCCAGTAAATGGGTGACAAAACTGTGGCGACGAGTTTGCTCCAAAACACCATGACGTGCATCGACCAAAATAATCGCGGCATTGGCGGTGGAAGCCCCCGTTGCCATATTGCGGGTGTATTGTTGGTGGCCAGGAGTGTCGGCAACAATGAATTTGCGTTTGTCGGTGGCGAAAAAACGATAGGCGACATCAATGGTAATGCCTTGTTCTCTTTCAGCCTGTAAGCCGTCGACCAACAACGCTAAATCAACTTGATCGCCTTGGGTGCCGTGTACTTTGCTGTCCTGTGTGACACTGTTCAATTGATCTTCAAAAATCATTTTGGTATCAAACAGCAGTCGTCCAATAAGTGTGCTCTTACCATCATCAACACTGCCGCAGGTAATAAAACGCAGCAGTTCTTTATTCTCGTGTTGTTTTAGATAGGCTTCGATATCTTGCTCTATCAGTGCGTTATTCGCATCCATGTTAGAAGTATCCTTCTTGTTTTTTCTTTTCCATTGACGCTGAAGCGTCTTTATCGATCGCTCTGCCTTGTCGTTCAGAGGTTTTGGTTAGCAGCATTTCTTGAATGACCTCTGGCAAGGTGGTGGCATTCGACTCAATGGCACCCGTGAGTGGATAGCAACCCAGTGTGCGGAAGCGAACATTTTCCACTTTTGCATTTTGCCGTAAGTCTTCAGGAAAGCGATCATCATCCACTAACACTTTCATGCCATCGACTTCAGCAACCAATCGGGGTTGTGCCAAATACAATGAGGGCACCGGAATGTTTTCTAAATAAATGTATTGCCAAATATCCAATTCTGTCCAGTTTGATAATGGGAAAACTCGGAAACTTTCGCCTTTATGGTGCTCGCAGTTATAGATGTTCCACAGCTCAGGGCGTTGGTTTTTCGGATCCCAGCGATGGTTTTTGTCGCGAAAGGAAAAAACCCGCTCTTTAGCACGGCTTTTTTCTTCATCCCGTCGAGCACCACCAAAAACGGCATCAAACTGATACTGGTCTAGCATCTGTTTTAGACCTTGGGTTTTCATAATGTCCGTGTGTAAGGCGCTACCATGTTCAAACGGACTGATATTCATCTCAATCCCTTCCGGATTGGTATGAACAATCAAATCCATGCCTACGTCCTTCGCCCGTTGATCTCGGAATTCAATCATTTCCTTGAACTTCCAAGTGGTGTCAACATGAACTAATGGAAAAGGCGGTGTGCCTGGGGCAAAAGCCTTTTGTGCCAGATGCAGCATGACCGAGGAATCCTTACCGATGCTATAAAGCATGGCTGGGTTTTCAAATTCAGCGACCACTTCGCGCATAATCTCGATGGATTCATATTCCAAGCGTTTTAAATGAGTTGTGTCTAAATGGGTCATGAACCACTCCTATGAATGAAAGGCTAAACCGCCTTGAGCGGGTTGAATAATTTCGTTGCGCACGAGAAAGTCGCCAAAATGTTCTTGGTCGAGTCCTTCTTTGCTGTAGCGTGCAAATAGTGGTGATAGCGCAGCGATAATGCCATCCTCATCTAAGTTTTCTTGATAAAGCTTGGAAAGGCGTTGGCCTTGGAAATCGCCCCCTAAATAAAGGTTATATTTTCCAAGCGACTTACCAATCAGCCCAATCTCGCCCATCACTGAGCGACCACAGCCATTTGGACAGCCTGTCATGCGGATTTTAATATCCCGATTTTCTAAATCGTGTTCTGCCAATAGAGGTTGCAATTTTGCAATCAATTTTGGCAAGTAGCGTTCAGATTCTGCCATTGCTAAGGAACAGGTGTTTAATGCCACACAAGCAATCGCATTGCGTTGCAGTCCATTTAAAGTATCAGCAGCAACTGGCTGATTAAACTGTTTAAAAAGCGCTTCAATTTTTGGTTTGTCATCAGGCTGAATATCCACCAATTGTAGGTTTTGGTTTGGGGTTAGCCTAAATTCACAAGCCTCCAATTCTGAAATGGCCAGCAATAAATCTTGTTGTGCCAGTGAGTCTGTATTTTGAATACGGCCGCCTTCAATATGGAGGACACAATGCCATAGGCCTTCATCACACTGTTGCCAGTCGTAGCGATCGGCAGAGGTGGTAAACTCAAAGGGTTTGGTGTTTTGTAACGTAAAGCTTAACCGGCTTTGTAACTCTTCGGCAAACCAGTCTTCACCATATTTTTCGATGGTGTATTTAAATCTCGACAGTTTGCGCTCTTCACGGTTGCCGAAATCACGCTGTATACACATGATTTGCTCAATGGCCTCCATTGCCTGATCTGGTTCACAGAAGCCCACCAAATTGGCAAGACGAGGGAAAGTATCTTTGCGACCAAAGGTCATGGCTAAACCACCGCCAACACTGATATTGAATCCTGCTAATTCCCCATCTTTTTCGATCGCAATTAACCCTATGTCATTGGTAAAGACATCGGCATCGTTGTAAGGTGGAATCGCAATCGCAATTTTAAATTTACGTGGTAAATAGTGTTTGCCATAAACAGGCTCATCAATTTGACCTCCGCCTGCAATCAGCTTTTTATCCTGGTCGTCGTTTAACCAAATCTCGTGGTAAGCTCGCGTTTGCGGCAAAAAGCCTTCACTGATGAGTTTGGCATAAGGATAGACCTGTCGTTGAATTGCTTTCAAGCTTGGGTCTTGGGTACACATCACATTACGGTTGATGTCACCGCAAGTGGCAATGCTGTCTTGCAAGGCGTTATCCATCGATTGAATGGTCGGCTTCAAATCGTTTTTAATAATGCCGTGAAATTGCAACGCTTGGCGCGTTGATAACTTCATGGTGTTATTGCCATAGGAGCGGCTGATTTGGTCACAATTTCGCCATTGCTGAGCGCTCATGACGCCCCCCGGCAAACGCACGCGGATCATGAATGAATAAGCGGGTTCCAGTTTGCGTGCTAGGCGATCATTGCGCACATCGCGGTCGTCTTGTTGGTAGCTGCCATGATATTTAATGATTTGGGTGTCATTTTCAGAAATTGCACCGGTGAGCTGATCAGCAAGACTGTCTTCCAATGTGCCTCTGAGGTAATGACTTTGGTCTTTTAAAATTTCAATATCGCTATCAGTGGGCGACAGTTCATTTAAAACTTTAGGGGTTGGTTTCTGTGTCATTTTGATTTCCTTAATGATGGTTCTGGGCGACATGTAGGCCGCACTCTTGTTGGCTTTGTTCAGGATTTTCCCACCACCAACGTCCCGCGCGCTCATCTTCACCAGGTTTAATGGCTCGGGTGCAAGGTTCGCAGCCGATACTGGGATAGCCTTTATTGTGTAATGGGTTAATCGGTATCTGGCGCTCTTCTAGGGCTTGCCATAGTTGATCATGTGTCCAATCCAATAATGGGTTAAATTTAATTAATTGGCGCTCACCGTCTTGTTGCAATAAGTCCAAGTTTTGACGAAACTCAGATTGCTGTTGACGCAAGCCAGTTATCCAAATGTTTGCACCGGCTAAGGCACGATTTAAAGGCTCAACCTTGCGAATGCCACAGCATTGTTTACGACGTTCAATACTGTCATAAAAGGCATTGAGTCCGTAGTTTTCAACATAGGACTTGAGTGCTTCTGGGTCCGGTTGAAAACGTTCTATATAAATGTCATAACGTTTTTCAGTCTCGTCTAGCAGGGTGAGCGTTTCTGCAAATAGACGCCCCGTTTCAAGCGTAAAAATGTCAATGGGAAGCTTTAAACGGGCAATGGCTTCTGTTATTAACTGGTCTTCTGCGCCTAGGCTGGTTGAAAACACGATGCGCTGACCTGCGTAGGTCGCTACCACGTTTTGTAAACGCTGTTCTAGGTTTTGACTCAATAACTGGGTCGAAAAATCCTCTAAGTCTTTAGTGTTGGTCATTTTAAATTCCTTCTCGAGCGACTTTTAGTACACATCGCGCTGGTAGCGCTTTTGCTGAATCAAGTTTTGCAAATAGTCTTCGGCGGCTTCTTCATCCATCTGCCCTTGTTCAGCAACGATTTTCAATAGTGTTGCATGGACATCTTTGGCCATTTTTGCTTGATCGCCACAAACATAAAAATAAGCACCAGATTCTAGCCAAGTAAAGATCTCTGTAGCGGCCTGAGAAAGACGGTGTTGCACATAGACTTTTTCAGCTTGATCACGAGAAAAGGCTAAACTGATTTTTTCCAGTGTGCCAGCTTTGACCCATTTTTGCCATTCCACTTGATACAGGAAGTCACTACTAAAATGTTGTTCGCCGAAAAATAACCAGCTTTTGCCATTAATTTGATTCGCTTCTCTGTCTTGCATAAAGGCTCTAAAGGGCGCTATTCCGGTGCCTGGCCCCACCATAATAATGGGTGCATCCGTTTTTTCAGGCAATTTGAAATTCGGATTGGGCTTGATGCTCAATGAAACTTGATCACCTTCTTGCAGATGGGCTAGCGCATTAGAGCAAGTGCCGTAACGCGTGCGTCCATTCAATTCATAGACCACTTGGCCAATGCATAGGTGCAATTCGTCTTCCACCAACGCCTGGCTGGAGGCTATTGAGTATTGACGCGAGCGTAATGGTAGCAACCAATCGACTAAATCTTGTGCTGTCAATACGCCTGCAGGTGAAGCAAGATTGAAAATATCGAGCACATCGCTTTGGTTTAAAGCAGTTTTATCTAATGGCGTATTGGCGACTAAGCTCGGCTGACCGACTTTTTCGGCATAAGCATCCAGTTGCTTAGTAGTGATGCAGCGTAATTGACGTTTGTGCGTTAGCGCTTGTTCTAATGAAAACTCTTCGCCATTTAAGGTGACCGTCTCAGAGGCACTCAATCCAGCTTGTCGAATCACACTGGCGACCAGCTCGGCATCGTTTTGGGTGCCAATGACGGCAATATCGCCTGCTTGATATTCAATACCTGAGCCATCAAGGTCTAGCTCTAAATGAAATACAGTTTTATTCGACGCTTCGTCCGTTAACGGGGTAATGGCAAGCACTTCCGCTGAATAGGGGTTGTTTTCCGACCAGACCTGGTTATTTTTAGAGGCAACGGGCGCTTGAGCAGTAGTGCTCGCGCCAGCTTCTTTTAGAAGGCTATCCCTGACAGAAATGACCCATTCATCAACGAGTGGCTGAAACTCGACATCGGCTTCAACACGCGGTAATAGACGATTGGCACCGAGTTCTGCAAAGCGGTTATCAAACTCTATCGCGGTTTGACAGAATTGGTCATAGCTACTGTCGCCTAAACCAAACACCGCATAGTTTAAGTCTGCTAGTTGGGGAGCCTTTGCTGCAAATAGCGATTTGTGAAAAGCGGCCGCCGTATCTGGGGGTTCGCCTTCACCATAGGTACTGCTGACCAAAATTAAGTGACTGATTTTAGTGAGCGCTTTGACCTTAATGTCTGATACATTGCTGAGGGTGACAGTAATAGATTCGGCTTCTAAGGTGGCTTTCAACTGTTCTGCCACCTGTTGTGCATTACCGGTTTGGGTGGCCACTAAAATGGTTACGCTCGGTAAATTGACCGATTGATTGGTTGCAGTGATGGCAGATGTTACGGTTGAAGAAGCTTGTGATAGGCCATAGAAATAGCCACTTAACCACAATTGTTGTTCTGGTGAACTGTCTTGTCGAAGCGCTTCAAGGGTTTCAATTTGGGAGGTGTTAAACAGGTTCATAGGGGTCTCTTCTGTAAAGTCTTTGAAATATGGTCGAATTATAAAAAGTAAAATCTATTAATAAAAATGATTAAAAGTGATTTAACTATCTATAAAATAGATAATTACCTTGTTTTGCCCCCAACTCATAACTGGGTTGGGGCAAGATAATCAGGCTGCCGATACTGTGCTGACTCTGGCCTTGATAACGTCACCGATCACGATCAGGGCTGGAGATTGCACGTTTTTTTCAAGAATGGTATCTGGAAAGTTTTGTAAATCCGTAATCCATACTTTTTGATTCGGACAGGTACCATTTTCAATCAAGGCAACGGGGGTGTCGGCTGCCATGTCTTTATCCAGAAGCCCAGTGCGAATTTTGGGCGCATTGTGTAGACCCATGTAAAACACCATAGTGTCTCCGGCATCGGCTAGGCGACCATAATCGACCTCCTCGAAGTCGCCTGCTTTTTTATGGCCTGTAATGAAGGAAACAGACTTGGCATAGTCACGGTGGGTGAGTGGGATACCAGATGAAGCGGCACAGCCAACGGCAGCAGTAATCCCGGGGATAACAGTTGCGCGAATGCCTTGCTGTTGCAAGGTTGCCATTTCTTCTCCGCCGCGACCAAATACATATGGGTCGCCCCCCTTTAAACGGGCAACTTTTAGGCCTTGCTTGGCGAGTTCAACCAGGCGTTGATTAATTTGCTCTTGGGGTAGCGTATGATTCCCACGGCTTTTGCCGACAAAAATGCGTTCGGCTTCGCGCCGCGCTAGGTTAACAATTTCTGGGGCGACCAGCTTGTCATACACGACAACATCTGCTTGTTGTAAAAAACGCTGTGCTTTGAGGGTTAATAGCTCAGGATCGCCTGGTCCTGCGCCAATTAAATAGACTTCTCCGCGAGTTGTTATCGCTTGCTGGTTCTGTGCTGTTTGAGTGAGCTGTTGCTGAATCTGTTGTGCTGCACCGTCCAAATCACCTTGTAAGCTTTGTTCAATCAGGCTCGGGGTTAAGGTTTCTTCCCAGAAGTCTTTGCGTTTTTCGACTGTGGGTAAGCTGGCTTTAACCTTATCGCGAAATTGACCGAGTAGCTCTGTGATTCGACCAAATCCAGCAGGAATCAGTGCTTCCAGTCTAGCCTTAAGGATGCGTGCTAGCACAGGTGAGCGACCGCCAGTTGACAGAGCAATCGTGAGCGGTGCTCGGTCAATAATGGCGGGTAAAATAAAGCGACATAAATCGGTCTGGTCGGCGACATTAACTAAAATTCCAGCGGATTCTCCCCATTGATAAACAGCTTTATTGGTGTCACGGTCATCGGTGGCGGCGATAATCAATTTGGGCTTGGTAAGTGCGTTTAAGTCGACATCGGAAAAAGATTGCTCGATCCATTGACACTGGCCTTGTTCAATCAATCGTGCCATTTCGTCTTTAACGAGTGGCGCAATAACCGTGACGGTTGCACCGGCTTCGAGTAGTAAGCTAGCTTTACGTGCCGCGATGGTGCCGCCACCAATGACCCAGCAAACTTGCTGTTGCAGTTTTATAAAAATCGGTAAGTAATCCATGATAAGTGCCTCGTAATTGTTGGCGCTATCATAGAAAAAAAGTTAAATCAAATAAAATGATTTAAATAGATTTATATATTAAATTTTGTGATATGCGAGAGGGGAATGAGGTTCTGCATCTGTTTAATGTGTTAAAGAGATGCAGAAGGCATGATGGGGCTTAATGACGGCCGTAACCACGCATATAGTGTTCCATGTGAGATAGGTCGGTTGAAATTTTGCGAACCAGTTTATCTGTATTGCTAACCACATTTTCAACTAAATTCAACGCTAAGAAAGGGTGCTCAATTCTTAAACGGTCATACATATCGCGTTGAATTTCAAACAGCGTTAGTTCCTTGGTTGCCGCTTCCATTTTGAGCATTCTGTCTTTGCCATCAAAGAAAGAAATTTCACCGATAAAATAGCCAGGACCTTGGGTTCCGACCACCATTTCATCTGCGCCATCATAAGACACAAAGTTGACCTTGCCATCTAGAATCAAGAACATGGCATCACCCGGATCGCCTTTGTCGGCAATGGTCTCGCCTTTGGTATAGGATTTTTGATTGACAAAGTGAGTCAGGCTGTTGACTTCTTCACGTGTCAGTGACGTACAAATGTGGTGCTCTTGAAAGAAGTCATAGAGTTTTTCAGAGGTCATGTCTTGCATTAAGTTCTCCTTAATGGAATTCGTTATTGTGCATTTAAGCGTTTCGAAATTTTTTTTATTGTATTGTATCTTTCTCGGCTTTGCACCCTTCTCATTTAAATCTTTTTTTGATTGTTGTCAAAATAGGGCAAAAAATAACCAGGCATGGTCGTTATTCGGCGAGTTTACTGAGGATTTCAGTCATGTCAAGAGATGAAATAGGTCGACTGTAGTAGTAGCCTTGATGTTGGTAGCATTGATGATTAATGAGGAAGGACTTTTGTTCAAGTGTTTCAACACCTTCGGCTATCACTGTCAAGCCAAGGCTCTCAGCCATCGCAATCATGGTTTTGGTAATGACTGCATCTTCTTCATCCTGAGGCAGATCTAAAATAAAAGATTTATCAATTTTCAATTTCGTGACAGGTAGTCGTTTTAAGTAAGCGAGAGAGGAATAACCTGTGCCAAAATCATCAATGGCAATATGAAAGCCAAACTGTTTCAGTTGTGTTAGTTTGAAATTCATTTTCTCTAGGTTTTCCATTAGGTTGCTTTCAGTAATTTCGAATTCAATCCATTCCGGTTTGCAGTTAGATTGCTTCAGGAGTTCGTCAAGTTTTTCGATAAAGTCATCTTGCTGGAGGTGCTTGACTGTTAAGTTCAGAGATAGCTTTGGTGGGTTAAGACCGAGATCGAACCAGTGTTTGAGCTGGTGTAGTGCCCCGCGCATCACTTGTCGATCTAATTCGACAATGAGATTGGATTCTTCGGCAACTGGAATAAAAGCGATGGGTGGTAATAGTCCTTTGGTGGGATGTTGCCAGCGGACCAAAGCTTCCATGCCAATTAGTTTTTCGGTTACTGCATGATATTGCGGTTGATAGTAAACTAAAAACTCTTGTTGATGTAGGGCTTGGCGAAGGCTGCTTTGCATGGCCATTTGCTCAAACGCTTTATTGCTGAGTTCTTCTGTATAAAACTGGAAGTTATTTCGACCTTCATCTTTGGCGCGATACATTGCAGCGTCAGCATATTTAAGGAGGTCTTCAGGGGTGTCGGCATCTTTTGGGTAGAGGCTCATCCCAATGCTGTTGGACAAAAGAAATGTATGACCTGTCACTTGGATGGGGTCATGGGTCGCATCCAATATCTTTTGTGCAAGGGTAACGGCATCTTGCGGGCTGTTAAGAGATTCTTGCAAAATAGTGAACTCATCCCCTCCCAGTCTAGCTAAGGTGTCTTCGGCTCGAATGGTACGGCGAATTCGGTTGGCAATGATTTTCAGTACTTCATCACCGATATCATGCCCGAGAGAATCATTGATCTTTTTGAACTGATCCAGGTCAATAAAATGCACAGCAAAAGCGGTTTGAGCACGTTTAGCTTTTTCGATGGCGTATTGTAAGCGGTTATTAAACAAAGTTCGGTTGGGTAACTGGGTTAATTCATCGTGATGCGCTTGATGTTTTAAGATTTCTGTTTGGTGTTTGAGCTGGATTTCTAAATTGCGACGTTCGGTAATGTCTTCATAGGTACCGAGCATACCGACAATTTGTTGCTGACCGTTTTTCAAAGGCATTCTCGAAACTAGCCAAGTTTTTTCGGAGCCATCTTCATCAACATAACTTTCTTGTTGGGTGAGTGTTGATTGACCGGATTCAATAATGGCCATATCGGTTTGGAAGTAGTAATCGCCTTGGTCGTCTTGCCAAGGTAAATCATAATCGGTTTTGCCGATTAATTGCTGCTGAGATTCAAGTTGTGCATCCGATAGGAATAGTTGGTTCGCGCCTAAGTATTTGCCCGCTAAGTCTTTCCAGAAAATGCGAACCGGAACGGTTTCCAATACATTTTCCATTAACTCTTTCTGTTGGGTTAATTGGGCTTCAATGTTTTTTAATTCTGAAATGTCTGTGTCAAATAACACCACCGCATCCTGGCCCTGATAGGGTAGGTGCTGCAAAATGGCTTTAACAGGGTATCGACTGCCATTTTTGCGCTGGTGAATAGAGAGGTTGGTCACCGTTTTCTGGCTGCCTTCAAGCGCTTTCAGTTTTTCAACGTGCTCAAGGGTTAGATAAGGGTTGGTGTCCAGTACGGTGAGTTGCGTCAATTCTTCAAGCGTGTAGCCTAGGTTATTTAAAGCGCAGTCATTCGCATATAAATATCGTAGGTTATGGTAGTCAAAAATATAGATTTCCTGGTGGGCAATTTGCATTAAATGCGCCAATTCTTGATATCGACGTTCCAGTTGTATCAGATGGGTAATGTCGCTGGAAATACCAACGGCTTTTATTGGGGTTTGATTTTCATCATATTCAATGTGGCCAACCAATTCGATAAATACTTCTGTGCCGTCTTCTCTAACCAATTTATGCGACAAATGTTGTTTTTGGCCTGTTTCAATGGCCGTTTTCAGTTTGCGCTGCATTCGTTCGCGATCGGTCACTGAAAGGGAGTTGAGGAGATAGTCCAATGTTGGGGAGAAGGTGGCTGGGTCTTTGCCGTGCATTTTGTAGATTTCACTGGACCAACTCAGCTTGCCGGTTGCAATATCCAGTTCCCATAGACCCACCTTGGCAAACTCCTGGAGTTGTATCAACCGTTTTTCTTGCTTTTGCAAGGTCGGTTCAGCTTGTTCAAGCGGGCGATGTGACATTACAGTTCTCAACAATAAATTGTTGGTCAGTATAGCGCAGGTTTTTTTAGAAAGGTATATTTCACAGGGAATTGATGATAGAGATATTTTATTAGGATATTGGTTTGGTTTTGTAGGGGGTGGAGGGTTTGAAGGGTTTTAGAAGGGTAAAAAAACTCGCTTGAAATCCAAAACCGGATCGACAAAGCATTTTTAAAATAACTTTTACAAGCGAGTTAAAACAACATCATTTAAATAGCGAGTTAAAAAACTCATCATTATCTTAATGTGGCTTGGGGTGTTGAATTGTGAAAGAAATGTGGAGGATGCGTTGGGTTATTCGAGACGCTTATCAAGGTGACCATGATATAATGCGCTTTTGTGAAGCGATTATGACCAAAATGGTTAGTTATGAGCTTCGCATAATTGAATTTGTTGCGTTTTTGACGCTTTTTAGGAAGGTTTATGGAAACACGATTTACCCATTTTGATGTCATTGTTGTCGGTGGTGGACACGCAGGCACCGAAGCGGCTTTGGCTTCAGCTAGAATGGGGGTTCGGACGCTGTTATTGACCGATAATATCGATACCTTGGGTCAAATGTCCTGTAATCCAGCGATTGGTGGTATTGGTAAAGGGCATCTGGTTAAAGAAGTGGATGCACTGGGCGGTGCTATGGCATTGGCGATTGATGAGGCCGGAATACAATTTCGTACTTTGAATGCATCAAAGGGTCCTGCTGTGCGCGCAACACGCGCCCAAGCAGATCGAGTTTTGTACCGTCAGGCGATTCGGACTCGATTAGAAAATCAGCCGTTTTTAACCTTGTTTCAGCAACCCGTTGAAGATTTGCTGGTTGAAGGTGAACATGTTATTGGTGTGAAGACACGCATGGGGTTAAGTTTTTATGCGGCACAAGTGGTGTTGACAACGGGTACTTTTTTGGCTGGTCGCATTCATATCGGGTTGCAAAACTATGAAGGCGGGCGAGCAGGGGATGCGCCAGCAAACCGCTTGGCAGAAAAGTTGCGAGAATTGGCATTGCCTGTTGGTCGTTTGAAAACGGGAACGCCGCCGAGAATTGATGCGCGGTCGGTGAATTTTGATGCCATGCAATGTCAGCCAGGCGATACGCCTTTGCCCGTTTTCTCTTTTATGGGTAAGGTAGCGATGCACCCTCAGCAAATGCCTTGTTACATTACCTATACCAATGAGCAGACCCATGATTTTATTCGCGGAGCTTTAGATCAGTCGCCTATGTATTCGGATGCGGGTGAAATAAACAGTGTCGGACCGCGTTATTGCCCGTCAATTGAAGATAAGGTGATGCGTTTTAGTGAGCGCAACCAGCATCAGGTATTTATTGAGCCAGAAGGCTTAACGTCTAATGAACTTTACCCTAATGGTATTTCGACCAGCTTGCCGTTTGAAACTCAGGTGCAGATCGTGCAGTCGATGAAGGGGATGGAAAATGCTCGTATTATGCGCCCTGGCTATGCCATCGAATATGACTATCTTGATCCGAGAGGATTGAATCCAACCTTAGAATCTCAAGCCATTCATGGCTTGTATTTTGCCGGGCAAATTAATGGTACAACTGGCTATGAAGAAGCGGCAGCACAGGGGCTGTTAGCGGGATTGAATGCCGGTCGTCGTGCGCAGGAGCTGCCGCAATGGTATCCTCGTCGAGATGAAGCGTATATTGGGGTGATGGTCGATGACTTGATTACGCTGGGAACCTCTGAACCCTATCGAATGTTTACTTCGCGAGCAGAGTATCGACTCATGTTGCGGGAAGATAATGCTGACCAACGGTTGACGCCGATTGGGCGAGAATTGGGTGTGGTGGATGATGCACGTTGGCTGGCATTTGAATCAAAAATGGAAACCTTGCAGGCCGAAACCAGTCGGTTGAAACAAACCTGGATTTACCCGCAGCATGCGGATGCTAAAAAAGCGGAGGCCTTGATGGATCTGCCGCTCAGTAAAGAGCAGACGCTATTCGATTTATTAAAACGACCGAATGTACGATATGATGCGTTGGCAACGCTATCGATGTTCGGAGCGTCAGTCTCGGATGCCAAGGTGGTTGAACAAATTGAGATTGAAGCAAAATATATGGGGTATATTCTGCGTCAGCAAGAAGAAATTGATAAGTTAAAACGGGCTGAAAAAGTGTTGATTCCAGAAGGATTGGATTTGGACCAGATTTCAGGTTTGTCTAATGAAGTAAAGCAAAAGCTAAGAGATCATCGCCCTGCAACCTTAGGCATGGCCTCACGAATTTCAGGGGTGACGCCAGCAGCGATTTCATTACTGTTGATTTATATTAAGAAATGGCGCCAATCCAATAAAGTGACAGAGAAGACAAACTAATATGAATCGTCTTAACTCTAATGTGACGCTGACTCAATCAGATTATTTGGATATCCTAGCACAGGTGTTTGAAGCGCTTAATTTACCTAAAAACAACCAGGCCTGGTTAAAATTGCTTGAGTATTTGGCGTTAATGCAAAAGTGGAACCGAGTTTATAACTTGACCGCTATTCGTGATGAAAAGGAAATGTTTGTAAAGCATTTGCTTGATAGTTTATGTGTGGCGCCTTATGTCTCGAGCAAACGATTAATCGATGTCGGAACGGGTGCAGGGTTGCCAGGGATTCCACTTGCCATTGTCTTTCCAGAGCGGCAGATTGATTTGCTCGATAGCAATAGTAAGAAAACCCGTTTTCTCATTCAAGCGAAAGCCGAATTAGGCTTGTCTAACGTTCAAGTGATACAGCAACGAGTAGAGCATTATGCGCCTGAAACTCTTTATGAAGGGGTGATCTCTCGCGCTTTCGCTTCACTTGATGATATGTTGAACTGGACACGACATTTGTTGACGTCGAATGGAAGTTGGTGGGCAATGAAGGCGCAAAAAACGCAAGATGAGGTCGCACATCTGCCAGAGTTTGCTAAAATGTTGCAAGTTTTTAATCTGGATGTGCCTGGATTGTCAGCACAAAGAACCTTGATACAAATCGAAAATCATCAGGAAAGTTAAATGGCTCGAATCATTGCGGTGGCGAATCAAAAGGGCGGTGTCGGTAAAACCACTACTACCGTTAACTTGTCAGCAGCTTTCGCCAGAATGGGCAAGCGTGTGTTGATGATGGACTTGGATCCACAGGGTAACGCAACGGTTGCCATTGGTGTGGATAAAGAGGATTTGCCGGTTTCCGCCTATGATGTATTGGTCGGTGAAGTCAAGGCGCGGGATGCAATCCTGGAAACCGCTGTTGAAAATTTGGACTTGATTGCGGCGAACGGTGATTTGACTGCGGCGGAAGTAGACTTGATCGATGAGTCAAAAGGCCCCAAAAAACTGCGTAAAGCCTTAAAAAAAGTTCGAGAACAATACGATGTGATTCTATTGGATTGTCCACCGACTTTGAATATGTTGACCTTGAATGCATTAACCGTTGCAGAAGGTATTTTGGTGCCTGTGCAATGCGAGTATTTTGCTTTGGAGGGCTTGTCGGCCTTGATGGATACGATTGAAGCGGTTCAGTCGGACTTAAATCCTAATTTACATATCGATGGTTTATTAAGAACGATGTATGACCGTCGGAATAACTTGGCAAATGATGTGTCAAATGAGTTGGTCGCGCACTTTGGTATGAAAGTTTTACAGACCATTATTCCGCGAAATGTACGCTTGGCAGAAGCACCAAGTTATGGTGAGTCCATCTTGGATTATGATTTGGCTTCAAATGGTGCGATTGCGTATTTGGCATTGGCAAATGAATTGATTAGACGAACAAAACTGTAACTGGAAACGGACATGGCAAAAAAACGATCAGGCATGGGTATCAGAGGGGTAAACGCCTTAATTGGAGGCAAGCAAAAGGTTGACAGTAATGTGGCTGATTTGCGAATCGATAAGGTTGCCATTGATTCTTTAATTCCTGGTGTATATCAACCTCGGCAGCAGTTTGAAGAAGTGGCGTTGCAAGAATTAGCCGACTCAATTCGGATTCAAGGAATTGTTCAGCCCATTGTTGTAAAAGCGGTCGCTAATCAGCAGTTTGAAATTATTGCCGGGGAGCGTCGCTGGCGTGCTGCAAAACTCGCAGGGTTGGAGTCAGTGCCAGTCGTGATTCGCAAAGCGGATAACCAGGCGACCTTGGCAATGGCGTTAATTGAAAATATTCAGCGTGAAGACTTAAACCCCATTGAAACTGCAATGGGGCTAAAGCGCTTAATGAAAGAGTTTGAACTCACTCAGCAAGCCGTAGCGGATGCCGTTGGACGGTCGAGGACAGGGGTAACCAACCTGTTAAGATTGCTGACCCTGCCTAAGCAGATACAAGATTGGTTGCACCAGAGCGATCTAACCATGGGGCATGCACGGGCGATTATTACCTTGCCTGAAGATATGCAGCTTTCATTAGCAGAAAAAGCAATATCCAAGTCGTGGTCTGTCAGAGAGATGGAACAGGCCGTGCAAAACCTATTGGTACCTAAAACACTCAAATCGCAACAAAACCGTCATACTTTACCCGTAAAATTACAAGAACAGCAACAGCAGTTGGCTGAAAAAATGGCGACGAACGTTAAAATATCGCAAGGTGCAAAGGGACGTGGTAAGATCGAGATTCCCTTTAAGTCAGAAGCGGAATTAGAGCGGTTAATCGGGTTATTAAAGTAGCGAATTAAAAAATCTACATTTAGTGTAAGTGTTTAGTGTTTTAACAATATCTAGTGGTGGATGAAAAATTATTACTTTTCCACTAGATTTTCAGGCAATAAACCGCTATGATTCTCGAC
Organism: Hydrogenovibrio sp. SC-1; assembly: GCF_002848135.1. Taxonomy (GTDB): domain Bacteria; phylum Pseudomonadota; class Gammaproteobacteria; order Thiomicrospirales; family Thiomicrospiraceae; genus Hydrogenovibrio. Next base: position 102,922 of record NZ_PKGB01000006.1, read on the forward strand.
TGTTTTACTTCGGCCTAACCTTTGGTTTGGTTGCAAATATTTGGAGATGTCAGCGTGAAAGAAGAGTCAACCCCTGTATCCGCTGAGACAGCTCCGAGAAAACATAAGCCAGCACTGAATTTTTTATTATTAAGTGCAGGATCCATATTTACCAGTATGATTATTGCTGGATTCTTGGTTGGCTATGTTATTGATTTATTGCTTGAAACAACCCCTTTGTTTTTGTTGAGCTGTGGTGTATTGGGTTTTGTAGGCGGTATGATGAAAGTTCATAAGCTGCTGGAGAAAATGTCACTTCTCGATACAGGGAAAGCGCAAAAAACAGAACCTAAGCCAGCAAGAGATGAATAAGTTGCAAGGTGGTCATTTAAAACAAGCCTTTAGAATACAAGGCATTATTGGTGTGATTGCGGTTGCCATATTTGCAACGCAAGGCCAATGGTTGGAAGCAATCTACGGATTTTTGATTGGGATAGCAAATTTGCTGATCCTGGTTAACAGCTTTGCACGAGCGGATAGAAAAGCAGAGCATGACCCTAAGCAGGGTATACAGGTTTTATATTTGAGTGCAGTAATTAGATTTAGTCTACTTGCTGTGTTATTTGTTTTGGGGCTGCAAGCATTTGAGTTTGCGCCGATGCCAGTGGTATTGACCTTTGTGGCAATGCAGTTGGCTCAGGTGTTTAACTTGAAAGGTAAGCAGCGTTTGACTGACTAAGGAGAAGACCCTTGAGTGCTGAAAAAATGGGAACTGTCGAGTATATTCAACATCACTTGACAAACAACCACATTGGCGAAGGCTTTTGGACGTTCAACCTCGATACCATCGTGGTGAGCTTTTTGTTGGGTGCATTGATCGTATTGGTTGCTGCGCGTTTAGGGAAACAATTGGAATCTGGAACCCCGGGTGGATTTCAGAATTTTGTTGAAAGTATACTGGACTTTGTTTCGACAAATGTACGCGATGCGTTCCCTGGCCACAATCCATTGATTGCACCTTTAGCATTAACCATTTTTGTTTGGGTTTGGTTGATGAACTTTATGGATTTGATTCCAGTTGATCTACTGCCATATCTTTTCCAGTTAGTTACGGGTGATTCTCATGCCTATCTAAAAGTGGTCCCGACCACGGATTTGAACACGACATTGGCAATGGCTGCAGTCGTATTTGGTTTAATTCTATACTACAACATTAAATGTAAAGGTCTTTTGGGCTTTATTAAAATGTTCCTATTCCATCCTTTTGGTAAATTTTTTGTACCAGTGAATGTCGTTATGACATTTATCGAGGAAGTTTCAAAGCCTCTCTCTTTAGCTTTGCGACTATTCGGTAATATGTTCGCTGGTGAACTTGTATTCCTGCTGATCGCTTTGATTGGTGGAACTTTGGCAGTGGGTGCCGCTGCCTTATTCTGGGCGCCACTACAAGCTATATTGGATTTGGCTTGGTTAATCTTCCATTTATTGGTTATTACCTTGCAAGCCTTTATCTTTATGGTGCTTACTATTGTTTACCTTGGCATGGCTCACGAAGAGCACTAAGAGGCAAATAAAAAGGAATAGAAAGGGTTTTTAAAAAACTCTTTCAAAAGGTTTAAGCGCACCTATCACCGAGTTTCGTTAATTGGGACGACAGGGGTAAAAAGCTTTTTTTAACTTTAACTTTAAACTTTGGAGAAAATCGATGGAAGTAACTGCTACTATGATTGCTGATATCTATGCCGCAACTGCTATTGGTGTAGGTGTAATTTTGGCTGCTGCAGGTCTAGGTTCAGCTATTGGCTGGGGTCTAATTTGTTCTAAAACTTTAGAAGGGATTGCTCGTCAACCAGAAATGCGTCCTGCTTTAATGACTAACATGTTCATTTTCGCTGGTCTTATGGAATCTTTCCCATTCATTATCCTAGCTTTCGCTATGTGGTTCTTGTTTGCAAACCCATTCGTTGGAGCGATGACTGCTGCGCTAGGTGCATAATCTAGCTGCAACGCATCAATTATATTTTTTTAAATAACGAATGGCGAGGTAACCACTGTGAGTATTAACGCAACGCTTCTCATCCAAATAATAGCTTTCTTGCTGTTGATTTGGTTTGTGAATAAAGTGCTGTGGGGGCCACTTTCTAAGTTAATGGAAGATCGTCAAAAGAAAATTAATGACGGACTTTCTGCCGCTGAGAAAGGAAAGCATGAACTTGAGTTAGCTGAAAAACGTGCTAAAGATGTACTAAAAGACGCAAAACTACAAGCTCAAAATGTATTGAGTCAAGCTGAAAAGCGCGGGTCTGAAATCGTAGAAGATGCGAAAGTAAAAGCCGTAGAAGAAGCTGACCGCATTAAAGCTTCCGCCCAAGCAGAACTAGAACAAGAAGTAAGTCGTGCCAGAGAAGAACTTCGTAAAGAGATTTCTTCGTTGGTCGTTTCAGGTGCAGAAAAAATTCTTAACAAAGAAGTTGATGCAGCTGTACATAACGACATGCTTGACACCTTAGTTAAATCAATCTAAGGAACTATAAGCTATGGCAGAATTAATAACCATTGCAAGACCGTATGCTGTAGCAGCTTTTGAAGCTGCTAAAGAAGGAAATACACTTGCTGAGTGGTCAGAGCAGCTAAATAGTTTGGCTGCAATTGCTTCAGATGAAGCAATGCAAGATTTTATGTCTCAACCATCAGTAGCAGCGAATGATGTTACGAATCTTTTGGTTGAAATCATGGGGTCTGGTTTGACTGACGAAGCTAAGAATTTCTTAACCGTCTTGGCTGAAAATAAACGACTCAATGCACTTGCTGAAATTGCAGGGCTTTTCCAACAGCTAAAAGCGAAGGAAGAGAAACGTGTATTGGCAACCGTTATTTCGGCTCAAAAGCCTACGGATGAGCAGAAAAAGAAATTAAGTGCTGCTTTAAATGCTAAGTTTGATGCTGAGGTTGAAGTGTCTTATGAAGAAGATCCTTCTTTAATCGCAGGCGTAAGAATTCGAGTTGGTGACTGGGCAATTGATGGCTCAGCACTTTCACAATTAAACAAACTTGGCGCAGCAATCGCCCAATAATGGAGAGGAACACACATGCAATTGAATGCCTCTGAAATCAGTAACCTAATCAAAGACCGTATTAAAGGATTTGAAGGTGCTGCAGAGTCTGGCAGTGAAGGAACGGTTGTCAGTATCGCTGACGGTATCGCTCTTATTCACGGCGTATCAGACGTAATGTATGGTGAGATGGTTCAATTTGACGAGCAAACCTTCGGTATGGCGCTTAACCTAGAGCGTGACTCGGTAGGTGTTGTTGTACTTGGAGAATATGATCACATCTCTGAAGGTGACAAGGTAACTTGTACCGGTAAAATTTTAGAAGTCCCAGTCGGTCCAGAAATGAACGGCCGTGTTGTGGATGGTTTAGGTCGTCCTATCGATGGTAAAGGCGCTATTGACGCGAAGGTTACTTCCCCAATTGAGCGTATCGCACCGGGCGTAATCGATCGTCAATCTGTTGATCAACCTATGATGACTGGTATCAAGTCTATCGACTCAATGATTCCAGTTGGTCGTGGTCAGCGTGAGTTGATTATCGGTGACCGTCAAACAGGTAAAACCGCAATCGCGATTGACGCTATCATTTCTCAAAAGGGAACTGGTGTTAAGTGTATCTATGTTGCGATGGGTCAGAAAGCTTCTACAGTCAATAACGTTGCTCGTAAGCTAGAAGAGTATGGCGCAATGGAAAACACTGTTATTGTTGCGGCTAATGCTTCAGATCCTGCAGCGCTACAATACATGGCTGCATATGCGGGTTGTGCGATGGGTGAATACTATCGTGACCGTGGTGAAGATGCTTTGATTATCTATGATGATCTAACTAAGCAGGCTCAAGCTTATCGTCAAATCTCATTGCTACTACGTCGTCCTCCTGGACGTGAAGCTTTCCCTGGTGATGTATTCTATCTACATTCCCGTTTACTTGAGCGTGCTGCTCGTGTAAATGCGAAGTATGTTGAAGAATTTACTAATGGTGAAGTGAAAGGTAAGACAGGTTCTTTAACTGCACTACCAATTATCGAAACGCAAGCTGGTGACGTTTCTGCATTCGTACCGACTAACGTAATCTCGATTACAGATGGTCAGATCTTCCTTGAAACTAGTTTGTTTACCCAAGGGATTCGTCCTGCTGTAAACGCGGGTCTTTCGGTTTCTCGTGTTGGTGGTGCTGCACAAACAAAAGCCATTAAAAAACTAGGTGGTGGTATCCGTCTAGATTTGGCTCAATATCGCGAATTAGCGGCATTTGCTCAGTTTGCTTCGGATCTTGATCCAGCAACCAAAGCTCAGCTAGAACGTGGTAAGCGTGTTACTGAACTAATGAAGCAAAGCCAATATTCTCCTTTAACCACAGCTGAAATGGCAGTTTCTTTGTATGCTGCAAATGAAGGCTATCTTGATGATGTTGAAGTAGAAAAAGTTCTTGATTTTGAAAGCGCTTTACATGCTTATCTTAATTCTGAAAATGCCGATTTGGCAGCAAAAATTAATGCTAAAGGCGACTGGAACGATGAAATCGTTGCAGAAGTTAAAGCAATGATTGATGCATTTAAAGCAAACGGCGTTTATTAAGAAGGGGTAAGCCATGGCAGGCGGGAGTAAAGAAATACGGGCTAAAATTACGTCCGTAACGAATACCAAGAAAATCACCAAAGCCATGGAGATGGTGGCTGCATCGAAAATGCGTAAAGCGCAGGCTCGTATGTATGCTACTCGCCCATATGTTGAAAAAGTGAAGAGAGTCATCAATCACGTTTCAAGTGCGCATCCTGAATATAAGCATCCTTATACTCAGGCGCGTGAAAGTGTCAAGCGTGTTGCATTGATTGTCGTCTCTTCTGATCGCGGTTTATGTGGTGGTTTAAATTCAAACTTATTCCGAAAAGCATTGCCTCTGTTTAAGCAGTGGCAAGAACAAAAAGTTCAAGTTGAACTGGCATTGGTTGGAAATAAGGCACAAGCTTTCTTTAGAAGCTATGGCGGTAATGTTGTAGCAACTGTGTCTGATCTCGGTGATGCACCTCATATTGATGATTTGGTCGGAACCATTAAGGTGGTTTTAGACCGTTATGAGTCAGGTGAAGTGGATGAAGTACATTTAGCTTACAATGAATTTGTAAATACAATGACTCAAACACCGTCCATTAAGCAGCTAGTTCCTTTGGAATCAGAAACAACTGACGATGAATCGCACTGGGATTACTTATATGAACCTGATGCGAAGACTGCACTTAATTTATTAATGCGTCGTTATGTTGAAAGTACCGTTTACGGCTCAGTTGTTGAAAATGCAGCCTGTGAACAAGGTGCTCGAATGATTGCAATGAAGAATGCGACTGATAACGCAGGTGAAATGATTAATGAGCTTAAGTTGTCTTACAACAAGGCACGTCAAGCAGCAATCACTGCCGAGTTATCGGAAATTGTGGCTGGTTCATCAGCTGTTTAAGTTTGAAGTATTTCAATAAAAGGTTAAAGATTATGAGTGGAAAAATAGTACAAGTAATCGGCGCGGTAATCGATGTCGAGTTTAATCGTGCTGATTTACCAAAGATCTATGACGCGTTAAAAGTTGATGAACTAGGACTAACACTTGAAGTTCAACAACAGATCGGTGATAACCAAGTGCGAGCAATCGCAATGGGTTCATCTGATGGTCTAAAACGTGGCATGGCTGTTTCTAACACAGGTAAGGCAATTTCTGTTCCTGTGGGTAAAGCAACACTAGGTCGAATTTTTGATGTTCTTGGGAACGCAATCGACAATGCTGGTCCAGTAGGCAATGAAGAAACTATGACGATTCACCGTCCAGCACCAGCATTTGATGAGCTAGCGGCTTCTCAAGAGCTTTTGGAAACGGGTGTTAAAGTTATCGACTTAATCTGTCCTTTTGCAAAAGGTGGTAAAGTTGGTCTATTCGGTGGTGCCGGTGTTGGTAAAACCGTTAACATGATGGAATTGATTCGTAATATCGCGATTGAGCATTCAGGCTTCTCAGTATTTGCTGGTGTAGGTGAGCGTACTCGTGAAGGGAATGACTTCTATTATGAAATGGAAGAATCTGGCGTACTTGATAAAGTTGCGTTGGTTTATGGTCAGATGAATGAGCCACCAGGTAACCGTTTACGTGTTGCTTTGACGGGTCTAACCATGGCTGAGTATTTCCGTGATGAAGGTCGTGATATCCTATTCTTCGTTGATAACATCTACCGTTATACATTGGCTGGTACTGAGGTATCCGCATTGTTAGGTCGTATGCCATCAGCGGTTGGTTATCAGCCTACTTTGGCTCAGGAAATGGGTCAAATTCAGGAGCGTATCACGTCTACTAAAACAGGTTCTATCACGTCTATCCAGGCAGTATATGTTCCTGCGGATGATTTGACGGATCCAGCACCTGCTACAACGTTTGCTCACTTGGATGCAACGGTTGTACTGAACCGTTCAATTGCTGAAACCGGGATTTATCCTGCAATCGATCCTTTAGATTCAACTTCACGTCAGTTGGACCCATTGGTTGTTGGTAAGGAACATTATGAAACAGCACGTGGTGTTCAAGAAACACTACAGCGTTATAAGGAATTGAAAGACATTATCGCTATCTTAGGGATGGATGAACTTTCCGAAGAAGACCGTTCTTTGGTTGCTCGTGCACGTAAAATGCAGCGCTTCTTCTCACAGCCTTATTTCGTAGCAAAAGTCTTCACTGGTGAAGATGGACGTTATGTTTCATTGAAAGAAACCATTCGTGGTTTCAAAATGATCCTTAATGGCGAAATGGATGATGTTGCTGAGCAAGCATTTATGTATGCTGGTGACATTGACGAAGTTCTCGAAAAAGCTAAAAAATATAAGGATTAATTGATTATGGCAGTCTCAATGCAAGTCGATATTGTAAGTGCAGAGGGTTCAATGTTCTCTGGTAAAGCGGATATGGTCTTTGCACAGGCTGCCGATGGTGAAGTCGGCATCCTGCCAAAACATACCCAGTTGTTGTCCCAGTTAAAACCAGGTCAAGTTCGTGTTGTCAGTGGAGATGAAGAAGATTTATTCTTTATCAACAGTGGTATCCTTGAAATTCAGCCTGAAATTGTGACCATTCTTGCTGACACGGCTATCCGTGCAGAAGATTTGGATCATGCAGCTGCAGAAGAAGCCAAACAGCGTGCAGAAGAAGCGATGGAGCAAGCAAAATCGGATACCGATATTGCGCGTGCCCAAGTCGAACTTGCGGAAGCTGTTGCGCAGATTCAGACAATTACCAAATTACGGGATCGTTTACAAAAGACAGGATTGTCTTAAGTCAATTTTTCGTTTAAGAAAAAGCACCTTCGGGTGCTTTTTTTTTGTCCGTTAATTTGTCTGCTTTGGTAGAATTCATACTCGACGATTGTCTCGGTTTAACCCCTTAGAGATTCAAGGTAATCCATCCTTTAATTTAGATGATTTACCTTGTGTTTTTATTATATTTGGAGCCACTGAATGTCCTTAAAAATTCTTGTTCTTGCTGCAGGCAAGGGCACTCGTATGCGTTCACATCATCCGAAAGTATTGCAGCCTTTAGCACAGAAACCATTACTTGCCCATGTGGTAGAAACCGCTGAAAATTTGACTGATCAAGCCATTATCACTATCGTTGGTCACGGAGCAGAGCAGGTTAAATCTGTGATGGGTTCTGAGGGTTTAATCTACATAGAGCAGGAAGAGCAACTCGGAACAGGTCATGCAGTCCAAGTTGCTGAATCTCATTTCGATGATAACGATACGGTCTTGATTTTATACGGTGATGTTCCATTAACCCGGAAATCGACACTTGAGAACTTGATTTCAAAAGTTGATGAACAACATCCACTGGCACTTCTTACAATTGAATTAGCTGATTCCAGTGGTTATGGCCGAATTGTCAGGAATGCGGCTGGTGCAGTGACTTCTATTGTCGAACAGAAGGACGCAAGTGAAGCTCAGAAACAGATCAAGGAAATTAATACGGGTATGTTGGCAGCAAAAGGTGGATCGCTTAGGCAGTGGTTGTCACAACTATCCAATGATAATGCACAAGGTGAATACTATTTAACAGATATTGTTTCACTATGTGTCGATTCAGGTTGTCAGGTTGCAACTTCACAACCGGATTCGGAAATTGAAGTACTTGGTGTTAATGATAAGCGTCAACTTCAAGGGTTAGAGCGTGATTATCAAGCCTTACTAGCAGATGATTTAATGTCAAAAGGGGTAACACTTGTTGACTCTAGTCGACTCGATATCCGTGGGCACGTTGATGTGGGGATGGATGTGTCTATTGACGTGAATGTCATTTTTGAGGGGAAGGTTTCTTTAGGAGACAATGTTACAATTGGTGCAAATTGTGTCATTCGAAATGCCCATATTGCTGCCAACACGGTGATTCATCCCTTCAGTCATATTGATGGTGCGCAATTGGATGAAAGTTGCGATATCGGTCCTTATGCAAGGCTCAGACCTGGAACTACTTTGGCTCAATCCGTTAAAATTGGAAATTTTGTCGAAACCAAAAACGCGCAAATTGCGACGGGATCAAAGGTGAATCACTTATCTTATATTGGGGATACCAAGATGGGATCAAATGTGAATATTGGCGCTGGCACTATTACCTGTAATTACGATGGTACAAATAAACATCAAACCCTTATTGGTGATGATGTATTTGTGGGTTCAGATACACAATTAGTGGCGCCCGTTACGATCGAGAAAGGCGCAACGATTGGAGCCGGCTCAACCATTACTAAAACGGCTCCAGCTAACACTTTGACTTTATCGCGCAGTAAGCAGCTAAGTATTGCAACTTGGCAAAGACCGCAGAAAAAATAACCAGGCCTGGTTGTTTAGACGCTAGGAGAGAAGATTTGCTCTATATTACGTTAAAGCCATTACAAGCAGACCCTTTACAAGCATTGATGGAAAAGCAGGGGTGGCAGGTCATCAGTAAAGATGGCGGTCAAAGTCAGTTTGTCGGTTGGGCTTATGTCATTCATTATCAGTTAATGCATGATAAACAATTAGCGGAAGCATGGTTGCATTATTCAGACAATCAGGGCAAGTTGGAATCCTATTGTGAATTGAATCCTGCTGCCAAGCCCTTGTTGGAACCCTTAATTGAAAACTGTCAATAGCCTATGACGAAACAAACGATCAAAGCCTATTTTCAATTGACCCGTTTAAACCGACCTATCGGTATCTATTTGGTGCTTTGGCCGGCATTATGGGCACTGTGGTTAGCAGCTGATGGAAACCCTCCCATTGATACAGTGATTATTTTTATTTTAGGGGCGATTATTATGCGTTCCGCAGGCTGTGTCATTAATGATTATGCAGATCGTCATTTGGATGGACATGTTTCACGTACCTGTGCAAGACCGCTAGCCACAGGTCAATTGTCTGACAAGCAAGCATTGCTCTTTTTCACAATCCTAGTTTTGCTCGGTTTTGGTTTGGTTTTGTTATTGAATAGTCTGACAATATGGATGTCATTGGGAGCCGTATTATTGGCGACCTTATATCCCTTTATGAAACGCTATACATATTGGCCGCAAGCCTTTTTAGGAGCGGCCTTCGCTTGGGCAATACCGATGGGGTTTAGCGCTGTGCAAAACCAAGTCCCATGGCAAGCATGGGTGGTATTTTCGGTGACGTTGGTGTGGGCACTGATTTATGATACCGCCTATGCCATTGCGGATAAGGAAGATGACTTGAAAATTGGTATCAAATCAACGGCCATATTATTTGGAAACCAGGTTCAATGGGTGATTGGCTTTTTTCAGCTAATTATGCTGTCCGGACTGGTTTGGATAGGACAGTTATTTGAATTGGGGACTGTTTATCATTTAGCCTTAATTGCAGTCTGCGGGTTATTTGGTTATCATCAATACTTACTATCAAAAAACGACCCTGCACAAGCCTTTAAAGCATTTTTAAATAATCACTGGGTAGGATTGGTGGTTTTGGTAGCCATTATCGGAGACCAGTCTTTAGCGGGTTAGATGATTTGCGATAAAGGCTTAAGCTATTGTAAGGTTATGCTTTCAGGGGTTGATAACAGTGGATCTAAGCTCAACTGCCAATTGGCTGTATCATAGGCTTGTATAAAGACTTTGAGTAAGGTGCCCATAAATTCAGCGTCATAGCTAAATTGAATGCCAGGTCCGGTCTCTGGTTCCAGTATGAGTTGAGGAGACGGGGTTTCAAGTCCTTTCAACGTGAGTTTAGTTAGTAAAATGGGGGTCTTACCTAAAGGCTCTGAAGCTTGCTCAGGTTCCTGGTAGGGCGCATTGTAATTGGCTTCGAGTTGACCCTTTTCCGCTGCAGCTTGATACATGGCTAATGATTTCTGAGACAAAATAGCTTGGCCTGTCTGAGGGTGTTTTCCCTGTAAGGTTGGCAATAATAATTGCAGATAACGGCGTGTTATCCAAGCTTGCAGGCTTTGTTGATTTTTGGTGTGCAGCTTAAACAAGATCCGATCTTCGAGCGGTTCGTAACGGGCTTGTATCTGTTTAATGTGATCGGACATAGTCTTATTTGGGAGCAACTTATTTGAATATTAGAGCATCAAGCATTATACCTTGTCCTGCTTGGTTAAACGTTATGATCTTAAGTTGTCTGCCCGTTTTATGCGTTGCAGAAACCTCGCAACCCCCTAATCCCCCACCAGCTTCCAATGAACTGCCAGCCGAATCCTCGGATCAGAAAACCTATTTTTTAGAACATACCGATATTCCGATGTTGAATGAAACTTTAAATAGGTTGGATGACTGGCAAAAGTGGGTGGGGAGTGAAGTTGAAGATTTAGGTCAGGCAACCGATAATTTTTTTGGCACAGAAGTGGCCTTTGAGCAAAGTAAAGGTAATCGCTTAGACATCAGTTTTCCGTTTCAATTCCACCAGGATGGTCAGATTGACCAGTCAATCAATTTACGCGCTAAAATAGATCTGCCAAGAACCAATAAAAAATGGCAAATCATTGTGACTTCTGCTGAACAATCTCTCACGGAAAGTTTAACCGGTAATGACAATACCCAACCAGTTCAAAGAAAGGCCACGGCCGTCAATGATAAAAACAACAGTAATGCAGTTGGATTACGTTTTTTAATTGATACCAAGGATGTCATTTCTTCGTTTGTTGGGTTTGGCGTTAATTTTCGGAATATTATCCAACCAGACCCTTATGCCCGAATTAAAGGGAATAAAAAATGGTTGTTAAGTCCGGTTTGGACATCACGTATGAGTCATGATTTATTTTGGGAAAGCGTACAAGGTGTGGGATTAAGGTCTACTCAAACATTTGATGCAAACTTAGGAAAACAGCATTTATTTCGATCTGAAACCATCGGGACTTGGTTAGATAAGGAACAGGCTTACGATATTGACCATAATTTTATTTTGTTTGATCAAGTCAATGTTCATCGTGGTTTGGCTTATCACTTAGGTTGGAGTTGGACCACAAAAGAAAAAGGGTTTCATTTGTCTGCATATCATGCCGGCGTTAATTGGCGAGAACGGGTTTATAAAAGATGGTTATTTGTTGAATTGGAACCCAGAGTCGATTTTTCGGAATCGAATGATTTTAAACAGGCAGACTTTAGTATTCTGCTTATGCTAGAAGCACAGTTTTATAAAGTTAAACCTTGAACCTTGGTAGAAAAGCTTCTGTCAGCAAAAGAGGGGCTTGTTGCTGCTTGAAGATGGAACGGCGTGCAAATGTTGGCCCTTGCGGCCAATCAGTCGTTAAGTGTGGCCAATAATCTGCGGGATGTTGACACAATTCAAAAGGGGTTCTTTCTAAGTTTGGGATCTGAAAGAGCACCTCACCTAAGGGTCGATTGCCGAGATGTTTGATTTGGTACCAAGGGTTGTTGGGTTGCCAATCTGGAATCACGGTTCGCGCATAGATCATAGGCAGCCCCTTTACATGGAGGCAGACACAGCGTACCCACACTTTTTCTCCTGACGCTAATTCTAATAAACGTGCTTCTGACGCCATGGGCGTTGCTAATCCCTCGGCGAGCACTTCCACTTCAATCGCGCCAAACGTTTGGCGTAGGTTTTCAGTAAGAGATCCATTGTCTAATAACCACGGCTTAAGTTCAGTGGGTAAACCCAACCGTTCAAGTAAGCGCAAAGGAAGCCAGTGTTTAAGCATGTTTATAATCCATCTTGGTTCCCACCCATCGCTGATGAAGCTGATCGCTGATTTCGGGTGCAGTTTTAACTAAAGTTTGTGCCCAGTGTTTTGCTTCAGGGATAAGGTGTTGGTCGCGCTTTAAGTCGGCAATGCGAAATTGGAGGCCACCCGTTTGGCGCGTGCCTAAAATTTCACCTGGCCCGCGAATTTTCAAATCTTCTTCGGCGATTCTAAAACCATCATTGGATTCACGCATAATATGCAATCGAGCTTTACTCGTTTCACTTAAAGGGGCTTGATAGAGTAACACGCAATGACTTTTTTTGCTGCCTCGGCCGACACGTCCTCTCAATTGGTGCAGTTGTGCCAGCCCTAGTCGTTCAGCGTTTTCAATAATCATTAAACTGGCATTTGGGACATTGACGCCCACTTCAATCACTGTTGTGGCCACTAGCAAATCTAGCTGATGGTTTTTGAACGCATCCATTAGTAAGGATTTTTCATCTCCCTTTAGTCGGCCATGAATCAAGCCCACTCTTAATTTTGGCCAGTAATCTCTAAATTGCTGTGCGGTGACTTCGGCGGCTTGGGCATGCAGTAATTCAGACTCTTCAATTAAGGGGCATACCCAATAAGCTTGCACTCCCTGCTCACATTGTGCGACCAGATGCGCCATCACATCATGACGCTTTTCATTGCTTAACACGGCGGTATCAATCGGCTGACGGCCAGGTGGTAGTTCATCGATAATCGATAAATCCAAATCGCCATAAGCGGTCATGGCTAAAGTCCGTGGAATAGGCGTTGCCGTCATAATTAATTGGTGTGGATGTGCTTGGTCGTTTTGGGTGCCTTTATCATGGAGGGCTAAGCGTTGGTGCACACCAAAGCGGTGTTGCTCATCGATAATCACCAACCCCAGTTTGTGAAAGATGACCGCCTCTTGGAAGAGCGCGTGAGTGCCGATAATGACTTTTGCATGGCCTTGTGAAATTTGTTCGAGCATATAGCGCTTTTCGGCGGCTTTCATGCGACCATTTAACCAAGCCATTTCAATTGAAAGCGGTTGTAACCATTCCGAAAAATGATTGCGGTGTTGTTCGGCAAGAATTTCAGTGGGCGCCATTATGGCCACTTGATAGCCGGTATCTGCCGCTTGAATCGCAGCCAAAGCGGCGATGACGGTTTTGCCTGAACCGACATCCCCTTGCACTAATCGTTGCATGGGATGCGGTTGTTGCAGGTCGGCCTGCAATTCGCCTAGCACCCGTTGTTGAGCAGAGGTCAATGCAAAGGGGAGTAACGCTAATAGATGATTGACCATTTGACTGGCTGGAAAAACAGGAGCCTGACGCCGTTTCTCAACTTGTCGAATCCATTGCAAACTGAGTTGGCTACTGAGCAATTCTTCAAAGATGAGGCGGCGTTGTGCCGGGTGTTGGAATTGCTTGATGCTCAGAAGGTCATCCTCCGGTTGTGGTTGATGAAGCTGACGTAGAGCTTCATTAATCGGTGGTAATTGGAGACTGTCACATAAAGTTTCAGGCAAGATTTCGGCTAAAGGGTATTGTTTTAATAACTGTAGTGCTTGTTGTATTAGCTTGAGCAGCGTCGCTTGACCTAAGCCTTCGGTCACAGGATAGACGGGGTTTAAGGTGGTTTCTAAGGGTGGCGGAGAGCTGAGTGAGAATAGTTGATAGTGGGGGTGTACCATTTCCAATCCGGTAGGGCCAGAACGTACTTCACCAAAGGCTCTTAAGCCCTGTCCTCTTTTAAATTGCTGTGCTTGACGATAATGAAAGTGAAAGAAGCGGCAGGTGAGGGTTTGGCCGGAAGAGTCAATAAGCTTTACCAGTAAACTACTGTTGCGGCTTTGGGTCATCTGTTGGCTGATGATTTCACCTTCTATGAGTGCTTCTTGGCCAATAAATATCTGGCCCAAAGGGGTGAGCTTGGTTTTGTCCTGATAGCGAATTGGCAAGTGAAACAACAAATCTTGTACCACCGTTAATCCTAAACGGTGTAGCTTTTCAGCCAATTTATCGCCAACACCTTTTAAAGACGTTAATTTTTGTTGTGCCAACATCGTGATCGGTTCCAAGCTAAAAGCAAGGGCATATTTTAACAATAATGACTAGGTCTGGTCACTTTTAGCGTAAAAAAGCGAGTGTCGGCTCGAGTCACCGCTCTAATAGATAACCCATTGGCTTTTGCCGCGTTTTTTAGCGGTATACATGGCTTGGTCAGCGCGTTTGAGTAGGTCATCCACAGAGCAATGGCACTGGTCATCAAATAATGTTAACCCGACTGAGGCACTAATAGTCACCACTTCTCCACAAGGGAGTTCAATGTCCAATTGCATGGCTGCAATGATTTTGTCGGCAACGGTCGCAGCATAGCTGTCATTTTGAATGCCTTCCAGTAAAATAACGAATTCATCTCCGCCAAATCGGGCTGCCAAATCCACTTTACGGATGGACGCTTGAATACGTTTGGCAGCTTCCTTGAGTAGATAGTCGCCCGCATCATGACCATGAACGTCATTCACATTTTTAAAACCATCTAAGTCGATAAAGAATAGTGCATTGGTTTGTGGCTGGCGTTTGAGTCGTAACAGCGATTTATCCAATTCAGTGACCAGTAGTCGACGTTTTGCTAAGCCAGTGAGCAGGTCATAGTTGGCCACATGAATGGTTTCGGCAATCAATTCTTCTTTTTCGGAACTGATCTGATTAAAGGCTTGAGTAACATTGTTGTAGTAGGCGGCAATCACTGAGGCATCGGAATAGGGTTCGATCATAATGCGTTTGGAAAAGTCTTGATTAGTCGCTTGAATATTCATCGCATGCGCTAAATCAAACATGGAGGTCGAGGCTTGATGTTCGCTGATATTGAGCCCTAAAATTTCATCGGTTTCCGAAACACGCAACGGCATAATGCGATTAATGAGCCAAAGAGCGGCAAAAGTCACACAGAAACTTAGCATGCCAACACTGACAATTCCCAGTAGTTGAATTTGTAATTGCTCAACCAAGGGGTGATCTGTTTGAAGAAAAGGAATCGCTAAGGTGCCGGCAATGCCCGCAAATAGATGTACGGGAACCGCTTCTATTGCATCATCAATCTTTAATTTAGCCAGTACCACTTGTCCCCATAAATAGGCCAAATATCCGACAAAGCCGATAAGAATGGCGGCGAAAGGGGACGCTAGGTGTGCGGAGGCGGTAATGGCAACCAGGCCGGATAAGATACCATACATGATGGAACCGACTTGATAATAGCCAGTGAGAATGCGACTGATAATCAGGCCAGAAATGCCACCCACGGCACCGGCAATCATGGTGTTTAGAATGACCTGGCCGGTGAGTACATTTAGTGCTAACACACTGCCGCCATTAAAACCGATCCATCCAAGCCAAATCAGGAAAACGCCCAAGGCGCTATGGGCCAAATTGGCTTGTTCAAAACGGTGGGAGTCGGCCGTTTCATCAAAACGCCCGATACGCGGACCAATAATCAAAATGGCTGCTAAAGCTGCCCAACCACCAACTGAGTGAACCACGGTTGAGCCAGCAAAATCAATAAATCCTAGTTGCGCAAGCCAGCCGGCTTCATGCCAAATCCAGTGGGCTTGTATTGGGTAAATGAATAATGACACGATTAAGGCGATTAAGATATATGCGACATACTTGGTTCTTTCCGCAATGGCTCCGGAAATAATGGTGACGGCGGTCGAGGCAAACATGGCGTGAAACAGCACAAGGGTGAGATCGGTTAGTGAGTCATGGTAAAAGAACAATGGCTGCCAACTGAACCAACCGTTGAGGCTGTTGCCCAACATCATACTTGCACCAAAAAAAACAAAAACTAAGAACGCAATCAGGAAGTCACTGAGGTTTTTGATTGCGGTGGAAATGGAATTTTTTGCACGAGTTGCTCCCGCTTCAAGTGCTGTAAAGCCAGGCTGCATCAATGCAACCAGCACCGCACTGAAAAGCACCCATAAAATATCGACGCTTTGCTCACTCATGGTCAAATCACTTTAATGATGAAATCATAAGCTTTTAAGCAAGAAACATACCTTTTATTAGTTTTTATTTATATCTAGGGTATTAGTGGGTATTTATTAGAGCTATCAAAACTCCAAGTCTTGTTTAGGGACATAGTTATGCATGTATTGCGCAAAAATGACCAGGCCTGGTCATTTTTGCGAGCGCTAAGCATTTTTAGTAAGAAGAAATGACCAAGATGCCATCCATTTCCACATCTGTGCCTTTCGGGAGTTCCTTGACGCCAATTGCGGCTCTAGCAGGATAAGGTTGCTGAAAATATTCAGCCATAATTTCGTTAACCGTGGCAAAGTGGCTGAGATCGGTTAAGAAAATATTGAGTTTCACGATTTCTTGTAGTGAACCCCCAGCGGACTCGCAGACGGCAGTGAGATTCTGAAAAACTTGATGGATGCGCTCGGAAATGTCTCCGGCTCGTAATTCCATGGTTTCAGGGATAAGAGCGATTTGACCAGATAAATAAACCGTATTGCCTACTTTAATGGCTTGTGAATAGGGGCCAATGGCTTGTGGGGCTTTATCAGTTGCAATAATTTCACGCATGAAGGAGTTCCTTGTATAAATAAGTCGAATTTCGGTTTCTTTAAAAAAATTTTAGCATAGCGCGTAAAGGCATTTTGCGGCAAATTTAAATTATGCTAAACTTATTAAATTATTAGCCGTGGCTAATAATTTAATAAGTCTGATCTTAATTATTTGAGAGTGATAATGCAAAACGCAATTCAGTTTTTGAGTGGTTTATTGCTACTATTTGTTAGTTGGGTGTCCAGCGCGTCGCCAATAAACGTTGTTGCGACGACGGGCATGATTGGCGATTTAGTGCATGAAATTGGTCAGGATAAAGTCAAACTCAGTACCCTAATGGAAACGGGTGTGGATCCCCATTTGTATAAAGCAACGCATGGTGACATGCGTCGCCTACAGCAAGCGGATTTAATTTTTTATAATGGATTGCACTTGGAGGGGAAAATGCAATCCATTTTAACCAAGATGGCGCGATTTAAGCCCGTGTTCGCGGTAAGTGAAAAGCTTTCTAAAGCGAGTTTGATTCATTATGGTTCTGTAAGTGATCCACATATTTGGTTTGACGTCAGTTTATGGCAGCAGGCCGCGACACAGGTATTGTCGAAATTGGTTGAAATGGATGCGGCTAACCAAGGCGCTTACCGGGCAAACGCCCAGCGTTATCAACAGCAGCTGTCATCGTTGCATCAGTGGGTTCAGATGCAAATTGAAGGGCTTCCGAAGTCGAAACGAGTTTTGATTACCGCGCATGATGCCTTTGGCTATTTTGGCCGCGCTTATGGGATGGAAGTCCATGGTTTGCAGGGAATTAGTACTGTGAGTGAGTTTGGGTTGCATGATATTCAGCAACTTAAGCAGTTGATTGTTGAACGGAAAATTCCTGCGGTGTTTGTGGAATCAAGCGTACCGAAAAAATTTCTACGGGCTTTAGTTGCAGGGGTTGCTGATTCGGGTCATGAGCTCACCATTGGAGGGGAACTCTATTCTGATGCAATGGGGCTTAAGGGAACGCCTGCAGGTACCTATATTGGCATGGTAAAACATAATGTAACGACTATTGTGTCTGCTTTAAAACGGGGAGAAGCTGAATGATCGCACCGCCATTAAAAGTTCAGAATCTAACGATGCGTTATCACCAGGCACAACCGGTTTTAAAATCGGTCTCTTTTGAAATCCCTCAAGGTCATACGGTTGCGATTATTGGGCCGAATGGTGCTGGCAAATCCACTCTGTTAAAAGGGGTGATGGGGTTAGCTCCTCTCGTGAGTGGTCAAGTTTCGATGTTTGGTCATCCCTTAGAAAAGAATCGTTTGTCGGTTGCTTATGTTCCTCAGCGAGATGAATCGGATTGGGACTTTCCCATCCAGGTCATGGATGTGGTTTTAATGGGGCGACAAGGACATTTAAGATTCTGGCAGCGGCCATCTGCTTCAGATAGGACTTTAGCAGAAGAAGCCTTGAACCAACTGGGGATGCTCGATTATAAAGATCGTCAAATCAGTCAATTGTCAGGGGGTCAGCAGCAACGGGTATTTCTGGCGAGAGCCTTGGTTCAACAAGCCGAACTATATTTGATGGATGAACCCTTTGCTGGGGTGGATATGAAAACAGAAAAGGCCATAATTGACCTGTTTGGTCGCTTAAAACAGGCAAATAAAACAATCGTTTGTGTCCATCATGATTTGAATACGGTAGCCGATTATTTTGATTGGGTTGTGTTAGTGAATCGAGGGGTCATTGCCTCCGGCCCTGTTAACGCCGTTATGACACCCGAAAAAATTCAACAAGCGTTTGGGGGTGGTTTTTCAATGATGCCGTCAACCAGTGCTAAAGAGGTTAAGCATGGCTGATTGGCAAGTGATGTCTGCTGATTATTGGGCGCTGACACTCTCCTTTTGGCAGTTTGAGGATGCCAATGCGCTTTGGGTGCTTGTCGGATCCGTTTTATTGGGTGTCAGTGCCTCGGTCGTTGGTAGCTTTGCGGTTTTGAAAAGGCAAGCTTTAATTGGCGATGCTTTGGCGCATTCCGCTTTGCCTGGTGTGATGGTGGCGTTTATGCTCTTTCACACGCAGTCGCCTATAATCATGTTGATTGGTGCCATGGTCAGTAGTTTGATGGGGTTTATGTTGATGAGTTGGTTGCCCAAGAATACAAAAATAAAACCGGATGCGGCCTTGGCGATTACGCTATCTTTATTTTTTGCATTAGGCTTGATGGCATTATCTTATATTCAAGGTTTAAATGTTGCTGGCAAGTCGGGCTTGGATAAAATTTTATTTGGTCAAGCCGCCGCGATGTTACCTGAGGACCTGATTGTGCTTTCCTCTGTGGCGCTAGCAGTACTATTGGTGGTGGGGTTATTGTTCCAAAAATTTCGGCTTATTACCTTTAATGAAAACTATGCCCGTAGTCTTGGCCTTTCGGTCAGTTTATATCAAGCCGTTTTTGCCTGTTTGTTGGTCTTGGTGGTTGTGATTGGGTTACAGATTGTCGGTGTGGTTTTAATGGCGGCCGTATTGTTAGTTCCCGTTTCAGCCGCCAGGTTTTGGCATCCCAATCTAGCGGTTATTTTGTGGGTTGCCGCCATCATTGGCGGGCTCAGTGGGATGGTGAGTGCGAATATTTCCTATCTAGCTCCGTCAGCACCGACAGGCCCTTGGATGGTTTTAGTGTTGGCCGGACTCTTTTTGTTGTCATTTTTGTTTGCGCCTTATCAGGGTTGGTTTTTCAATCGAATTCGCGCCAATGACAAGGATCTAACAGATGATGAGTGATATTTGGATTCTGGCGACAGCATGCTTAGTGGCGAGCAGTTGTGCGTTGGTCGGCGTTTTTTTGGTTCTGAGGCGACAAAGTTTACTGGGGGATGCGATTAGTCATTCGGTGTTGCTGGGCATCGTATTGTCCTATCTTATGATGGACGGTCGGTCTGAAATTGCGATGATGGTGGGCGCTGTCATTATGGGGTTGTTAACGGCTTGGTTAGCCGAGTGGTTGCAGAAGCACCCTTTGTTAAAAAGTGATGTCAGTATTGGTATGATCTTTACCAGCTTTTTTGCATTGGGAGTGGTGCTGATTTCAGTGTATGCGGGGCAAATCGATTTGGATCAGGAGTGCGTGCTTTATGGTGAAATTGCGTTTGTTCCTTTTGATACGGTGATTTGGGGTGGGGAATCTATGGGTCCAAGAGCTTTCTGGTTGGCTTTAGTTGTTTTCCTTGTGAATGTATCCGTTATTGCAGTGGTTTTTGAGCGTTATCGATTGATGGCGTTTCATCCGGTTTTAGCGGTTGCGCTGGGGGTCAGTGTTCCTATGTGGCATACGTTGCTAATGGCACAGGTTTCTCTGACAACCGTGGCTTCATTTGATGCCGTAGGTGCAATATTGGTGGTTGCGCTGCTCGTAATTCCAGCCAGTAGCGCTTATCTGGTGGCAACTTCTCTAAAAACTATGTTGGTATGGGCATTGGGTTATGCACAACTGTCAGTTTTGTTAGGTTATGGGCTTGCGGTATGGCTGGATAGCGCCATTGCTGCTTCGATTGCTGTGATGGCTGGAGTCTTGTTGTTGGCGACGATTCTTTTTCAACAGTTGATTCAAAAGCAGAGCCAAAAGGCTTCGCTTGCCAGCGAAGCGCATTAAAATTGACCAGGCCTGGTGATTATACTTGGGTAAAGACCAGTGCTAGTACATCGTTTCGATAGCCATCGCCATTCTTGTATTCTCGATAACCTTCACTCATTTTATAACCCACTAAATAATTATCGCCATTCAGCTTGGTATGAAAACTGCCTGTGTCGCCATTTTTACTGGATTGGGTCGATTTTGGTAAATCAATTACGCTGCCGATTTGAAAAGAGTCGATGGTGGACGCAATCACTTCTCCTTCTGGGGTGGTGAAAACGCTGAAGGTTGATTCGTCCAGTGTTTTGTTAATGTATTTGGGCAAGGTGTCTTCTAGCATCGCTTTGAATTCAGGGGTACTGTCAAATACGAGTGCAATACCGCCAACGGTCTTTTGATCGTTACGCCAGTCTCTAACGGCAGCATGATAAATATAAGTTGAGTGGTTGTCATAGAGCGAGGTTGCATGAAAGTCAGACACGGTATAGTGTTGAGTATTATCGATCGCAAGACATTGGGCGGTGTCTTGTGGTCGTGGAAGCACTGTATCAATCAAGTGTGTTTGAGTCGGATCAGAAACGGCAACCACTTTGCCCTGATGATCATACAAAATAATATTGGTGTAAACCGTATAGAGCTGGTTAATGTATTGCAAAATCTCGGTTAGGGTTTCCGTTTCGGATTCTCCAATCAATTGTCCGTCTTTATGTTGGCTTAAGTGTTTTCGAAAAGTACTGTTGAGTGCCCACCAGCGGCAATCGTTAGCGCGCTCATACAAGTTTCGATCCATGATTTCAATCGCCAGCATGGCGCTGAATTTCACCTTGCTTTGAACGGTTTCGACCAACACTGAGTGAATGTGATGAATGAATCGTTCAAATAAGGCTTGAATGTCATGGCTGATATCTTGAAAGCTGTCGAGAACCGGTAAGAACGATTGCACATTACGCTTTAAAGAGGTGATTTTGCCGTTGAGAATGACGATCAACAGTAAGGTGCTGACTTTTAGGTTGGTTTCTTCCAGTTCATTCATGTAGATAGGGGATGATGGGTCAATATCAACGTCTAGGGTGTCATCGGTCTGGGTTTTATTAAATGCCACTTCATGACTTGCATAAGATCGGCAAAACCATTTCAGACCGTAGAATCCTTGGTAACCATGTGTTCGAGTGGTATAGGTTAGACCTTGTTGTGTGGTTCTTGGTGTTTCAGTAATGGATGGTGCCGCTTGCTTTTTTCCAATTGGATGGCCTGTGTGGTTGTTGCTGGCAAGCAAGGTGCCGTGCTCGTCAACAAGGGTGATCTGATGACCGTTTTCATCAGGCTCTAAAATATTAAAAATCCCCGCCATTTCTTGAGTAAAAGAAAATCTTAGGCAAAGCACGCCCAATACGGTTGCTGAATCTGATTGGGAAGCGACAATGCGTTTGGCATAGATTAAGCTGTTTTCATGATTTGGAAATAAGTCTGAGTGACGATAGACTTCAACATAAGGCGCATCCGTTTGAATGGCTTCGGTAATCAGGGGGTCATGGCTACGAGTGACAGGGTTGTTTGGGTTCAGTTTAACTGCCACCTCGCCATCTGGGCGCAATAACAAAATATCCTCATAAACGCTGTATTTTGCCACATATTCTTGAATGCGATTTTCAATAAAGTCATGATCATCACTGGATGGCTTTGGCATTTTAAGATAGTCAATAATGTCATCATCTGTCGCTAAAAACCCTACATCAGCGGTTCTTTCAAATAGGTTTCGGATAATGATATCGATGGTGGCTTGCGACTTTAAAATGATTTCGCTGTTAGCTTGGTTTAGATAGCGACTCACCAATGCATGGAGCATGTCGCTGCGAAGATTTTGAAAGGCCTTTTGGGTTTCAACAATCGATTCTAACAATTGTGGATCCATATTCTCATTATTAATCTTACCGACCATTGCAACGGTGGTCCACCATAAGTCCTGGTGATCCAGTTCATTAAGGTATTTTTTGACCTCGGGTAAGTATTCCATGTAGGTTTTCAAGTTTTGTGTCGTACCAGTATTCATAGACCTATCTTTTAATATGTTTGAGGTTGTAATAGGTTCAATCGAGTGCATTATTTGTTTTATTAGAGTTTTCTAATAGCAGGTACTTTGCCAGTCTTCTATACTGCTTACAAAACAACCGGTTAACGCTAAAATAGTGGCGTTTAACAGGCGGTTTTTTTTCAAAAAAATGTCTGTCCTTGTTTCTTTTTCGCACCAATTTAGTTCGTACAAAGGTTAGTAAGCGAGTCTTGATGCTGCTGAGTTGTTTGGCTGCGCAAGAGTTACAATTTGAAACAAGGTGAAAGGTGGGGTTCTATGAAAACTTACTATATTTTTGATCCATAAAGAGTTTGATCGCAGATAAGAATGTTAGGAATTGGTAGCAAATGATTACAATTTTAGCTGTGCTGGGGATTGTTTAAAAAGAGAATTTCGTCAGTTGTTTAAAATTGTAGTAAATGTGGTGCTTTATTGACATATTTTGGTGCTATTTTAATAGTTTAAGAAACGATTTCTTATAGATTTCCGATAAAAACTCCTGATAAAGGGGTTTATTATATATGGCATTAAAAGTGCTATATGAGCTGGCTGAAAATATTTTTATGCAGAAATGCACGTATTTTTAGGATAAACACGACAAATAGTTGTCTATTAAGACACGAATTCTATGTACACAGCTCATTTAGGCATTTTATGTTAGTTAAGTATAAAACTCGGGAAAACAGTTTGAATTCAACGATGAAGTTAACAGTAGAAGACAAAGCTTTATTTTCGGTATTTCAGCCGGTTTACAGCTTTTCAAATCAGGCTTGTGTTGGCGTTGAAGCTTTAGTCCGTGGTCGATCACTGAAAACGGGATTCCAAGTCCCAGTCCCAGAATGCTTGAGTGTTCCAGAGGGGGAGTCGTCTGCAGTCTTTAACCAAAAACTCAATCAGATGCATTTGCATAATTGGCAGGCATTGAAGTTACCAAATACATGGTTGTTTCTAAATTTAGATATCCAGGAAATCTCAAACCTTGAAGATTTATGCGTCGGTAAATTGATTGCCGATCAAGAGTTGCTCGGTCATGAGGTAGTCGTGGAAGTGGTTGAGAATGAAATTGTCGATGAAGCACTGTTTTTACAGGTGATTGAGCGTTTAAGGCAGCAAGGCTGTTTAATTGCGCTGGATGACTTTGGTGCAGGTCATTCCAATATTGACCGAATTTGGAAAGTTCAGCCGGATATTGTCAAGTTGGATCGAGGCGTTTTGCTGGAGGCTACTCGAAGTGCTCGGAGTGAAAGTATTTTACGAAATCTAACGCGGTTAATTAAGCAAGCGGGCAGTGTCAGTTTGCTTGAAGGGGTTGAGACAAAAGAGCAAGCATTGCTAGCGATGGACGTCGGGGTTGATCTGGTTCAAGGTTACTATTTTGCGAGGCCACAACCTTTTTTGGATCAAGTAAAAGCAGGTCAGGCTTGCCTAGAAGATGTTACGGCGAGTTATCCTGCCTATCTCGATGAACAAAAACAGATGAGCAATCGACATAAGGCAACCTATCATTCGCTGTTTGAGACGTTAGCAGACGTAGTGTTATTCACAGAACTGGAGTTGAAGATGGCGCGGGCGGCCGAACACTCATTCGTGAAACGGTTTTATATTTTGGACGATCAAGGCTATCAGGTTAGTGAAGATTCTTATCAGAAAACAATGTCAGACTGTATTGATGTGCTCAGAAAGGGGAAAGGATTGTGTTGGCGCAATCGGAATTATTTTATGAGCGCTATTGCTCAGCCAGAAGCCGTATTTGTTTCTGAACCATATCGTTCATTGATAGATATGCAATTATGCTTGACTATCTCTAAGGTCGTCGAGCTAGCAGGTAGTTGGTACGTAGCTTGTTTTGACGTGCATTATTATGATAGATCAACTGATACGGGTTCAACTTCAGTCTAGTTTAAGGGGTGTTACCGACGATGGAAAAAGATATTAGTCAGTTAGGAACCATTATTTCAAAGACTGATTTGAATGGTGCCATTATGGAAGTGAATGAAGCCTTTATCGAGGCCAGTGGTTATAGCAAAGCAGAATTGTTAGGTCAGCCGCATAATATCGTGCGTGATCCAGATGTGCCTAAAGCAGTTTTTAAAGACATGTGGGCGACGTTGCAATCTGGTAAACCTTGGGTGCAAGTTGTAAAGAACCGCTGCAAAGATGGTCGATTTTATTGGGTTGAGGCCAATATGACACCTTTGATGGAGCAAGGTAAAATTATCGGCTATTTATCGGTTCGACGAGCCATTACAGACTCCAAGAAGCAAGCAGCACAGAATTTATATAAAGAAATCGCTCGAGGTCGCTCTCGGTTAGTCAATGGCTATGAAATCGATGGGTTTAAGAGTTTGTGCTTGTTCAACCGTATCCATCCAATAAATTTAATGGTGATTATGATGGGCGTGATGGGAGGCTTGACCAGTTTAACTTTATTGGGCTTAATTCATATATCCGGTCTATGGATGTCGATTATTGCGATTACATTTGTGCTCTATTCACTTGCAGGGCGTCAATATGTTTTTACCCGTTTGGGCAAAGCTAAAGTGGTCATGGACAAAATGCGAGAAGGGGATTTTACTGGTCAGGTGGATTTTTATGGCGGTCATTCATTAAGTAAAATGATTTCATCGGTCAAAATGATGCAGGTTCAGTTGGGCGCGATGGTTGAAGCTTCTAATTACCAGTTAGAGAGAAGTACGCGGCTAAAGTCTGCACTGGACAGCGCTTCCACCAACGTCATGATGGTGAACAATTCGGGCAAGATTTTATATATTAACAATGAAATGCAACGGTTTGTTGAAACGCATTTAGCCGTTTTCCAATCAAAAGTATCCATTAAGGATCAAGAGGACTTGGTTGGCCAATCCATTGAATCGATGTTTGATCAATCCATATTTTATCAACTAGATCGTCCCAGCTCTGATGAAATTCATGTGGGAGGTTTGATCATTCATATCAAAGTGAATCCGGTGATGAATGATAACAATGAATTGATTGGAACGGTCATTGAGTGGCGCGATTTAACGCAGCAACGCAAGATTGAGAATAACCTTCAAGATACCTTGCAAATGGCTTCGTTAGGGCATGTAGCCATTTCAATCGATACCTCTGGGTTGAGTGGGTTTTATTTAGAAACATCCAATCACGTTAATGATTTGCTTAAGGAATTGAACGCCATTATTGAAAGCATGGTAGTGGTGATGACCAATTTAGCAACCGGTGATTTAAGAAGTCGAGTCGAAAAAGATCTCCAAGGATCCTTGGCAGCGATGAAAGGCGCAACCAATGTTTCGCTCGATAATTTGAGTGCCATTGTTTTATATATCAAGCAAGCGGGAGAAGCGGTAGAGAAGGCCGCAAGTGAATCTTCTGCAGCAGCATTAGATTTATCTGATAGGACCCAACAAGCTGCCGCGACCTTGGAGCAGATTAATGCCTCAATGCAAATGGTTCATGGGTTGCAGAAAGAAAATGCGGTTGAATTACAGTCAGTCAATGAGATGGCAAATGCTGCGATGACCGAGAACAAGACAGCCAAAAATGCACTGGAAGCCACAGTCGCCTCGATAGAAGACATTCAACAGACCTCGGAGAAAATTTCAACTATTGTGAGTTTGATTGATGGTATTGCGTTTCAAACGAATCTATTGGCATTAAATGCGGCAGTGGAAGCCGCTAGAGCGGGTGATCATGGGCGTGGTTTTGCTGTGGTGGCCGGAGAGGTTCGTAGCCTTGCGCAAAAATCCGCAACGGCAGCACAGGACATAAAAGGACTTATTGACGAATCTTCGGCCAAAGTTCAAGAAGGGGTCAATCAAGTTTTGGCAACCAATCAGGCCTTTGATGTGGTGAATGAAAAAGTCATTGATATGGGAACCGCACTTGATAAAGTCGTGTTGTCGATACAGGAACAACAACACTCAGTTTCCGAAGTCGCTCAGGCCGTGAGTACTTTGGATAGTAATATTCAAAGTAACGCCGCATTGGTTGAAGAAACCTCGGCAGCAGCAGAGTCTTTAAACCAACAAGCGATTCTATTGGGCGAGCAAACTGGGACGTTTATGATTGATCAAAAAGCTGCAGGTCGATTGATTCAAACCACGCCAGAACTTTATGGTGTGCAAATTGCAGATGTTCGCCAGGCTATGCGGATTTGGCGAACGAATGTTCAGTCATACTTGAATGGGGTTCAGGTAGAAATTGATTTAGATCTCATACGATGCCCAGAAAAAACCAGCATGGGCGAAGCATTGGCGAAAATTCAAAGAAATCAACCCAATATTGGATCTCAATCGGAGTTTGTTGCAGTGCAAGAGATGCACGTAAAGCAGCACCAAATTGCTAATCAGGTTTTGGCTTTGCTGGAGGAAGAAGTCTCTGGCGGGGTGAATGTTAAGGCGATACGAGAAAAAGATCAATTAATGGATCAATTCGTAGAGACGGCTAACCAGTTAGATGAAGCTCTGTTGAATTTTAACTCAGTGAATTTTCGGGCAAGTCAGGTAGGCTCACAAGCATTTTTGGTCTCTAATTGAGGCCTCTATTTTTCAAGAGGTATCTGGTTTTAACGTTTAAATTGCCAGGCCTGGGTGTTTTTGGGTAATTAGAGACGCTGAATTTTTTCGACGATGGGTAAGCGTTTGAGTTTTCGCATCACATCTGCAAGGTGTTTGCGAGTGTGAACATGAATAACGATATTCATTAAACTATAAGTTTCGTCTTTGTCTTCTGAGCGGACTCGATCAATGTCGGTTTTCATTTCAGCAATATTGCTGGCTATAGTTGCGAGCGCCCCACGGGTATTGCGGACTTCAAGTTGAAGCTCCACATCAAAGGTTTGGGTAATGTTTTCTTCCCAGCTGACATCCAGCCATTTTTCAGGATGGTTTTTAAACTGTTTCACGTTTCTGCATTCTTGACGATGAATGACCAGTCCTTTTTCAGCACTGATAAATCCAATAATATCGTCACCGGGGATTGGATGGCAACAGCCAGCATAGTTGATGGCCATTCCTTCGGTTCCCGAAATAACCAGTGGTTCAGCATTATTTTCAACGGCATTTTGAAGGGTGGTGGTGTCTTCTTTTCCCAGTACCAAGTCATGAATCTGCTTCGAAACCAAGTTGGCGAGGCGCTTTCCTAAGCCAATTTCTTCTAATAGATGTTCCCAGTCACTGAGTTTAAGTGCTTCGGTAATTTGGTGTCGTACCGACTCTGTTAACGCCTCGTATGACATATTGAAACTTCTTAATGCCTTAGTTAAGAGTCTTTGTCCAAGAGCTTGTGCCGACTCGGATTGCTGGTTTTTCAAAAATGCACGGATTTGTGAGCGAGCTTTGGCTGTCGTGACAAATTGTAGCCAAGAAGGATTTGGCTGAAGTTCTTTACTGCGAATAATTTCAACCGTTTGCCCAGTTTCTAAACGAGTACGCAATGGGATGAGTTTTTTATCGACTCGGCATCCGACGGTGCCATGCCCAACATTGGTATGAACTGCGTAGGCAAAATCCACGGCAGTGGAACCGGCGGGTAAGGTAATAATGTCGCCCTTGGGTGAAAAAACATAGATTACATTAGGGAAGAGATCGATTTTGACATTTTCTAAAAAGTCGAGTGAGTTACCCGCACCTTGTTGAATTTCGAGCAAGTTCTTGACCCATTCCTGTGCTCGGATTTCAACGGCATTCAGCTGGCGTTCTGACTGCTTACCTTCGTCGTTAGGATCTTGCTTATAAACCCAGTGCGCAGCGATGCCATGCTCAGACACTTCATGCATTTCATTGGTACGGATTTGGATTTCAATATAGGCTCCAAAAGGACCAAAGAGCACGGTGTGGAGGGACTGATAGCCATTACTTTTGGGGATGGCAATATAGTCTTTGAAGCGTCCAGGGAAAGGTTTATAAAGTGAGTGAACTGAACCAAGGGCGCGATAACATTCATCCGCGGTATTGACCACAACCCGAAAAGCGAAAATATCCAAAATCTCGTCGAAGCTGAGTTTTTTGTATTTCATTTTCTTGTAGAGGCTATACAGATGTTTTTCGCGACCAATGACTTGTGCGGGGATAGATTCACTTTTTAATCGGTGATTGATGGCTTCATTGATTTGCTCAATGACTTCAGCTCGATTGCCTCTCGCTTTTTTGACAGCATGCTCAAGAACTGCATAGCGATAGGGGTACATAGCCTTCATCCCCAAGTCTTCCAGCTCAATACGAATGGCATTAATGCCAAGGCGGGCAGCAATCGGAGCATATATTTCTAGCGTTTCACGTGCGATGCGGCGCTGTTTATCAGGGCGCATGACGCCGAGGGTGCGCATATTATGGAGACGGTCTGCTAGCTTAATAAGGATGACTCGGATATCCCGAGACATGGCCAATACCATTTTACGAAAGTTTTCGGCTTGGGCTTCTTGAGGGTTATCAAATTCGAGTTTGCCGAGCTTGGTCACGCCATCGACGATCTGGGCAACATTTTCGCCAAACCGTTCTACGATGTCTTGCTTGGTGTAGTCTGTATCCTCAACCACATCATGTAAAATGGCGGCAATCAGACTTTCGTAATCGAGTTGAATTTCGGCAAGGATTTCAGCAACCGCAACGGGATGCCAAATATAGTCGCCTCCCGTTTTTCGAGTTTGCCCTTGGTGGGCAAGGCGACCAAACTCGAATGCCGCTTTGATTTGTTTAATTTGCTTTTTTTTGAGATAGACGTTCGTCTTCTCAATTAAACCATCAAGCGAGCTGGGAGTGGGCATATAAGAGAGAGCTTCTCCGCGGTCTTAGCTGAAGTACGGTGGCGTATCTGGGTCAGACATTACCACATCTTTGTCAATGCTGTTATCAGCTAGTTCGCGGAGAGCCATTACAGTAGGCTTGTCTTTGTCCCACTCAAGCGTGGGGGTGGCGCCGTTAGCTAGTTGACGAGCGCGTTTAGCACTTAAAATGACCAACTCAAAACGGTTCTCAACTTGATCTAAGCAATCTTCTACAGTTACTCTTGCCATGAGGCGATATATCCTATTCGTTTTGTAAACGAGTATTGTACCTATAATCGGGGGTGAGTTTCAATAAGAATTTGATTTTGATGATTTTACTTAATCTGTATTTTACGTGTTTGAAAGGGGCGAAGTGCGTCAAGGTAGTCTGATAATACTGAAGATTTACTCGTGACTTCATCATACGCCGCTTGTCCCATTTGTTGGCGAATGGTTGGATTGTCCAGTAATTCGGTCAATGTCTGTTCTAATTGACGCCAATTGTGCAGCTGCTTGATGGCCTTATGGGCTAATAGCTGTTGGGTTTCGGTTTCAAAGTCAGACATGTCTGGACCCGTAATGATACAGGCTTTGACCGAGGCAGGTTCAATGAGGTTGTGACCGCCTTTGGGGACAAAGGCGCCGCCCATAATGACCAGTTTGGCATGGGTGTAGAGCGGCATGAGTACTCCCATTTTATCCATTAAAATATAACGCGTTTGTGACGTAATGGGATCCCCTAAGCTATCGACAGCAATTTCACTACGATGGCCAGCCAAACGTTTTAAAATTGCGTCTCGACGATGTGGGTGACGAGGCACAAAAACCAGCGGTTCGGGTCGATTGAGTCGTTGCCAGATTGCAACCAGTTGTGCTTCTTCATCTTCGTGGGTTGAGGCAGCTACCACAAATTCTGAGTCACCCAGTCGATTGGCAAAAGGATTATCAAGCTGGGACGGTTCAACAGGCATCGCATACTTTAAGTTTTCAATAAACTGAATCCGTTCTGTTGGAACGCCCAACTGTTGAAAATGCTCTGCTTCTTCGGGGGACCGTAAAATGACTTTGTCGACAAGGCTAAGTGTTTGTTGGTAAGTTTGGATAAGCCATTGTGGACTATTCAGGGTTTTTCGTGATAAACGTGCATTAATCAATACAATCGGTAAGCCTGCTTGGTGGCTAAGTCGGTAAAGATTCGGCCAAATTTCGGTTTCCACCACCCATAAACAATTGGGAGACAGGCGCTTCAAAAATTGCTTAACTGCATAGGTCCAATCCAAAGGCAGGTAACAGTGGGTCACATCACTTCCAAAAAGATGGTCGCACTGTTTTGCGCCAGTCGGTGTATGGGTGGTTATGATGATTGGCTGATTCGGCAAGAGGGCTTTTACGAGTGGCGCAATCGCATTGACTTCTCCAACGGAGGCACAATGAATCCAAGTGGGAGGTATGGCGGTGTTTGAAAAGGTTGGGTAAGCAATCCCTAAGCGTTGCTGGATAAAGCGAAGTCCACCATGACGCTTAACCGCTTCAACTAATATCCAAAGCAGTAGAATCGGGCTGAGCAAGCGAATCAGGAACGCGTAGACAATCATGTGATGAATGAATCGGTTAGTGGCCTGCGTTGAGCAGAGCTTCCATGATTTCAATATCTCCAGGTACATCCACTTCTGGAGAGTCCCATTGGCTTTCAACCACCTTGATTTTATGACCAAATTCTAAGGCTCGAAGTTGTTCCAGTTTTTCAATGTCTTCAAGTCGACCCATCGGTAGGCTATTAAAACGGTTAACAAAACGGTTGGTATAGGCATAAACGCCCAGGTGCTTAAAAGAGTCATGATCCCAATAGTCTCTGCCATGCGGAATGGTGGCACGAGAGAAATAGAGTGCAAAGTCATTGATGTCGGTGACCAGTTTGACATCCTTAGGGCTGGTAATTTCAGCTTCATTGATAATCTTGAATGACAGGGTACTCATTTCAAAGCTGCCATCATAGTCAGGTGCCATAAAAGGGGCTATGACCGCTTCAATGGCATTGGGATGGATAAGCGGTTGGTCGCCTTGTACATTAATAATCAGATCCTCATCATCTAAGCCGAGTTGCTGTGCGGCTTGCGCAATTCGGTCTGTTCCCGACTCAGCTTCAGGTGGGGTCATTACCACCTTGCCTCCGAATGCTTCGACAACGGTTTGTATGCGAGCATCATCAGTCGCGACATAAACGGCTTCTATGCCTTTGGCTAGGGAGACACGGTCAAAGACGTGTTGAATCATTGGTAAGCCGTTGATTAATTTTAACGGCTTACCAGGTAAGCGCGAAGAACCGTAGCGTGCGGGTATAAAGACATAGGTTTTCATAAGAATCCTTTACATTTTTAAGTAGAGGGATTTGAGTAGCTCAGGTGTCACTTTTTCTTTCCAGTTTGGTCCATAGACGTTATCCCAAAGTGGTGCCATGCCTGAAGCGACTTGAATCATCTTATCCATTTGTGCATCGGTGAGCTCCGCGCAAACATTAGTGGGTAGCGTGATATAGTGTTTTTCCAACATTTCACGGAAGGTTTTGACGCCTTCAGGATAGAAGTCATCCAATACATTGAAGGCGATGCAGTTCCCGATGCCGTGATGATAACCCATAACGTACGACAACCCATAAGATAACGCATGGCAGGCACCTACTTGGCTATAAGCAATCGATTGGCCGCCCATATAGGATGCCATCATGAGTTTTTCATCTGAGTCGGGATGGTCTTCCAAAAAGACTTGGTGGCAGAGCTCGGCTGATTTTTCACCAAAAGCACGTGCGAACTCATTTATGTATGTGCCATTAAGCGCTTCGACATTGTGAATGTAGCAATCCATTCCAGTGTAGAACCATTGATCTTTCGGAACACCTTTAATCAGGTCGGGATCCATGATGATTTGATCAAAAACCGTATAGTCTGAATTCATGCCTAATTTTTTATCAGGCCCAGTTAAAACCGTGGTTCGAGAAGCTTCAGCGCCCGTTCCAGAAAGGGTTGGAATGCCGATGTGATGAATGGCTGGATTTTGAATTAAATCCCAACCTTGGTATTTGGCCGCACCGCCCGGATTGGTTAATAATAGCGCGACAGCTTTAGCAATATCAAGCGAAGAGCCGCCGCCAAGACCGATGACGCTAATCGGGTTTTTGCCCTTTCCAAAAGCCTGTACTTGTTCAGTCAGCGCATCCACATAAGTGGTTTTAGGTTCATCGGTGACGTCCAGCCAAATTAACATATCTTGAGAATGCATGGGTAGCCTGTCAGCCAGAGGGCGATTCTGATGGATGCGATCAACTAAGAAAACAGCAAAGTCATCAGCGGATTGACGTTGTTCTAATAAAACGTCATCTAGCTGGTCAAAGGCGCCTCGACCAAAAATCATTCTTGGGACAGTTTTAAAGTTACGGTGTTTCATGCAAATTCCTTGGCAGTTTTGTGTGCGGTGTTATTTGAAAATCGAGGCAAATGCATCGATACGCATCTGAATGTCGGCTTCTGACCAGCTTAGATTGATCAGCATTGAAAAAGTTCGACTCATAATGTCATCGGATTTTGGGGTTTTCACTTGGGTATAATCGGGTCGATCCACAATAAGGTCTATCGGGAGCTTAGCGGAACTTTTCATCTGTTGAATGTGTGTCCAGTTTTTTAAATAATGCCAGTTATTGGCATACCAATAAAAAACTCCTGGTACGCCTGCTTCGCCAAGCGCTTTGACAACTTCCTGCGTTCGAGACTCTGTTGGGAGGATGACACTTAAAAAACCTGCGTTATCCCCTGCTTCATCTGGGATGTCACGGAAACGCACTTCGGCGTACTGCGACAATGCCGATTTAAGGGCTTTCTTGTTGCGGCGCTGGGTTGTTAGGATGCGATCCAGCTTTTGCCATTGTGCAACGCCAACGGCGGCATTCATTTCAGAGATACGATAGTTGGTTCCCATTATGGGGTGGGATTCCACGCCTCTATCCAAGCCAATATGATCATGGCCATGATCAGAGTATTGATGCGCATTTTGGTAAATATTTGTATCATTGGTGAGGACTGCACCGCCCTCTCCACAAGAGATGGTTTTTACCGAATCGAATGAAAGTGTGCCGACCTGACCTATCGTACCGAGCGCTTGGCCTTTGTAGGTTGCACCTGTTGCCTGGCAGGCATCTTCAAGCAAAATCAGTTGATGTTTGTCACAAACGGCTTTAATGGAATCCATGTGTCCGCTGCTTCCGCACATGTGTACAAAATTAACGGCCTTGGTTCTTGGGGTAATGACCGCCTCGATGCCTTCTGCAGAAAGCGTTAGGGTTTCGTCAATCTCAGCAAAAATTGGAATTGCCCCTGCTAATACGATGGCTTCAACGGATGCGACAAAGGTAAATGGTGGAACAATCACTTCATCGCCCGCGCCAATGCCGGCTGCTATCAATGCTGTCGATAAGGCTGCGGTACCGCTTGAAACAAGGTGAGTGTGTTGTACCTTTAAAGTGTCGCAAATCAATCCTTCTAGTTCGCGGGCTTTCCACACGTCATTACGCATTCCATCAAAGTTGTAGCGGAACGTGAATCCTTGATTCATCACTTCATTGACTTGGTTTTTCTCGGCATCATCAAAAATTTCAAAGCCTGGCATGGCGGTTTCCTTTTGCAATCAGTTGGGTTGGGTCATCTCGTTAATTAATACTTGGTGTTGACTTACTTGGCGGTTTAGGGATTGACGGTTTGCCAAGAAAATGGTGTGAAGTTCATCAAGAGCAATATCAAAGTTATTGTTGATAACAAGATA
Source organism: Hydrogenovibrio sp. SC-1 (assembly GCF_002848135.1). GTDB lineage: Bacteria > Pseudomonadota > Gammaproteobacteria > Thiomicrospirales > Thiomicrospiraceae > Hydrogenovibrio. The sequence goes on from NZ_PKGB01000006.1 coordinate 136,977, forward strand.
GTCAAACTCGCAATAATGTGTCATTTCACTGACGGCGTCTTGCATTCGTCGGTTAACGACTTCATCACTGTCTGTCCCCCGGTTTCTAAGGCGTTGCTCAAGTATTTTTAAACTCGGTGGCAGAATAAAGATGCTAATGGCTTCGGGAATTAATTTCCGTACTTGTTGTGCGCCTTGCCAATCAATTTCCAAGATGACATCTTTGCCCTCGTTGAGTTGCTTTTCAACGCTGCTCCTAGAAGTGCCGTAATAATTATCAAACACCTTTGCGTGTTCTAAGAAATCTTGTTGGGCAACTTTTTGCTCAAAAGCGTCAACCGTCAAAAAATGATAGTTAATGCCATCTTCTTCCCCTGGCCGTTTGGGTCGAGTGGTGCTAGAAACCGAGACTTGAATGAGTTGGTCTTTTTCTATCAATTTACTGACCAAAGAGGTTTTGCCAGCACCAGATGGAGCAGAGATGATGAAAAGTGATCCAGCCATAATCGAGCCTTGTTTTAGTCTAAAAAAGGTGTATTTTAGCAGAGTTTAAGAGAATTGAGTTTAAGAAGTCAGTCTGACACCGCTAGATTCCGATTCAATCGGTAGCGCCTTGGGTTACAATAGCACTATGTTTAAAGAAAGTATTTTTTTAGTCGGACTAATGGGTGCCGGCAAGTCAACAGTTGGTCGTTTTTTAGCGGACAGATTACATTATCAATTTGTCGATAGTGATCATGTTATTGAAGAAAGAACGGGTGCTTCCATCCCAATGATTTTTGACATCGAAGGTGAGTCAGGTTTTCGGTCGCGTGAAGAACAGGTGATTGATGAATGGACTCAAAAGCCGGAAGTGGTTTTAGCGACGGGTGGCGGTGCAATTTTATCTGCTGAAAACCGTAAGCATCTGCGGTCACGTGGTTTTGTGGTCTATCTCAAATCTTCAGTGACGTCTTTAGTGCAACGAACTCGTCATGACCGTAATCGACCTTTATTGCAAACAGAAGACCCTGAGGGTGTGCTTAAACAATTAATCGATGAGCGGGAACCTTATTATGAGGAGGTGGCTGATTTGGTTATTCAAACAGAACAGGTCTCTATTCATCGTGTTGTACGCCAGATTTTGGATCAGGTTGAAGCGCTTAATAAGGTATAACTTTTTAGATTCATATTAGTTGTAAGGAAGTGTCAATTGAAAACATTAACGGTAGCCTTGGGAGATAGAAGTTATCCCATTTTTATTGGTCAAGACCTAATTCATCAATCCGAATTATTCGGCGCCCATCTACAAGGAACTCAAGTATTGATTGTGACCAATACCACAGTTGCGCCTTTGTATTTAGATCAACTCCATCAAACTTTACTGACCGCAAAGCCTAACTTGGAAGTTCAGGTGGTGGTATTGCCAGATGGTGAGCAATATAAAAACTTAACGGTATTGAATGAGATTTTTGATGTGGCCATTGAAAATCGTTTCGATCGGCATTGTACTTTTATCGCATTAGGCGGTGGGGTTGTTGGCGATATGACCGGGTTTGCGGCGGCTAGTTATCAACGTGGTGTCAATTTTATTCAGGTTCCAACCACCTTATTGTCGCAAGTAGATTCTTCCGTAGGCGGCAAGACGGGTGTCAATCATGCCAAAGGGAAGAATATGATTGGCGCTTTTCACCAACCTGAAGCCGTGATTATCGATAGCGAAACCCTGAATACCCTGCCTGATCGAGAGCTTTCAGCTGGGCTGGCTGAGGTGATCAAATATGGGTTAATTGTGGATAAGCCATTTTTTGAATGGTTAGAGCAAAACCTACCAGGCCTGCTTGAGCGGAACCCCGTTTTGCTGGCAGAAGCGATTGAACGTTCTTGTCAAAATAAAGCAACGATTGTGGCTCAAGATGAAAAAGAAGCCGGGTTACGCGCTTTATTCAATTTAGGTCATACCTTTGGTCATGCGATAGAAGCAGGGATGGGCTATGGTTGTTGGTTGCATGGCGAAGGTGTCAGTGCGGGGACCATGCAGGCAGTAGATTTATCTCGTCGGCTTGGTGATTTGTCGGATGATGATCAACAACGCATAGCGGCAATTTTTACCGCCGCACACTTGCCTATTTTGCCTCCGGCTGAGTTATCCGTTGCGCAATTCTTAGCGTTAATGGCGGGTGATAAAAAAGTACAAGCAGGTAAAATTCGTTTAGTGTTATTGAAAGCCATTGGCCAAGCTTATGTGACGGGAGATTATCCCGCAGAGATGCTAGAAGCGACTTTGCAGGAATATCGTTAAGCAGCTTATTCAAAGTAATTGAAGGGGCACCATGTTAGAGAAACTTAGGCAGCAGTTTTCAGACGTAGCAGGGTTAACGTTTGAGCAAGAGGGTGCGTTGATTTTGACTCGAGTGACGAACGCACAGGGTCAAGCCGTTTTAACCACACATGGCGCGCATCTATTAAGTTTTCAACCAAACCTTTCAGGTGCTAAAGACTGTCTATGGGTTTCAAAAACGGCTGTTTATGATGGCTCTAAACCGATTCGAGGTGGTATTCCGATTTGTTGGCCTTGGTTTGGCCCAGCTCCGCAAGAAGGTTTGCCAGCACATGGGTTTGTTCGGAGTCGGGTTTGGCAGTTGGTGACGGCGGAAGCTTTGAACGAAGGGCTAACGCGATTGCGATTGGAAACGCAGTCGGATGACGCTACTTTAGCGATGTGGCCTGTGCCTTTTAAATTATCTTTAACAATTGAAGTTGGGGCGAGCCTAAAAGTATCTTTGACCTCGACAAATTTGAGTGACCAGCCCCAACAAATTACCGAAGCCTTTCATAGTTATTTTGCCATTTCTGATACGGATGCGATGACGGTATCCGGACTTGAAGGTAGTGAGTGTCACGATAAATTAACGTCCGCTGCGCCAGTGACGCAGTTAGGTGATTTAGCGATTAAGCCACCGATTGATTCCGTGTTTTTGAACCAGCAAGGAGCATTAAGCGTTACAGACTCGATGTGGCAACGAAAATTTATTTTGCAGAATACGGGAACGGCTTCTGCAGTGGTTTGGAATCCGGGTTCTGAAATTGTTCAAGGGTTTGCCGATATTGAAAATGATGCTTGGCCAGGGATGTTATGTGTTGAGGTTGGCAATGTTTTGGAGAATGCCATTTTCCTTGACAGCCAGTCTTCTCGTACGATGAGCATGACGCTCTCTATGGTTTGATTGTCGTTAGAAAACGATGGAATTATGATAAAAAAGGCATCATTATCGACGCCTTTTAAATTGCACAGCTTAATTTGTCGCTATTCAGCTGATGGCCATTTGTATTTTTTTCATGGCTTGCTTCTCGATTTGGCGAATACGCTCCATTGATACTTTGTACTGTTCTGATAGCGCCTTCAGGCCCACCTTATTATCTGATAACCAGCGTTGTTGTAAGATATCTCGGCTGCGTTGATCAAGCTGTTTTAGTGCTTGGTGCAGTTGCTGATAATCAAAGTCTGTTTGGGTTTCTTTAATAAGTTGTGCTTCAGGGTCTAAAGACTGACTAACCAAAACAGGATAGGTTTTTCCACTGTTTTCTTCTTCATCGGCCGTTAAATCTACGGACATGTCTTGACCATAAAGTCGTGTTTCCATCTCTAGTACGTCTTTACGGGTAACGCCCAGTTCTTCGGCAACGGTATCGGCGTCTTTGTCGCTAAACCACCCTAGATTCTTTTTGGTGCTTCTTAGTTTAAAAAATAGCTTGCGTTGCGCCTTGGTGGTTGCCGTTTTAACAATCCGCCAATTCTTAATCACAAACTCATTGATTTCAGCACGAACCCAGTGAACAGCAAAGGTCATTAGGCGTACTTTTTCATTAGGGTTGAAGCGCTTAACCGCTTTCATTAGACCAATATTACCTTCTTGAATGAGGTCGCTAAGAGGTAGGCCGTACCCTTTGTAAGTGCGCGCAATCGGAACCACAAATCGTAAAGATGACAAAATGAGTTGTCTCGCTGCTTCTAGATCAGCATGATAATAGAGTTTTTCAGCCAGAGACATTTCTTCCTGTGCGCTTAATTGCGGAAGCGACTGCACAGTGCGTAAATAGCTTTCAATATTTTGCCCCGGCGCCAAGTTGTGAACCGATGGCATAAGGGTTTTTGATTGAATTGCATCTGTCATGTAAGCAATCTCCAGTTAACGTTGAATGATAAACAGTGTACAAGCTGTTAGCAGTCAAGTCAAGGGAGTGCTAATATTATTCGATGATAATCTATTTTATAATAATGTTATATATAACAGTGTATTAAGTAATGTAGTGTAAGTTGTTTGTAGGTTTGTAGGTTTGTAGGTTTGTTGGCGGGGTTTTTATTGCGGGATTTTTTTAAGATATAAAAAAAGCCAGCAAAAGGAGGTGCTGGCTTTAAGTGGAAAGCGAGAGTTTTCGATTAAGAGCGAATTAATCGTTTTCTGAAAGCTGTCCAGACTGATGCATCATTTCCAACCAAGCGTCACGCAGCTCAGTTAAGATTTCGACAGCACTGTCAAGATAGAAGCAGTCTTGTTCAAATACCGCTTCTTGTACTGCTTTATCTGCATAGCGATAAAGTTCTTCAAGATCATACGCAATCGAAGTTTCTTGTGAAAAAGCCAGTCTATCGCGAAGCGCATCCAAGATGGTGGTCATTCGACCAAGGTGAAAACCCTTTTCGACAAAGGCTTGGCTCTGATGGCAAACCTTGGCTAAGTTGCCTTTGTCGACAACCCCTTGTAGCAGTAACAAAATAGTTTTGCTTGGATTATTGGCCAAATGCGTTTCCGTATTTTGGTCACGGCTATATTCTTGCAAGATTGGTGCTTTTATCTCTGCAGCCATAGTTGGATTGGTCGTCATGGTCGTGCTCCTGTTTTTTTATTCGTCGAATTTAAAAATCTTTAGCAACCTTGTTTTAAAAGTTGAACAAAATGTCTAAAGTAATTCTGTTACTGGACGAATAGCAGAGAGTGTGCCAAAAATAGCATTAGGTGTCGTGTACCCTTGATTGAAAGGGGGGTTAAGGTCATTCCAGTACGAAAAAAATAGCCAGGCCTGGCTATTTTTGACAGTCATTTGGCGGAACTGGCAGAGATTGCCGCCAGGATATTGGCAGTTGAATGCTGAGGGTGTGATATTAAAAATGGCTGTTAATGGCAGATGCAGCGGTTTTTGCCTTTTGTACTGCTTCTTCAATGTCTTGCCCTTTAGCTAATGCAACGCCCATGCGGCGTCGACCAGAAATTTCAGGCTTGCCAAATAAACGGAGCTGGGTGTCAGGTTCGCTTAAAGCGTTTTCTAAACCACTAAAAACTGTTTCGCTGGAATGGCCGGTGGGTAAAATGACACTGGATGCACTGGGCCCAAATTGGCGAATGGAAGGGATGGGTAAGCCAAGCATGGCTCTTAAATGTAGAGCAAATTCAGATAGGTCTTGAGAAATGAGCGTGACTAAGCCAGTATCATGAGGTCTAGGCGAGACTTCACTAAAAATAATCTCATCGCCTTTCACAAACAATTCAACGCCAAAAAGTCCCCAACCCCCTAAGGCTTCGGTAATTTTTCGTGCAACATCCTGCGCAGCTTGTAATGCATTTTTCGTCATAGGATGTGGTTGCCAAGATTGTTGATAATCGCCATCCTGCTGAATATGGCCAATGGGTTCGCAAAAGGCGGTGCCATTTTTATGACGCACCGTTAATAGGGTGATTTCATAATCGAAGTCGATAAAGCCTTCGACAATCACTTTCCCTTTGCCTGCCCGGCCACCTTCTTGGGCAATTTGCCACGCAGATTCAATATCGTCTGCTGATTGAATTACGCTTTGACCTTTGCCAGACGAACTCATAATCGGCTTAACCACACAAGGCATACTGATGGTTTCAACAGCTTGGGCGAAGTCTGAAAAGGTTTCTGCAAATAGGTAGGGGCTGGTCGGAATGCCAAGGGTTTCGCTGGCAAGGCGGCGAATGCCTTCTCGGTTCATTGTCAGTTGCGTTGCTTTGGCACTCGGAACAATATTAAATCCTGTTTCCTCTAAAGCAACCAGCGTATCAGTGGCAATCGCCTCTATTTCAGGCACAATATAGTCAGGCTTTTCGGTTTCAATAATCTGTTGCAGGGCTTCGCCATCTAACATACTTAATGTATAGCTCCGGTCTGCTACTTGCATGGCTGGCGCATGCTCGTATCGATCCAATGCGATGACTTCCATTCCCAAGCGCTGCGCTTCTATTGCGACCTCTTTGCCTAATTCGCCCGCACCGCACAATAATATTTTAGTGGCGGTCTTTGAAAATGGTGTTCCGATGTGCAACATGGCATCCCCTTTGCTTGTAGATTTTTAAAAATAAAACAGGAACGTATCGGCAGGTGTGTCAATAACTTTACTGTAAAGCAAACATTATAGTGAATTTTAGATCAACTGCTGAAAAATACCGTCGGTTGCAGCGGGAAAAGCGTTCAGTGCAGTAAAAGGGAAATGATCATGACGAATTATGCTCAACTTGATGTGTTACAGACTTTAGATTCGGAGCCAAAATTGCAAAAGGTTGCAGGGCGTCGTGTCGAGAATTCTGCACTGGATATCTTTCATATTACGAACCAAACCGCTCAAGTAAAGCGGTTAATGACAAAGTTACAACATCGCTTTTCGGACTCTGAAGATGTTGCTTATTTGATAGAGTCTGAAGTCAATCAGCGGACGACCGATCTGGTGCGTAGGGCCAATTACGACTCTTTAACACACTTGCCTAATCGCGCCTATTTTCACGATATTTTAGAAAACTTGATTCAGCGTTCCAAACAAGATCAATTACCCTTTTCATTACTGTTTTTAGATTTAGATGGCTTTAAGGTCGTCAATGATACGCTCGGGCATCAGATAGGTGATGAGCTGTTGCGGCATGTCAGTGGCCGTTTGGTGGCCTCCGTGCGCGAAGGTGATATTGTGAGTCGATTAGGCGGTGATGAGTTTGTCATCTTATTGGCAGAGTTGAATCAGCGAGATGAAATAGAAGTAATTTGCAAACGTATTATTCATGATATAACCAAACCTTATTGGTTTGATGGTCATGAAGTCCGTACCTCCACTAGTATTGGTATAGCTTCCTTTCCAGATGACACCACTTTGTCTTCAGAGTTAATTGAGAGGGCAGACCAGGCGCTCTACATTTCGAAAACGGATGGAAAGCAGACTTTTCGATTTTATGATGATGTGCAATCTCAACTTCATCACCAGTCATCAAAAACCTTAGAAGCATTTGAAAAAGCTTTAATGGCTGGCGAATTTGATCTTGAAATTGAGCCCCAGATTGATTTGAAGCAACGTCGAGTTGTAGGTGGCATGATTAAACCTTTTTGGGTTGTCCGTGAGCATGACAAACAACCGATGAATCAGTGGATGTCGTTGTTGGTACAAAGTGGCAAGGGGTTGTCGATGGCCAACTGGTTGTTAGATTCGGGGTGTTTTTTCGCTAAAAAATGGACTCAGCAGCATGCAGAGTTTGTTGTGTCGGTTCCAATCCTAGATGCTTTGGCAGCGAAACAGGACCTTGCCTCCATCTTGATGCAGAAGTTACAGCAATCCAATTTAATGGCGAACCAGTGCCAGTTTGTTTTTTCGCTACAGCAGTTATCAACCGTGGATGGCTTAGTGGATCGTTTAGTAGATTTATCGGAGCAAGGGGGGCAAATCACCTTGACGGGAATTGGCAGAACACCTTTGGATTTAACGGGCTTAGCCAATCTTTCAGTGCAAGAATTTAAGTTTGATGGAGATTGGCTCCATCAGGCAATGCAAACCGACGCCGGTCGGAAGTGGGTTCAAGCAATGATCCAAATGGGTCAAAGCCTGGATGTTTGTCTGATTGCAACGAATGTCACGTCTGAAGGTGATGCCAATAGTCTCGCGGAATGGGGTTGTCAGTTAGGTCAGGGTGCCTATTGGGCTCAGTCAATGTCCTGCGCTGATTTTGAACCCTAAGCTAAACTGATTGATAAAGAAAACGCCTCGCTGAGATCTTTGAGACGCTGTGCATTTTGAGAGCTTAAGCCAGTTTTTCTGAACGAGATAAGTGTTTTAACATTTCTAAAATCACCTTGGCTGAGTGGGTTGCTGCTTGCTCAAGGTACTGCTCAAAAGTCACGGCATTTTCTTTGCCTGCAATATCCGATAAGGATCGAATAATCACAAAAGGCGTTTCAAACACATGGCAAGTTTGAGCCACAGCGGCCGCTTCCATTTCACAGGCAATCATGTCAGGAAAATAGCCGCGAGTGGTTTCTACATCTTCTGGTTGATGCATAAAGCGATCCCCTGTTGCAATCAAGCCATGCATGTGTGTGACTTCATTGAGTGCATCAATACTGGCTTTGGCGGCAGCAATTAAGGCTGAGTCGGGTAGATAGCAAGCCGGGTGTCCGGGAACTTGACCTCGTTCGTAACCAAATGCCATGACATCGACATCGTGGTGGCAAACAGAAGAGCTAATGACAATATCCCCCACCTCAAGATCGGTATGAAAGCCACCAGCGGATCCGGTATTGATCACATAATCCGGTTCGTAGAGTTTGATCAGTAAAGCGGTGCTAATTGCCGCATTCACCTTACCAATGCCAGATCTGAGTAGCACCACATCCGTTTCGTTAATTTGGCCAAGATAATATTCGAATCCACCGTGGGTTTCGATGGTGAGGTCGGAAATTTGATCACGTAAAAGAGATACTTCTTCCTCCATAGCGCCAATAATAGCCACTTTCATCCGGTCTATACCTCATTACCTAGCGATTTAAGCGTCGCTTCATCTAAAGCAATATCCGTATTTTTGTTGACGCCAATACCATGGTCGATGATATTTTGGGCAATGGATTTAGCTTCTTCTAAAGAATGCATTTTATAGGTGCCACACTGATATTCGTTGAGTTCAGGAATGTCATTCATTTTCTCAACCTTGAGCACATCGTGCATGGCTTTTAACCAAGCATCGGCAACGCGTTGTTCACTAGGTGTGCCGATTAAGCTCATATAGAACCCAGTGCGGCAGCCCATTGGTGAGACATCAATGATCTCTACATCATTACCATTGAGGTGATTGCGGATAAACCCAGCGAATAAATGTTCTAAGGTGTGAATGCCTTTTTCGCCCATCATGGATTCATTGGGTTTGTTAAAGCGTAAATCAAAAACGGTAATGGTATCGCCGCCGGGCGTGGTCATGGTCTTTGCAACGCGTACAGCTGGCGCATTCATAATTTTATGGTCAACGGTGAAACTGTCGAGTAGTGGCATGGTAACGTCCTTTTAGTTGTATTGAGTGAGTTTATTATAGCGGATCATGCTTTGGAGTTCTTTGACATATTCGTGTTTGCGTTCAGAATAGTTGACCAGACCTTCGGTCATTTCCAATCCTGTGGGCGTTTGACCTTTTTGACGGGTCTGGGCTCGAATCTGGCGTAGCTTTTCATAGGTTCGGTGGCTATTTAAATTGTGGATATAGCTGACAATCGATTGGTACGGGTGGTCAAAGGCGCGAACTTCATGAGAAGCGCCATCATTGCGTCGTTTAGGGACGAGTCCACAGCCTTTACTAAAGCACCATTGCCCAAAATAGTTATTGGCTTGGCGGGCGAAACGCGAGGTTCCCCAGGCACTTTCATTGGCACCTTGTGCCAAGGCTAATGCCGCTGGAATAGCGTCTATTCTCGTCAATAAAGCGGTTAAATCGGCTTGATTGCTGGGGTTAAAATTATCTACGCCATAGCGTTTGGCTTGTTTTTTTAACCAGGCCTGGCCATTTTTCTCCATTGAATGGGAACTGATCAGCCCTTTTAACCGTTCCCGATCCTCTAGAATAGCGGCATTAGCACGCTTGATCAGTGGTGCCATAAAGTCAAAGAAAGCCTGTTTTCTCGGTGGACCTGCGGCAAAGTCTTTAAATTTTGGAATGGCCGGCAAGCGATCTGATTGCGTATTTTGTGTTTTGGGCTGGGTCGTGATTTTTGGTTCTGAACTAGCATCCGACTCGAGGGGTTCGGTTTCCTTGGCTTTTTTGATCGCAGGGGATTCAGGGGTCGACGGCTGCTTCGTTGCGGCACTTTGAGTGGGTTCGGCGGTTACCGGTGTGGTGTTGTCTGCATCGGAGCAGCCGATCACGATGGCGCTACTGCTTGCAAGCAAGCTCATAAAAAATAAACGGATAATGTTAGACATGTGTCATCCTCTGACTTTGAAGCAATGGCCTGAAACTATAACAAGTTAATGGTGAATTTCAACCAAAACATTTTTCATAATAGTTTGTTGTACGGCTTTGGCAGGTTAGAATGATTACTTTGCTATACCCCTACAAAGAGAGTGTGTATGAAAGATTCTAAATTACGTTATTCCACCTTGTTGCAATTGGTAGAAAATGCCCAGGATGGCATTACCGTTGCCGAAAAAGAAGGTCAAGATACCATTTTGATTTATGTTAACCCAGGGTTTGAAAAATTAACCGGTTATGCGCCACAAGAAATTCTCTATCGTGACTGTCGTTTCTTGCAAGGGGCTGATAGTGATCCTGAAGCAGTGAGGGCTGTGCGAGAAGCAATAGAAACCAATGAACCCGTTAGAACGATTTTAAAAAACTATCGTAAAGATGGCAGTTGTTTTTGGAATGAATTGAGTATTACGCCGTTTTACGATGAGGTTGATCGTCGCCAATATTATATTGGGATTCAAAAAGATGTTTCTGAGGTAGTTGAGCTAAAGCAGCAGCTTGAAGCTGCCCAGAAAAAGCTTCAGCAGCTAGAAGGGTAAGCTAGCTGATTCAAAGGTCGTTAAATCAAACAATTGTACTTGCATTTGACCAAATGCATTCATATCCGGTTGATTGAGAAATAAAAATAACTCAAAACTAGGGTGTTCTTGAGTCCAAGCTCGCCAGTCGTCTAATGCGGGTGATGGGGTTGCATGGACCCAGGCGACTCCATGACAATGCAGTGTTTGTAGAGACGGTACCAGTTGCTCAAACTGAATGGCGCTGTTAGGTTGTAGCAGTGGCATATATCCTTGAGAGACCAAATTTAGTGCCGCTAAAATACCCAATAAAATATGTGTGTTTTCTGAGCATTGAACCCAAATTGGGTGCAAGTCAGTAGGCAGTTGCCGGTAAGAAAGGTGAAGACGCGACTGTAAACGGGGAACCATTAAGCTATACCATAGCTGACTCGCGGTCGTGTTTTCCGTGAGAGAAAGCGTTGTTCGAGAAAATAGCGGCTGCCAAAACCCCATTACGTAGTCAGCTATAATGTTGTCCAAAAGCTGATTAACTGTTTGAATATCGGCTTTTTCAAGGGACTCTATCAGTAAGTTTTCTAAGCTGGCTTCTGTTTGTGGCTCAATCGCAGGTGCTTTGGGCTGGTCTAGTAGGCTTTTAATTTGACTGATTGGCACCCCTTGCTGAGTCAGTCGTATCACTTCCTTGAGGGTTTTGATATTTTCATAGGTGTAGAGGCGGTGGCCAGATTCAGTGCGCACTGGCTCAATCAAACTGTAACGTCTTTCCCAGGCTCTAAGTGTAATCGGGTTGATGCCAGTAATTTTGGCAACTTCTCGGATCGGCAATAGGGCTTCTTGTGGTGGATTTAATTTTCTCATTCGTTAATCCTATACAATTGTTATACATTCGTCAAGCTAAAGCCGGGGCTGTTTTAACAATTCTTTAATTGTTGTCGTCGACTTAAGTGCGCTTGTCGGCTGAGTGCTAGGTCGATAATGGGGGGAGGGTAACAGTTCGTGTCATTGGGTTGGTGGAGGTTTTGAAGGGGGCAATGTTTTAAGCGGGGTAGCCAGTGTGTAATATATTTTCCTTTAGCATCAAACTTTTCGCTTTGGCGAATTGGATTAAAGAGTCGATAATAGGGCGCGGCGTCCACGCCACATCCTGCCACCCATTGCCAGCCTAGGGTATTATTGGCCGGATCGGCATCCACTAAAGTGTCATTAAACCAATCAACTCCCAGTCGCCAGTCGATGTTGGCATTTTTGGTTAACCAAGACGCCACCAACATACGTACTCGATTGTGCATCCAGCCAATTTCCCAAAGTTGTTTCATGCCCGCGTCAATAATCGGAATACCCGTATTCCCCTGGCACCAGGCCTGGTAGATTTTGGCTTGCTGTTCGTCAAAATCGTTTCGTTCCGTATAGAAGCCGACAAACTTTGATTGGAAAGGGGTTTGTTCACTGGCGGGGAAGTGCCACAAAATCGATCTGGCAAATTCTCGCCAAGCGAGTTGCCTTAACCAAATGTGTATAGCTTGGCCGTTTAACGATTCTAGTGGGGCTAGGGTAAATAAAATTGCGCGAGAATGAATCTCACCAAAATGTAAATGCGGTGACATCATGCTAGTGCCGGATTCACCTGGCAGGTCTCGATTCACTTCGTAAGAATCTAGTCTTGAGGCGACAAACTGATCTAATTTCAACCAGGCCTGGCTCTCGCCAACTTGCCAGTGCTGCATGATTTTCTGAGCCCAAGCCTGATTGGACAGATTTTGTAAGTCATTCGGCAGTGTTTGGAATTCACTCGGGCAGGAGATACGCGTGGTTTTTTGCAAGTCAGTACTGGGTGACCCAAAAGGCACAAGTCGTGATAGTTTTGACATGACGGATTTGTAAAAGGGCGTGAAGACTTTATAGGGCAGGCCTGAGCCATTCAGTAATTGGTTATAAGGTAGCCAGTTTTCGGTGTGATAGGGCACTAGCGGCACTTCTAAGTGCTGGCATACGTCAAGAGCTTGTTGTTGCCAACTTGTAAACGGATGCCCAGGTTGAAAGGTGTAGCAAACTTGGTCAATTTGATGTTGGCGAATGACGGAATTCAGTTGCTCAGAAAAATTCCCTTCGATTAGCCAGAGCCGGCCTTTTCGATTTTGAAAGTCCTGCTGTAATTGTTGCAAACTTTGTGCTAACCAAGCAGAATTTGCATGGCCAAGGGTTTGTTTCGGATCGTGGAAATAGGCGACAATCACTTTTGTGGAATTAGCCAGAGCGCTTTCCAAGGCAGGGTGGTGTTGAATGCGTAGCTCTCTCTGTAGCCAGACTAAGGTTCTCATTTCATTTCCTTGAGGAAAGTAAATTTTAATTATACAAAATATGTACTTATTGTGTACAGGTAATAAGTTAATCCCGTGATTGAGTGTGTTATAAATAATGCATTGGTGTCGTAATCGGGCGGTTGTGGTAAGGTGGTTAAAAAGAGGATATCAAGATGTTAATCACATTTAAAACAAAGTCGCATGCAGACATTGCTATGTTTGAAAAGGTGGCGCTTAAAATGTTGAGTATGATGGGACACTCTCAAACAGTCCCCGGAGCAATATTGGCGGAAGATGTACCAGAGGCACTGAGTCGATTAATCGCTGCGGTCGAGTCAGGGAAAAATGTCCTTCCAATTGAGCGTAATGATCCAGATGAACCGGTTGTGAGTCTTTCGCATCGAGCGGCACCTTTGATTGAGCTGCTTTCAGCTGCAGTTAAGGCAGGTGAAGATATTATGTGGGAAAGCTCTTCTACCCTCGGGTGGCTAGGTTAAATTGCGAGCGTTGTTTGGGATTAAACTTCTAAGCACTATATTCGACAGATGTTGTCTGCCATTTGGCTTTTTGCCGAGCTTTATACCATTCGTGGTTAAGCACTAATAAAATGGGGAAGGGTATCAATAGCCAGAAATTTTCTAGTGGTACTGTCGCAGTATTAAAGATAGATTGAATCGCTGGGACATATAAAATCGCAACAATAAAGACCGCTTCCATCGCGACCCCAAACCAAATCATTTTATTGATGTGGGTTAAATTCCAAAGGGAATCTTCCCAGGAACGTAATGTAAAGACATTGGCCATCTGACAGGTAATTGCCCCTAACAACGTCATGGTCATCGCTTGACGATGAAATTCTTGAGAG
>NZ_PKGB01000007.1 GCF_002848135.1 Hydrogenovibrio sp. SC-1
TCGAAGCCCTTTTACGTTGGAATGATCCGCAAAATGGACTTGTTTACCCAGAAAGCTTTCTCTCTTTAGTTGAGCATGATTCAAGTATTATGATAGATCTTGGACACTGGGTGTTAGAAACCGCGCTTTCTCAACTTGAAACTTGGCTTTTAGCGGGCTTAGATATTTCGTTGAGTATTAATGTCAGTTCACATGAGCTTCAACATGAAAACTTCGTTGAAGTTTTGCAGAAGCTGTTGACCAAACATCACCATATTAAGCCAAATTTGATTGAAATTGAAATATTAGAAACTTTAGCATTTGAGAACTTTGAACTGACATCAGATATTTTAAATCAGTGTTCAAGCATGGGAATTAGTATTGCGATAGACGATTTTGGTACTGGATACGCTTCTCTAAACTATCTGAAGAAACTTCCTAAAAACACACTGAAAATTGATAAAAGCTTTGTCATTGACTTGCTGACTTCAAGCCAGAACATGTCTATTGTAGAAGCGTCCATTGGACTAGCCAATGCATTCAATAGTCATGTAGTTGCGGAGGGCGTAGAGTCGGAAAAGATTGGAGAAGTGTTATTGCAATTAGGGTGTGAAATAGCACAAGGATATGCCATTTCAGAAGCAATGCCTGCACAGGAAGTTGAAGATTGGATTCAATCATGGAAGGGGTTTTCTTCATGGGAAAAGGTAAAGCCTTTGAACCCGCAAAATCGCGCTATTTTACACACCGAAGTTGAGCATAAAAATTGGATTAACGCCATAGAGGCATTTATACAAAACAGAACCTCTGAGCTACCCAATCTTAATTCATCTCAATGTTATTTAGGCAATTGGCTTATTAATGAGTCCTCTAAAGCACAACGCGAGCATCCAGAATTTAATGAGCTAAAAGAAATTCATGATGAATTACATCATTACGCCGAAAAACTGTTACGTTCAAATAAAAAAGATAAACAGGCTGGTGTTGACAAAATAGTAAGATTACATAAAAAAATTCTGGTTAAACTCAATGCCATAATGGAAGGATAGGTTTCCGGTTATATGGCCACAAAGAAATCACAATTATAGCCAAGCAAGCTACAGGAACTCATTTGAGTGTAGTTATTTTTCTGATTGTAAATTTTTGAGATCACGAATAGTGATTTGTACTTTAAATACAGAACGACTCTCTAGTTGAGATTAATGGCTGGAACCAAATGGATAAGAAAAAGCTGGAACATGCTAAACGTATAGAGCGATTGATCACTCGGCGGTATTTGACAGCTGTGCTGATTATTGCTTTGTTATCAACTGGTGCTTTTGTTGCGCTTAAATCGGCTTTAAACGATTCTGACAGTACCGCGCTTGTGGTCAATATTTCAGGAAAGCAAAGGATGCTCAGCCAGCATATCGCTTTGGATGTTCATCGTATTCATAGAGAAAGATTTCGCAATGACTATTCAGAAAATCTCTATTATATCAACAGCATAAGGTCTCGTGTTGCTGAGATGGTTGCAGCGAATAAACGATTGTCATCAGGAAGTCTTGCTGAAAACCAGGTTATGCCTTTGTCTGAAATCGTTCGTGATATGTATTTTGGTGAAATGAATCTTTCTCAGCGGGTGAACGATTATACCCATCTCGCACTGAAAATCATTGCAGCAGAAACATTTGATCAATCTGAGAAGGTGATTGAGCAGATTGATCAAGTCTCGGAAGGTTTGTTGGTTGATTTGAATAAGGTGGTTTTTCAATACCAAAAAGAAGGAGAGGATCGTTTAGAGCTGATTTCAGACATGGAAACCTTTTTGTTGCTATTCACTTTGTTTACGTTGATGCTTGAAGTCTTGTTTATTTTCAGGCCAATGGCTAAATCCGTGTTGAATGCTGAGAAAAAAGTGAGTGAAGTACTAAATAGTTTGAAAGACCAGGTTGAATTGAGAACCATTAAGTTGGAACAGGCAAACCAAAAATTATTAGAAGCGGCATCTCATGACCCTTTAACGGGTGTGAAAAATCGCCTAACAATGGAAGAGGATGTTGGAGATACTATTCAAGCCTTTAAATCCCATCAGCAAGATTTTGGGTTGGTGATGCTAGATATTGATTGGTTCAAAAGTGTCAATGATCAATATGGACATGATTTTGGTGATGCAGTACTGGTTGAGTTTGCATATATCCTTGAGCAACACGTTAGAAGCTCTGACCAAGTTTATCGAGCAGGCGGCGAGGAGTTCGTTTTATTAATGAATCGTATTTCGTTGAAAGAGCTCATGAAACGAATGAAATCACTTGGCGACTATATTCAGTCACATTCCTTTAAGAGCAAGGGGAAAGTCATCAATGTCTCGGCAAGTATGGGGGTTTTTCACAGTAGCTTGCTCAGTGGTTTTGACTTTCAACTTGCTTTGAAACTCGCTGATAGTGCTTTGTATGAAGCAAAGTCTTTAGGTCGTAAGCAAGTGGTGTTGGCGCATTCTGATAAGTCTTCTTAGAAACCTGTAATGACCTGTCCATTTAAGCAGATAAGCTTGATGGCGATTCTCTTTTATCATTTTTGACATCTTTTTGTTGATTGATTGGCAGCCTTCTATCAGAAAGTATCGTTAACTTATTTTGTTCAACAAAATCTAATAAAAATTGATAGAGAAGCGGATCATCTCTCTCAAGCGATTTGCTAACGACTAAGCTGGGAATGCCATCAATGGGTGTCGGAAAGACTAGCTTTGAATAAATGTAGCGTTTATTTTGTCGCTGAGATGCGCCAGAACCCGCTAACCGTTCTGCCCAGTCAGCAGGTATAAATTGCTTTCCTGAATTTCGATCCTTACCTATAAACAGGATTTTTTCATCAAACTTATACGTTTCTGGCATGAGCCGTCTCCCAGGTCAATATATCAAGTGGTTTTATAAAGTAAACGTAAGCATGATATTGTCATAATCTTAAATAAAACTGAATGCAGAGGAAGGACTGTCATGTGTATAGATAACGAACGCTTTGATTCAAAATGGGAATTTTTTATTGCCGCCAACCACAATCGGCTATAATCAGTCGTTAAATTTTATGAAGGAAAAAACATGTTTAAACGTCATATTAACTATCTATTCTTACTACTGGTAACATTCTTTTTGTTTTCATGTAGTTCGAACCCAATCCAATCTTCTGCAGGCATAGATCGTGAGTTTCAGGTTGAAGGTTCGCAAGATGAGCTAATGAGAAAAACCTTGGCTTGGGCAGCGAAGAAGCAACAAAATACTAAGTCAGTCATTAGGGTTAATTATCATCAAAACGGTAAGATCATTGGTACTGGGCTTATTTCGATGAAGAATTCGATGGAGTTGGTTGATGCCTACCAGTTTACGATGCAAATTGATGTGCGTGATAATCAGGCGAGAATGGTGCTCAATAATATCGATCAAATCCAAGGCGTTGTTGCGGTGTCAATTGAAGAATCACTTAAAAATATTAAAAAGCATTTATCAAAACTTGCTGACGACTATGAAATGGCGCTTCAGCAAGGTTCTAAAAAGTAGTCGTTAACACGTCAGCAAAACCAGTCTTGTTTTTAGGCGCTGGGCTTGATAGAGTAATAACTAAATAAGCCCGCACTATCTTGTCAGTGTCTCCTGCGCATAGCAGGTACCTTCTTATTTATTTAGCTTGGTGTTCAGGGGTGGCAGCAAAATGTTGTTGCGCCAGCCAAGTTTATTTTCAGTTTTTCAACGATGCCCAAGCGATATTGATTTGGGTCATACTTCAAATTTTATGCCTGAAACCGTCAGGGTTTCATAATAATCGGCCCATCTAAAGGGGCTTCCCGATTAATAATATAGGAGATGAAACATGACTCGATATGTGAAATCAAACCTTTTATTAATAAGTGCTTTTTCGATGTTTACGCTGAGTGTAAACGCATCACCTGACATCTCGGGGGGCGTTTGGCTTAACTATGCCAATAATACTACTCAGGGCGCAAAAGAAATTAATAACGGTAGCATCGAAAGTGAAGCGCTGGTGCTCTATGCGGATGGGAAATTTGATCAGCAACTGTCTGGAAGCTATTCGTTTGAATGGCGAATGGGGCCCGGCAGTTTTACCGATAAGGTAAATAACTCAACGAATGACAATACGACGCTGCATAAAGGTTGGATACAATTTAGTCTACCCGATCAAAAATCATTAATAGTCGGTAAATCGCAGGTGCCATTTGGCTGGAAAACCAGTAACTTCTGGCCGGGTGATATGTATCAAGCGGGCTATGGCGATCAGATGGACGTTGGCTTTAATTTGGCCGCCAGTCAGCCAAAATATGACTATCAATTAGCCTATTACCACCAAGATGACTGGGGAAGAACCAGTACCGATTCAACCGATGATAATGGTCACTGGGGGAGTTCAAGTACCTATCGAAAGGTGCAAACATTTGTTGGTAATCTGGATTATAAGTTATCGTCGGATCAAACCATGAGCCTGGGGCTTCAGCGAGGAAAGCTACAAGACTTCACCAATGGTACCTTAAGTGGAAGTCATTTTGCCACGGTGGTTGGTTATCAAGGTCAGTACGATAATAGCTTTGCAAAAGCTGAAATCATTTTGGCCAATAGAACCTTGCCAAAAAACTATGCTGCTCAAGCATCAACAGAAAGAGACATTAACACCACGCGTTATGCCTTTGAGTTAGGGCGTCAACAAGGAAATTGGACTTACTATATTGATATCACGGCTGCTACGACCCAGACCAAAGGTAATAGTACGGGTATGATTACCGCTTATGCGCCGGGTCTAAAATATGACTATGGTCCAGGCTGGATTTATGCGGAATACTTGTCCCAAGATGGTTACTTTGGTCGAGATGGGGATATTGCCAAAACCGACTTTTCTGCGCTCTATTTAACCATTGATGCGTACTTCTAGGGAATCAATATCTTACAGGGATTTTAGTTCGTTAAAACATTGGTTTTATTATTGGGAAACATGGAAATGGAATATGCTTATTTAGGTCATACGGATATTAAAGTCAGTCGTATTTGCCTCGGGACCATGACTTGGGGGGAGCAAAATACTGAGGCGGAAGCTTTTGCTCAAATGGATTATGCACTCGATCAAGGTGTGAATTTTTGGGATACGGCCGAACTCTATTCCATCCCGCCTAAGCCGGAAACCTATGGCGCTACCGAGCAGATTATTGGGCGTTGGTTTGCAAGCAGAGGCAAGCGATCTCAGGTGGTTTTGGCATCCAAAATTGCCGGGCCTGGTCAATTTGTCAGTCATATTCGGGGGGGCAAAACGCGTTTCAATTCGAATCAATTGCAAGCTGCGCTGGAAGGTTCTTTAAAACGATTGCAAACCGATTATGTTGATCTCTATCAACTCCATTGGCCAGAAAGAAGTACGAATTATTTTGGACAGTTAGGATTTGAGCACCAACCCGACCCAGATGATTTGACGCCTGTGGAAGAAACGTTGATGGCTTTATCTCAGTTGGTCGAGCAAGGTAAAATCCGGTCTATAGGGCTGTCCAATGAAACGTCGTGGGGTGCCATGAAGTTTATCCAGGTAGCAGCAAAGCTGGGCTTAGAAAAAATCGTCACGGTGCAAAACCCCTATAGTCTGCTCAATCGCAGTTTTGAGGTTGGTTTGTCCGAAGTCAGTCATCGAGAAGGGGTCGGGTTGCTCGCCTATTCTCCGCTTGGGTTTGGTGTGCTGAGTGGTAAATACTTGAAAGGTCAACAACCAGTTGGCGCGAGGTTAACGTTGTTTAAAAACTATGACCGCTATAGCTCGCCTAATGCCATTAAAGCCACTGAACTTTATGCTGCCTTGGCAAAGGGCCATGGTTTGACGCCAGCTCAGTTGGCTTTGGCCTTTATCAACAGCCGCCCTTTTGTGACTGCCAATATCATTGGCGCGACGACGATGGCGCAGTTAATCGAAAATATTGACTCTATTCACGTGACTTTGTCAGATGAATTGCTTCAAGAAATTGAACGAATTCATCAATCCTACACCATTCCATCCCCATAGAGTGCAGGCCTTTTTCATCATAGTTTAGTTAGTGTTGACCAAAATAGAAATGCTGGAAAAATAAAGGGCTATAATAATTCAGCACTAGGTTAATAAATTGATTACCAAGGAGTTGTTTATGAAACGGTTTTCTATGTTTGCGATGATTTTAGGGAGTGCCTTGAGCTGGCAAGCTTGGGCGGCGACAGTGGCTGATTCAATTGAAATTATGGATCCTTATGTGCGCATGGTTCCGCCCAACGCACCCGTAACGGCCGCCTTTATGCAAATCAAAAATAATGACAGTCAAGACCATACGTTGCTGTCAGCCAAAGCCTATATCAATAAGACCACTGAGTTGCATACCCATATTCACGATAAGGGTGTGATGCGGATGCGTCGGATTGAAAAAATTGAATTGCCAGCGGGTGAAGCGACGGCACTTCAGCCAGGTGGGTTGCATGTGATGTTGATTGGTTTGAATGCTCCCGTTCAGGAAGGTCAGAAAATCAAGCTTGATTTGACCTTTGATGACGGTTCAACCAAAACGGTTGAGGCAGTTGGACGCCCCATAGTGCCAATGGGTAAAGGCATGAGAATGGGTGCTGGTAAAATGAATGGCATGGCCAATTGCCCCCAGATGGGTGGTATGAGAATGATGCAGGGCAAACAATTAAGCAATGGCCGCAATCAACATCCTATGCTAAGGGTCTTACATGCAAACCCAGCAACCCCTAACTTAACGGGGATAGCCTTAAAAAATGCAGCAGAACTGGGGTTAAGCCGAGATCAAATTGGTCAGCTAAAAGCGTGGCGCAATCAGAACGGCGATAAAATGCAAAGTTTGTTTGAAAAGCTAACCACTTTGGAAAAATCGCTTATTCAGGAAGCCCTAGCAGGCACGTCTAAAACTGAATATATGACTAAGTTCGAGGAAAGCCTAACCATTCGTACACAAATTGCTGCTACCAAACTGGATTGCCGCGATAATATGAAAAAGGTGCTTACCGCGGAACAGTTTGAAAAGCTGGTGTCTATTTACCCCATGATGTAGTTAGGGCTTTCAACAACCTTAAAGAAATTTACCTGTGGCAAGCTTTAGTCAGCACCTTGTTTGTCACAGGCATTGACCCAAATCCAACGATCAGGTGAAATGCCAATCCGGTTGGCTTCCTCTAAAAAGGGCTGGCAATTTTGTTGACGAGGATTTGGGCTTCTCGCCAATAACCAAGCGTAGTCTAGGTTGGGGCCAATCACCAAGGCCATAGAATAATCGGGTTTCAGTTTGGCAATATTATAGCCGCCATAAAAGGGGCCAAAAAACGAAACCTTTAAGCGTCCAATATCGGCACTTTCAACAAAGTAGGCTTTACCTTCTGCTTGTTTCCACTTCTCCGATTTGGCATCAAATCCACGATTAATGACTTTGACGCCACCATCTTCTCGCATACTGTAATGAGCGGTGACTTTTGTCAGTCCGCGTTCAAAGCTGTGATCCAGTCGCGCTAACTCATGCCAAGTTCCCAGGTATTTGGGGAGTTCAAAATCACTGGCCGGCGTGACCTTTTCAGGTACGTTCGTACAGCCAGCCAGTGTCCAAATCATCATGAATCCGAGCCAAATTTTACTTAAAATCTGCATAAGCTCCCCATTGACGCTTTTGAAGAAAATCATTCATAAAATGAGTGCATTTCTGTTGTAATGACCTCTTATTATAAGCGTAAAAATTCACTTTAAGAGTCAGTGCAAGATAATTTATCGGGCAGGTGAATTGTTTAATTCAGTGTTAAAATGACCAGGCCTGGGTAAATTATGACTTCGTGTTGAGGTTTGCAAGGCCCTAAGCGAATGAAAATAAAAGGAAGCAATCGTGGTGCTTAAACGAGTTTTTATTGCGTGGATATTAGCGGTTGGTTTAGTGGGTTGTGGCGGCGGTGGTTCTGATACGACATCGGCGCTGGACTCTGAGACGCCCACATTGAGTGCCAGTACCAATCTGGTAGACAGTGAGGCGCAAGCCACCGCGGCATCAAATTTTAACCCCGCAACCGATTCGGCTCTAAGTTATCTAAACTACTTACGCGCTTATGTACAGTTGCCTGCCTATGTTGAGAATGCCACCTTGCTTAAATCGGCCAATGCGCACCTTGACTATATGTTGCATCATAATGCGTTAGGCCATATCGAAGACCCACAAAATGCGCTATATTTCACCGGAAAAACGCCACAAAATCGTACCATCTCAGCAGGCTATAATTGGCCTGGTGTATCGGAAAATATCAGTTATAACCAGTCTAATTTTACTGGGTTGATTGATGAGCTGATGACGGCTGTTTATCATCGAATGAGTTTATTGGATTTTCAAAAAGATGAAATTGGCATCGCATATAAAGAGTCTGCTGTGCCCAATAAGGACGATGATCCGGTTTGGAGTGCCTTAGTGACCAATGCCGGTGTGTCTGCGCTGGAGACATTATGTCAAGCGGGTGGCGATGGTCGGATAGGCTATCTGTGTGATAACAATGCCAGAATTTCAGCGGATCGTTATCAATCAGAGCTGGATGCCTTGGCACAAAAAGCAGCGGATATGGTGGTGTGGCCAGCGCCCAATAGCCAAGTGCTGCCGACATTTTATGAAGAGACGCCAGATCCTTTGCCGGATTGTAAGGTGTCTGGCAACCCGGTCAGTGTGCAAGTCAATCCGTCAAAATTAGCAGACTATACATTGTTGCCCGATACGTTTCGGTTGATTGAAAAGGTGACTGGCACAGAAATAGTTTTGAATCGGGTGTTATCGAATGTAACGGATCAGCCCGATGCGGAAGCCGCTCATTGGAAAACGACCGAGAAAGAATGGTTTGCGGCTTTTCCGCAACAGCGACTCAAGTGGCAAACCCTTTATGAAGCCAGTTTTGATTATTTGTATGGTGGTCAAACGATGACTAAAACTTGGCAATTTTTGACCCCAAGCTTGGATGGTGAAATGGTCACGCTCTATCATAATGCACAATATGATTATCATCTCGGGCAAACGCTTTATATCTATGTGCCGCCAGAAAATTGCACGGTGAATGCCAATAAATGGACTTCAAATTATGAATATGATACCCAACAAACGCCAGAGCTAACAGTTGAAGTGGTTGACCCTCAGACCTTGAAGTTGGTGGCGAGGAAAGTCAGTCAATTGAGCTTAACTTTTACACAAACCGATCTAAGTGGACAAGAATATATGAAGACTTTGAAGCTTAATATTCGTTAACCGGCTGGTGGCCATTTTTTCGTTTCGGCCTGCCTCAGTTTCTGGCTAAGCTCGTCTTCGGCTAATGGCCGGTCAAAATAATATCCTTGAATAATCAGCTGGCTAAAGCGGCTTAAAACATCCAGTTCGGCCAAGGTCTCGACGCCTTCTGCAACCACTTTCATATCCAATGCTTGGGCCATCTCAATCGTATGTTTAACGATCAGTTGATCGGTTGGATCGGTTAACAGCTTGCGGATAAAACGCTGATCAATTTTCAGTTCGGAAAATTGCATTTGATCAATGTAACTGAGATTGGAATAACCCGTGCCATAATCATCCATTGCAAAATGGAAACCCGCGCTACGAATTGCTTCAAAGGTTTCAAGCACACGATAATCCTGATGAATCATCACCGATTCGGTCACTTCAAACAGAATTTGAGCTGGATTGATGTGGTAAGTGGTTGCTAACGCAACTAACTGCTGAGGCAGTTTGGGATTGCGAAGTTGTATTGCCGATAAGTTGATAGAGAGGGTTTCTGACGTTAATAAGCGGTCATCAATCCATTTTGTAAATTGTTGAAAAGCCTGCTCAACCACCCAAAGCCCTACGGCATCAATTAACCCGGTTTCTTCTAAAATCGGAATAAAGACCGCTGGAGAAACGACCGGTTGATTCGCGGGGTACCACCTTAATAACACTTCCAATCCTGTCAGTCGTTGGTCGGTTAAACAAATTTGAGGCTGATACACTAGGCTAAATTCATGGTTTGCTATGGCCGTTTTTAAAGATTGCTGTAGTTGAAGTTTTTCAACGGCATCTTGTCGCATGGTTTCGCTAAAGAATTGAAAGGCCCCTTTTTGATGATTTTTAAGGTCATACATGGCCGTATCAGCGGCTTGGATGAGGCTGTCGGCCGTGCTGCCATCGCGCGGATAGAGGCTTAAGCCAATGCTCGCGGCCACCTGAAGTGTATAGTTGTCAATTTCAAAGGGCGAAGCAAAAATTTGTTGTACCTGTTCGGCGGCTGCGCTGAGTTCTGATTCATTGCTGAGAGAGGGCATAAAAATCACAAATTCATCCCCACCAAATCGTGCAACCAAACTGGGTGCGGAAAAGGCTTGGTCAAGCCGTTTGGCAATCACCGCCAATAACTTATCGCCAATGACATGTCCTAATGAATCATTGATCGATTTAAAGAAGTTTAAGTCTAAGAATAGTATGCCCAATAAAGAATCTGAAGTGGTTTGCTGAAGCTCTTCCAAACGATTTTCAATGGTTCTATTGAGTAAGGCGCGGTTTGCGAGTCCGGTCAATACATCATGATTCGCTAAGAAAACCAGTTTTTGTTCCGATTCCTTACGATCACTGATATCTGAAAAAATGCCGATATAATGTGATGGATGACCATCCTGATCATAAATGACGCTGATATTAAGCCATTCTGGATAGATTCTACCGTCTTTTCTTCGATTCCAGATTTCACCTTGCCAACGACCATGCTGATTTAAACTTCGAGACAGTTTTTCATAATAGGCGCGATTATGCTGACCAGACTTTAATAATGAGGGCTTTTCCCCTTGAGCATCCTGCAAGGTGTAGCCCGTAATTTTGGTAAAAGCCTGATTAACCCGTAATATTTTTCGGCGGTCATCCGTGATCATCACGCCTAGTCGGCTATCGGTGAAAACAGTGCTGAGTAGCTTTAAGTCGTTAACCATCTGATGAAGCGCATGCGAAAGGATGCCCACTTCATCTTCGGAATTATAGAGGGGGAAGCTTTGGTTAACTGTTTGGGGAGATGATGAAGCCGTCAAGTGGGGTTGAGAGGTGCTTTGCAAGCTAATATCATTGGCTGATTGCGTTAAGGCTTCTAGCCGTTGAGTTGCACTGGATACCAGTCGCCAAATGAGCAAAGCCAACAAGAACATCACGCCGGCAAGCACCATGAGTGAGTTCTGTGCAAAAACGACCAGGCCTGCTTGAATATGGTCAAACGTCTCGCGCGCAATGACAACCCATTGCAACATCTCATTTGACGGTGAACCGATGTTTTCAGCGGCTGTTAAATAGGTGTTTTGATCTGGCCAAGTTTCAGTCGCTTGTCCTTGTCCGGCATCGACAGCATCTTGCAGTGCCTGTAGATGGTTTAGTTGTATTGACGTTGACGGAATTTGAGGGGTGCCCATTAATAGGTTACCATCTTGTTTGGAAACCAGCAGCTCAACGTCTTTCAATAAGGGTGAATTGAGCAGTTTCGAACGCATTTCAAAAGCCCAGTCCCAGCCTAAATGTCCGCAAATCACACCCATAAGCTGTCCATGGTCATCGTGAACGGGGACCGATACATCAACCAGCCTTAATGGCAAGTCATCCCACTTGGGTTTTGGCATGATCTTAGCCAATAAGAAGGCATCATGGACACTGCCTAAATGAATGCCTTGTGAACCTTTCACAAACCAGGATCGTTGGCGAACATTTTTGCCAACCAATAAGTTATCGGTACCGACCAGAATGTTGCCTTGCGCATCAGTCATACCAATCCAAGCATAATACGGATAGCTAGATCGCAGTTGTTCAAATAAGGCTCGCTTTTCAGCAAGCGGTGTTTGTGGCGAACGGATGGATTGCATGGCACTGAGCAATTGTATTTCATGAACTCGGTTGTTCATGTCTTTATCCAGTTGATAGGCCATGCTTTTTGCGAGTTGAGATAATAAATCTAGCCGTGTTTGCTGCATTTTTTGAATGGAGACTTGCGCAAAATAACCTGCTAGCACGAGCGTTGTCATAAGAACGGCTAACGATAAAAAGAGCGTTAGCTTGCCTCGCATGGATTGATAAAATGACATTTTGGTATCCGTTACTTAAAGTGGGGTCATGGAGTTGGGCTAGTGTCGAGTATTCAACCGACAATCAATTGAATACACGACACTAGTTGCGGCTGGTGACCGCTGTACCATCTTCAATCAAATCACTTGGGTAGTTTATCACAACGTCGTTTTCTGCTAGCCCTGATACTATTTGGGTTGCCAGTCCGGTACGTTTGCCAACCGTGACCGGTTTACGCTTGGCAAGTCCGTCTTCAACTGTAAAGACCGCCCAGCCGTCTTGATGACGAAAAATCGCACTGGATGGAACCTGTAAGACCGATTCTTGATGCCATAGTACTAATTCGGCTTCAACGCGATAACCATCGCCCAAGCGTTGCCACGTTTCTTCAGGGGAGGTAAAGTCGCAAATGATTAATACGCGTTGTTCTTCAACACCCAAGGCTGATACCTTGGTGAAGCCAATGGGTTCAATCCGTTTTACGATGGCTGAAAGGGTTTTGTCACCGCCCCAGCGATGAATATAAACGGTCATGCCTGGGCGAATCTTGACCGCATCGGCCGACAGCACATCAATTTCAATTTCCAATGCTGACGGGTCGCCAACTTCCAGTAAGGCTTCACCCGTTTGCACAGGGCCTTCACACTGGCGACTGACTTTTAGCACCTTGCCATCAATCGGTGAGGTGACTTTGACCCGCTCTGTTGGCGACTGTTGGTCAGTGGCCGCTGAATATTCCAGGGTGGTTAAGGCCGCTTCTAATTCGTAGCGAGCGACTTCAACGTTAAAGTCGGCAGAACGTTTGGCCGCAGCAGTGGTTAAGGCTTCAGTTTTGGCCTGTTGAAAGGCTTCCTCTGACACCAGATTCTTTTTGAGTAAGGGTTGGTAACGTTTGAGTTTGTCTTGTGCTAATTGTTTCGCCGCTTCAGCAGCACTGGCTTGCTCTTGCGCAGCCAATACGGCTGATTTGGCCGCTGCAACTTGTGCTTTCGCTTGTGCGCGGCTACGCGCATCCAACACTTGCGAGGCGAGAGGCGTGATCCCCATTAACACTTGACCTTGCATCACCTCATCGCCGACTTTTAGGTGCAAACGACAGGTCATGCCATTGACTGGGGCAGAAATAACATAGCGATCAATCACCCGTGTTTGACCTTCCGCTTCAATCGAAACTGTCAGCGGCGCCTGCTTTGCATGTGTCGTTTCAACCAATATAGGCTGTGGCCAGAATCCCCAAACCAATAACCCCAAGCCAAGCAGGATAAAAACGGCCAGGCCTGGGTGATTTCGTATTAGTTGGTACATGATTACTCCTTCGCTTTTAATACAGCAACCATATCCAAATGGGCTAGGTTGCGCCAAATCAGACTCCCTGAAATCAGAGAGGAAACGATGACTACCAGTGCAGAAAAGGCATAAACATCAATGCCCAAAACCAGTGGTATACGGTATAAATCCGAATCAAAATTAAAGGCCAAATAGGCGCATAACCCATAGCCAATTAAAAAGCCTAGCGGAATGGCAATGAAGGTTAGTAAGGCCATTTCTCCCAGTAAAATAAAGGCCACTTCACTGCGCCGAAAGCCGAGAACTCTTAGGCTTGCTAATTCGCGATGTCGCTCTGAAAGGGCGATCCGCATACTATTATAGACCACCCCAAAAGCAATGCTGCCGCCTAACAGGGTGCTGATGAAGGTAAAGAACAAAATGGTTTCTTCCATGGTTTCGTTAAAACCGTCAATGGCGGCACTTTGCTCCACCACCCCAACCACCTTTGGCATGTTTTTGAGTTTGGCATATAAAGATTGTTGCGCGTCCTCGTCAACGGTCAGTAGAGCACCAGAAATGACATTGCCTTCCTTGAGTAGGTGGTTCAAGGTATCTCGATGCATATAGGCGTTGAGTCCAACGTATTCTTTAACAATGCCTGCAACAGGGACTTGTAATACTGGGCGTTTGCCGTCCAATACCTCAATGGTCATTAGATCATTGAGCTTTAGGTGTAATTTCTGTGCTAGATAGTCGGTAATCACCACCCCGTCTTTGGGAATATGGATCGGCGATAGATTGGCATCCAATAATTGTCTTAACTCGCTATCGGGCTCAATGCCTTGAACCCCAGTACGATAGCTGCGATGTTCATGTCTTAAGCGGGCATTGACCATACGAATGCCTTCTGTGTGTTGAACCCCCTCCAAACTTTTCAGTGAATAGAGTGCATCTTCTGCACTCGGCTCCACAAAAAAGACCATCATATCTTCCCGCTGACTAAGCTTGTATTGCACATCAATCATGTGGTTGATGGCGCCTTCCTGAAAACCGCCAACCATCATAATACCAAATGCCATGCTAATGCCTAAACTGGTCAGTAGTGATTTGAGGGGGCGGCGTTCCAGGTGACGCAAAATCATGCGCGTGGGCTGTGAGAAGAGGGTTTGTAGTCCCCAGCGCTCGACCACGGTTGGGCGGTAAATCGCCACTTGATCTGGGCGCATCCCCTCAGCGGGGGGCAGTTTAATCGCTTTGCGCACGGCATAAAGGGTGCCGACTAACGCAACACCAATGCTGACAACCCCCGCACTAACCAATACCCAAGGTTTGAGTTCATAGACCAAATAGGGGAAACTGTAAAACTGGCTATAGAGTTCACTCATACTGGTGCCCATCCAGATGCCAAGAAAAGTGCCAATGAAAATTCCCATGACCACAATCATTAAAATCAATTTGCTGTAATGCACACCAACCGCTAGGTTGCTATAGCCAAACGCTTTTAAAATAGCTATTTGTTCCCGCTGTAAGCTGATCAGCCGACTCACGACCACATTGAGTAGAAAAGCGGCTACGGCAAAAAAGATAATGGGAAACATTGTTGCCATATTTTGCAATTGTTTCAGTTCTTCATCCAGAAAACGATGTGATAGTTGGTCGTGTCGGTCAATCGCTCCCGTACCGCCATAGGGCTTGAGTAGATTGTCCAGCTGCTCAATAATGGCTTTTGGCTCAATGTTTCGATTGAGCTTCAAAGTGACATTATTAAAGGCGCCTTCCATATCATAGGCGCTGGCCAGCGGTTTACGGGCCACCCACATCACACCGTAGCGTTGATAATCCGGAAACATCGCCCCAGGCGCAATTTGGTAGATATATTCTGGCGACATGCCCTTGCCGACGATGGTTAAGGCTTGGCGACGACCATTGATAATCGCCCAGATTTTATCTCCCAGTTCGAGTTGGTGTGCTTTGGCAAACTCCACACTAATGACGATTTCATTATCGCGGCTGGGATCGACCAATCGGCCTTGGGTTAGAAACAACCGATTCATCTGCCTTTCCTGATGCCTCGGCAATGAAATCATGTGACCACTGACGGGGTCTTTAAAGCCCGGAACGTCCAAGTTAACATAGGTCACCACGCGCGTTTCGACTTTGGCGACACCAGGAATGGCTTCAATACGCTGTGCCAACGACATAGGGGCTCGGGTCAGGTTAGCAAACACATCAGAAAATTGATGAACCCGATAATAGCTATCTCGGGTTTCTTTAAGCGAGTCATAGGTACTGAGTGACATAATAAAAATGGCAACGCCACTGACAATCACCATGGCAATCGCCAGCGCCTGCATGCGCATATCCCACAGTTCCCGCCATAATTTGATGTCAATGGCTCTCATGATTGGCTACCAGCTCAGGTCTTGCGCTTGGATGCGCGAATCGTTTTGTTGAATATCGACAATTTGACCGTCGATCAATTTAATAACTCTATCTGCCATACTGGCAATACCGGCATTATGGGTAATGATGCTGGTGGTGGTGCCCAGCTCTTGGTTAATTTTCGCCAAGGCTTCTAAAACCTTGATCCCCGTTTTGGAGTCGAGTGCCCCTGTGGGTTCATCACAAAGTAATACATCTGGGTTTTTGGCAATGGCGCGCGCAATGGCCACGCGCTGTTGTTCCCCACCGGATAATTGTGCTGGAAAATGGTTGAGTCGGTTTTCCAGCCCCACTAACTCGAGTGCTTCAGAGGGAGTCATCGGCGCTTTGGCGATTTCGGTGACAACGGCGACATTTTCTGCGGCGGTTAGGCTGGGAATCAGATTATAAAATTGAAAGACAAAGCCGACATGAAAGCGACGATAGTCAGTTAACTCCGTTTCGGTTGCTAGGCTTAAATCAAGTGACAGTTCTTTACCTTGATAAAGCACCTGGCCTTGAGTGGGGGTATCAAGGCCACCTAGAATATTGAGTAATGTCGACTTTCCACTGCCTGAGGCACCTAATAGAACGGAGAGTTCGCCTTGAAAGAGTTCCAGTGAAACGCCTCGTAACGCGTGGACGGCAACTTCCCCCATCTGATAGGTTTTGGTAATCTGATTGACTTGAAAAACAGGGGAGGGGTTAGCAGCAGTTGGCATCGGCAGAGTCTCTTTCACAAAGGTGTTTTAGCAAGCTTTCAACCTGACGGCGACAGCAGCCGTTTCCATCAGAGGCATAGGTTTGTTGTTGAACTTGTTCAAGGGTATTTGCACCCGCAACAATGGTTTTGATAATATCCAGTTTAATGACCTGGTTGCAGACGCATAGTGGTTGGTCTAAATCCTTTTTTAGCAGTTCCGGTAAACTTGTCAGTGCCGTTGTTAAAGGTTCACTCATGTCTTTCACTGGTTTGTTCTTCCATGCCGAATTTTCGATAACTACTTGCTATTGTAACGTGTTATAAGGTAAAACATCATCCTTTACTGTTGCCTGCTAGCTTTAAGAGTTATAGAACACAAGATGAATCTAAAACAGCTTACCGAAAGATTGCAAAGCGATCAGCTGAATACTTTGAACGTATTGCCCAGTCCGTTTTCTGACAGCAGTCATCATATTGTATTGCAAAAGTTCGGTGATCGCATTGAAGTGGTCAAAGGGCTGAGAGATCAGGCTCAACAAAGCCCTTTTTGGCAAGGAATCGACCGCTTATTTGGTGTCAGCTTAAGCCAGCAAATTGCCCTTTTTGAAACCAGTTATCCTTGGTTGGCGCAGCATACGTCTATCCGGTTACCGCGTTGGTTAGAGACGTTTTTTAATGACCAAGGTCAGGCCGATGCCGTTCGATCCAGTTTTTTAGCTGGGCAAGGGGTTCAAACTGAACAAGTTGATCAGGCGATAGTCGAACAGCTTGCAAAGCATCTCTATAGTTGGCACCAACTTTCCAACGCCAGATTTGGTTGCATACAACAGCCACAAGGCGAACGCCAGAGCTGGCCTGCGCACTTGCATGACTATTTGCAAACCTTACCGGAGGCATCAAACTGGGATCGGCAACTCAAACAGCAAAGTCTGCAACAATTGAGCGAACAGCCAGAAGCGTTTATGCCGGAACAGTTTGGTGTGATTATGCCGGATTTACGCTGGGATCAGTTTTTGGTGGCCGATGGGCAGTTAGCTCTAACTGATTTGGATGCAGTGGTTTTTGGCCCTGTCGCGTTAGAGTGGGTGTTATTAGAAGGCTTATTGACGGAACAACAAGCGCGTTGGTTTCTTCAAGCTTACCCAGGTCGTCCTCCCATCCTTGCGCCTGTGCGTCAAGTCTATCGAGCCGTCCTCTCCCAGTTACAGGTATTTGGCGAACAAAACGCCCAGGCCTGGCTGGATTTACCCACTTGGTTTGATTAATCAAGCGGTTTGATGGGTGTGAAGTTCCTTTCTCCAAGTGAGATAACCGATGATGGCCAGCACAAAGTAGAGCATAAACATCACAATGGTTAGATAGAAGCCACTCAGCCAGTAAAGGTACATGGCGGCAGAGTTAATCACCAGCCAAAATAGCCAGTTTTCGAGGAGTTTGCGTGCCATCAAGTAGGTGTTCAGTACCGAAAAGATCATGACTCCAGCATCCAAATAGGGCGACGCTGAATAGTCACCACTTTGCAAATAGCTCCCAATTCCCCAAGTGAGCAAACACCCGAGCAATAAAAAGGATAGGTGAAACCCAAAGTTCTGGGTGTGAACGGCGATGGCTTTATCGGATTGCGGGGGTTGATGCCAAAGCCAGAAACCGTAAACCGCCATCGCCAGATAGTAAGCGTTGAGTAGCGATTGCAAAGGCAGTTGGGCTTGCCAAAATAAAATGGTATAGATTAGCGTGCTAACAAAGGCACTGGGCCACGCCCAAATGGATTGGCGAATGGCTAAAATCACATAGGCAATGCCAAGCAGGGTTGCAATGGCTTCCCAACCAGAAAGTGCCTTAAGTACGGTTAGAATTTCATCGATTAGATTAGCTGTTTCCACAGTTATCTATATCCGCTTTGGATCGGTCGGTGCCGAGCAGTTTAATCACAAAAATGGTTTTAGGGTTTTGTTTGAGCACCCATTCAACATCCTCGGTTAGTGCATTCATTAGCGTGCGATAGTCCCCAAAGATTTGTGTGCTAAGGGCATTTCTTTCAATATGAATATTGGGGCGTTTTTCTAGGTCGGCAATAAAGGCCAAGATAGCAGGACAATAGTGATCTTGAAGCGGGTACATACTGATGTCGATAGAAGCTTTCATGTTGTATTTCTCACAGATTGTTGGTTAAGTTTGAACCCAAAATAGGATAAAAACGACCAGGCCTGTCGTTTTTATCCTGCTATGCCTAAAAGTTCATACTGGCGGTCAGACCAATCTGACGCGGATTCCCTAGGCGAATATATTGTTCGGTGATGCTCCAGGTGGGTTCATTAGCAAAGTAAAAACCACGGGTTGCGTAACGCTCATCCGTCAAGTTCTTGGCCCAAAGTGCCACTTCCCATTCTTTGGTTTGATAACCAATACGTGCATTCACCAATTGATAAGGTTGAGATTTTTGTGAATGCGGGGTATCAAAATAGAATGCATCCACCGCCGTCGCTTCTAAGCGCGCAAAGTAGCCAGTAGGATGGCGATAGTGGGTGCCGATCGTTGCTTGATAATTGGGCGCATGTGCCTGTTCGCGGTTACTGATGCTAAAGGCGCCTGATGCGGAAGTGCCTTTAACGGTGGTGTTGAGCAAGCCTAGCGTGGAGAAAAGTTGCCATTTTGGCGTCATCTGCCATTTCAAGTCCGCTTCTAAACCACTATTGGTCGCCGAATCGAAATTTTCGGTGTAGTACACATAGTTGGTGCCAACATAGGTATAACCTTCGAATTGCGGTTGTTTGCGGTTCATGTGGAACAAGGCAATATGGGTCGATAGCTTGTTATCAAAAGCTTTGGCTTGATAGCCAATTTCGGTATTGATCACGGTTTCGCTATCGAAGTTTCGCAAGGCTTCTTCAGCAATCGCCAGTCCGGTGTTTACCCCGCCCGCTTTATAACCTTGAGATAAGGTGATATAAGCCGAACGCTGTGGACTAAAGTGCTGAGTCAGGCTAACATTGGCGCCGACCATGCTGTCACTCGGACGGTAAGATTCGGCATTGTTATTATCGTATTGAGCTTGATGCTGTTCAATACGCAAGCCGGTTGATAAGGTGGTGTTTTCGGCGACTTGGGTGTCCAATTGTCCAAACCCAGCCGTTTTAATCACTTGATAATCACTGCTTAAATCGGTTCCGTAATTATCCGTTGTGTGATTGGCTTCATCCATTTTGGCAATATAAGCGCCGACTAACCAGTCAGTGCTGTCGTTAAACAGCTTGGCTTTCGGTTCAGAAATCAAACGAACTTCTTGGCTTAAGGTTTGGCGATCTTTTAAGTTTTGATAGAAAAAGGTGTTATCCCCAGAGGCATGGTAACCATTGTATGCCCAGTCGCCATCATAGCTGTAGGTCATATCGGATTGGCCGAGTGTAGTGATACTGACCAAGGTCATTTTGTCGCCAAACCATTGGTATTTAATCGCACCAGCATTGCTTTTTTGAGTGTCTTTGCCGGGCTCGTCAGAATGGGTGGTAAAGGTGTTATCTAAAGACCAGGCATCATAACCATTATCCAGGTTAGCATGCAGCAACGTTACATCCAATTGGCTGGTTTCACTTGGGAAAAACCGTAATTTACCCCGAACATTCAGTTCGTCTTTGCCATTGGTATCGGTACGGTTTAAATAATCGTTTTTCATAAAGCCATCGCTAAGATGTTTTTGCACGGCAATACGATATTGACCACTGTTTTCGGCACTGGAAAAAGGACCACTGGTGACGAGTCCGATTTCACGTAATTGATCTGAACCAACCGTGGTTTCAATACGGCTTTCACGATAAGGTGTGGGATCGTTTGATTGGATATGAATCAGACCGGCAATGGCACTGTTGCCATAGCGACTGCTTTGTGCGCCTCTGAGCACTTCCACTTGTTTGACATCAAATAGAGTGGCCGTCATGCCAATGCCACTGAAATCAATCCCATCAATCGACATACCAACGCTCGGGTTGGGGGCCCCCGTATAATCATCTAACTCGCCCATGCCTCGAATTTGAATGTGACGTGCACGTGAGCTTTGACCGGAAAAATTCACATTTGGCGTTTGCAGCAATATATTATCAAAGTGACTGGCACCTTCTTGTTGAAGGGTCTGAGCGTCAATAATCGTATGACTGGCGGCTAAGTTATCTGATTCAGTGCCACGAAGGTCAGCTTCAACTTTAACGGGCGCCATTATGAGAGGCTTGTCGGTATCCGCGGCTTGAAGCGTGGTTAAGGAACTTAAGCCAGTGAACAGTAAGGTCAGCGGTAAAATTGCTGGAAGTTGGGTATTACGAAAAATCATTATCTATCCTTGATTATGAAACCGTAATCCAAGTCAATGCGTGGATTAAAAAACAACGGTTTCTTACAGAAAAAAATCAAAAAAGGACAGGAAAGCAAAAGACATAACTTTATAACAAGTTAGTAGAGATGCAGCCTGTTCCTACGCCAGTATTATCTGGATCAGGTTTAAGGGTTCCCCAAATTGGATCTCAGGCCGGTTGGCCACCCCTCGGCAAATAAAAGCGCTTGCACCCAGTTTGGGTTCAAGTCAATTATTAAAGCGTTGCATTATATACGAAACCCGTTTAAATGCCAGTTAGATTTATAATCTTGAACGAATAGAAAAGGGCTTTTAGAGATCGGACTCCATTGCTGTGATGATCTCTGAAAGCGCCTGCTGTTGAGCTGCTTGTGCTTTTTCAGCCGCCCCCCCTTGACCAGGCGCCACAAATGTTGATATCTGTTCAATGCCAATAAAGTTCATTGCAACTTTTAAGTAAGGCGTTACAAAGTCCATCTCATTGAGGGGGGCGCGCGTGTAATTGCCACCAGTGGCCACCACAATAATGGCCTCTTTATTTGGCAGTAATCCTTTTGGCCCTTGGTCGGTATAGACAAACGTTTCGCCAACGCGCAACACCAAGTCGAGATAGGCTTTCAGGCTGGAAGGAATGGAAAAATTGTACATAGGGGTACTGATGAGCAGGGTATCCGCACGTTTCAGCTGTTCAATTAATTGATCTGAGAGTGCCAGAGCGTGTTGTTGGTCGGCGCTACGCTTGTCACTGGGGGTGTACATGGCATTGATCACGGTTTCCGTGATATGGGGGATTTGTGCTGAATTGGTATCTAGGCGTTCGATAATGCCGTTAGGGTGCTTTTTTAGCCAGCTGTTTTCAGCTTGATCTGCCAAGTTTTTAGAAACAGAGGTTTGTTGACGTGCACTGCTGTCAATCCGTAATAGAGTTGCCATGAGCGTTCCTTTAAATGTCTAGAGAAACTTCATTATAGGTAGAATAGACTCAGCTAAAAACAACGATTGCGGGGAATGAGTGTTGCGGATAGAGGAACAATTAAAATAAAAAAGGGCGCCTTGACGCCCTTTTTAGGTCTTTGCTCAGTCTTAGTTAAGCGATGTTAAGATGGCGTTTTCGACATCACTAATGGGTTGAGTCCCATCGACTTTGATATATTTTAAGTGAGTATTTTGATCTGATTCAGCACGGTAATAATCCACTAAAGGTGCTGTTTGGGCATGATAGACTTTAAGGCGATCCAATACCACTTCTGCTTGGTCATCATCCCGTTGAATCAAGTCTTCACCGGTTTCATCATCCTTACCGGCAACTTTTGGAGGATTATAGGTTAAGTGGTAGGTGCGTCCCGAACCAGGGTGAACACGGCGACCGGCCATGCGATTGACAATTTCCTCATCTGGCACGTCAATTTCAATAATGGCATCAATTTCAACGCCCGCTGTTTTTAAGGCATCGGCTTGCGGAACCGTTCTTGGAAAACCATCAAGCAAAAAACCATTCGCGCAATCGGTTTCTTGAATACGGTCTTGAACCAGACCAATAATGATTTCATCTGTCACCAGCTTACCCGCATCCATAAATTCTTTGGCCATTTTTCCCATCGGCGTTTGTGCTTTGATGGCGGCACGAAGCATGTCTCCCGTTGAAATTTGGGGGATATTGAATTGTTTGGTTAAAAATTGGGCTTGGGTGCCTTTACCTGCGCCGGGTGCGCCAAGAAGAATAAATTTCATAGTTGCGTCCATGATTAAAAGAAGTTAATTCGTAAAATTCGGTGGTATTTTAGCATGCGTTAAGCAAGCTTTGAATCATTCGCTCAGCTTGGTGTAAATAGCTTTTACCATATAGGTTGAAATGGTTGAGGACATGATACAGTTGATAAAGCGTTTTACGTTGCTCGTAGCCTGGGTTCAACGGGAAAACCTGTTGGTAGCCTTGATAAAATTCGGTGCCATAGCCCCCAAACAGTTCCGTCATGGCCAGGTCAGTTTCTCGGTCGCCGTAATAGCTGGCTGGATCAAAAAAAACAGGATTACCTGTTTGGGTAAAACCACTATTTCCCGCCCAAAGGTCACCATGTAGCAAGGACGCTTCGGGTTGGTAAGCTTGAAAAAAATGGGGTAACTGTTTGATGAGTTCAACGCCATCGGCCAATAGCGGTTTGGGTGCTTGGTTTTTGGCGGCCAGCTTAAGTTGGGGCAGCAGGCGTTGCTGACCATAAAATTCTACCCAGTTATCGTGCCAAGTATTGGGCTGAGGAGTCCGACCAATATAGTTATCTTCAAACCAACCAAATTGACGATCCGGGTTAATTTGATGATGCAATAACGCTAAATCTTTACCGCGCTGAGCGTCGTCTCCTTTATGAGATAACGCAATATAGCTCAAAAGTAACCAGGCCTGCGGGGGGCTCCCAGATAAAGTGCCTTGGGCTATAACCTTCGGAACATGAATGCTATTGGTTTGTAAGATCGTTTTTAAGCTGGTCGCTTCGGTTTGTAATAAGGGAGCGCAATTGAGTTGGTTGAGTTTTAAAAAGTAATCGCCATCCGAGGTATGCAATCGGTATGCAGCGTGTATATCCCCGCCACTGAGTTCGCTTGCATTGACAATATGAAAAGGTTTTTGAAGTGTTTGACTGATTGTTTCGCTAAGTCGTGTCCAATCCATTGCCTTTACCTCATTACGGAAAGTTACATTTTTCTATTCAAATAGTTCTTGAGTCATCTCTTCAATACGTTTTTCAGAAAGGTCGGGAATCACTGGCGCATAAGCTTCACGGAAGACTTCAAAAAAGGCATTCGGTTCGTCGGCTAATACGGCTTGGCCTGTCGCAGGATCAATCGGGATATTAACCAGCCCTTCGGGAATGGCAAATGGCGCATTAGGATAAGGTTGAAGGGCTTCACGCATATAGTCAATCCAAATCGGCAAGGCTGCGCGCCCTCCCACTTCGGAGCGACCTAAGCTTTTGGGTTGATCAAAGCCTACCCAAACGGTGGTGGCAATATCTGGGCTAAATCCTGAAAACCAAGCGTCTTTTTGATCATTGGTGGTGCCCGTTTTACCGGCAATGTCATTGCGGTTCAGTACCTTAGCTTTGCGCCCAGACCCAAAATTGATAACATCTTGCATGAGCGTGGTCATGATATAAGCATTCTGTGGGGTAATGATACTCGGCGCATTATTTGGAATGCCCTCAAAACATTGATTTTCACAAGCAGTGAGTGGCTGTGCTTTATAGAGAATATTGCCATCAAAATCGGTGATGGTATCAATTAAATAGGGATCAATTCCGTAGCCACCATTGGCAAATGCGGCATACCCCTTGACTACTTGCCAAGGCGTAAGCTGAACCGACCCCAAAGCCAAAGAGAGGTCACGGTGGGCATTTAAGCGTTCTTCGGGGAAGCCAAAACGGGCAAAATAGTCCAGTGCGTAGCCAACGCCAATTTGTTGTAATAACCGAATGGAAACCAGGTTTCGAGAATGGGCTAGAGCATTGCGCAACCGAGTCGGGCCATAAAAGCGTCCAGAATAGTTTTCAGGGCGCCAAGATTCTTCTAAAGCGGCATCGTGAAACACCACAGGCGCATCGTTAATAATGCTGGCGGCGGTAAATCCTTTTTCTAACGCACTGGAATATAAAAAGGGTTTAATATTAGAGCCGACTTGGCGATGGGCTTGGGTGACGCGGTTAAACTTGCTCTTGAAATAATCAAAGCCACCCACGAGTGCAAAAATGCGGCCATCTTTGGGATTGATTGAAATCAGGCCAGCTTCGGTGAGTGGGTTCTGTGCCAGTTGCCAGTGATTATTTAAATATTGTAAATAAATAACATCGCCCGCTTTAAATATGCTGTTAAGGTCGGATGGCGTGTCGCCCGTTTTATTAGTGTCAATGTAGGGAGCCGCCCATTGAATGTCTTCAAGCTGCAAGGTAATGATTTGCTCGTTTTGCATCATGACTTCGGCTG
Source organism: Hydrogenovibrio sp. SC-1 (assembly GCF_002848135.1). Taxonomy (GTDB): domain Bacteria; phylum Pseudomonadota; class Gammaproteobacteria; order Thiomicrospirales; family Thiomicrospiraceae; genus Hydrogenovibrio. The sequence goes on from NZ_PKGB01000007.1 coordinate 24,766, forward strand.
TTTCGGTCGCCACGGTTTTGATCACGCCAACTTCGAGTGAGCCAAATTTTTCAGTGTTATCTAGCTCATCTAGCAACTGTTCTGGATCGGTCAGTAAGGTTGGTGGCAGATGACGGATAACCCCGCGATAACCGTGACGACGTTCATAGTCTTGTAAACCGTCTCGGATGGCTGAATTGGCGACGGCTTGAAGCTGACTATCAATTGTCGTCATAACAGTTAAGCCATTTTTTAGGGCTTCTTTGCCAAATCGGTCAAGCGCAAATCGGCGTGCCATTTCAGCAACATAGCCGGCTTCAATGTCGATGTTTGCACTGGAGAGTTTTGCATGAACTGGAACCGCCTGGGCGGCTTGCATTTCGGTCAAAGAAATATAGCCATTGTCATACATGCGTCTTAATACATAATTACGACGAATTTGAGCTCTTTTGGGGTTGTAGATTGGGTTATAGCGTGACGGTGCCTTTGGTAAACCGGCAATCATCGCGAACTCGTCCAATGAAAGGTTCGCTAGATCTTTGTTGTAATAAGTTCTCGCTGCGGCGGCAACCCCATAGGAGCGGTAGCCCAAAAAGATTTTGTTGAGATACAGTGCTAGGATTTGTTGCTTACTGATCTGATGTTCAATCTTGTAAGACAACACGATTTCATTGAACTTCCTTAAGTAAGTTTTCTTTTTACTGAGGAAAAAGTTGCGCGCAACTTGCATGGTAATGGTCGAACCGCCAGATTTTTTACTACCTGTCGTAATGAGTTCATAGACTGCACGCGCGATCCCCTTGTAATCCACTCCGCCATGATTAAAGAAGTTTTCATCTTCTGCTGAGATAATCGCTTGGGTCATCGTTAGTGGGATTTCGGGATAGGTGAGTGGGATGCGTTTTTTTGTACCGATTTCACTAATCAGTTTCCCATCTTGGGTTACGATTTTTAATGGGACTTGGTAAGTGACATCTTCAAGTTCAGACGCATCCGGTAAGGTAGGATAAATTTTAATATAATAGGCCGTGCCTGCTGCAAGGGGGGTTAACACCATCCCAAACCAAAAAAATAACCAAAATAAGCGTCTAAAAAAACGGCGTTTCGGCTTTTTTGGGGGGGGCGTTGGTTGCTCTGGCGTGTCAGCGTTCATTTAGGGCTTTGGACTCACAATTTGGTCACTAGAGTTAGAAAAAATATATATCGAACGTATTATACAAAAGTTTTGACTGGTGTTGAGGAGAGTGACAAGGTAGGTTTAGATATTATCTCCATTCTGCAGGTGAAAAAAAACCCAGTAAAACTGGGTTTTTTGATCCACAGCGCAATTTTACTTTGAATAGCGCTTGGTTTTGATGTCACTATACATAAGGTATAGATTTCCGCCAACAATAAATGTTGCTGCGAAAATGACGCCGAACATGCCAATTGCGACTTGTAAAGATTGAGGTAAAACGTCTGCCCAAATACCCAATAAAACAAGTAATGGGATGACAACTGCGATTGCTAGAACGCCAATCATTTGTATTAAATTGCTCATTTATATTTCCTCTGATAAGTTGTTATTCCTGACAACATTCCGAACTATACTGACGTTTAAGGAAAAATTCAAATAAAAATATTGATTGATGTCAAGAAATAAAGCTTATGACCCGCTGTAGGGGGAAAGCCATGTCCGAGTCATGCATTAATGTATAATTTATTTCGTTTTTAAATATGGTTATAGTAACAATTTTAGGAGATGTGCATGCGGCCAAGTGGGAGAGCATTAGATCAGTTACGGCAAATTCAATTTACCAAGCATTTTACCAAGCATGCGGAAGGATCGGTATTGGTTGAGTTTGGCGATACCAAGGTTATTTGTAATGCAACTGTCGAAGAAAAAGTGCCCCCATTTCTACGTGGAAAATCACAAGGTTGGATTACGGCAGAATACGGGATGTTACCGCGTTCTACCGATAACCGCATGCGCCGAGAAGCCAGTGCTGGAAAACAAGGGGCGCGCACGGTTGAAATTCAACGTTTGATTGGTCGATCCCTGCGAGCTGCTGTGGATTTGACGGCGCTGGGTGAAAGAACCGTTTTGGTAGACTGTGATGTGATTCAAGCGGATGGTGGCACCCGTACGGCATCCATTACCGGTGGGTTTGTTGCGATATCACTGGCCATTCAAAAGCTATTGGAAAAGGGGTTATTGAATACAACTCCTATTTTGCATGGCGTCGGATCTGTTTCGGTCGGTATCTATCAAGGTCACCCGGTTTTGGATTTGGATTATGCAGAAGATTCTAACGCTGAGACGGATATGAATTTGGTAATGACAGAAAAGGGTGAATTTATTGAGGTACAAGGCACAGCCGAAGCGGCACCATTTTCAATGATGGAAATGAATGCCATGTTAGCCTTGGGGCAAAAAGGCATTGCTGAGTTAATTTCTATACAAAAAGCCTGTTTGGAGGCATAAATGCAAACTGTGGTATTGGCAACCGGAAATGCTGGCAAGTTGGCCGAAATGCAAACGCTATTGTCCCCGTTAGGAATGGCGATAGTGCCGCAAAAGCAGTTTTTTACTGAAGAAGCGGTAGAGGATGGGTTGACGTTTATTGAAAATGCTTTGATAAAGGCCCGGTTTGCCAGTGAAAAAACCGGGTTTCCGGCGATTGCCGATGACTCTGGGTTAGAGGTGGATGCTTTAGGCGGACAACCTGGAATTTATTCAGCACGTTACTCGGAAGGCTATCAAGGCTTACCAGCGTCAGATCAACGTAATAATGAAAAATTGTTAGCCGAATTGGCGCAATCGAATAGTCAGAATCGTCAAGCCTGCTATTATTGTGCAATGGTTTTTGTTCGTCATCCTTTAGACCCTACCCCTGTTATTGGATTGGGGAAATGGTGTGGTTCGGTTATGAGCGAACCTAAGGGCACGGGTGGATTTGGTTATGACCCCATTATTTGGATGGCTGACCAAGGTTGCTCGGTAGCTGAATTATCAAAATCATTAAAAAATTCTCTTAGTCACCGTGCTCAAGCGATTGAGCAACTGGTGATACAATTGAAACAGTGAGTTGAAGATTCATGAAGAAAATCCCTTTTCACGAACTGGTTCAGCAGGAACGCTTTAACACCAAAGTCATAACCTATAATGAACTGACAAAGTCCCCCGAAGCGGCTTATCAAAAAATTGAGGTGACGAGAACCGATGTCCAACGGTTACTCACCCCTTACCTGAAGCAAAAGGTGTCAGAACAACTTAAGGCCGTTTTACCCCTGGCCTTATATTTGGTTTTATTTCAAACCTTGATATTACGCCAGCATATTATGGATGCCTCTTTGGTTGTGGGCGGTTTACTGGCAGTCATTTTAGGGTTGATGCTGTTTATGGAAGGTCTTCGGTTAGGGTTGATGCCATTTGGTGAAACCATTGGTAATAAGCTACCCAAAAAATCTACCTTGCCGGTGGTGTTATTGATTGTCTTCTTATTAGGGATTGGTGTGACATTTGCCGAACCCGCAATCGGTGCTTTAAAGACAGCAGGCTCTAATGTCGATCCCATGATAGCGCCTTATTTATATACGTTATTAACTGATTGGTCCGATATTTTGGTGCTCGTCGTTGGGGGAGGGGTTGGGTTGGCTGCAGTGCTTGGCACCTTGCGGTTTATCTTTGATTGGAGCCTGAAGCCGTTGATTTTGTTATCAGTGATCCCGACATTGCTGATTACGCTTTATTCGATGCAAATTCCCGAACTCAGTCGTATTGTGGGTTTGGCATGGGATAGTGGCGCTGTGACCACCGGTCCAGTGACTGTGCCTTTGGTTTTGGCATTGGGGATCGGGATCGCGGCGGCGGCGGGGAGTGGTAACCAGTCATTGTCCGGATTTGGGATTGTCACTTTGGCCTCATTGTTCCCAATTATTGGTGTGCAACTCTTAGGAATTTATATTTATGAAACGGTTCCACTAGATCAGATACTGCAAGGCGTACAAATGGCTCAAGCTTCATCGCCGGCTTGGTATGAAAAAACCCCGTTTGTGGAAGTGATTAACGGTATTCGAGCCATCGTCCCATTAGTGTTGTTTTTAGGGCTTGTGTTGTTTTTGTTGTTAAAAGATCGAATTCCCGATGTGAAAGTAGTTTTATTGGGCATTGGTTTTTCGGTAATAGGGATGGTGATATTTAATTTGGGGTTAACCTATGGCCTAGCAGCTTTGGGAACACAGGCCGGTTCCTTAATTCCGGCTGCCTTTACCGGCATTGATGCCATTTCCGATTCCCCCTTATATTGGTTTAGTTTAGGGATTGCCATTACCATTATCTTCGCGTTTATTTTAGGGTTTGGTGCGACGATTGCCGAACCTGCATTGAATGCATTGGGGTTGACGGTTGAACGGCTCACCAATGGGGCCTTTAAAAAACAAACGCTAATGATGGCCGTCGCTTTGGGCGTCGGTGGTGGTATCGCGTTAGGGGTGGTGAAAATCATTTTTGACTGGTCTTTAGCTTGGATGCTATTGCCGTTATATTTATTCGCGTTGTTGCTGACCCTGCTGTCCACTGAAGAATTTGTAAATGTGGCTTGGGATAGTGCTGGCGTGACCACCGGTCCTGTTACGGTGCCATTGGTTTTAGCAATGGGCTTGGGGTTGGGCCAAGCGGTTGGAGCAATAGAAGGATTTGGCATTTTGGCGATGGCGTCAATTGGTCCGATTTTATGTGTGCTGATTGTTGGTCTATGGACGCGATATCGCAGTTACCGCTTGGAAAAAGAGGCTATTGAAAGTTCCGTGACATTGGATAACGGTTTGCTGAAAAATGTGACGAGTCAGGCTAAATCAAAGGGGGACAAATGAGTTTTCAAAAAGAAATGACCATTTTGACGGAAGTGTCATTGATTACCTGTATGGTGCCAAGAGGGCAGGGTAATGTGGTGGTTGAAGCAGCCAGAGGGGCTGGTGCACAGGGCGCGTCTATCCATTATGGGCGTGGTGCAGGGGTTCGTGAACGCTTAGGGCTATTAAGTATTACCGTGGATGCTGAAAAAGAAGTGGTTCAGATTATGGTTTCAAAGCAGCAGGAGGAAGAGGTTTTTACAGAAATGTTTATTGCCGGGAAACTGGATACCCCAGGCATGGGCATTATTTATGTGACGCCTTTAGAAAAGGCCGCGACTTATATTCCTCCACATGTGCTTGAAAAGATTGAACAAAGGCGCGCTAAGTCCCATCAAAAGCTTAATGTAGCAGAAGTGTTGTCAGAATAGGGGAAGGATGTGTTAAATCAAGACCACTGTCGCCCAGCGAAACTCATCGTCTGTATTTTAGGGAGAGGTGCAGCCCAGTCCATTGTTGAGCAGCTGTTTGATGAGAATATATTGCTGACAGAAACCTTAGTGATTCGAAATCAAAATGCGTTGGTAGCGGAAGAAGCCTGGCAAGAAATGGATATGTTGAAGGTCATTGTTGAGCCACAATTTGCCGATCACGTTTTTGAGTTGATTTACAATTTATCAGCTATCGAATTAGAAGAAGGACACTATATGTATCAGCATAATGTGCCTTGGGTAACGCATTTTGAACTGCCGAAATTGCCGAAAGAAGGTGTTCCCATCAAAGCAATAGAAAGTGGTAAAGTTGAAGTCGAAGGGATGACCTTAGAGCAATTGCAAACATTGCGCATTCGCTCTAAGAAAGGCTAAATGATTAATTAAATTGCTCAGGCGTCAGTCCAGCCGCAATAAAGTCTTTTTTGGCGGCTTCGAACATCGCCCAAGGTCCACATAAATAGATATGGACATTAGTTAAATCAAGGTGATCGGTTAAAACTCGACGGTGAACACCTCTTTCTGCAACACCCTGAATGCCCGATAATACGGGGATATAAGTGACATTCTCATGTTGGTCAGCTAGCTGTTTCATGTCAGCATCTCGATAGAGCTCTTCTTCCGTTTTTGCGCCCCAGTAAAATTCCACTTTAGGCGGGTTGGGTCTTTTCAATAATTCATCCAATAGCGCTCGCATTGGAGCATAGCCGGTTCCCCCTGCAATCAAAATGACCGTTTTGTCTTTTAGTTTCTTAGGAGAGGCCAATTCGTATTGATTGGTGGCGACCGAAACCCATAAAACGGCACCAGTTTCTAAGGCAAATAAATTTTGCATCCATTCAGAATGATCAGTGTCACGTATATGCAGTTCGATCAATTCATCGTCTCGACAGGCAGACGCAATGGAGAAGGGCTTTAGTTCTTCTTTATCCATGCCCATCATTACATATTGACCCCCTTGAAACGCAAAAGAAGAAAAAGGCTTGAGCAGCATCATTAAGGTGTTGTCAGTCAGTTTTTCACTTTGAACTAAAGTCATTTTTTGTAAAGCCGTGCTGGCCATTTCAAATTGTTTTGTCATGGGTCAATTCTCTAAAGGTGTTTTATAAATTAAAATCAGACCAAACCGGCGCATGGTCAGAAGGTTTTTCCATCGCGCGAATGTCATAAGCAACGCCGCTGTCAGTGGTTTTGGCAATTAAAGGTGCGGTAGCTAATACGGTATCAATTCTTAAACCACGTTTCGGGTCATCATTAAATCCTTTTGAGCGATAGTCAAACCAGCTAAAGATACGGTCTTCGGTTGGATGAATAACGCGATAACTATCTTTTAGCCCCCATTCAAGAAGGGTTGACCACCACTCGCGCTCCTCAGGTAGGAAGCTGGTTTTTCCGTCTCTTAACCAGCGCTTACGGTTGGGTTCGCCAATACCAATATCAATATCTTCCGGAGAGATATTAAAGTCGCCAATGACCACCAGGTTTTGGTCTGGGCTACAAGAATCATTTAGGTAGGCCATTAAGTCTTGATAAAAGCGTTCTTTGGCTGGAAATTTAGTTGGATGACTGCGATTTTCTCCCTGAGGAAAATAGCCATTGACCACTCGAATGTCATTACCCGAGGCATCCTTGAAATCACCGATAATCATCCGTTTCTGAGCGTCATCGGTATCATGAGACCAACCATATTGGCAATCAACCAACTCAAGGTCGGCTTTGTACAGTAACGCGACTCCGTAATGCGTTTTTTGCCCCATAAAGACCGCTTTATAGCCCATTTGTTCAATATCGCTGATCGGAAATTCATGATCCTGAACCTTGGTTTCTTGCAAACCAATGATGTCAGGTTGATACTGATCGGTTAAAGCTTGGAGCTGATGAATGCGCATACGCACGCTGTTAACATTAAAAGACACAATTTTCATAAGGAAATTCAATAAGTTTAAGAAATAAAATTAGTCGGGAGTATAGCAGAAACTGTGCTGAGGGCAAGGTGTTGACCCGAATTGGTTCTATAGCGCTTTAGGGGTTAAGCGATAGCGTAGGGCTGTAAGACGTTATCCAGGCAACTCAATTTTTAGTTGCCTGGTGTTGTTAGGGTTAAGTTAGTTTTTTGGTTAAGTTAAAGCGTGATACGGCTTGTTCCATGCGTTGACTGTTTTCTTTTAACGTTTCAGTATTAGCCGAAGTTTCTTCAACCAAGGCCGCATTTTGCTGAGTCGTGCTGTCTATACTGCTAATCGCAATATTGACCTGTCCAATCCCTTTCGATTGGTCGTTTGCGGCTTCCGCTATGCCGGCAACCAGTTGGGTCACGGACTCAATGCCATGATTGATTTCATCCAGTGCCGCACCGGAGGCTTCAACCAGTTCCGAACCTGAGCTGATTTGTTCGGTGGTGTGTCCGATCAAGCGTTTAATGTCGTTCGCCGCATCGGCTGATTTTTGAGCTAAGCTACGAACTTCACCTGCAACAACGGCAAATCCTCGCCCATGATCTCCCGCGCGAGCCGCTTCAACTGCCGCATTCAGTGCTAAGAGGTTAGTTTGGAAAGCAATCGAATCGATCAAGCCAACAATGTCATTGATTTTTTCACTGGCCTCACGGATACCAAACATGGCATCAATGGTTTGCTGCATGACTTTTGATCCGTTTTCCGCCTTGGTTTTTAGAGCCGAAGCCAACTCACTGGCTTCTCCTGCATTTTCAGCGGATTGCTGTACTGAGCTGGTCATTTGTTCCATGCTGGCTGCGGTTTCCTCCAAAGAAGCCGCTTGTTGTTGGGTACGGTCATTTAGGCTTTGAGTGCCGGAATCTACTTCATTTGAGGCTTGGGCTACTTGTTGTGTGGCCTGCTGAATCTCTTGAATGGTGACAGCTAACGCCTGAACCGCCCCATTAACCGCTTGGCGTAAGGTTTCTAGGTCACCGCCAAGGGTGGTTGTTGATTGTGCGGTTAAATCGCCTTGAGCCAAGGCATTGGTGACTTGGTTTATTTCGGTAATCGCACCCTGTAGTTCATCCAGTGAACGATTCATATTATCGGCAAGATTTTTAAAGCTACCTTTCAGATTCAGATTAATGCGCTCATTAAAGTGACCTTGTGATAGCTTGGTCATCACTTCTTCCATGGATTGCATAGCGGTATCCATCGTCGATAAGGTGCCATTGACCGAATTTCGCAGATTTTCAGGAACCCGGTCATCCATGCGCACGCTAAAGTCACCATTGGCTAAGCCGCCCATGACTTCATGTAGCGCTTGCATGGTTTTTTCCACACTGTCTGCGGCATGGTTGACGCCGCGTTTCAAAGTGTCCATATCACCTACTAGCGGATCAGACACTCGGTGGTCAAAATGACCGCGGGCAATTTGATCCATTACTTCGCTGACTGCAAAAATCGATCTTTCCATATTACCAATCATATTATCAAAGGCATTGGCCACCGCGGAGAGTTCATCACCGGTATCTTGGATGCGAACTCGGTCGGCTAAGCGGCCAGATTCAATGATCTCGCTGACCACGCGGTTAATTTGACGTAGGGTTCCAATCACCGTTCTGAAAACTTGATAGCCGATAATAAGAGATAGCATGACCGCTAACACCACTAAGCTAAAGGTCCACCAAAAAACATTTTGCTGCTCAGCCGCTTTTTGCGCCGTTAATTCAGAAATATTCAAATTTAAAATCTGCACAAACGCATTCAATAACGAGATTTTGGCAGTTTGCGCTTGGTACCAGTCGGTCGCGGATTGATTAAAATTACCGCTATAATTCTGCTTTAATGCAATATCTCGATAGGCTTGGGTTTTTTTAAATTCAGCAGAGTGTGTTAAATCATTTAAGGAGTTTGCGAGCGTCTTGGGGGCATAGTCTTGGAAGGTTTTAGCATAACGATCTTGATTACCCATTAATTTTATAAATTTTTCATAAAACCCTGGCGCAAACTGATTGGCGGCAAAGGTATTTGAGAGCACGGCTCTTTCAATGCCTGCCATCTCCTTATACTGCTCCATCGTTTGCATGGCATAGAGCATTTTGGCTTCATCTTTATCTTTGACGTTACGGCTTAGGAGGCTGATGATTTCAATGGAATGGCTATTGAGTTTGCTGTAATTGCCGATCGCTTTTGCTGGATTGATTTGTAACTGGTCAATTTGTGGTCGAGTTTTTTCGACAAGCGCAATTTGCGTCTGTAATGCTTCAATTACGTTCCTTATTTGGTCGGTAACCAATTCAGGAGATTCTGCCAGCGTTTTTTGTAAGGCTTGGTTTTTCTGATCAAAAAGTTGTCTCTGTTTTGCCAATTCATCCTTAAAACTTTTTCCTTTGCTACCCAAATAACCAGCGGATGCCCCACGTTCTTTTTGCGATTCGTGAGTGAGTTCACTAATTAAAGTGACCAGTGGCATTTGTTGATTGGTCAACTCATACTCTGCTTTGTGTTCATAAGCCGTGTAAAGAGACATACCGCCTTGAATAACACCCAACAGTAGAATGGGTAAAAAGGCCATTAAAAATTTATTGGCGACACTGACCTTGAAGTGGGTGAAGAGTGAAAAACGTTCACGTAAAGGCATTTTGGCGGGGACAAGATGACCCCCCTTTAATTTCTTTTTACCAGCAGCTATGTCTTGATAGGCTTGTTCACCTGCTTGGATTTGTTCGGGGGTTGCTGCACGACGAACCGAGATATAGCCGGTAATTTGACCATTTTCAAAGATCGGTGAGGCATTGGCTACTACCCAATAGTGATCACCACTTTTAGCCAGATTTTTAACGGCAGCCTGCCAAGGGTGGCCTTTCGACAGGGTTGACCACATGTCACTAAAAATTTGTGATGGGGAATCAGGATGACGAACAATGCTATGGGGCTGTCCCAGCATTTCTTCTGGGGTTCGACCGGAAATGGTACAAAAGTCTGGGCTGGCAGAAACGATAACGCCGTTTAGATCTGTGCTAGTACTAAGAATAAAACTCTCTGGAATATCTATCTGCTTGCCTGTGACATTCGACATAATGGTCTCCTGAATAGCTATATTGAATCACCTATCGATGATTATAACGACGTTTAGATATAAACCAAGACTTTGTCACTTTCCTTGCTTAATTCACTGAAGTCATCGAGTTATTTTTTGATTTGTGCCACCTTAAATTGGTAACGGGCATGGCAAGCGATACAGTGGGTTTGCAATGTTGCCAGTTGCTGAAGAATAAGGGTGGTATCGCCCATGCCGGAAGCTTCATCGGCAATGTTTTCAAATCCTAAATGCGTTTTGGAGCCTAGCTGGCCAAAGCCCTTGGGTAACTTTGCTTTTAATGCATCAGGTGTATTTTTCATAAGCTTAACGCCAACAGGGCGTGCTGCCGCTTCAATCGCATCAACCTCTTCTGATAAGGCGGCGGCAAGAATTTGTTGACTGGCACCTAAAAAGTTGCGCATTTCCGTTAACAATGCGGTTTTTTCAGCATCGGTGACCCAGATAATCTCGCGATCATCAGTGGATTCTGACCAGGCCTGGGTCGAAATAAAGCATAAAACAAGCATAAAATAGGGTGCTAAGGTTTTCATAAATACCTCCTGAGAGCAAATCGTGCGTTTAAAATAAATTGTGTGGATTTCTCAAACTGGGTTGGCTGAGGACGCGCCAATAGAGCGATAATAACAACCCAAATCCCAGTATCCAACTCCATTGACTCAGTTGTAGCCAAAGGCTCAAAAACTCGGGACTGATTACGGGGAGTAATACCCGAAACATCGCGGCGATAGCCAAACTAATGAAGACCCACTTTAAGCCCTTGGGAGGCTCAAATACATTGCGGTTGGTATGGCCTAAACTGATGCGCGCGACCATCGCTGAGCACAGTAATCCGATGCCGCCAGCGGTCATGGCATGTAGCGCATAGGTCGGGTGGATGATATTGAGTCCCGCAAGACCATAAAGCGCAATCCCGAGTGTCATAAAACCATACGCTAGATGCAAAGGCCATAATAGCGGTGCTTTCCAAATGTTTGGGTGATACCAGTGGTTGCCTCGCAGCGCAAAAACCATTGCGGTTGGCAAGGCGATAGCTGTCATGAGCCAGTGGTTAGGGGCAATGACGGCGCAGATAAGGACGCCAATCAATCCAATCAACGCTAAACGATTGAGCCATCGCGTTTCCGATAGGGGCGACAACTGTAGGGTTCTTTCGGTAAAAAAGGGCAGAGTGCGACCGATCATGGTGAGGTTAATGGCGATAACTAGAAATAATCCCATAATCACGGTATTGGACAAGGTCAGTTGCCAGCCCCAAATTGGAGATGTTTGCCACCCCAATGCTTGAGCGTAAAACAGCATATTGACCAGCAGTAGTAGCGTAAACTTGCTCAACAAGCCTGTCTGTGCCCATAATGACTTTTGCCATACCGGCCAGGCAAATAACGCCACCAATAACAAATTAAACCCCAAATCAAACAATGCGATCCACGCGATTGGCAATGAAAATAATAACCCTAAACGCGCCAAACACCAGAACAGAAAGGCCATCGCCAACGGCCAGCCAGAAGCGCTATTCATGCCGCTCCAATTCATAACTGCTGTCAGTAAAAACCCTGTGACCGTCGCCAGAGCATAGCCAAATACCATTTCATGACCATGCCAGTGAATCGCTTCAATATTTGAAAATGCGCCACTAAAGCTAGGAGATTGAAACCACCAAGTCAGCATGGCGATAACCGCAAAGGTGACAGCACCTAAGAAAAAAGGGCGGAAGGCGCGTTCAAAAAAATAGCCAGTCTTGATCGTCATTTAGGTCTCGATTAAAAGATAATAATAAAAGATTCATTTAATATGAATGTTTAAAGGTGCATCTTATTTGAATCTTTTGTGGCTTGTCAACTATAATTGCTTAAAGAACAGACCTTGCCTGAATCGAATCACACTATGAGCGACCATTATGCAATTGACCAAACAAACTGACTATGCCTTTCGTGTGCTCATGGCCTTGGCCGCAACGCCCAGCCCGCAATTACTACAGATTCAAAAGATTGTTGACCGCTTTCAAATTTCAAAAAGTCATGTCACCAAGATTGTGCAAAAACTGGTTCATCATGGCTATGTTGAAGCGGTGCGTGGCCAAAAAGGCGGGGTAAGATTGGCAAAGCCGCTTCACCAAATTCAGTTGCGTGAAATTGTTGAATTAATGGAAAACAATCTTGAAGCGGTCAATTGTAATGAGCCCATTTGTTTTATTCGCAGTCATTGCCAATTAAAAAAACACTTGCAACAGGCCACTCAACAATACCTGCAATATTTAGAAGGGGTGACTTTGGCAGACATTATGTCACCAACCCTCAGTCAAGAATTTGGTAAGATAACGACCTTAAATTAATTGTGCCAGTTTGTGAGGCATCCTAATATTGAGAAGTCTGTTATGAGTCGTGTATTTCGCCTGATTATTTCTTGCCCTGATCAAGTGGGGATTGTGGCCAAAGTTGCCGGATTCATCGCCTCTGAAGGCGGTTCCATTGTTGAAGCCAATCATCATACCGATGCCATTAATCAATGGTTTTTTATGCGCCATGAAATCTTGGCTTCCTCGCTAAAAAGTGATTTGGAAGGGTTTAAACAGAAGTTTGCCCCGATTGCCGAACAATTCGATATGGATTGGCAAGTCACCGACTCGGGTCAAAAGAAAAAAATCGCGCTGTTTGCCTCCAAAGAATCCCACTGCTTAGCCGACTTACTGTATCGCTGGCATGAAGAAGATCTGCCAGGCGAAGTGGCTTGTGTGATTGCCAATCACGATGATTTACGACGCATGGTCGAATGGTATGACATTCCGTTTCATCACATTCCGGTTACGCCTGATACCAAGCTGGACGCCTTTGCTGAAGCCCAAGCTCAAGTTGAACAGTATGGCATTGATGTGATTGTTTTAGCGCGCTATATGCAAATTCTACCACCCAAAATGTGTGTCGATTATGCGGGCAAGGTGATTAATATCCATCACAGTTTTTTACCGTCTTTTGTCGGTGCTAAACCGTACCATCAAGCCTATGAACGCGGGGTCAAATTGATTGGTGCCACCTGTCATTATGTAACCGAAGCCCTAGATGCCGGCCCGATTATTGAGCAAGACGTGATTCGCGTTAGCCATTCACATACGATTGAAGATATGCGCCGTTTGGGTAGAGATGTTGAAAAAACCGTGCTATCGCGTGGCCTTCGTTATCATCTAGAAGATCGAGTGTTGATTCATGGCAATAAAACCGTGGTATTTGGTAACTAGTCAGCGGCTGTTTGCATTTCCAATAACGCGGCTTTGAATTGCGATTCCAATGCCTTACGAGGCATTGGCAGATTTGACCAAGGGTGGTTTTGTAACACCTTTTGACACCAAAAATCGCCCAGGCCTGGGTGTTTTAAACAACTTGGATTTGATAACGTCCATTCCCGCAACCGCCATGAAATCGCCTCAAAAGGTTGCCCTGCCAAGTAATTCTCTGGAAAGGACTCTGTTTGCGGCAAAAACGGTTGCAATAGCATTAGTAGTTCATAAACCAGTTCAAAATCGAGTTGCTGGAATCCATCCGTTAATTGCCAAACAAACTGGCGTGCAAACCCGCATTGTTGTGTGAGGGCGTTTGCGGATGTAGACAAAGGCGCAATCATCGCCACGCTGTGAAAGCCGCTGGCTTTGTCTTTTTGACCCCCTAAATGTACCGGCACAAACCCCGCCTTCCCCCAAAATTTAACCAGGCCTGGGCTGGCTCCAAAGCTGGTGGTAAAAGCATCCAACTTCGTTTCGTTTTGCAAAGCGGACATAAAATGCGTTAACAGTTGGCTCCCCATTCCTTGGTTTTGCCATTCAGCGTCAATGGCAAGCCTCTGGATACGTAAGGTTTTTAAGCTGAGCCATTGGGCTTGGTGACTGTTCTTCGCCATCAGTTGTGGAAACAAATGACCTTGTTGTCGTTGCTGAGCGCTAGATACCGGTAAATTCCCTTCATGGAGGGCGCGCAATACGCCAATGAGATCATTATCCGTTTTGGCAACCCAAAGCTGTTGGTTGGGCACTTCAAGCAATTGCATCAAGTCATTAGGGCGGGTTTGATAATGTGCTTGGCTCAGTAGTTGGAATAGGCTGTAAAGATAAGCATGCCCATCTGGTTTATCTAAAATCGCCATGGGGGTGATTGGATAAAACTGAGGGGCGGCAGAGGCCATATTGGGCGTTTTGAGGTCAGTTGAAGGTTGTGCAGAACCATTTTGAAAGCCCAGTAATTGGTTTAGGGTGTCTTCTAAAGGGTCTTGTGCGTTCCAGCGAATCGGTTGTGTCAGAGTGATGGATTTCCAATCAGGGAAATGTTGCTGCAGGTATTCACTGAGTTTTAAAGTGAACCCGCGTCCAGAGCCTTCATAGCCTTGTTGGGTGGTTGAAAGTAGGACACGAGAATGTTTGTGTAGTAAGGCCTGTATCATCGGTAAAGGTAAATGCGCAGCTTCATCAACCATCAATACATCGGTTGCTAAAGGGGTTTGGGAAGCTAATAGCGCATCGGGTGCTTGAAACTGCACCGTTAACCGCTGGCCGTTTAAACTAAAAACAGCCAGGCCCGTCGTGCCCTTTAGGTATGGGCGTTTTTCTACGAATGTCAGTCCTTTTGTTGACCATGAATTATTGGGGATTTTCAAGCTTGCTTCCATGGCAACAATAGCGTTTTCCAATTGTGGGCGTCTTGCCGCGGTCAGGGTGATATGCTGTTTCCCTTCTGTCAGCAATGTTAAGCACGCCAACCCTAAGGTATAAGACTTACCTCGACCACGATCTGCTGTTAATACCAATGGCCGTTTTCGATGACCAAATGCCAGGTGATGAATGGCTTTAATTGCTTGTTGTTGGTCGTTAGTCGGTAGGGGTGTTTTCGACGGTGTCGTTGTGTCAACCCAATGGCTTAAATCCGGCAGATCGGTTTCTGGAAATAGCCAAAGCGCACGGTTTTGCAAGTTATCCCATAAGTAGCTTTGGAAGCCTTTTAAGGACTCATCAAGTGATAAGGGCGCATTTAAATAGGGGCGTACAGCCGGATTCGGTTGAGATAAAAATGCCGCTTTCGGCGGTAAACAAATATAACAACAGCCCCCCGCGCGAATCATGCCGATGATGATGGCTAGAGCATCGGCATCAAACCCCAGTTCAGCATCAAAAATCGCAAAGTCAGTTTCTTGTCCAAGTTGATGTTTGAGAGACTTGACCCCGATGGAACTTGCTTGCGGCAGCTTGGATAGCCAAGAATCCGTATTGGGTTCACCGACAATCAATCCCTGTTGGCCAGTGGGAATTAAATCTTGCAGTTGTTGCCAGCGCCAGGACGCATCTCCACACACCACTACACACGCTCGATGATAATGGCGTTGAAGTTGTTGGTGCAGTTGGGCAGACCAGTTTTGGGTATTGAGCGTCAAGGGTGTCGGCTTGTTTTGTCTGAATAAGAATGAATAACAATGTATTAGAAATTTAGCACAAAGGTCGAGTTCTGTCTAATGGATCTAACGCTGGTTGACCTGAAAGTGAACCCAGGTGTCGGTTGGTTGGTAATAAACCGAAAACCGCTCGCCGTGATTGGCTGAAACCAATTGCACTTGCAACGTCTCGCCATCCACAAAGTGGGTTTTAAGCTGCAACCCCCTTGGCGTTCGGGTTTTAATACTGGCTTGTGGTTCGCCCTGACAGCCTGCTGGCGCAAAATACAAAGTGCGGGTTTGACCTGGCGAAATTGAAACAGACACGGATTTGGGTGAGGTGGACGGAATAATCACCAGGCCTGGTTGTTTTGGGGTGTGAAACTGCCAGTGCAAATGATGGCGCTGACCACCTTCTTGCCAATCCATTTCTGCTTGATAGGTTTGATTCCAATGTAGCCGATGTTTGGGAAACAAAGCAATCCATTCTGGTTTCGAATTTTGAAGGTGCGGATAGCGATCATTCGGATCCGTTAGATTGGTCAAAATGGCCTCCGCTGTCACGGCGCGTTTTCCGGAATCACTAAGCTGATAAAGCTTAAAACTGTTGTTAATAAACTGAATACGCCCTTTATAAATGGGATTGATTTGCACATGCACCGGATAACCGGAAACATTGCAATTGGGGAGCGGGTCGGGCTCTTCTTCATAAAAGACCGGGGCAACCTCCGCATGGTTTGCTGGCCAATGAATTAATTTAGGTGCGGCCATGGCCGGCACATTAAGCGCCATTTGATAGGCTTTTTGGCTGACTCTGATTCCCGACTGACAAAGATCTTGATAATAATAACGACCGAGTTTTGCCGCTTGGGGCGATTGGCACAGTTGATTCAAGTCGGCATTGCCCGTTTGCGCAACCAAAGCCGTTTTGACTTTGCCATGTTGATCATCCGCTATACCCAGACCGATTTGGGTGTGGGTAAAGTTTAACAGCGTTAAGCGATGATAAATGGCCGACATTAAGTCGCCAATTAACAAATCGGCAGATGGTTTGTTGTAGGCAATGACCTCTCGAACAGGACTGTGGTAGCCGCTGGAAAACGCCCGTTGTTTGGGTGTTTCGCCGCTAAAATTGGCCAGGCCTGGTTGTTGTTGGTGGCTTTGTTGGTCATTTTGCACGCTATACAAGGCATGTTGGCGAGCCGTATTCGATAAGATTGGGTTCGGTGCAAATGGCGGTAAATTTAGCGATTGGCGCAATTGGTTGATCAACTGTATAGCGTGTTGCTCTTGGCGCTGGATTTCAGTTTCAGACCAAACGGTTGGAGAGGTCTCGGTATTTTGAGTTGGCGCACTCTTAACCGAGCTGAGATTACTTGGCGGGGTTAAAAGTTGCTCTAATCCACTGCTGTAAAACCAGATCAAAATCGCCGAGAACAAGGCTGCGACTAATATTTTTAGCGTCATCAAAAAAAGATCACTCTATCATTCATTTCGATTCAATTCTCATTACACTGAGGATACGATATTGCCATAAATACGGCAAGCTTTGTCGGCAGTGAAATCGGATTCGGTTTGAAAAGTCGGGTTGGGGTGGTATGATTTTAGCCAATGTAACTGATTGGTTATTTAACCGAGCCAATAAAAAAGAGGACAAACCTTTGTTGATCCCCAAAAATAAGACGGCCTTAAAAATTTTAGAGACGGCAACCGAATTGTTCGCAGAACAGGGGTTTGATGGTGCCAAAATGGATGATTTGTGTGCCCGAAGTGGTGCCAATAAAGCCAGTATTTATTATCACTTTAAAGACAAAGCCAATCTATATGAAGTGGTATTAACACGCTTATTTCAAACGATTGTGGATCAAGTCATCGTAGCGGTGGATGCAGAGAAAGACCTGGTTGCTAAACTGGATGCATTGATCGAAACCTTTGCCAAAGCCACCTATCAAAACAAACAAATGCCTGCTGCGCTGATGCGTGAAATTGCATCAGGTGGCACCCACATGCCCGTTCCTGCGAGAGCACAAATGCAGCGACTGCTACACTGTTTGAAGCAAATCCTGGATGCCGGAGAACAGGCTGCGTTATTTCATTCGGCTAATCCGCTCACCATTCATTTTATGATTATTGGCAGTATCTGCTTTTTCAATACCAGCGAACCGATGCGCCGCAGCATCGATTCTGACATTCAAGTTGACCCGAGTTTAGACCAAGCCATTGTCGAAATTTCGACGCTTGTACGAAACGCCTTGTTAAAAGCCTAATATATTGTCGTAAAACGCGGTTCTTTGCGCTGCGCTTTTTGCAGTTTAAAAAAATCGTAAAAATCGTTATTGCTTAAATATAACTAAATAGTTAAACTATTTGGTTATATTTTGGAGAAAACTAAAAATGATTAAACGCGTGAATCTTTACACTGAAAAACAATTGGGTCGTTTTGGGGTTTTATTGGCGAAATACCCAAAGCTGTTTGTGGTGCTTTCTTTATTAATGGTGGCGATTTCTGCATCGCACCTACCGCAAATGAAAGTGGATACCTCAACAGAAGGTTTCTTGCATGCATCTGATCCTGCTCGCATTGCTTATGATGCGTTTCGTAATCAATTTGGTCGGGATGAGAAGATTGTGGTAGCCATTGAAACCGATGACATTTTTCAGCTTGATCATCTGACCCAGCTGCGTGATTTGCATCATGCGTTGGAAACACAAGTTCCGCATTTGTTTGAAATCACCTCTCTTATTAATGCGCGCCAAACCCAAGGGCAGGGTGATCGATTGGTGGTGGACGATTTAATGGCAGAGTGGCCACAAACGCAACATGAGGCTAATGTCATTAAACAACAGGCATTAGCTAATCCGTTGTATCAAAACTTATTAGTGAACCCATCCGGAAATTTCACGGTGCTGGTTCTGGAATCGAATACCTATACCTCAAAGGGTGATGAAAGCAATACTCAAAAAGTCAGTGACACCGAGCCGATGTCAACCGAGAATTTGGATTTAGAAGATGCCTTTGCAGGCTTTGATGAAGCGGTTCCTAACGTGAACGGTGCGCCAACCAGCACACAAAACAAACCTGACTTTATCAGCGATAAAGAAAACAGTGAAATGGTGCTTGCGGTGGCAGACATCGTTAAGCAATACGAAACAGACGATTTTAAAATCTATGTAGCGGGTTCGCCGTCGGTTACTGCTTTTTTGAAAAGTTCAATTATGGGCGATATGCAAAAATTTATTGTAATGATTTTGAGTGCTATCGCCTTAATCCTTGCCTTGTTATTTAGACGGGTCTCCGGTGTGGTCTTACCGCTATTTAGTGTGTTTTTAGCGGTGCTGGGTACGCTAGGCTTAATGGCTTGGAGTGGTACGCCGATTAAAGTCATGACTCAGGTAATGCCCTCGTTTTTATTGGCCGTCGGTATCGGTGCCGCCATCCATATTTTAGCGATATTTTATAAACACTTTGATGTCTACGGTAATAAAAAAGCCGCCATTGTCCATACGCTGGAACATTCCGGTTTAGCAGTTATTATGACTTCATTAACCACCGCCGCAGGGATGGCTTCGTTTGCGCCATCTTCGGTTGCACCAGCATCCGACTTAGGGATTTTCTCAGCATTGGGGGTGATGATTGCGCTGGTCTTTACCTTGGTGTTATTGCCGGCATTGATTTTGGCCTTGCCGATTCGGCGTAAAGTAGTGGCTGAACACAAGGAGCATCACGACCGATTGGATCAATTTTTAAAATGGGTGGCCAATTTTTCACAAGATCATGCCAAGTCGATTGTGGTAGTGTCACTGTTGATTATGCTGACCAGTATTGGTTTGGCTTCCAAGGTCAGCTATTCACATAATCCACTGATTTGGTTCCCAGAAAATCACCCAACGCGTGTGGCAACAGAGACGATTGATGATCGAATGCAAGGTTCTATCTCGCTGGAATTGTTACTGGATACCCATCAACAAAATGGTCTATACAATTTAGCCGTTTTAAAAGCGATTGAAGCCTCTGTGAACGATTTACAAACCCTTCAAACCGATCATGCTTCCGTTGGAAAAGCCTTGAGTTTAGTGGACGTGCTAAAAGAAATTCACCAGGCCCTAAATGAAAATCGACCAGAATATTATCGCTTGGCGGAAAACGAAAAACTGATTCCGCAAGAAATCCTGTTGTTTGAAAACTCTGGGTCGGATGATTTGCAGGATTTCGTTGATTCCCAATTTTCATTAGCCAGAATAACGGTGAAAACGCCTTGGGTGGATGCCTTTGCTTATGATGCTTTGTTGCAACAAGTGTCTGAAACGCTAAAACAGCATTTGCCCGCAGACATTACTGTGACCGCAACGGGCATGATTCCACTCTTAGCAAAAACGTCTTCTGCGGCGGTGACCAGTTCGGGAGAAAGCTATGTGATTGCATTTGTGGTAATTGCCGCCATGCTGATGTTATTGCTATCGAGCGTGAAACTGGGGTTATTGGCAATGATTCCCAACTTGCTGCCCGTGTTATTTATTCTAGCGGTGATGGTGGTATTTGGCCTGCCTCTGGATTTATTTACCATGTTGATTGGTGCCATCGTTATCGGGATTGCCGTGGATGATATCGTGCATTTTATGCACAACTTCCGGCGTTATCATTTGCAGGGCTACTCCAATCGTCAGAGCGTCGAAATGACCTTAACCTCTAGCGGGCGCGCAATGATGATTACCACCCTGGTATTGTTTATCGGCTTTATGTTGTATTTGTTTGCCAGTATGTCGAATCTGTTTTTATTCGGTCTGTTAACAGCCATTGCCTTTGCCGTTGCCTTGATTGCCGTTTTCCTATTGGCTCCGGCATTGATGGCACTAACCTGCCCTGAAACCCCCACTTCACAAACGCTAGAGAGTAATGGAGAGAAAGCCTAATGAAAACCCTAATGAAAACGAGTTTAGTCATGCTATTGGCTATTTATGGTAGCCTGGCATTTGCATTAACCGCTGATCAAATTGCACACAAGGTCGATCAACGTGATGATGGTGACAAAGGCACGGCTGAAATGGAAATGATCCTGATTGACCAACAAGGCCAAAAACGTACTCGGCAGATGCAAAAATTTGAAATGGATGTGGGTGAAGATACCCATAGTGCCATTTTCTTTACTGCACCCGCCGATGTTCGCAACAGTGCATTTTTAACCTACGATTATGCCGACTCAGAAAAAGACGATGACCAATGGCTGTATTTGCCGGAATTACGCAAAACCAAACGCATTGTCAGCAGCGATAAAAGCAACTCCTTTATGGGATCAGATTTTACCTATGCGGATATGACCCAAAGAGATATTGCCGATTACCAATATCGAATCGCCAAAGAGTCAGAGGTTCGCGGGCAACCCGTGTGGATTATGGAAGCTGTTCCCAAACATCAAAGAACCATTGACGAAACTGGCTATCAAAAGTCCTATATGTTTGTGCGCAAAGATAACTTTGTAGTGGTCAGAGCCATTCATTTTCAAACCGATGGCAAAATTAAATATATGGACATCAAAAAACTGGAGCAGATTGATGGGATTTGGGTTGGCACCGAGATTAGTATGGCCACCACCAAAAATAAAGTGACCTTACATCAAACTCTTTTACGCTTTCAAAATGTGCTATTTAATCAAGCGTTTGGTGATGAAATGTTCACCGTGCGTCGTATTGAAAAAGGCTTATAACCCATGAAGTTTGCGTTAAAGGGCGCTAGCGTGCTATTGATTGGTCAGCTACTAATCGCTCCAATCTATGCTCAGGCTGCTCAAACGGCCGATAACGACCTCGAAAATGCGCTGGGCGGATTTGACAACAGTCATGTCGAACCAGAGATGAATGAACTCGATCAAGCATTAGGCGGATTTGATGCGTTAGCGACACAAAGAGCATCCACTCAAGGTTTAAAGGATGCACCCGCCGCATCAAATGATTGGCTCGTGACTGGAGAGCTATTGTTTTCAACTCAACTGGCTTATGCGCATAAAGCCCCTAACGCCAATGAAATGGATTTTAGTGGCCTCAACCAAGCGCGACTTCAAGGTAAGCTAGCCGTAGAAAAAGACTGGGACACTTGGCAGGCTAAAATGACGCTGCAAGGCTTTTATGATCCAATTTATACCCTTAAAGGCAGAGATGATTATTCTAAAGATCAACTCGATAGGTATGAGTCTGAAATCGAATTGTTTGATACCTATCTGCAAGGTCAACTTTCTGACCAGATAGACCTTAAAGTCGGTCGCCAAATTGAAGTTTGGGGGACGTCTGACAATATTCGTATTACCGACGTCATCAATCCATTAGATAATCGCCAACCCGGCCTAACCGATATTGAAAACCTGCGATTGCCGGTGACCATGACCAAACTCAGTTATTTTTGGGGGGATTGGGATTTTTCGCTATTAGCCATGCATGAGCAGCGCCCTCCCAAAGAAGCCGCTATTCAGGGGGAGTTTTTTCCAATACAAAACCTGCAACTGCCCACGGCGCAATCCTATCCGGGTATCTCAACGGAATCCAGTTGGCAAACCACATTCGGTGCAGCAGTGGAAGGGCGGTTCAGTGGCTGGGATTTATCACTCTACGCCGCCGAAGTGCAAGACAGTCGTTGGCACTTTACCGATAACAAACAACAGCGCGAATACGGCAATATTCAAATGACCGGATTCGCAACCAATGTAGTGGTGCAAGACTGGTTGCTCAAAACCGAAATGGCGCTGATTCAAAACTTGCAATACAACACCGTGAGTCAACGAAAAAACCGAATTGATGCCCTAATCGGGTTTGAATATTTAAGCATTCCCGATTGGAGTTTTTCACTGGAAATTGCCGACCGTTGGATTCAAGACTATGACTCCGCCATGCAGACGTTTCCCGATATGGTCAAACAGCATAACTGGCAAACGGCGTTTCGTGCGTCGCGCGATTTTAATCATGACCTAGCCAAACTCACCTACTTAATAACGCTGTTTGGCAATGAAGGACAAGAAGGTGGGTTCCACCGAATTTGGCTAGACTATGACCTAACCGATGCCCATAAAATCAGCGTCGGCGCCATTGACTATTTAGGCGGAGATCATTTGATGTGGGATTTAATCAAAAACAATGACCGCCTATTCGCCGAAATCAGCTTTCAAATGTAAGAACAGGTAGTACGCTACACTTTAAAACGGCATTAACATCACAACTAGTGCTTTTTGCATGATCGCCATTTAACTCTTCATATTGGATGAGGCTTTAACTAGCATAAATCTAACAGTAGCGTTAACATTAACCCTTATTTTAAATCTGGATTATTCATGGCTCTTTCCATCCGCGATATGCGCACCAACGCACATAGGTTTGTTCAAACCTATTCCGAAGCTCAAAAAGAAAACGCTGAATCGCAAAGTTTTCTCAACGATTTTTTTGCAATCTTTGGTATACCGCGCCGCCGTGTTGCCAGTTTTGAACGTCCAGTTAAAGTGGATGAAAAAGGCACCAAACGCATCGACTTATTTTGGCCAGGCGTATTACTGGTTGAAATGAAATCCCAAGGCCAAAACCTAGAAAGCGCCTACCAACAAGGCATGGGTTATTTTAGAGGTCTAAAAGATGAAGAACTGCCACGTTATGTCATGGTTTGTGACCTCAACACCTTCAAACTTTACGATTTGGATCAAAAACACGACTACACCATTCAACTAGCCGACCTAGTCGATAACCTCGACTTATTCAGTTTTATGCTCGGCAAAGAAAAGCAAGACATCACCGAGTACGAACTTAACGAACGTGCCGCTCTATTACTCGGACAATTGCATGACTCACTCGAAAAAAGCGGCTATGTCGGCCATGACTTACAAGTCTTTATGGTGCGCATCCTGTTCTGTATGTTTGCCGAAGACACGGGTGTGTTTAATCCTCGCCAGTTTATTCACTATCTACTGCGTTTTACCGCAGACACTGGCAACGACACCGAAATGCATCTGCAAAAAATCTTTCAGGTCTTGGACAAGCCCGATGATCAGCGCAATAAAAACCTGCCAGATGAACAAGCCGCTTTCCCTTATGTAAACGGTCACCTATTTCGCGAACGTATCGACATGCCCAGTTTTGATGCCGAAATGCGCACCCAGCTGATTGAGTGCTGTTATTTCAATTGGAAAGACATCAGTCCGGCAGTATTCGGCAGTTTGTTTCAATCGATTATGGATAAGCAAGCCCGTCGAAACCTTGGCGCGCACTACACCAGCGAATAAAATATTTTCAAGGTGATTGAACCGCTTTTCCTTACCGATTTAAAAAACGAACTCGATGATATTCTCAAGCTCAAACAACAGAAAAAACGCAATGATCGTCTGATTGAATTTTCTAATAAATTACGTTCACTCAATTTTCTCGATCCAGCTTGCGGGTGCGGCAATTTCTTGATTATTACTTATCGCGAACTGCGCCGCTTAGAACTCAAAGTGTTACACGCACAACACGGCGGTTCCATGGCCTTAGGGCTAGAAATCCAACCCAGCATACCTCTGAATAACTTTTATGGCATTGAAATAGACGAATGGCCGACACGCATTGCCGAAGTGGCGATGTGGTTGACCCAACACCAAATGAATGTCGAATTCGCCAAAACCTTTGGCGAAGAACCCGATTTACTCCCACTCAAAGAACACGCCAATATTCATCATGCGAATGCGTTGGAACTGGATTGGTCGCAGGTGGTTGAACCACAAAACCTCAATTACATTATTGGCAATCCGCCGTTTGTGGGTAAAAACTTCCGCAACAAGACTCAAGAAGCCAGCCAGCAACAGGTGTTTTTACCAGAGGTTAAAAGCTGGAAGTCACTCGATTTTGTCGCTGGTTGGTTTTACAAGGCCGCTAAATTTACAAATAACACAACAATTCAAACTGCCTTTGTTTCGACCAATTCCATTTGCATGGGCGAACAAACGGGCGTGTTATGGCAACCCATGTTAGACATGGGTATTAAAATCAATTTTGCGCACCGCACTTTTGCTTGGGATAACGATGCCAAAGGCAAAGCGTCGGTACATTGCATTATTGTTGGTTTTGCCCATTTTGACCGTTCTGAAAAATGGCTTTATGACTATCCTGACATAAAGGGGGCGCCAAATCGCTTAACCGTAGAGAACGTTAATCCTTATTTGGTGGATGCGCCTAATGCAGTTGTGCTCGGACGAAGCAAGCCATTAGTCGATGTAAGCCCGATGGTGTATGGCAACAAACCTGTAGATGGCGGATTTTTGTTTTTAACTCCTGACGAAAAAAATGACTTATTGGCTAAACAACCAGGCCTGCTGCAATGGATAAAACCGATTCTGGGTTCACAAGAGTTTTTAAATAATGGCGAACGTTATTGTTTATGGTTTGCCAATGCCAGCACCAAAGAACTACGTGATTTAATGCAAATCCCTGAAGTTAAGCAACGTATTGATGGTGTTAAGAAAATGCGTTTAGCCAGTACCAAAGCAAAAACCCAACAGTCAGCTGAAATACCTTGGTTATTTGATGAAGTTCGCCAGCCAACTGATGGAACCTATATTCTTCTGCCAAGAGTTTCATCTGAACGTCGTTCTTATGTGCCAATGGGTTTTTTTGATCAAGACACCATCTGCAGTGATGCAAACCAAATGATTCCCAATGCCACACTTTATGAATTTGGAATTTTAACTAGCCAGATACATATGGACTGGATGCGCACTGTCGCAGGACGCTTAAAAAGCGATTATCGTTATTCAGCTAAACTGGTGTACAACAATTTCCCTTGGCCGCAAACTAACGACCAACAAAAAGAGCAAATCGAAAAGCTGGCACAAGCGATACTGGATGCGCGCCAAGCAGAATTTGACAAAGACTCCAATACCAGTCGTGCCGACTTATACGATCCTGATTTGATGCCGTCTGCTTTACGAAAAGCTCATAAAGCGCTGGATAAAGCTGTCGATAAACTCTACAACCCCAAAGGCTTCAAAACCCCACTGGATCGGGTAAAACATCTATTCGAGCTTTACCAACAACTGGTCAAGCAGGCGTAAAGACATAACTCAAAATGAGAAGTGATTGATTTCAGAGTAAGATCAAGTTAATTTGACCAGGCCTGGTTGGTTTTCATGTCAAAAGCGGTTCTTCTGTCAAGACGAATCGTCTATTAAAGTCACCTATTAAGTGTTCCATATACGAATGGAATGCTGAATGTATCGCATTTTTAATTATTAGAGAACCATAAACGTCAGTAATTTTTTAATTGTTAGGAATATCGCAGGTTCAATTAAACTAATAAAGCGAAAATTAATTATATAAGTTGTTGTTATTTATTAAAATGATGTTTCCATATTTTTGAGGTAATCCAGGATGAATACCACGTTAAATGCTAGAACACTTTCATTAATTGGCGGTGTCAGTTACTTTATTATTTTCTTCGCAGCCATCTTTGCGAATTTCTTTGTGATCGAATCTCTGTTGAATGACCCAGTGAATACGGTTGTTGAAAATGGAACTTTTGCTCGCGCGGGCATTTTGGCGTTTATGATTACGGTCGTCTTCGATGTGGTTGTGGCTTGGGTGCTTTATGAGTTATTTAAATCGCATCCTTTGTCTGGGTTGAGTGCGTTATTTAGAATGATGCATGCGGCCATTATGGGGGCGGCGATTTTTGCATTGCCAATGGCGTTAGCGGCGACTGAGAGTGCAGAAATTCTCAGGCAGGTTGATATTTTTAATACGATTTGGCTGATCGGGTTGTTCTTTTTTGGCGTTCATCTGATTCTGTTGGGCAATATTATTGGCAGACCTAAAATCATTGCAATATTTCTCGTGATTGCGGGGGTGATGTATATGGTGGATACGGCTGCGCATTTTATGATGCCGAACTATGATGATTATGCTTCTATATTCTTGGCGTTGGTTGCGATTCCGAGTATTTTCGGCGAAATGTCTTTTGCGGTCTGGCTGTTGATAAAAGGCGGTAAGGAGTCTTCTTAAATCGTTAAATCTTTGGCACTTTAATTGCGCTTAATGTGGGCGATAAAGTGCCAGTTCCCATTGTCAAAATATGTCACTTGATTCACTTCATCAAAATGCTACACTAAACGAGTTATGCGCTTTTCTAGCGCATTAATCGGCACTTCAATGTATAGTCGTAGACACACAAATCAAATAGAGTTTTAAACACATAAAGGAATGTTGCATGTGTGAAGATTGTGGTTGTTCTTTAACCGATCGCGAGGCGCTGTCGCCACAAACCCCGTTTCATCCTGTTCATGATAATCCGCAATTGAATGATGCCAATACGGTGGCGGTGATTCAGAATATCTTACATAAGAATGACCATGAAGCCGATCATAACCGCGCCCATTTTGAGAAGGAAGGGGTGTTGGCCATTAATTTAATGAGTAGCCCAGGCAGTGGTAAAACCAGTTTGCTTGAAAGCTTAGCGACGTTTTCTGAAAGGCCTTTTGAGTTTGGGGTGATTGAAGGCGATTTGGAAACGGCGCGAGATGCGGATCGTTTGAAGGCGAAGGGCATAGAGGCGTTTCAAATTCAAACGGGCACAGCCTGTCATCTGGATGCGTTTATGGTGCATAAGGGCTTGCACCACATGCCGTTAGCGAACTTGGATGTATGCTTTGTTGAGAATGTCGGCAATTTGGTGTGTCCGGCCAGTTATGATGTGGGAACCCATTTGAATGTGGTCTTGCTGTCGGTACCGGAAGGCGATGACAAGATTGAGAAGTATCCGGTGATGTTTCATAAGGCGGATTTGGTGATTTTGACAAAGGTGGATTTATTGCCACACTTTGATTTTGATGTGGCCGCGGCCAAGGCAATGGCCAGACGTTTGAAGCCGAATGTGGATATTTTGGAATGGTCTCATCGAGATGAAGAGGCAACGAAACGCTTGGTAGATTGGATTGAGTTTAAACGAAAAATGCGCGGATAATCAGAGCGTGTCGATCCCTTGGGAGGGGTAACAAATGTGTTTGTCGGTTCCATCAAAAGTCGTTGAAATTCATGCGGGCGACGCGGCGACTGTCGAGACGATGGGTGTGCAGCGCCAAGTTAGTTTGGCGTTGATGCCGGAAGCCGTTGAATTGGGCGATTATGTGTTGATTCATGTCGGTTTTGCGATGAATAAAATTGATGAAGCCGATGCGTTGGAAAGTTTGGCCTTGTATCAAGAGATGATCGCTTTAATGGATGCACCGCATGAGTCAAACTAAGGGGCACACTTTAGCATTGCAGCAATTGTATCAAGGGTTTCGTGATCCGCAGACCATGCATGCTTTGGCGCAACAAATTGCCGAAAAGGCGAAACAGTTGTCGTGCCCCTTGCGGGTGATGGAGGTGTGCGGCGGGCATACGCATACCGTTATGAAATATGGGTTGAAGTCACTTTTACCAGAGCAGATTGAGTTTATTCATGGCCCGGGGTGTCCTGTGTGCATTATGCCTAAGGAGCGAATTGATCAGGCAATTGCGTTAGCGAAAATGGATAACACCATTTTGCTGACGTTGGGCGATATGATTCGGGTGCCAGGGTCTAAAACGTCTTTGGCAAAAGTGCGCGCAAAAGGGCATGATGTGCGAGCGCTTTACACGCCAATGGATGCCATTCAAATTGCCCAGCAGAACCCAGATAAACAGGTTATTTTCTTTGCGATTGGGTTTGAAACTACCACGCCGATGACCGCGGCAGTATTGCAACAGGCGCAGCAACTGAGGCTGACCAATTTATTTTTTCATATAAATCATGTTTTGGTACCGCCTGCGGTGTCGGCTTTGCTGGGTGATGACGATTGTCGGATTGGGGCACTGATTGGGCCTTCTCATGTGAGTGTGATTGCGGGTGCCAAAATTTATCAACCGTTGGTGGATAGCTATGGGTTACCCATAGTGGTGAGTGGCTTTGAACCGGTGGATGTGATGCAAAGTTTATTAATGATTGTTGAGCAGGTTTTGGAGAACAAGCCGCACTTGCAGATTCAATATAGCCGAGCGGTTAATTGGGAAGGCAATCTAAAAGCACAGCAATTGATTGAACAGTTTTTAGTACCAAGAGCGACGTTTCGCTGGCGAGGGCTGGGAGAGATTCCCAACAGTGCACTGCAATTGCGACCTGAGTTTGCACAGTGGGATACGGAACAGGTCTTTGCCGATCATTTGTCTAACGAGGCTTTGGACGATCATAAATTGTGTATTTGTGGTGATATTCTGCGCGGTATTGCCCAGCCGAAAGACTGCCGGGTTTTTGGTAAAGGCTGTGACCCGCAACGACCATTGGGTAGTTGTATGGTGTCTAGTGAAGGGGCTTGCCATGCTTATTATCGCTATGCGAATGTACCGAAGATGCCTAGCCGCGCACAAGAGATATCAAGATGAATAAAGGTCATATTAGTTTGAGCCATGGCGGTGGCGGTGTTGAGACGCAACAGCTGATACAACAATTGTTTTATGCGCACTTTGATAATGAGTTATTAAGGCAAGCAGAAGATGCCGCCGTTTTTGAAGCCAATGGTGCCTTAGCGTTTACCACTGACAGCTTTACGGTGAGCCCGATTTTTTTTAAAGGCGGGGATATTGGCAAGTTGGCGGTGGCGGGCACGGTGAATGATTTGGCGATGATGGCGGCCAAGCCTTTATATTTAAGTTGTGCCTTTATGATTGAGGAAGGGTTGCCTTTTCAGTCTTTAGAACGGATTGTCAGCAGTATGGCGCTGGAACTCAAAAAGACGGGCGCAAAGGTAGTTTGTGGCGATACCAAAGTGGTGCCCAAAGGGGCGGTCGACCAACTGTTTATTAATACCTCAGGGATTGGGGAATTAATGTCTGATCAAATTAGACCGTCTGCGCAAGGGTTGCAACCTGGGGATGTGATATTGGTTTCAGGGGATATTGGTCGTCATGGTGCGGTCATTTTGGCAGAGCGAGAAACCTTACAGCTACAAGCCCCCATTGAAAGTGATTGCAATAGTGTTTGGCCGGCGGTCGCTGCTTTATTGGCGGCGGGTATTCCGCTTCATGCGCTGCGCGATGCAACACGCGGTGGTTTGGCCGCGGTGTTGAATGAATGGGCGCAGGCATCAGCGGTATCGATTGACGTCCAAGAGGCGAAATTGCCGATTTCGGAATCGGTTCAAGGCATTTGTGAACTGCTGGGATTTGAAGCGTTTGATTTTGCCAATGAGGGGACATTTGTTTTAAGTGTCCCTGCCGAGGTGGCGGATGAGGCGTTGGCGATATTGCATCAATTTGCGTTCTGTAAAAATGCAGCTATGATTGGTGAGGTGCTGGAATTCCAACCATACCCAAAGGGCACGACGGGCCTGGTCATTTTAACCAGTCCTTGGGGCGCTCAACGGGTATTAGAGCCGCCTCAAGGTGAACTTCTGCCTCGGATTTGTTAGGGTGGAAACTCAGGTGAATATGAATGCATGAATATTCCATTGTGCAAGCGCTAATGGAACAATGTGAAAGCTTAGCGGCGGAGCATCAGGCCACCACCATTCGGCGAGTGGAGGTCAAAATCGGCGTATTGAGTGGGGTAGAGCCGTATTTATTGCAAACCGCCTTTGATACGTTTAAAGAAAGTAGCGTACTTTGTCAGCAAGCCCAATTGGTGTTACAGCACCAGTCATTAGTTGGGCAGTGTCAACAGTGCGGTGAACGCTATGAAATGAGCGGGTTTGGCGAGTCATGTGCAACTTGTAAAGACAGTCTGCTAACGATTGTGGATGGCGATGCGCTCATGTTAATGAAATTGGAAATGGATTCCTAACGGGGCAAAAGGGGGGAGTGATGCGGGTTGTGATTATTGGCGGAGGAATTGCCGCAGATTATTTGGCAAATCAGATTTTGGCGCAAGATGACAGTGTCGAGGTGTTGATTCTGTCTAAAGAACAATACGCACCTTACGACCGTATTCACTTATGTGATTTGGTTTCCGGGGAGTCTAATCTTCAGGACATTACCTTAGAATTAAACCCGAATGTGACGGTGAAGTTGGATCATGCCGCCACGGGACTAGACCCTAAAAATAAGCAAGTCATTTGTGGGGAACGGCGTTATGACTACGATTATGTCATTATCGCCAGCGGTTCTTTACCTCGCACCCTGTTTGATATTGATGGGTTGGATAATGCGGTCACCTTTCGCAGCGCGGATGACAGTTTCAAAATCGCTCAGAACATGGAAAATCGCGAGCTGGTGATTGTCGGAGCTGGGCCGATTGGTTTGGAATTGCTGGATACGCTCATGGGCATGCCTCAACCGAAAAAGGTTTATCTGCTGGTTCGAGATACCAGTCTGTATTCACCCGACTTAGACCCTTCCAGCGTAATGTTGATGCAACAAACCTTTGAAGCCGATCCGCGCATTGTCATTTCTTTTGAAGATGAAATTGTCGAACAAGATATCCAAGATGGACACATTGTCACCCTTCAGACGAAAAAGCACTGTATTGAAAATCCGTTTTTGATTTTTGGGATTGGGATTCAGCCCAATATTGAATTTGCTAAAGCTACTTTAGGCTGTGATCGCGGGATATTGGTGGATCGAATGATGCGGACTTCCGATCCGTTCATTTATGCAGTGGGTGAAGCCGCGCAAATTGATGAAAGCGGCTTCGTTGCAGGACATGCATTGGAGTGTCGTAATCAGGCGGATGTGGCGGTTGCGGATATTTTTAACAAAACACCCGAACCCTATCATCGGGAAGTAGCGATTGATGGTCTAAAAGTCGGGTCGTTTCATTTTACCGACGTGCGGGCGCCCGACTATGATATTGGCGATGAGAATAACGAAGTGGTGTTACTGCGCTCCAAAAAAGAAGGTCGCATTGATCAATATATTTTGAATAATGAAAAGCTGATGCGCTTTATTGGTGTGAATTCAAATGTGGATGCGCTTTATTTAAAACAACTGATTATTGAAAAAGAAGATGTCGATGCCGCCTATTTATATAACAATCGCCATGAAAGTGGCCGAGGGCGTTTGGTGTGCAGTTGTACCGGTGCTTACGAAAATGATCTGATTGGTGTGATTGAAGACAATGCGGTGACCAACTTTGGTGAGTTGCAGGCTTTTAGCCAAGCGGGTCGGGTGTGTGGGCGCTGTAAAAAAGACGTGGCGAATTTAGTCGCTTGTGCCCATGTGGATGCGGCAGCCGTTCAGTGTAAACAACAACAGCGTGCCGCGGAGAAGGAAGCCGCACAGTTGGCAAAGGTTCAAAAACGGCTGGATAAATTTAAGCGATTGCACCCAGACCAAAATTTGGAAAATGCGGATTTAGATACCGCTTTAAAAGCGTTTGATAAGGTGCAGGATTTCAATGGCTGGGTTTCGATGATGGCCTTGAATCTCGATTTGCCCAGCAGCTTTGATGGCGCAGTAAAGCAAGGTGTGCAACAGCTTAATAAAATTCCAGTGATTTGGTTGGAATTGGCGGATTGCAGTGGGAATTCGGAAGCCTTTATAAAAACGGTGAACCCCAGCATTGATGAACTGATTCTGAAGTTTATTTCATTGGACTATCATGAGTTGTTAATGGCCGCATCCGGCCCGCATTCTGAAGATCGACTGGATGAATTGTTGGAACAAGATGCTGGCGAATTTATGCTGGTGGTTGAAGGTGCAGTGCCTTTGGGGATGGATGGTAAATATTTGCGGATTGGTCCCAAAGGCGAAACGGGGGTTGATTTACTGAAGCGTGTGGCACAAAAAGCCAGTGCCATTTTTGCAGTGGGGTCTTGTGCGTTGGATGGCGGCGTCGTGGCGGCCGCACCGAATCCAACGGGTGCCGTCGGAGTTGGCGAAGCGCTCGGTCGTAGTGATGTGATTAACCTGCCTGGCTGTCCAGTGAATCCGATAAATGTGGTGGGGACGTTACTGCATTATGTCATGTTTGGCGAAATGCCGGAGCTGGATGACAATAATAAACCGTTATGGGCTTATGCGCCGAGGGTGCATGATAACTGCGAGCGACGAGGCCATTATGATGCTGGTGAATTTGTTTTGGAGTGGGGTGATGAAGGGGCTAAAAAAGGCTGGTGTTTGTTTGAAATGGGCTGTAAAGGGCCTTATGCCGACATCAATTGTTCCATGGTGAAATTCAATGAAGGCACGTCTTGGCCAGTGCAAGTCGGGCACGGCTGTATTGCTTGTGGTAAAGGTAAGGTTGCTTTTGATGAGTTGGCAAATAACCGTAAGGTGATTAACATTGACAAAATTATGGGGGCGGTAAAATGACTCAGCCAACAGCTAAAAGCCAAAAAATTGTAATTGATCCCGTGACCCGAATTGAGGGGCACTTGCGGGTTGAAGTCGAGGTGGACGAAAATAATCAAGTAACCGAAGCTTGGGCTTCAGGGCAATTATTTCGAGGCATAGAAACCATTTTAAAAGGGCGAGACCCTCGTGACACAGGCTTGATTGCACAGCGGATTTGTGGGGTGTGTACGAATTCACATTATCGTGCATCGATCAGTTCGGTTGAAGATGCCTATCAAATTCAAATCCCAAAAAACGCTGAAATTGTGCGCAATCTCGTGTCATTGGCGTTGTTTGTGCAAGATCATATTGTTCATTACTATCATTTACATTCGCTCGACTATGTTGATGTGGTCAGCGCCTTAGACGCGGATTGCGAAAAAGCCAGTCAGCTTGCACATCAGTGGCATGATCATCCTTATCATTGTAGTCAAGGGGACCTTAAAGCGGTTCAGAAAAAATTAGCGGATTTCGTAGCGGCAGGTCGGTTGGGCTTGTTTGCCAATGGTTATTGGGGGCATGCTCAATATAAGCTCACGCCGGAAGAAAATTTGATTCATATGAATCATTACCTAGAAGCCTTACGCGTTCAGCGTGAGGTGAGTCGGGCGATTGCCATTTTTGGAGGGAAAACGCCTCACCCGCAAAACTTGGTTGTGGGTGGCGTTACCAGTGTGATGGATATGCTTAACCCGCAACGGCTGAATGATTATTTATTTGTGATTAAAGACACTCAGGAATTTGTTAAACGGGCTTATCTGCCTGATATGAAAATGGTAACCGCCGCTTATCAAGATTCGATGAAAGCTGGCGAAGGCCGAGGTCATGGCCATTTTATGAGTTCTGGCGGTTATGCGTTTGCTGATGGTGAACCCTTATTTGCCAGTGGCGTGATTTGGGGGCATGATTTTGACCAGGTTGAGCCGTTTAATGATGCTCATATTACCGAAGAAGCCTCGCGTTCTTGGTATCAAGATGCCGGGCCGACTTCGCCTTATGACGAAACCACCGAACCGGACTATACGGATTTAAATGCGGATGGCACCTTAAAAACCGAAGGCAAATATAGCTGGATTAAAGCTCCACGTTATCAAGGGCAACCGATGGAAGTGGGGCCAGCAGCGCGGATGATTATTGGATATCAGCAAAACGCACGTTATATCAAACCCTATATGCAGCAATTTATGGATGCAACCGGAATACATTTGCTCGACTTCTCTAGTACCCTTGGTCGCAATGCGGCTCGGGCGGTTGAAGCTGAAGTTGTTTGTGATATGGTTTTTAAGTTTGTTAGTGAACTGGCTGAAAATATTAAATATTATGATGAAGAAACCTGGGCAAAATATGTATTTGAAGACTTGCCACAACAAACGCAAGGTCGTGCAATTTTAGAGGTTCCACGTGGCACCTTGAGCCATTTTGTGTGTATTGATGAAGCAAAAGTGAAAAATTATCAGGCGGTGGTTCCGACGACTTGGAATGCGTCGCCAAAAGATCACCAGGGCTTACGCGGGCCTTATGAGGAGTCAATTGTGGGGTTAACCCTAGCCGACCCACAACAGCCTTTGGAGGTGTTGCGCGTCGTTCATTCATTTGACCCCTGCCTGGCCTGTGCGGTGCATGTAATGGATGCACGTGGTCAATCTTTGGCTGAATATCGTGTGCCAGCACTGAGCTAACGCATGGAAAATGCCGCTAAGGTTGCCATTATTGGGGTTGGCAATATTCTATTCCGAGACGACGGTTTAGGCATTTATGCCAGCCAGTTTTTGGCTGAAAACTATGATTTTTCACCTGGGGTAGACGTGATTGATGGCGGTACGCTGGGAATGAACTTGTTAAGTTATTTCCAACGCTATGAACGGGTCATAGTGTTGGATGCGCTCAGTGTTAGTGACGATTCTCCACCGGGTACGGTTTATTCGATGCCCGCCTCAGAGCTACAAGCAATGGGCGCTTGTCGACAAACGGCACATGAAGTAGAAGTGCTTCAAACTCTGGAAATGGGCGCTTTAGTGGGCGGTATGGCTGAGATTCAAATTATCGCAATGGTGCCTGAAGATATTGATTCGGTGGCGATTGGCTTGACTGAGGCGGTTGAAAATACCCTGTTGCATTTAATCGAGACAGGAAAAGAACAACTTCGTCAATGGCATATTGCCGTGACCTCCAAGCCGTCCAGCCATGGCTTAGCGGAGATTCTTGAAAATTATCAAACCTTAAATCAGTTTAAAACCACCGCTTGCCTGTGAATGACGTTAAACACCAATACACTATTCTGACCGGTAAGGTTCAAGGCGTGGGGTTCCGGCCTTGGGTCTTTCAACAGGCGCAACAGTTAGACTTGTTGGGATCAGTCTATAATGCTGGACAATCGGTGGTATTACACCTGCAAGGGTTGGAAAGTCAGCTGGACGAATTTCAACAACGATTACAGCACCAACTACCGCCGCAAGCTCAGATTGACCAGATATCGCAAAAGGCCTTACCGCTGGCAGACTTTCAACAGTTTCAAATTTTACCCAGTCAATCCGATGAATCCGTACCGTCTTCGCTAGAAATTCCAGTCGATTTAGCACTCTGCGATGCCTGTTTGGCAGAGTTTCATGATCCAACGAATCGTCGTTATCAAGATCCTTTTATCAGTTGTTCGGACTGTGGGCCGCGCTATTCGATGTTGCGTGCCATGCCCTATGATCGCGCCAATACCGCTATGGTGGCGTTTCCATTGTGCGAATGCTGCCAACAGGAGTATCAAGATCCGACCAATCGCCGCTTTCATACCCAAGGCATTTGCTGTCCAGATTGTGGGCCAGAGCTGGCTTATTATAATGCGAAACAGTGCTTAATTTACAAAGGCCTAGAGGCGGTTCTGCAACTCAAAAATAGATTAGAACAAGCAGGCCTGGTGGCTTTTAAGGGGGTTGGTGGCTTTCATTTATTGGCGGATGCGACGCAAACGGTGGCTGTTGAAAAATTACGCCAATGCAAGCACCGTCTAGAAAAACCGTTTGCAATTTTGTGTCGTGATTTGGAAATGGCACAACAATTGGCCGATATGTCGGCGCACGAAAAATCTTTGTTGTGTTCGCCAGCCCACCCTATTGTCCTAGTGAAACGTCGTCAAGATTCGGTGTTAGCACAGTCGCTCAGTGATAGCATTGCGCCAGGGTTGACATGTATTGGCCTCTTTTTAGCCTGTACGCCGCTACAACAGTTATTGTTCGAGTCTGTCTCAACCCCCTTGGTGGCGACCAGTGCCAATCTATCTGGCGAGCCGATCTTAACGCATGCCGATGCGGTGTTTCGGCAATTCGGCCAAACGTCACTGGTGGATGGGGTTTTAGACTTTAACCGTGACATTGAAAATCCCTGTGATGACAGTGTGGTGCAAAGTGTTGCGGGTAAAACGGTGACCTTGCGAATGGCTCGGGGGTTAGCGCCTTTTTCATTGTCCATTCCGGCGAAAAACGACCCTACCCACGGGGCACGACAGGCCTGGCCATTTTTGGCTGTTGGGGCACAACAAAAAAGCACCTTTGCGATGGGGCGCAATAACCAGGTTTTATTATCTGTCGAAGGGGGTGACCTGCATGCTCTAGCGGCGCAACAGCAATTCAACACCCAAATTCATCGGCTGAGTCAATGGACAGGCGTTGCACCTCAAACATGGGTTTGTGATCCGCATCCGAATTATGTCAGCTCTAAATGGGCACAACAACAGGCCGAATCTGAGCATTCTGTTAATAAAGTGCAACATCATTATGCGCATCTGTTGGCGGGCATGGCAGAACATGGTCTGACTGAGCCAGTGTTGGGTTTCAGCTGGGATGGCAGCGGCTATGGTTTGGATAAAACCCTTTGGGGTGGAGAAGTAATGCTCGCGTCCATCCAAGGATTTGAGCGGCTTTGTCATTTACAACCAATGGTGTTATTGGGGGGTGAAAAGGCTATTCGTCAACCGCGTCGCATCGCCTTGGCTTGGCTATTTGAACGATATGCGCTTGAAACTGTGTTGGATATGAAGTTGCCAACGCTCAAAGCCTTTAGCGAATTGGAAATCCGCCAACTTTATCAGTTGTATCAACAAAAGATTAATTGTCCGATGACCAGTTCGATGGGGCGAGTTTGGGATGGCGTGGCCAGTTTGATTGGCTTG
The DNA here is from genome assembly GCF_002848135.1 of Hydrogenovibrio sp. SC-1. Lineage (GTDB taxonomy): Bacteria > Pseudomonadota > Gammaproteobacteria > Thiomicrospirales > Thiomicrospiraceae > Hydrogenovibrio. Next base: position 61,960 of record NZ_PKGB01000007.1, read on the forward strand.
AAACAACAGTTAGGCTATGAAGGTCAGAATGGATTGCTTATGGCAGAACAGTATGATTTTTCAATCAAAGAGGCGTATGATTTTAAGGTAAGCGATCAGAAAATTGACCTAAGCCAGATGGTTGAACACCTACTATTCGATCAGCAAGCAGGGATCAGTCAGTCAAGGATGGTCAGCCAATTTATCAATATGCAGGTCAATTTAGTCGCTCATTTGGCCAAACAAAATCCAGATTTACCGGTAGTCGTCTCCGGTGGAGTTTTTCAAAATAAAGTGTTACTACAACAACTTATAAAGTATTTTGAGAATCAATCTCAAAAGTTCTATTTTCAACAAAATACGCCACTGAATGACGGTGGCATCGCACTGGGTCAGGCCTGGTGGTTTTTGCATCAAACGCGCTAGAACACCTTAACCAATGGTAAAGGAGGTTGTTATGTCCGTACCGCATCATCACCATTCACAACAAACGGTTTGTCATTCCAAGGAAAGCTGTCAACAATCAGTGACAACGTCATCCGAAATGAATGTGGTTTTTACCTGTCCGATGCATCCTGAAATTCGCCAGAATGAGCCGGGAACGTGTCCTATTTGCGGCATGGCGTTAGAAGCTAAAACTTACCGTGACGATACCGAAAACCCTGAGTTGACCGATTTTCGACATCGATTTTGGATCGGGTTGATCTTAACCTTGCCGATGTTTCTATTAGAAATGGGCAATCATTTTATTGATTTTCACCCCTTCATCAGTGCCGTTTTGTTCAATTGGATTCAACTGATCTTGGCAACGCCTGTAGTGTTATGGGCAGGGGAACCTTTTTTGGAACGTGGCTGGGCATCATTGAAATCGGGCCATCTCAATATGTTTACACTGATTGCAATAGGGACGGGGGTTGCTTGGATTTACAGTGTGGTGGCAACTTTACTGCCGGGATTTTTTCCTGAAACGCTCTTGAAGGATGGCGTGGTCCCTGTATATTTTGAGGCGTCAGCGGTGATTATTGTGCTGGTGTTATTAGGCCAGATCTTAGAGTTAAAAGCTCGTGCGCAAACGAGCAGCGCTATTAGAGCACTGCTGGATCTGGCACCTAAAACCGCCCATCGACTTAATGGGCAAGATGAAGAAACGGTCGGTTTAGATCAAATACAGCTAGGGGATTTACTACGAGTTCGCCCTGGAGATAAGGTGCCATTAGATGGGGTGGTGACAGAAGGTAGCAGTACGGTTGATGAATCCATGATCACCGGTGAGTCGATGCCTGTTAAAAAATCGCAGGATATGAAAGTGATCGGTGGCACCCTGAATCAAAACGGCAGTTTTATTATGAAAGCCGAGCGCATCGGTCGGGAGACGGTGCTATCGCAAATTGTGCATTCTGTTGAAGAAGCGCAACGTAGCCGAGCGCCCATTCAACAGCTGGCTGACAAGGTTGCTGGTTGGTTTGTGCCAACGGTGATTTTGGTTTCGGTTTTGACCTTTAAGGCTTGGCTGGTTTGGGGGCCTGATCCGGCATTGAGTTATGCTTTGATCGCTGCGGTGAGTGTGCTGATTATCGCTTGTCCTTGTGCACTTGGCTTGGCAACCCCTATGTCGATTATGGTAGGCGTCGGCAAAGGTGCGCAAGTTGGCGTATTGATTAAAAATGCCGAAGCTTTGGAGCGTTTGGAAAAGGTCGATACTTTGGTGATTGATAAAACGGGTACCTTAACCGAAGGCAAGCCGACGGTAACTCACATTGAGACGGTGGGCGATTTTTCTGAAGAACAGTTATTGGCGCTCGCTGCATCACTTGAACAGGGGAGTGAACACCCGCTGGGCTATGCAATTGTCATGGCGGCCAAGCAAAAAGGACTGGATTTAAGCGCTGCAGAACATTTTGAGGCACCAACGGGGCTGGGTGTCATTGGACGTATTCATGGTCAAGAGGTTGTTTTAGGGAGTGCGCAACTAATGAAACAACAGTCGGTTGATGTATCATCCGTGTCTAAGAAAGCTCAGGGATTGAGAGCGGAAGGCGCCATCGTGATTTATATGGCGGTGGATCGGAAACTGGCTGGGATTTTAGCGATTGCTGACCCAATTAAGGAAACGACGCCCAGTGCCATCAACGCTTTGCACAGCTTGGGTATTCGCATTATTTTATTGACAGGGGATAATCGTCATACCGCTGAAGCGGTTGCCAAAACCCTACATATCGAAGAAGTGGAAGCCGAAATCTTGCCCGATGATAAGGGGCGCATTGTCAAGCAATTACAGCAGCAAGGGCGTGTGGTTGCGATGGCTGGAGATGGCACGAATGATGCCCCTGCCTTGGCGGCAGCTGATGTTGGTATTGCGATGAGTACCGGGACAGATGTGGCGATGGAAAGTGCTGGCATCACCTTGCTAAAAGGCGATTTGACCAGCATTGTGCGCGCACGAAAATTGTCCGTGGCCACCATGCGCAATATCCGCCAAAACTTGTTTTTTGCCTTTATCTATAATGCGATTGGTGTTTCGGTGGCGACCGGAATCCTATATCCGTTTTTTGGCATACTATTGTCGCCCATTATTGCCGCCGCCGCCATGTCACTATCGTCAGTCAGTGTTATCGGCAATGCACTCCGGCTGCGTTTAAAGTCGCTCTAAAAGTGTTATAAATGGAGCTAGCCATTGTAGATATGAGGATACCAAGCTAATCTAGTAGAGGTTATCGATCTGTGAGATTGTTTCCGGCATCTGTTATCAAGAAAATCAAATAACAGTGTTATACTTTCAGTCTAGAGCGAGGTTGAAATAATCCCAAAGGAGTGTGGCATGAGTGATGATTCTTCAAAGCCTTATAAAGATCGCAGTGTTTGGATGCGCGGGTTGTATATGCTGATTTTTATGTTTTTCTTGGGTATCGCAAAATTTGTGACTTTTGTGGTTGTTTTAGTACAGTTTGTAAATGTTGTTTTTACGTCTGATACTAACCAAAAATTACTGACATTCGGCGATAGTTTGAGCCAATATCAATACCAAATATTATTGTTTTTGACGTATAACACTGAACAGCAGCCTTATCCGATGGGGGATTGGCCAAAGCCAAATGCGCCTACGACGCCAACCGTTTCAGAAACGATTGACCTTGCAGGAAATGAGCCGGAAACGCCAATTGAAAAACGTGAGAGTTAAGGTTTAAAAAAATAGATTCTCATGGGGCCTTATGGATTTCTTGATAGCGTTGTTGGCTTTGCTCTTTAATTAGGGTGTTCAAAATATAGTCGTTTTCGGAATAATCCATTGGAACCTCTATGAGGTGAACACCGCCACATTCAAAGGCGTGTTCAATGGTGGGAATAAGGTTGTCCGTACTCTGAATTCGGTGACCGTGAGCACCATAGCTTTGTGCATAAAGCACAAAGTCGGGGTTGCCAAAATCAAGTCCGAACTCATCCAGCTGCATATTAGCTTGTTTCCACTTAATCATGCCATAGGCATCATCTCGTAAAACCAGTACCACCAAATCCAATTTGAGACGAACAGCAGTTTCCATTTCTTGAGAATTCATCATAAAGCCGCCATCGCCACAAATAGCCATGACTTTTGACTCAGGGAAGACCAGTTTAGCAGCAATAGCAGAGGGCAGTCCTGCGCCCATCGTTGCAAGTGCGTTATCGAGTAACACGGTATTTTGTTGGTAGGCTAGATAATTACGAGCAAACCAAATCTTATAGACACCATTATCTAAGCAGATAATGCCCTCTTCTGGCATAACTCGACGGATATCTTTGACCAGTCGTTGCGGATAAACTGGAAACCGGTCATCTTCTGAGCCTTCTTGCAAATTCTCATCAATATAAATTTTAGCAGCTAAAAAAGGCTTGAAATCCCAATGTGCTTGACGTGTGATGGCTTCCTTGAGTTGATAAAGACTATTGCCAATATCACCGATGACATCAGCCTGCGGAAAGTAGACCGGATCAACTTGGGCATTGGTGTAGTTAATATGCAGCACTTTGAAGCCATTTTCGGTCATAAAGAATGGCGGTTTTTCGACCACATCATGACCCACATTGATAATTAAATCGGTATCACGGATGGCATTGTGCAAAAAGTCGCCATCGGATAATGCGGCGCAGCCAAGGTATAGGTGATGACGCTCATCAACCACCCCTTTACCCAATTGGGTGGTGAAAAAAGGAATGGCCGTTTTGTCGATAAATTGTCGGATCATCCGCCCTGCGGTTTTACGGTTTGCACCTGCGCCAATTAAAATCAGTGGGCGTTTGGCTTGTTCAATCATTTGAATGGCATTGCGAATGGCTTTGGCTTCGGCAATGGGGCGTCGATGTTCACCCTGTTCGATGACATGACCCAATGAAGTTTCACGAGCAACATCTTCGGGGAGTTCTAAGTGGGTAGCACCGGGTCGTTCGGTTTTGGCCATACGAAAGGCTTCGCGAACTCGCGCGGCGACATTATGACCACTGCTAATTTGATAAGTGTACTTGGTGATGGGACGCATCATATCCACCACATCCACAATTTGAAATTGGCCTTGCTTACTGGTTTTAACAGGCTTCTGTCCTGTAATCATCAGCATGGGCATGGCCCCCAGGTTTGCGTAGGCTGCAGCGGTGACTAAATTGGCAGCCCCTGGCCCGAGCGTTGATAAGCACACGCCGACATTGCCCGTTAATCGACCATAAGTGGCCGCCATAAATCCGGCGGCTTGCTCGTGGCGAGTGAGCACAAGTTGGATGTTGGAGTTTTTAATTGAATTCAACAGGTCGAGATTTTCTTCGCCTGGAATCCCAAAAATCATTTTAACGCCTTCGGCTTCTAAGGCTTTGATAAATAGGTCAGATGCTTTCATGCCAATTCTCCATAAAAATGATCGGGCTCGTCGTGCCCTTTGGGTATGATCGTTTTTTGCCGATTATTGTTTCTTTACTTTACTGTATTCTGGCAAAGTATTCTTAAAAAAATAGCCGTGTTTTAGGGGGAATATGCTCCAAAAATCGTTCATTATTGTCTGGCTGATTGCGGTATACTCAAGCAGAAATGTCGCATTATTCTAGGAGTCTCCCATGTATCATCATCCTGGCAATAAACCTGTTTATTTGAATTTACGGGCTTTCCGATTTCCTCTCAATGCTATCTTGTCTATTTTGCATCGTATCAGTGGTGTTTTCGTTCTTATGAGTCTGATTCTTGGATTAGTGTGGTTGAATTTGTTACTGCTTCAACCAGAATCTTATCAACAAACTAGGGCTTGGTTGAGTCATCCTCTTGGCAAAATTGTGGCGACTGCTGGATTATTGGGCTTGAGTTTTCACTGGTTAACAGGTTTACGGCATTTGTTAATGGAGCATGATGTTGCGCAATTGATGACGCGATTGGATCGTTCGAGATTGTCAGGACAAGGGGTATTGGTCATTTTTGTCATTTGGTCGGTTTGGGTGATTTGGAGGCTGTGGTAATGTCGGGCATTTTAACGGGCTTAAAAGCGCATTTATGGCAGCGTATCAGTGCTTTCTATTTATTAATTTACTTTCCATTAGCGGCTTGGTATTTAAGTCAGCAATCGTTTGCCACTTTGGCAGCGTTCAAGCAGGCAGTTTTCGCTGTCGAATTTTGGGTAATGACCCTGTTAGCGTTATTGCTGCTGTTAGTTCACGCTTGGGTGGGGATGCGAGATGTCTTGATGGATTACTTACCTCGTAAAGCGGTTTTAGCTGGGTTGAGTGTTTTGGGATTGGGTCTAATGGTTATTTTGTTGAACTTGTTATATTTAACCCTTTATTTGATGAAAAACTAGAGGTTAAACCAAATATGGTTGCGTTTGAAAATATCGATAGCTTTCATTTTGATGTTGTCATCGTCGGTGCAGGTGGGGCTGGATTACGTGCTGCGTTACAGTTGTCTCAATCGTCTCAACGAGTGGCGGTGGTGTCAAAAGTGTTTCCTACACGTTCCCATACAGTAGCCGCACAAGGTGGCATTAATGCGGCCTTGGGTAATAACACGGAAGACAACTGGCATTGGCACATGTATGACACCATTAAGGGCAGCGATTACTTAGGCGATCAAGATGCGATTGAGTTTATGTGCCGAGAGGCCTCAGAGATTGTGCGTGAGTTAGAGCATTTTGGCGTGCCTTTTTCCCGTACCGATCAAGGCAAAATATATCAACGTCCTTTTGGTGGACAAAGCCGAAATTTTGGGGAAAGTCAGGCATCACGAACCTGTGCGGCGGCGGATCGTACTGGGCATGCCATTTTACAAACCCTCTATCAGCAAAATATCCAAGCTGGCACGACCTTTTTTAATGAATATTTTGCCATCGATTTGGTAAAAGATGACCCGCAGCGCATTGCGGGTATGGTGGTGATGAATATGCAAACGGGTGAATATCAATTGATTCGAGCCCACGCAGTGATGATCGCCACAGGTGGGGCCTGCCAGCTTTTTAAAACCAATACCAATGCCAAAATTAATACTGGGGATGGCTTGGCTATGGTCGCAAGAGCTGGTCTGCCACTGCAAGATATGGAATTTTGGCAATTTCATCCAACAGGCGTTGCCAATAAAGGCATGCTATTATCCGAAGCGGCGCGTGGTGAAGGCGGAGTGTTAAGAAATGCACAGGGTGAAGCCTTTATGGTGAACTATGCGCCACACGTTAAGGATTTAGCGTCCCGTGATGTCGTGGCACGAGCGATAGCGATTGAGGTTAAAGAAGGTCGAGGATGCGGACCCAATAAAGATCATGTGTTATTGGATTTAACGCATTTGGATGCAGAGATCATTAAAAAACGCTTACCAGGGATTCGGGATCTTGCCTTAACCTTTGCCGGATTGGATATGTGTACCGATCCCATTCCAGTTTATCCGACTGCACATTATATGATGGGTGGGATTCCGACCAACTTTAAAGGTCAGGTTTTGACATTGAATGAGCAGGGGGAATCCATCCCTGTGACAGGGTTGTATGCAGTCGGAGAATGTGCCTGCGTTTCGGTGCATGGTGCAAATCGGTTGGGGGGGAATTCGTTATTGGATATCGTGGTGTTTGGGCGAGCGGCAGCGCAAGAGATAGACCGTGTTTTACAAAATCAGAAACCCAGTGACTTTTTTGATCAACCGTTGGATTTAAGCCGGATTGCCGCCCGTTTACAAAAATGGGAAAATCAATCGAGTAACGACGTTAAAGACCCGACAGGGGTGATTAAGTCAGATCTACAAGCCGCCATGCAAGAGGGCTGTGGGGTGTTTCGAAATGCTGAAACCATGCAGGCTTTAATAGCCAAACTGGAACCGATTGAGCACCGCATTCATCAGGCGGTGCTGTCAGATCATAGCCGAGCGTTTAATTTGGATCGTATTGAAGCGTTGGAGTTGGAAAACTTGATGACATTGGCCTACGCTACGGCACACAGTGCAGTGTTGCGAGAAGAGAGCCGAGGCGCTCACTCTAGGATTGATTTTACCGAACGAAATGATGTCGACTGGCTAAAACACAGCCTATATTTTATTGAAAACCATCAAGTGCGTTATAAACCTGTGACTTTAACCGCCTTGACGGTAGAGGGTTTTAAACCCAAAGCTCGTGTTTATTAAGCCATGATTAATTGTTTTCTGAGGAGCTGATTATGCGTTTTTCTATTTATCGATACAATCCTGAAGCGGACGAACAACCTTATTGTCAGGATTATGAATTAGACGATGCGTTAATTGGTGATGAAATGATGTTGCTGGGCGCATTGGAGAAATTGCGAGAACAAGATCCCAGCTTAACCTTTAGAAGTTCTTGTGGCGAAGGGGTTTGTGGGTCGGATGGTATGAATGTGAATGGCGAAAACAGGCTTAGCTGTATCACACGGGTGTCCGAATTAACACAACCCGTGACGATTCGACCTTTGCCAGGCTTGCCAGTGATTCGGGATTTGGTGATTGATATGACATTGTTTTATGAACATTATCATGCGGTAGAGCCATATCTAAAACCAACCCCAGCGGGTGTTTCGATTGATTTAGATCACGAGCTGTTACAAAGCCCAGCAGAGCGGGAAAAGTTGGATGGCAGCTATGAATGTATTTTATGTGGTTGCTGTAGTACCAGTTGTCCGTCATTTTGGTGGAATCCTGACAAGTTTCATGGTCCAGCAGCATTATTGGCGGCTAGGCGTTTTGTGGTGGATAGTCGAGATATTACCACTCGGGAGCGTCTTGAAAACCTGGATGATCCTTATAAAACCTTCCGATGTCGTAATATCCAAAACTGTACGGCCAGTTGCCCGAAAGGGTTGAACCCCAGTCAGGCCATTCAAGAACTCAAGTCTTTAATGCTCAAAAAGCAAGTGGATTAACCGTGTCAAAGACGCTACATCCCTTGCATTTCAAAGCCATGCAACTGAATTGTCGACGCGGGTTGGCTGAAGTGGAAGTCTTATTGATGGCATATTGGCAACAACTTGCCAATAAACCGACAGACGATAGGAGTCTGCTTCAGGAATGTCAGTTATTTGAACGGTTGTTATTGGAAAATGATCAGCAGCTATTTGAATGGTTGCTGTCGCCAACGCAAGCACCAACCGACTATCGTGGCTTAATCGCGCGCATTCGTGCTCATTATCTTGAAAAATAACCAGGCCTGGTCGAAATGGCACTTGTTTTGCTTTAAGCCTGCCATTACAAGGAGAAGCCATTATGTTCGGACTGTTTCAAAATAACGCACTCAAACAAAAAATTACGCAGTTAAAACAGCAATTAGATGAAAAAGAGAGTCAAGTAAACGCATTGCAAAATGATGTTCAGGCATTAAGAGCGCAGCTATCTTCAACCCAGGCTGAATTGCAAACGAACCAATCTCAAACAGATCAAACTCGGTTTTCCGATAGTGCCCAGTCGCTGTTTCATGCGTTGGATCACTATGCAAAAGGGGTGGTGATGTTTCAAGGAACCATGTCACAACTGGGCGAACGTTTAAAAACGGGCCATGAAGATGTGATGGGGTCGATTAGCGTTAGCCAGTCGGCACAATCCGATTTATCCATTATTACTCAGGGCATAAACCATCTAAGCGAAGTGGCACTCAGCGCGTCTAACCTAGTGGCAGCGTTGGAGAATCGAGCTGAAGAAATTGGCGGTATCGTTTCGCTGATTGAAGGCATTTCCGAGCAAACTAATTTATTGGCGTTGAATGCGGCCATTGAAGCAGCCAGAGCAGGTGAGTCTGGACGCGGTTTTGCCGTAGTGGCCGACGAAGTTCGCGTCTTGAGTTCGAAAACGGCCAAGGCGACTTCGGATATTTCAAAGTTGGTTTCGGTGATTCAGCATGAAGTGAAAGACTCTCAAGAAAATATTTTGGCGTTGTCGAATGAAGCGCGTTCGCTTTGTAGTCAAGGTGACCAAGCCAATGAAAGCATTTCTAAACTCATTAATACCAATAGCCGAATGGAAGAGGTTATTTCTACCAGTGCATTGCGTAGCTTTGTGAGTTCCGCAAAAGTGGATCACATGGTTTTTAAAATGGAAATTTATAAAGTCTTTATGGGCGTGTCTCATATGAAAGCGAATGACTTGTCGGATCACCATAATTGCCGCTTAGGAAAATGGTATTACCAAGGTGAAGGCGTGCATTGTTATTCAAAATTGCCGGGTTATAAGGAACTTGAAACGGTGCATCAGGAAGTTCATAGTCAAGGTCGGCAAGCTCTAGAGTATTATGAAGCTGAGGATTATGACAAGGGTGTTGCTTGTTTACAGCAGATGGAACATGCCAGCGATGAAGTGCAAAATGCACTTGAAAAAATTGCCCTGTCAGCTGAAGAAAATCCAACACTTTTGTGCAATGTAAAATAATCTTCCGTCAGCGCGATGGCTTGCGTGCAAGCCAACCATTCCCTTAAGGTGTAAATTGGTGGGTAATCTCCTGAATACGAGCACGCCAATAGGGTTTATTGCCCTCGGGCAGTTGCCAAGCGACTTCGCCAGACAAGGGAATCAGCATGCCGTTTCGCCATTGATAATCCCAAAATCGGCCCTGCCAGGGTGTGGCAACTTGTTGACCGTTTATTTCTCGATAACGATTGGCTGCGCTAACGGTTTCAATTAGATCGTTTTCATTAAAGCTATAAACCAATGTGACTTCCGTCTCGCCTTGTTTTAAGGTGGCTTGAGCTTGATGCGCATCAATTGCCTGCCAATGAACGCCTTCACTGGGCAGTAATGCCGTTGGATACCAAGCCGCTTCAGCTAGATACCGCATTAATTCGCCTTGATTCAATTCTGGGGTTGAGGGGGCTGACATAACGGTTATGCCGCCCCATAGTTTAGCCGTTAAAAGGCCTTTTCCAGTGATATAGCCATCACGAACAAAGAAGTTTATTCCAGGCAAAAACCGAATGCGAGCATCCCATAAAAAGCCAGGGTTCTGAACTGAAATCCATTGCTCCGATTGGAAAGGTTTCCAGTTGTCGACAGCTTCGCCCATATTGAATTGGCCATCATGGCTAAGTTTGACTGAGGTCACTATCGGTTGTCGCGGTTTGAGGACTTTATTGAAATACCGTTTAACGGGTGCGGGTAATGCTTCGAGTTGCTTCGGATCAAATTGATCATGGTCAAAATCGGTATTGGAGAGTGAGAGCTGATCAAGCAAACGTTGATGTTGAAATTGCCACTGATAAGGTGCCCAGAAGTAAGCAAATATCCATAACAAGCATAAAAAGACAAGTAACAAACTAGTGATTTTAAGTGTCATATCGGGGTGCCTTTATAAGATATGCCATGCTAGCTTAAATCGTCATGAGATGAATTTCAAATTGAATCGCTTGCTGATATAAAAAAGCCACCGCAAGGGTGGCTTAATTCACAGGAGAGGTAAGATGATGTTATTTCACCTGTATCATTTTGCTGGGTGTACGCTCTTTTTTAGGAAGCACTACTTCTAAAACCCCATTTTCGCAACTGGCATCCACATTTTCAGCATCGACATCTTCTGGCAAGGTGAAGCTGCGTTCAAATTTTCCATAGCTACTTTCAATGCGATGATAGTTGTCTTCTGAGACCTCTTCTTTGGTCTTGCGTTCGCCAGAGATAGTCAAACGGTTTTCTTTGACTTCAACATGAATATCTTCCTTGTTGACGCCGGGTAAATCCACTTCTATGTGATAGGCATAATCGCCTTCGCGAGTGTTGACAGTCGGTGTAAAAGCAGCCACATTGGCCGTGGTCGATTTTGGAGATATTTGTGCTAAACGGTTTTCGATGTCCCTGAGTTCTTTAAAGGGTTCTAAGCTTCTTAAAAATAAACTCATTTTAAATCCCTCCATGGGTTGGTTTACTAACGGGTTTAACAGTTTAATTTTGAGGCGTGATTTGAAAAATTCAAGGGAGGGGGGAAGAAATTTTATATTTTTTCACCAGGCCTGGTGAAATTTTGAAAATTTCCCTGCCCAGTACTGACTGGGCAAAGGAAAAGGATGTCAGCTTATTGTGCTGCAGTGGTATCTTGAATCAATACGTGTTTGTCGATTGCATTAACTGGACGGTTATTACCATCAAAGTACTCTTTAAGTGCAGTAATTTGAGCGTCAGTAACATCAATCGCAGAGGTCATTACGTGCCACTTAACATTTTCGCTACAAGGTGGAGTCGTTAAAGACCCCGTGTAACGGTAAGTTGCTCTTGAGCCAGCAGCCGGAAGCAGGTCGTTAAAGTCAATGGCACTGGTTAGATTCACTTCAGAATATTCATGCCCTTTTGTTTCAGCAAACTGGGTGATTAATGAAGCATAGCCAGCATTTTCAGTTGATGCACCGCCATTTAGTAAGATCCCAACAACCGCTAAAGAATCATCATCCGCTTGGTGAACAATATGGAATTCGGCATCAGCCAATTTGCCATCCACTTCGTGCTCACTGGGTGAATGGAAATGCACTTGTAAAACCTTATAGGTTTTTCCATCAACCGTGATTGAACTGGTTGCTGTATCAGACGCGTTCACTTGGACCGTGTGACCATTATTGATAACCGTATCAGTATTATTTGTATAGTTAAAAGTGATATTGGTTAGGGCTTGTTGATCCGCAGCCGTTAAGTTGATAGGCGATTGCGTGGTTCCTGTACCACAGGTTGGGTATAAAGTCCCGTCATGACCAATTAAATCTCCCCAGTAAGTTGGCCCGTTCCAGCCTTCGTAACTCCATGTTGAAGTATGTGTTGCATGACCATCAGCTGCAGCGTCAGTGGTGCTTGAGCTTGAAGTACCACCACATGCGGTCAAACCAAACATGGCAACAAATAAAGGGGATAAATACATTTTTTTCATAGATCTCTCGCTATTTAATGATTGATGTTTTTGAAATGATGTTATTTATATATTTGGTCTAGCGCCAATAATATAAGTCGATTCATTATGCGTAACGAAGGATAATTATCAAACAAAAAAAATTTATCAGGGGTATCAATAATCACTAATTACGTGTGGAATTATATCCTTGGAAAAATAAGGGAATGGTGTTGAGAGGGCGTTTCCATAGGAACCGCTACACCGACTAGAAAGGTATGTAACGGTTTGCATTGGGTGTTTTAGTGATGATGTTCGTGGTCGTGACTATGGTTCATTTCATCCATTTTCATCATAGAGCGGCTTTTGGCGCTAATGGTTTTGGTTGAGCCATCTTCAAATTTTAACTCGATTTGAATGTGCTGGCCTTCTTGGATAGGCGCATTTAGCCCAATTAACATAATGTGAAATCCGCCCGGTTGCAATTTGACTTCTTGATCTGCAGGAAGGTCGATTTGTGAGACCTGACGCATTTTCATGACACCATTATCATTGATATGGGTGTGCAATTCGGTTGTTTGGTTAATGGTCGTTTTTGCTGAAACCAGTGCGTGATCATCATTAGATTCGTTTTCCAATTCCATAAAGGCAGCGGTCGCTAGTGCATTTGGCGGTGCGATTCTGACATAAGCATCATCCACTTCAATGGCATCAGCCGCGGTTTGGGCATGTGCGGAAAAGTGAGCGAGTAAGAGTAGGCTAGAGCACAGCCAAATGGAAAGTTTTTTCATAATGTGTTCCTTATGTAAGCAAGAAGGTTGGATGGAAATTCACCCGTAAAGATTTTGCTCGATTTTTAGGAATTAATCAATCTCTGAATGCTTGAGAAATGACGGCGTATGTTCGGTTTGCATTATGCAGTCTTCAGCGTTGTGGCATTGTTTTTCAAATAACGGGCTTGTTTTTTGGGTTTGATTTTATCAATTTCGATTAGGATCAAGCTATCGATGCAATCATTAAAGTCAGGATCAACGCTAAAATCAATAAAACGACAACCACCCGGTTCGCAGAGATCGGCGTATTGTTTAAATAAGGTTGGCACTTTGACGCCTTCTTCAGACAAGAGAATATTTAGCTTTTTGTAGCTGGTGTTGTAATCCTCATCAAAATCTTGCTCGGCAATGGCTTTGATTTCTGGGCTGGGAATAAACGGGCGTTTGCCGATGGCCAAATCCTGTTTTGAGCCCATTTGCGTTTGGAAAAAGGCAACAATCAGTTCTTTTGCTCGGGTAGGGAAGGCATCCGATAAGCTGACAGGGCCAAACAGGTATGTCGTTTCGGGATGACGATTGACATAAGCCCCAATGCCATACCAGAGATAGTCTAAGCTACGTTTTCCCCAATAACGGGGTTGCACAAAACTTCTGCCAAGTTCTAACGCATTGTTTAGATAAGGCGTCATTTCGGGTTTTAAAGTGAAAAGGGTACTGGTATACAGTCCAGAAAGCCCTTTTTCTTCGACAATCTTACGACAGTCACCCAACCGATAAGCACCTACAATTTCTAAATCTTCTTCATCCCACAACACCAGATGGCGATAACTGGCGTCATACTTATCTAAATCAAACGCATCGCCTGTGCCTTCTTCAACCGTGCGAAAAGTCAATTCTCGTAGACGGCCAATCTCTTGCATCACTGCGGAATCGGCTTCATAATCGAATAGGAATATTTTTTTGCCATCTGCTGTTTCACCGAGTAATTCGCCATTTTTTAGGTCCTTCTTCAGAGCGGTTCGATTAACAGGGTGCGCTAGGGTATTTTCGGTTTTAAAGACAAAATTTTCAGCCGCCACCTGAGGATCATTGAGACGATAAATGTGTTTGCGGAAATATTTGGCCATTTTAGGATAGGGCCAATTGCAGTCTGCTAACGATTTCCACGGCACCAGTGCGCCGACATGAAACGCAACTTGCTGATTTTTTTTATTAAACATCTCTTGAACGAGCATCAAGGTGCCTAGTGGTTTATACAGAGTGGAGAGTCCATAAAATAATATAGAGTTACGTGCATCAATATAGATAGGCAAAATGGGAGACTGTGTTTTTTTAGCCAGTTTTAAAAACCCATGTTTCCATTGGCTATCTCGCACGCCATTGGGTCGAATACGCGATACCTCGCCAGCCGGAAAAATAATGACGGCTTCTTCGTTTTCCAATGCGGCAATCATCGCTTTAAAATGCGCTTTGTGATTGGCTTTGGAAGACATATTGTCAACACTTAAAAAGAGCGATTGAAATGGTTCAACATGGCTTAACAATTCATTGGCGACAATGCGCACATCTGGTCGAATGCTTCTGATCATCTTAAGGAGAGCCAGTCCATCTAAAGAACCGATGGGGTGGTTAGCAACCATAATGACTCTGCCTTCAGAAGGGATAGCATCTAAAGCACGATGGTTAACCTGGTAACTAAAGTTGAAGTGATTCAGACACTTATCTAAAAACGCAAAACCACGAAGATGTTGATTTTCTTCAATGAATTGATTGATTTCCTTTTCGTATGTGAGTTTTTGTAAGAATTGAATTAACTTCTTACCCCCCGGCTTGGAGGGGAAATCGGGGTATTTTTCAAGAATAGTCTTTTGAATATCTAACATAACAGTCAATCCATCATAACAAGTGCGCTTATTATGACGACTGAAGTTGACTAGCAGATGACAGCCGGATGAGCAGAATATGACAAGTTTGTCACCAAAAAATGACAAGCGCCAGACAGCAAACGTATCTGGTTAAATGGGGGTGAGCAGGTTCAGTAGGTCTTGAGCTTGCAGGTGGATCTGTCCAGCCTCATCGCTTTGGTTTTGCTGATAGAGTTGATCTTGCAAGGCTTGCTTATTGGCTTGCATTTGTAAAATCTTTTGCTCAATCGTATTGGCAACCACTAATTTATAGACAAACACTTCCTTATTTTGACCGATTCGATAGGCGCGATCCGTTGCTTGGTTTTCAACCGCCGGATTCCACCAAGGGTCATAATGAATTACCGTATCGGCTTCGGTTAAATTGAGCCCAACCCCACCGGCTTTAAGGCTAATTAAAAAGATAGAGACGTCACCGTCTTTAAAGCGATTTATCGCTTCTTCACGTTTGTGGGTTTGGCCTGTGAGCAGGCTATATTCGATTTTGTGCTTGTTCAGTTCGGAAGCAATGCGTTTTAGCATCTCAGCAAATTGTGAAAAGATAATGACACGGTGTTGGCCTTCTAATAACTCAGTGAGCAGATCCATCAGTAATTCAAGTTTGGCAGAGTGTTTAACCTGTTTGGCCGCGTCAATTTTAACTAGGCCTGGGTCACAGCACACTTGACGCAGTTTGAGTAAAGCATCTAGCAAAGTAATTTGCGATTGTGCCAACCCCTTTTCCGCAACCGCTTGGCGAACCTTGTCTTCCATGGTTAAGCGGATGGTTTCATATAGGTTGGCTTGGTCTTGTTCAAATTCGACCGTTTTAATAATCTCGGTTTTATCAGGCAGCTCCTTGACGACCTGATGTTTGGTGCGTCTGAGTAAGAAAGGCGCCACCTTTTGGTTCAGCTGTGACTGTATTCCTGGTGTCCGGTCAATTTCAATGGGCTTTTGATAGTGCGCTTTAAACTGTTTGAGGTTGCCTAAAAACCCTGGCATTAAAAAGTTAAAAATCGACCAAAGTTCGCCTAAATGATTTTCTACAGGCGTGCCTGTTAAGCACAGGCGATGGCGGCTTTTGAGCGACTGTAAGCCGAGATAAAGCTTGGTGCGGGGGTTTTTGATTTTCTGCGCTTCATCAAGGATGAGGTACTCAAATTCAAATTCACTGAGGAGGTCTTCATCTCGCTGAACTAGTGGATAACTCGTCAAAACAATATCGGCTGATTTAATCTGTTCAAATTGACTAAACCGTTCTGAGCCATGCAAGGCTAAGAGGTTTAAATCGGGGGTGAATTGCTGTGCTTCTCGTTTCCAATTACCAATCAATGATGTGGGCACAATCAGCAAAATCGGCTGATTTAAATGACCGTTTTCTTTTAAAGTTAAACACCAGCTCAATGTTTGTACGGTTTTGCCCAGCCCCATATCATCGGCGAGAATGCCATTAAAACCATGTTGGTGTAAAAAATGAAGCCAATCCAAGCCAAATTGTTGATAAGGGCGAAGGGTCGCTTTCAGTCCTTTGGGGGGCTTCGTGGCGGTGATGCCTTTAAAATCGTTCAGTTTTTGTGCCAGTGCCAGGCTGTCCTGAGCGCCAATCCATTCTAAGGACGTATCGGCTAATCCTGCAACCAAGTGGGCATCAAAAGGGGTTAAGTGCAGCTTGTCGGTTACGGGCCGGCCTTGATAAAGTTGGATAAGGCTATTGAATAGCGGGGAGAGTTGTGACTTTTCAAATTGCAAAACAGTTTGGTCATTGCTGATAAAGTGCAGCTGGTCAGGCATATCATCACTGCTTTGATAGCTTGTGAGTAGCTTTTGTAGAATAGGTGCCATTGGCATGACTTGGTCGCCGAGGGTCATATTAAAGCTGAGTTCAAACCAATCTGAGTGGGTTTTGGAATGCACTTGAATATGATCAATTTTAACGATGTCGACTTGATGGTCGTCAAAGCCAGAGAGAAGCCAGCCTTGCGCTTCTAAATCTGGCAAGGCTTGTTGTAAGGCAATATAGTTATCTAATCCTTCAGCCTTATCGGTGCTGCCCGCTTTGAGTTGAAAGAGTGTCGCTTGAGATGGTGGATCAACTTGCTCTGGTGCCATCGCCGAGAGCCACGGCAACAGCTGGCTTAAGGCCGCATCCTCCAAGGTTAAATTGCGATGCACTATGACTTTCTTTCCTTGATGACGTTCTTGAATAATGGCTTGACGCGGTTCAGGGTTGAGATAAAAATCGCCATATTTGAAGACAAAGTGAAAAACAGGATTCGGTAGCGGTTGAATCATTTCTAGGTAAGGCGTTGGCAAAGTATGGATTTCTCGCGTTTCCAAACCGGGAATTTTGGGCAGTGACACTGTTTTGCTGGTCTGTGGAAGGAGCATTTGTTCCTGTTCAATGCGCTCCATTAATTGTCCCAGTTGCTGAGTATTGGCAAACGGCATCTTTAAAAGTTGTTCCAGCGTTTGAGTGGAAACCGGGCAATCGACTGCCTGCGCACGATGTTGCTTAATATCAATTAAAATAGGGGGTTCACTGAGTATTAAAAAATGCTGATCGGGTATCGAAACCGTTAATTTCGCTTGTTGTTCTTTATCGGAGGTATAACCGAGTTCAAGCGGATAGCTGTCTGGGTGCCATCTCAAGGGTTGGGGTTGGTTTTGGAAATAGCTTTCCCCTTTTTCAATCATCATTTTGGCCAGTAAAAAACCCGCAGAACCTTGAAGTCGGATATGGCTGGGGTTCCAAAAATGTTCGGCACACAGTCGCATTAATTCTGCGATAGCACGATATTCCATCGGCATCACGCCACGATCAATGCGGTTAATAAAAGTTTCAGAACGGTAAGGCTTGGGTTTGGCTAACTTTCCTTTGGGCGTATAGTGATGACGCAGAATTTCAATTTGGTTTCCACGAAGATGCGTGGGACTATAAAAACCTTCTTCGCCGTTAAAAAGGTGAAAACTAAACCATTCTTCGCGTTGATCTGGCAAGGTGCTAACCGCATTTAATGACTGCCACCAACTGTCAAATTGATTATGCGTCTTGGTTTGACTTTGGTCTTGTATATACTGAAAAATGACGGCGACAGCATGTTTGCAATTGATGTGAACGGGGCAGGTGCATTCACTGCGAATATGTGCGGTTTCTTCGTCTTCTATAATGGAAATGTCGGTTTGATAAATTTGTCCTCGACTGCCAATCACTTCTGCTTTTAATTGCAGCTGTCGATAACCCGCTTCTGGCGTTGACTGGCTGGCCTGATAGCGATTGGCCTTTCCTTCACGAAATAAGGCTTTCCCACGCGTAAGGCTTCCGGCATCAAAGGCATCGGTGATTTGGTGGAACGTGAGTTTAATCGACATAGGGTACAGTTTTTATTCGCTAGAAATTTAACTAAAGCTTGTGATTATAGCTAAAAAACGCCCAGGCCTGGTCAAATTTCCTTGTTGAATGCGATCTGATTTTTCAAGATATTGGGTTGCAGAAAAAGCGAGGGTAAGCACGCTTGTCAGGCAGTATTGGGCAGTTTTGTGATAATTTCTGTCAAGGTCAATCCTCTGTAAATTAATCGTTTTCTCTTATGATAGATTGTGCGCTTTTTTCGCATGCGGATAGTAAATTCTGGCGAGTCTGTTTGTCATTCAGTGAGTTAGCAACGGCGACGCCGCCAATCATCATTGCGGTTAGAGAAAGCACTTTTTCACTATTAGGCGATTCAGACATTAGTTGCGCGATATAAATTAAAAGCCGCCTAAAAGCCTTGGTATAAGCATTACGAACTTCATCATTCTGATGTGCTACATCGGATGTCAAAAAAGCTAGAGGGCATGGGACTTGCTCATCATTGAGGTGCGTTTCGCTAAGGTAGTTTTTGACTAGAACCTGTAAAAGGGCTTTTTCATTCAACACTTCATTAGGCATTTTAGCTCTGACACTTAGCGTTGCAGCTGAAGTAATGGCTTCAGCATAAAGCACCTCCTTGGAAGGAAAGTGGCTATAAAAGCTTCCGCGAGTTAATTGTGCCATTTTCATAATTTCATCTATCGACACATTATCGAATCCCTTAGTTGTAAAAAGCTGAGCAGCACTTTCGACAATCCTTTGGCGTGTTTGTGGTTTTTTATTGGCCGGCCATCCCATGTTATTTCCTCTCAATGTTGTTTTTCCATCTTATCTTACAAGACGTGACAATATGATCTTGAACATATTGTGGATTGAAATAGACTTCATTGGTGT
Organism: Hydrogenovibrio sp. SC-1; assembly: GCF_002848135.1. Taxonomy (GTDB): domain Bacteria; phylum Pseudomonadota; class Gammaproteobacteria; order Thiomicrospirales; family Thiomicrospiraceae; genus Hydrogenovibrio. The sequence goes on from NZ_PKGB01000007.1 coordinate 81,143, forward strand.
GTTTTTAATTTAAAAGGATAACCTAAGATGTCTGCCGTATTTACCCAATTATTTTCCCAAAAAATTGCACAACCACTGATTTTCTTTCCGCTTTTACTGCTTGTGTTCCTCACTTTTTATGTGGGTGTCAGAATGCTTTTTTTAAGGGTGAAAGCGGTTAAACAGGATGGTTTAGTTCCTCAATATTTTCAGTTTAATCGGGGCGCAAAGCTTCCGCCATATTTAATTCAGTGTGAGCAACACTACCAAAATTTATTTGAGCTGCCGGTGTTGTTCTATTTATTGGTTATAACGCTTTTTGTCACTCAGCAAGTAACCGTTTGGCAGTTGTTTTTGTCTTGTGTATTTGTTGTTACGCGTTTTTGGCATGCTTGGGAGCACTTGGGAAGTAATTTTCTGATAAGAAGGCGTAATGCTTTTCTGATTGGGAGTTTAGTGTTGATTGTTGGATGGGTCAGTTTTGCGTTGGCTATGATTCAAAATTTTATTGTGCTTTAAGCAGGCTTACTCAATGAAAAAAATTCGAGGTTTGTTAAATGCACTCCGATGATCTGAGTGCATTTAACAACTTGGTGAGCTTTGACAATATCAAGTTAATGTTGTGATTAACCTGCTAAAGCTGCTGAGACAATGGCTTGGGCTTCCTTTAAAATTTGGTCTAAATGAACTTGGCCTTTAAAGCTCTCAGCGTAGATTTTGTAGATATCTTCTGTGCCAGAAGGCCGGGCGGCAAACCAACCGTTTTCGGTGGTAATTTTTAAACCGCCAATTGCCGCACCATTGCCGGGTGCATGGGTGAGTTTATCCAAAATCGGTTCGCCAGCTAAGGCATCTGCTTTAACCATTTCAGGAGATAGATTTTTCAAAATAGCCTTTTGCTCGCGATTGGCAGGTGCATCAATACGGCTGTAAACAGGATTGCCAAATTGTTCGGTCAGTGCTTGATACAGTTGTCCTGGATCTTTGCCGGTGACGGCGGTGATTTCGGCTGCAAGCAAGTTCATAATAATGCCATCTTTATCGGTGCTCCAGGTGGTGCCGTCCATCCGTAAGAATGAAGCACCCGCGGATTCTTCTCCACCAAAGGCAAAGTCACCGGAAACGAGTCCATCGACAAACCATTTAAAGCCAACCGGCACTTCCGATAGGTTCTTGCCCAGGGCAGTAACGACCCGATTAATCATGGAACTAGAGACTAAGGTTTTGCCTATTTTGACTGACTCTGCCCACTGTGGGCGATGGGTGCAAAGGTATTGAATGGCAACCGCTAGATAGTGATTTGGATTCATTAAGCCAACCGATTGGGTGACTATGCCGTGGCGATCGACATCTGGATCATTACCAAAGGCGAGATCAAATCGGTTCTTGAGTGAAATTAATCCCGCCATGGCGTAAGGCGATGAACAGTCCATGCGAATTTTGCCATCTTTATCGACGTGCATAAAGCGGAAGGTCGCATCCACATCTGGATTTATAATCTCTAAATCTAGCCCATAATAATCAGCAATTGGTCGCCAGTAATCAACTGCTGCACCGCCCATAGGATCAATCGCCAGTTTGAGTCCAGCCTCTTTAATGGCTTTCATGTTAACGACGTTTTCCAGGTCTTTGACGTAGGGCATGATTAAGTCATTAGCGGAAACAAACTCTGAGGCTAAAGCCTCTGCCAGTGGCATACGGTTAATGGCGTTCATGTCATTTATTAAAATGTCATTTGCGCGATCTTGAATGACTGATGTCGCATCGGTATCGGCTGGCCCGCCATTGGGGGGATTGTATTTAAAGCCCCCATCTTGCGGCGGATTGTGCGAAGGGGTGATAATGACACCATCGGCTAAGTCTTGAGTGCGATTTTGGTTGTAGGTCAAAATGGCATGAGAAACTACTGGCGTTGGTGTGTAACGACCGTTGCCCTGAATGATGACATTGAGGCTATTGCCCGCAAACACTTCTATAGCGGTAGCATGTGCCGCTTCTGATAAGGCATGAGTATCCATCCCAATGAAAATGGGGCCACTGATGCCCTGTTGGTCACGATATTCAACGATGGCTTGGGCAATGGCAGCAATATGGTTTTCGTTAAAGGCGGTTTGACTGGCACATCCTCTGTGTCCTGATGTCCCAAAACTAACCGCTTGATCCGGATTACCGGCATCGGGAATTAGGTTGTAGTAATCAGTCATTAATTTGGGGATGTTTTCGAGGAGAGAGGTGGGGGCTAGTTTGCCAGCCAGTTCAGACAGTGCCATGTAGATTTTCCTTTGAGCCAAATAGGTTCATCATAAACCAAACGTCATGGATTCTAAATGGCATAAAGTGAAAAATTTGTATTTCGGGTTCTGAGAATTGAGAGAAAAGGGGGCGCAAACGAAACTCTTAGGATTATTCAAGTTTTTTGGCGATCTCTTCGAGTTGGGTAAACACCACTTCATCGACTTTTCCGGCATCAATCGCGCCACGAATCACTTCCATAATGATGTTAAGGTCTTTAAATTTATTTTCGTTTAATAGGAAGTTTTGTAAACTGCTGTTAAGGCTTTCAATGTCATGGTGATGTTGGCGGTCTAGCCAGTAGGCCGGTAGGCAAAAACACCGCTCAATATGACGTGCTAATTTATCACCAATATTGCGGGTTGGGTTTTTGCCCATGAGTCGGCTCACTTGAGTTTGTGCACGACCTATCCGTTCAGAAAACGATGCCATGTTGCCACAATATTCACTCAAAAGCTGTGCGTTAAACCGTCGGATATCATAAATACTTTTCATCCCCACATTTTGTGCTTTTTTTTGACAAAAATATATAGCCAATTTGCTACAAAGCAATGACTTTTTATAGATTTTTGATTAAAAACAATTTCTTTTTTAGGGTTTTTGCTAGCTTGTATAAAAGGTAAAGCCCTTGTACAATGTCAGGCCAAATCTTGTCTATGCGAAGCCAAACAGATCATGACTCATAAACTTTCTAAGCGAATTTTGTTTAGCCAATGGCGCTTGCTTTTGCTTTCTGCATTGTTGGTGTTAGTTCAGTTCGCAACGGTAGTTCATAGTGAGATTCACCCGTTCCATGAGCACAGTGAACTGTGTGATGTCTTTTATGGCGTAGAGCATCAATCCAGTGATGTTGCATTAGCTTTTTCCATCGTTTTGCCAAAAAGACTCACTGGGTTTTGGCAGATTGCTCCCTTCACCTCCTTTGTTCAAAAACCAGAAACGGTTTATTCAAGTCGCGCGCCACCAATAGCCTAATTGTCTTATTTAACTTTTTTGTTGTGTCAAAACGTTTTGAGTTGATGACTGTACACGTCATGAGCCGCGTCTAAGCACTGCCGTTAAAATTACAATTAGGAACAAATCATGTCATTAAAAAAAATATCGTTGGCGATTTCGATTGCCAGTGGATCTGTGTCTGCATATGCGCAAGCCGACAACTTAACACCACAACCCGTTAAAAAAACCGTCTTGTCCGCCGTGACTGTTTCAGCTTCTCCAGTTCATCAACATGAAATTTTTGAGGTGCCATCGCAAATTAATACGGTGGTGGGCACGGATAAAATGGCTGCGGAAAGTGGTTCTTTAGGACAAATGTTGGAACATCTTCCTGGGGTTAATAATCAATCTGCTGGCACACAGTCTGGAAAACCAGTCGTCAGAGGAATGACGGGTAATCGCGTTAAAATTTTATCGAATGGGCAATCTACCGATTATCAAGCCTATGGGACAAGGCACTTACCGAATGTTGATCCTTATCTTGCTGAACGCATTGAAGTCATTCGTGGCCCGCAAAGTGTTTTATATGGGGCTGAAGCGATGGGTGGTATTGTCAATGTGATTCAAGCAGAATTGCCTTATGGTGAAAGCTTATCAGGTGAAGCTGCGGCAGAATATAACAGCAATAACCGAGAAACCATGTGGGGGGCAAAAGTGGGGGTGGGCGCAAAAGACTTTGCCATACAGGCAGGCCTATCAACACGCTCGTCGGATCATTTTACCGTGCCAAATACTTCGATAGCGACCGGGACGATTGCTGAAGACAGTCGTCCGCTATTCGTGGGTGATGTACCCTTTACCAATTTTGAAAACACAGCAGCCAATGTTGGCATTGGTTATCAGCAAGATTGGGGAGCGGTGGCATTACGACATACACAATGGCTGTCAAAGCAGAATTATTTAGGCATTGATGATAACCGAGAGGCACTACCGGCTGGGCAACAGTTGCAAAATGATGAAACTCAGTTAAAAGTGGAATGGTTCTTAGAAAATGATTGGGTGGTGAAGCCCAGTTATACGCATACGCGGAATGCGCGTGAAGCCTCACATGATTTGCCGTATGAAAGCATGGCAGAGGATAAAGGAACGCCTCACTATTTAGATTTATTGGTCAAGCGAGATGATGTGAAGTTGGCTTTAGAACACCCTAAAATGGGCGATTTTAAAGGGGAACTCGGCTTCGATTTGAGTGACAAACAGCAGGACTTACGTTCTGGTGAACTGACGCCATCGGCTAAGGAGCGTAAGCGCGCTGTTTATCTGTTTGAAGAGGCGAAATACGATCAGTGGCTAGTTCAAGTGGGGGCGCGTTATGATCAGCAAACTGTATCAGCTCCCCTTGACGGGAATAATACTCAGTTTGTAGAACAGGGTATTTTTAATGGTGCCAACAATCGTCGCAGCTTTGAGGTGTTTAGTGGCTCTTTGGGGTCAAGCTATCGACTTGATTCAGCATGGACTTTGGCCGCTAATGTGGCCACCGGTTTCCGTGCCCCCAGTATTTTTGAATTGTATGCGGGGGGAGAGCATGGTGGTGTTCAGGCCTATCAAGTGGGTAATCCTAATTTAAAAGCGGAAACGTCATTCAATACCGATTTATCACTCAGGTGGCAAACCACAAAAAGCCAAATGATGGCCACAGTCTATCAAAACGGGGTCGATAACTATATATACTTGGCCAATACCGGTAATACCGTCATTTCAGAGGCAGGAAATCGTATTCCGGAAATGAAATCAGAGCAAACCAATGCCGTGATTAACGGCTTTGAATTCAGCTTAAATCACCAATTCAACCAGGCCTGGTCATCTGATTTGGCTTTGGAGTGGATTCAAGGGCGTGATATTGAAAATCACCAAGCGTTACCTCTGATGCCAGCCAATAACGTTCGCATCAAACTGTATTATCAACCTCAAGATTTGGCTGGTTTACATCATCAAAAATTCACGGTGGGGTTGAAATGGGTCGATAGCCAAAATGCTGCTGGCCTTTACGAGCCATTTTCACAATTTGATGGCTTGCCATTTGGTACGGCGTCAACGGATGCTTATACTGTGTGGAACTTAGGCTATCAAGCACAAGTGACGCTAGATAAACAGACCCTCTCTCTTGCGGCATCGGTGGATAATGTCTTTGATACTGCTTATGTTGATTTCCTAAATACTTATAAAGGCTATACCCTCAATACGGGTAGAAATTTTCAGCTAAAAGCACGCTTAGAGTTTTAAATACGTTTAATCATTGAAAAACCACCAGGCCTGGTGGTTTTTAAGAGCGTTGAGCAGTTAAAAGTGGCTTCTGGGATCGAATGGGAGCTCAGACGCCATTTTTTCATAGAAGGCTTTTGCGTCGTCTGACGTTGCCGGTGGCGTGTGAATTTGTATGACGATATATTGATCGCCCGCTTTATCACCTTTGCCAAGACCGCGCCCTTTAATGCGTAATTTACTACCAGATTGAGTACCGGCGGGAATGGCCATATTCACTTTGCCTTTTAACGTCGGGATTTCAACCTTGGTGCCAAGCGCCGCCTCCCATGGTGTAAGTGGCAAATTTAAAATCACATCGGCGTCATCCACTCTATAGAGAGGGTGATTCTGTAAGTCAACTTCTAGTAGCAAATCGCCATTGGGGCCACCCCCTAATCCTGCTGAACCTTGACCTGCTAAGCGAATACGAGAGCCTTGTTTAACGCCCGCTGGAATTTTCACTTTTAGGTTTTTAGGGTGATGCGCCATTTGGCCAAATTGATTGGTACTGGGCATTTGAATGGTCAGTGATTTTTGGGCGCCTTGCACCGCTTCTTCAAGCGAAATTAAAACCTTAACGATTTGGTCGTTACCTTTTTGGGCCTGCGATTGCTGAAAACCGCCAAATCCGCCTTGGGCTTGACCAAAGCCACCCCCTCCAAATAGTGAAGAGAAGAAGTCACTAAAGTCGCCAGCTTGTCCACCTCCGAAACCTCCATGGCCTTGTCCACCAAAAATATCATCAAATCCTGGTGGTGGTTGGAAGTTTTGGCCATTGTGATAGTTGGGGCCGAGTTGGTCAAACAGTTGACGTTTTTCTTTATCGCCAAGCACCTCATAGGCTTCGCTGATTTCTTTAAATTTGGTTTCATCTCCAGAGGGTTTGTCTGGGTGATATTTCCCAGCCAGTTTGCGGTAGGCCTTTTTAATGTCGGCTTCCGAAGCTGAGCGATCGACACCTAAAATTTCGTAGTAATCTTTGTATTCCATGATTGCGCCCTTTTGCGAATGCTTTAATGTTGGCTTTAATGGGGACTAATTCCCTCTTTTCAAGGCATTGACGGATTTTTAACATCCAATGCGTATTTTGTAATAGAATTTCTAAAAGATTATTTTGAGAGTTTAACGTATGGTTTACTTGCCAGATCAACGAGACAGACGAAAATCGGCCAGGTTGAAACGCCCATTTAGTTTTCATCTCAATGGTGATGTCCTTAAGGGACGAGATGTTTCTGAAGTGGGAATCAGTGTTTATTGCCCGAACGCAGGTAAGAGTGGTTTATTTTACTTTCGGAGTGGTCAAAAATTAAAAGATTGCTATATACAAATTGAAGGCCACACGTTTCATTTTACGCGTTTACGGGTTGCCCGGCTTGAGGAAGACGAGGAGTTGTTGTTATATGGTATCGAAATCGATCACATGCTTGAACCTGAAAAACAGCGATTCCACGCCTTTTATACCAATTTATATGAGCAAAGTTCAAAGGCTGAAACTTTGTAAATGTACGAAACCATTTTGAAGGATTGAAGGATAGAATGAAAAGAAGAGAGTTTATAGGTGCCGTTGCGGGTGCCACGGCAGCCACGGCGATGACGGCCTGTGGTCAAAAAGAATCAGAATCTCAAGCAACAGAGAAAAGTGCTTCAAAGCCATTTGAAACAGTGCATTGGAAAATGGTGACCACTTGGCCTAAAAACTTCCCAGGCCTGGGAACGGGTGCGAATCGTGTTGCTGAATTGATTAATGAGCTATCAGGTGGCCGTATTGAAGTCAAAGTGTTCGGCGCTGGCGAGTTAGTTGGTGCTTTTGAAGTGTTTGATGCCGTGTCGCGTGGCAATGCGCAACTGGGTCATGCTGGCGCCTATTACTGGAAAGGCAAAATTCCGTCTGCAGTGTTTTTCTCATCTGTTCCGTTTGGGTTGACGCCGGATGAAATGAACGGTTGGCTCTATTCGGGCGGCGGCATGGCGCTTTGGGAAGAAGCCTATAAACCGTTTGGATTGATTCCAAATCCCGTGGGAAATTCTGGAACGCAGATGGGCGGTTGGTTTAATAAAGAAATCAATAGCCTGGCCGATATAAAAGGTCTAAAGATGCGAATTCCAGGCCTTGGCGGTGAAGTTTTGAAACGTGCTGGCGGCGTGCCCGTGACCTTGCCGGGTGGTGAGCTATTCCCATCCATGCAATCAGGTGCATTGGATGCCACTGAATGGGTTGGGCCTTATAATGATTTGGCTTTTGGGTTCCATAAGGTTGCCAAATATTATTATACGCCTGGGTGGCATGAGCCTGGCACTACCATGGAATGTATGATTAATGAGAAAGCATTTAATGCGCTGCCAGCAGATTTACAAAGTATTGTGCGTAATGCGATGAAAGTGGCCAATTTAGAAATGTTGGCTGAATATACGGCTAAAAATCAACAGGCATTACAAACCTTAGTGGAAAAACATCAGGTGCAATTGCGTCATTTCCCTGATATAGTGTTGAAAAAGCTAAAAGATCTGTCTGAAGAAGTCGTTGAAGAAGAGGCGGCCAAAGATCCCTTAGCAACCAAAGTGTGGGCTTCTCAGCGAGCATTTAAAACCCAAGTGAGTCAATGGACCAACTTGTCGGAACTGGCATTTTTAAAGGCTCGCAATTTGTAGAGACCTCAATAGGGCCTCATAGCTACCATCAATTTGAAGGTGAGTTATGTCAAAAGTAGTGTTGATGCACGGCCAGAAATTTTTTTGGTTTGGATTGCTTTTGTTAGTGATGTGGGTCTCTGTGCTCGTTACGCAAAATCCTTCAGTAAAAATAGGGGTTTTACATAGTCAGACTGGGTTCATGGCAGTGAGTGAGCGTCCAGTCATCAATGCAACTTTAATGGCGATTGATGAAATCAATGCCAAGGGAGGCGTCTTAAATCGTCCAATCGAAGCGATTGTGCTGGATGGAGCCTCTGAACCGCAACGGTTCGCCTATCAAGCAGAATCTTTGATCCAACAATATGCCGTCTCCGCTCTCTTTGGTTGTTGGACAACTTCTTCCCGCCAAGCCGTTCGCCCTGTCATCGAACAAAATCATCATGCCCTATTCTATCCCGTTCAATATGAAGGTAATGAAAGCTCTCCAAATATCATTTATTCGGCTGAAGTTCCTAACCAGCAGGTGATTCCGGCCTTGAGTTGGATCAACCAATATCTTGGCAAACGACTGGTTTTGGTTGGGTCAGATTACCTGTATCCGCGCGCTGTCAATAAATTAATTCGTGCTCAGGCACAGCTGCTAGACATGACCGTGTTAGCAGAAGTCTATTATCCGCTAGACTATAATGAATCCCCTGATATAAATGCTTTACTGGCCTTGAAACCGGATGTCATTGTGAACACCTTAAATGGGCAAGTCAATGCGAAATTTTTTAGTGCGCTCAATGAGAAGCAGTCAGTCGATTTAGAAAGCTTTGTTCCAGTAATGTCGTTTAGTTTGTCAGATACGGAAACCCAATATTATTGGCAGGAACAAGGTATTTCATTCGCAGGGCATTACAGTAGCTGGGGTTATCATCCTTCAATTGATTTACCTGAAAATAAAGCCTTTATTTCTCGTTATCAAGCACGTTATGGTGCAGATGCAACCGTCAATTCTCCAATGGTGAATGCATATAACAATGTCTATTTGTGGAAAATGGCGGTTGAAAGAGCTCAATCTTTTGAGCCAGAAATAATGCTGAAACAGGTCGCCAAAGTGGGGTACTTTGGCCCAGCGGGTAAGGTTTTTGTTGATAGCCAAAATCACCACACTTGGAAATCTGATTTTATTGCACAATATGATCAGAGGGGGCATTCCGCTGTGGTATGGCAAAGTGGACTAATACAACCCAAGCCGTATTATAAACTGATGAAAGCGCCAGGTGACAACCGAGGGCAAAATGAGTAGCGCTTTTTCCTGGCTGGTGGATAAGCCGATAACAGGCATCCGCTATGTGTTTCAGCTTTTTCAACGCCACATGGTATTGCCTTTGGGCGCTTGGTTTGTGGTGGTGGCAGTGGTGCCATTGTTATTGGTGTTATGGCTAAGTCATCTACAGAACGAATCAATTATAGAAGCAGAATCCAAGTTGCAATTCAAAATGGAGTTGCAATATCGTATGGAGCGCTTGCAACAGTGGCTACAAGTTAAGAAAGGCGCAATGGTCGGGCATGCTCAAAACCCAACTTTGCAGACGGCTTTCTCAGACTCTTTGGCGATTTGGCAACAAACGTCCAGCTTTCAGCAAGTAACGGCGCAATTAGATTTAAGCCAGCAAAAATACCTTAAATTTTTGGAAGAATCGGGCGGCTTTTATGATTTATTTTTTATTTCACCCACCGGCCGAATTTTTTATACCTTGGAGCAGGAAGCCGACTTAGGCGAGGATTTAACACAACTTCCATTGCGAGACTCCCCTTTGGGAAAGGCTTGGAATATGTCACGCTATTTACTTGATATTCAGATGTCAAACATCGACTATTATCCGCCATCGGATCGGTTAGGGTTTTTCTTAGTGATGCCGATGATTCATCATGGTCGGTTAATCGGCTACTTTGCAGGACAGCTTGAAACCGGCGATTTGGTAACCATATTTGAACAGAAGCCTGCAAGTGTCGTTCCGGGTAAATTTTGGGTGGGTGCAGTGCATGGGCGGATGTATGTTGATATTTTAGCGTCACTTGAAATGGCCCGTGGGCGTCAAATGGTGGCGTTGCCAGTTCAGTCCTTAACCAGTCAACCGATCTTACGTGCGATGCATTCCGAGTCAGGGGCAGGTAAAGCTATTGGAATAGATGGAGGAGACGTTTTTGCCGCTTGGTCGTATTTACCCGATTTTGGTTGGGGTATGGTCTATCAAAAGCCACTGGATCAAGTTTATAAAACTTTGGATCAGCAGAATGTACTCTTCGTCATTGTGATTGTATTAACGTTGATTTTTGTCAGTATTTTGTCTTTGCTGTTTTATGGTTATCTCTATGAGCCGATTGAAGCATTGATGACTGGTATGAAACGGTTTTCAACGTATAAAACCTTAAAGCCGGATCAATTGGCGGCTTCTAAACGTTACCAAGTCGCTATTAAGGGAAATAATGAATTTGCTCAGTTGGGTCGCGTTTTTAATGATATGTCACTCCAATTGGTTAAAACGCTGCGAGAGCAAGCCAAAAAAAATGCTCTTTTGGCTGAGCAACAAGCTGAAATTAAAGCCTATTCAGAAAAACTGGCGGAAAAAGTAGCGGAAAAAACGCAACATCTCGCTGCGACCCAGAATGAGATGCGGTTTATTTTGCATTATGCGCCAATGATGATTATGAATAAAGATTTGCATGGGCGCTATACGATGGTGAATCGACAAGCAGCGGATTTATTGGGAAAATCAGCTTTGAGCTTGGAAGGATTAGATGATTTGGATATTTTTCCACCTACCACAGCTCAGGTGATTCGTAAGCACGACAGTTTGGTACTCTCTGGTCGCGACCCCAAGCAATTTGAAGAATCTTATTATGGTCGTGATTTTCTCGTATTACGTTTTCTATTGGAAAGCCCGGAATCGGGTATTTATGGGATTTGCAGTATGGGGGTCGATGTCACCGAACAAAAAGCCATTGAAAAAAAATTACAGGAAACCAGTGAATTACGGCAAAGAGTCGCGTGGCAGCTACAGCAATCTTATGACATCCAGGACCAGTTTATCGCGAGTTTAATCATTGATGAGTCTGGCAAACTGGCTGAAACTAGCCAGGCCTGGTTAACCTTATTTGGTTTTGACAGAGCAGCTGTGCAAACAAAACCTTTGGAGCGGATATTGCAGTGTGGATGTGCTGATCCAGGTCAGTGTAAAGCTGAGGAGCAATGGCGTCAGTTGAAGAGAGTCATTCAAGAGGTTTTTGAGAGAGGTGAAACCTCTGTTGAAAGAGTTGAGTGGCTGGATTTAGAACAGCATACACGCTATTTTGAAGTCACCGTGACCCCTATTTGGGACGATAAAAATGAAATTCATCAAGTACAAACATTTTGGCAGGATCGTACCAATGAAGAAAAAATTACGCGTTTAGCCATTACCGATGCTTTAACAGGGTTGTATAACCGTCATCAGTATAACGAGTTATCACAAACTTTGCTAAAAGATGTGGCGCAACACAATAACGTGGAACGACTCGGTTTTGTGTTACTTGATGTCGACTTTTTTAAACAATATAACGATTCCTGTGGGCATCTTGCAGGGGATGAAGCGTTACAGCAAATCGGTCAATGTTGCTTGGCTTTAAGTGAACAGACGGATCATCCTTTCTTCCGATTAGGCGGGGAGGAATTTGCGGCGTTTGTTGTGAATACCACTGAATCAGATTTAAAGGCCTTTGCGGAGCAGGTAAGGCAAAGCATTTTGGCCTTAGCCATTGAACATCCCAAAAATGCTGCCAGCCGTTATTTATCAATATCGGTGGGCATTACTTTAGGAAAACTGCAATCGCTTGCCAGTATCGACCTGCTGTATCAGCAAGCAGATTTAGCGCTTTATCATGCCAAAGAATCAGGACGTAATCAGGTTGTATTATTCAGTAACCTGTCTGGAGAAGCCGATGTTGACGCACTATAAAAACATTTTTATTATGATTTTCATCACCCTGTGGGTGCCTCTGGTCTTCAATTATTTTGGTTATGTGTTTATCGAGGGTCAGTGGATTCAGTTTGCGTTGCATTCATTAGTGGAAGTGATGGGGGCGGTATTGGCGATCGTTATGGCTGTTATTATGTCGGAGGCACTGTCCTATCGACAGTTGAAGCCAATTTTCCATTGGGTGGTAAGGGCGTTTTTAGCATTAGCCATCTTAGATCTTGTGCATGCGGCAATGAATGTAGAAACTTTATTTGTATGGTTTCATTCCATATCGGGATTTTTCGCTAGTTTATTACTGATGATTGGCGTCTTTGCACAAGGCATAAGCTGGAAAATTCCTGTACCACGAAAAATCTCCGTATTGGTTGTAATGGCGGTATTTGCCTTTTTGTCAATCCAATTTGATCAGTTGGTGCCCGCCATGACCGATAGTCAAGGCGAATTTACCCTGTTTGCAATGATGATTAATGTGTTGGCCGGATTGATGTTTGTGGTGTCTGGAGTGTATTTCATTGCGCAATATTTTAAACATGATGCAACGGAATACTTAATGATTGCTGGCTTTGCCTTTTTGATGGTGGCCTCTGATTTATCGTTTGCGATTTCCAGTCTTTGGGATTTCTCCTGGTGGGGGTGGCATTTATTACGGTTGTTGGCGTTTATTAGCTTAAGTTGGTTCTTTTATGAGTTGCTTAGAACGAAAGTTGAAGCCCAACAACAATCTCGGCAAACACTCGAAACGCAGCTGCATTCTACACGCCAAGAGCTTTTTCAAGTCTCACAATATGCTCAATTGCTCTGTAAAACCAGTTTGGTTTCTAAGTCGGATTTGGATGGCATCATTACCGAGGTGAATGACCAGTTTTTAGATTCAACTGGGTATCGGCGAGATGAATTGATAGGGCAGCCGCATTCGATTTTGAAAGGCGGTTATACCAGTCAGGAAACCTATGAAGCGCTATGGCGAACCATTCAGTCTGGAAAATTGTGGACAGGTCAATTGCAAAATCGTAAAAAAAATGGCGATCTTTTTATGATTAAAATCGCGATTTTGCCTATCAAGAACGAAGCCGGCGAGGTGGTTGAGTATCTGGCGGCACGGCAGGATATTACCGACGCGATTGAGCGAGAAGAGCGATTGACACAGTATCGAACGATGGATGACTTGACAGGCTTTAAGACGCGCTATCAATTAATTCAAGACTTAGAAGGCCAGCAGATTGAAAAAATTGCACTGTTAAATATTGACGATTCCAAAGAGATCAATGATTTTTTTGGAATGGCGGTTGGCAATGAACTTATTCGGCAGGTCGGGCACTATTTAGCGAAGGTTAAAGATCCTGCGTTACGGATTTATCGGATGCATGGTGATGAATTTGCTCTGACTTCTGTGATGAAGCAGCCGGTAGAGGGGTTTGAAGCGAAGATTGGTCAATGGGTAGATGAACTTTCTGATGTGCCGTTTGATGTGGCCGGACACACGATTCATATTTCGCTAAAAGCAGGGATTGCAGAAGGCTTAGATAGTGCGCTGACGGCAGCGGATATGGCTTTGAAAGTTGCAAAAAAGACCAGCCGTTCTGTTGTAACTCAAAACGAAACCTATTTATTCAGTCATCAATATAAGGAAAATGCGATTTGGATGCAAAGCCTAAAACAGGCATTAGCTGATAAGGGTATCTTGCTGGTATATCAACCGATATATGATCTGCAAAATCAAGGAAATATGGGCTACGAATGTTTGGTTCGGTTGGAGAAAGATGGCGCAATGGTTGAACCCGCTTATTTTTTGGAGGTCGCTAAAAAAAGCCGGTTGTATTCTCAGTTAAGCCAGCGAATTATGAGTTTGGCATTCAAAGCGTTTCATGATCGAACGGATATGTTCAGTATTAATATTTGTGCCGAAGATATGGTGAATGAGCAGATCCTGAATCATCTTCGGAATCTATGTAACAGCTATTGTTGTGCAGATCGGTTGTTACTTGAGTTTACTGAGCAGGAGGCGCATAAAAATCTAGATGCAGCCATTGAGTTTGTGAAAGAGGTCAAAGCGCTTGGCATTCAAGTAGCGATTGATGATTTGGAAAATGGGGTGACGGACTTTGAAGCGCTTTTAAAGTTACAGCCGGATTGTATTAAAATAGATGGTAAGCTGATTGCGCATTTAAAGGATGATGTTCTGACCAGCCATGGCAAGGATGCAGAGCTGGTTATTAATACCCTGGTGGGCTTTGCGCATCAACGCAGTATTAAAGTGGTTGCAGAGAGGGTGGAAAGCCAGTCGCAATTTTTAAAATTAAAAGCGTTAAAAGTTGATTGTGTGCAAGGATTCTTTACTGGAAAACCCGCTATAATCATGACAGAACCATTGAAAAAGACTTAAAAATAACCAGGCATGGCTATTTTGAACAAATTTTAATAGACGAAATAATATATTAGTATATAATCAATTACTGATGTTTAATTAGGAGAACAGATATGAAAAAAATCATCTTAACGGCTTTATTCTCAAGTGCTTTAATGGCGTCTCAAGCTTATGCTGGAAATGCACAAAACGGTCAAACTCTTTATGCACAGTGTATTGGCTGTCATGGTGCGACTGCTCAGGGAAGTGTGGGTCCTAAGTTAGCTGGACAAGCTGCAGAGACGTTGACTGAAAAGCTTCAAACCTATCGTAGTGGCGGTGATATCGGGCCTATGTCTTCAATGATGAAGCCTCTAGCAGCCGGTTTATCGGATGCGGATATTGCGGATTTAGCGGCTTACATTTCAGGCTTATAATATTCCTTGATATTCATCTTAGAAAAGGGCTTTTTAGCCCTTTTTTTATTGCTGTTTGCTAAGAATCCAGATTAATATTATAGAACTTGAAAGTGAGGGGCGAGTGGATGATGATAGAAAATTGGCTAAAGTCTGGCTTTGGATTCATGCTGATAATGGCATTAAATGGCTGTGCCACTATTCATTTAGGGCCTGATTACGGTGCACCTTTGCAAGAGCAAGTCCTGTCAGAGCCGGAGGATGCGAAAGGGAAAGTGCTACTGCTTTCCATTGATGGCACCATTTCAAATCAACCAGAATCAGGGGTCTTTCAACAAGCCCCTGGCTTGTTAGATTCTGTGGTTATGCAATTAGAAAAGGCAGCTCAAGATCCAGATATTAAGGCCTTGCTTATCCGGGTTAATTCGCCGGGTGGCGGTGTAACGGCAAGTGATTTGCTATACCATGAATTATTGCAGTTTAAGCAGCAAACGGGGAAAGCGATCTTTGTACAAATGCTCGATGTCGCCGCTTCAGGGGGCTATTATATTTCCTTAGCGGCCGATCATATTCAAGCGTCACCGACCACTTTAACCGGTTCGGTTGGCGTGATTACGCTTTTGCCGAATGTGTTGGAACTATCAGAAAAAATTGGCATTAGGGTCAAAACCTATACCAGTGGTGCTAGCAAAGATATTGGCTCGCCATTTAGGCAACCGAAAGCTGGAGATGATCTCTATTTGCAATCGCTGGTTGATCAAATGGCGAAGCGGTTTTATGGATTGGTTCAGCAGCATCGGCAGTTGAATGCGGATCAAATGGATGACATTAAAACGGCAAAAGTCTTTTTGGGTCAACAAGCGCTGGCAGCAGGCCTGGTTGATTCGGTTGGTTATTTAACAGATGCGCCCAATAAAGCTTGTCAATTGGGCGGAGGTGAACGTTGTCAATTAGTGAGTTATCGATTTAATAAAAATCAAAATGCCAATGCTTACAGCCCAACCCTTAACAGTCGAGCTGATGGTCTACAACTGACACTGATGAATAGCCAGTTATTAGGCAGTGTGTTAGATTTACAACCAGGCAATTATTATTTATATTTGCCTTAATGGGTTGTATTAAAAATCATCCCACTCATCCTCTTTGTCAGCATGACTGGTCGGTGCCGGTTTTGTTGGCAAAGAAGCAGATGGCTTCGGTTGAGCGATGGCCTTGGGTTGTGTTGCTTTTGGCGCAGCCAGTCTAGCCGTGCTTTGACCTGAATTCTTGACAGTGAAGAACGCCATATCTTCTTGTAATATCCGTGCTTGATCACTCAAGCTTTCAGCCGCTGCAGAGGTTTCTTCTACGAGTGCCGCATTTTGTTGTGTCACTTCGTCAATTTGGGTAATGGCAGTATTAGCTTGTTGAATCCCAGCCATTTGTTGAGCAGAAGCATCAGCAATTTGCTCAATCATATTGGTCACATTATCAACCGATGCGCTAATGGTGGTTAACATTTCACCAGACTCAGTGGCTAATTTTGTGCCGTCGTCAATGCGTGTCACGCTTTCATTGATAAGGTTGGTGATGTCTTTTGCAGCCTCGGCTGCTTTTTGTGCTAAAGAACGAACTTCACCCGCTACAACCGCAAAACCTCGGCCATGATCCCCAGCTCTCGCTGCTTCCACCGCAGCATTCAGCGCCAATAGATTGGTCTGAAAAGCAATGCCATCAATTAATGAAACGATGTCTGAAATCTTATGACTGGACTCCTGAATCGCATTCATGGCTTCAATGGTCTTTTGCATGACCTGAACGCCTTCATTTGATTTCTGCTGAACCTCATGCGCGACAGAAGTCGCTTCCTTAGCATGTTCGGTATTATTGGTGACGGCAGAACTCATTTCTTCCATGGTGGCAGAGGTTTCTTCAGCTGCGGCAGCATTTTCCTGAACCCGTTGACTTAGGTTAATGGAACCTTGAGACACTTCCTCTGCTGCACCACTTACCACTGAGGTGGCGTTGAGTGCTTTGGTGACTACTTCACTGAGTCGCTGGTTTGATTGATTAATCGAATTTTTCAAGCGCAATAACTGGCCGTGGTATTCATTGGTGATACTATGGGTTAAATCACCTGATGCAATGGCTTCAATATTAAAGACGGTATCTTCAATCGCATTTTCCAATGCATCCATTGAGTGATTTATGCTTTGCTTGAGGCTGAGTAACTCTCCTCTGGCATCCGCTTCCACACGTTTATTAAATTCACCTTCTTGCATCGCATTCATCACCACGACGATATCCGAAATACTGTCATTTAATGCTTCCATGGTTGAACGGACATTGTTCATCATGGTTAAGAAGTCCCCTTTCAGATCGGCATTAACTGCAACATTAAATTGACCATTATTCATGGCTTCCATTACGCGTCCCAGTTCTGTCATAGTGGTATTGATGGAATCGGCGGAGTTATTAATGCCTTGTTTGAGTGTATTTAAATCACCTGCAAGATCAAGGGTGACTCTTTGATCAAAGTTTCCATCTGCAATAGCTGATATAACCTTATTGGCTTCTATAATCGCGTTTTGCATATCAGAGAGTAACGCATTAATTGATTGCCCCATGTGCCCCAATTCATCTTCGCGTTTATCGTCTGCACGAACAGAGAAGTCACCCGAATCGGTGATTCTTTCCAAAGTGGTTTGGATATTTTGAATGCCCGTTGCAATGGCTTTGGGAATAAAGATCGCAATTAGCGTGGCAACCAACGTAATAATAATTGAAATGACGATTAAGGCTGTAATAATGCTGTCATTCATGGATTGAACTTCTGGCCCGATGCGATCCTGATCTTTTTTAATAGAAATTTTAATATTTTCTGCAAGCTGCGCAACTTGAGGGCCGATGACATCCAGATTGTTTTTAACGATATTATCAATATCGATGGATACTTTATTAAGTGCGTTTACACCAGAAATATAGGTCTCAATATACGTATAAACTTGCTGAATAGCTTTCCTGCGAGCCGGGTTTTTTATTGACTCTTCAAGATTCTTAAGTTGGTTTTGCAGTGTTCTAAATTCAGCTACCGCTCTGTCCATGTAAGACTTTTGGGTGTCATCCATAAATTTAATCGCATAAATTCGTCCGAGTAAAAGGGTTCGGACGCTAGCAGATGCAGCATAGGTTACGGCATGTTCTTTGTCTTCATGAGCACTTCGTTGAATTCCAGAAATCAATAATTCGATTAATCGACCATTCTTATTAAGGTTGTTTTCAATGATGTCCAAACGTTGTTTGGCAAGTGTTTGGAGTGCTTCAAAATAGCCATTATAGGCTTGGAGCTTCTGATCCAGTTCCGTTACCATTTTTGCACGTTCGGGTTTTTGGATCTCAACTTTGGCAGTTTTAATATAGTCGTTAACCGTGTTGTAATAATGGTTAAACTGTTCGACTTCCTTAGCACCTGGATTGGACATAAAGGTTTTGGCACTCATCCGAACCATGAGCATATTACTTTGCACCTGTCCAGCCAATACTGTATCTCTAGCCATTTCACGATAGTCTTTAAAACCATTGGCGGAGTCTGTGGTTTGAGAAATACTGAAAATCGACATGCCGATGACCAGTAATGTAATGAAAATAAAGCTCGCCAGCAATTTTGCGCGGATCGTTTTAAGCATCAAGGCGTTCCTTTGGATAAGTTTATAGGTTTAAACAAGTGCTAAATGAAGGTGACATAATGGATAGAGTTTAATCGTTGATAATAATAAACAGAAATTATAATCCAAAAGTGTGCAAAAGGCATTTGGTTTTGGCCTTCTTTGCATCTTATCTAGCCGCTTGTTAGGTTGTTCTATCAGTGTTTACTTACACTTTTCTATTCAAGGATGATGTTGTAGTTGTTTGTTAAGCTATATCATTTTGGTTCAGCAAAGAGAAACGATATTAATGTGTTTTGTATGAGATCACAATACTTAGTTGAATTAAATTGTTGAATTGAGATGATAAAATTATTTATGGGGGATGTTTGAAGGAACCAGGTTCTGAGATCAGAACCTGGTTAAAGAGTCAGGTGGATTATTTCTTACGGGGTTTTAAACGACGTTTGGCAACTTGTACGCCTTCTTTGACGGGGGCGATTTTAAGCTGTTGTCCACAAACCCATGCGCCTTTTAATTCATTCACAAGGGCTTTCGGCATATCAACAGGAAGATCAACGGTACTGAAGTTGTCTTCAATATTGAGTTTTTGAATAAACTCGCCATCTAAGCCTGCTTCATTGGCTATGCAACCAATGATATTGCCGGGCTTGACGCCATGTTGACGGCCGACTTCAATTCTAAAGCGTGCCATGCCATCATTCGGTGGGGTTTGACGACGGCTTCGAGGCCCGCCTCTTTCAGCACGGTCACCGTTATTACGGGCGCCGCGACCTCTTCCTCTTGAATCCCTTTGGTCACGGTCATCAAAAGATTTTTGCTTGATGGGCTTCTCATCTAAGAAAAACGGCACATCCCCTTGCAGTAATTTGGCCAGGCCTGCTGCGATTTCTATGGCAGGAATATTGTTGTCAGATTCGATTGATTCGACCATTTTTTGGAAGAAATCTAGGTCGGATCCCTGTGCAGCATCAATGATTTTATCTTTGAAACGGGTAATTCGAGTACTATTGATTTCTTGCGCGGTCGGCAATTCCATTTGCGGAATGGCTTTTTTGGTAGTCGCTTCAATCGAGCGAAGTAAACGGCGTTCTCTTGGTGCAACGAACAAGATCGCGGTTCCACTACGACCGGCACGGCCGGTTCGGCCAATACGGTGAACGTAGGATTCATTGTCATAAGGAATGTCGTAGTTAATGACGTGACTGATGCGGTCAACATCCAGTCCACGAGCGACCACGTCTGTGGCAATCAAAATGTCAAGTTTACCTTTTTTCAAGTGGTCAACAATACGTTCACGCTGATTTTGAGCGATGTCGCCATTTAAGGCTGCGGCGGCATAGCCTCTGGCTTCCAGTTTTTCTGCCAGTTCAACGGTGGCGGTTTTGGTGCGGACAAAGATGATCATGCCATCAAATTCTTCGGCTTCCAAGATTCGGGTTAGTGCATCCAGTTTGTGTAATCCGCTGACCAGCCAGAATTTTTGATCAATTAAAGAGGCGGTCGCCGCTTTTTGCTTGATAATCACTTCGGTTGGATTTTGCAAATAGGTATTGGCAATGCGATGTACTTCTTTGGGCATGGTGGCTGAAAATAATGCAATCTGACGTGTCTTAGGGGTGTGTTTTAAAATCCACTCTACATCATCAATAAAGCCCATGCGCAGCATTTCATCAGCTTCGTCCAATACCATGCTAGTTAAGCTATCCAGCTTTAAGGTGCCTTTTTTAATATGGTCCATGACACGGCCAGGCGTACCGACCACAACGTGAACGCCGCGTTTGAGCGCGCGAATTTGTGTGCCATATTCAGAACCACCATATACGGGTAATACGTGTAACCCTTTAATATTGCGTGAAAAGGTTTGGAAGGCTTCAGCTACCTGAATGGCTAATTCACGAGTAGGAGCCAAAACCAATACTTGTGGGTCTTTTTGGCGAATATCAATTTTGGATAAAATCGGTAAGGCAAAGGCGGCGGTTTTACCGGTACCCGTTTGAGCCATCCCTAAGATGTCTCCACCTTCTAATAAAACCGGAATGGCTTTTTCTTGGATAGGCGATGGGGTTTCGTAACCAATTTCTTCAAGTGTTTTTAAGATGGGTGTAGCTAGACCTAGATCGGAAAATTTGATCTCTGTATTCATGGAAAATCCTTTGTAAACATAAGTAGCGACGGTACGGTTGGAGCACACACGTCAAAAATAATGCCACCCTGTTACAACGCAAATGATGAAATTCGCAGTAAAGCTTTCCCAAATAAACTGAATGTCAGACCAAGGCAGGCATTTTAAGATTGCGCATTGTACAGTATTTGAGTGACGATAATTGATTTTGTTAATAAAAAACTGTAAAAACCACCAGGCCTGGTGGTTTTTAGGCGTTGAGAGCCCGTCTAACGCGAGGGAGTAGTTTTTGTTCAAAGTCGCTGGCAGGCATGGGGCGGCTGTAATAATAGCCTTGTTGAATGATGTTATGCGCTTGGTGTTTTAGGAACTGAGCTTGTTCAGCGGTTTCAACCCCTTCAGCTACGACTTTCAATTTTTTACTTTCAGCCAGTTGAATAATGGTTTTAACCAAAGCTTCGTCTTCTTCTTGTCCTGGGACATTTTGTATAAAGCATTTATCAATTTTCAGTTCGTGAATGGGGAGTTTTTGTAAATAGCTTAATGACGAGTAGCCGGTGCCGAAATCATCAATCGAAATTTCAAACCCAAGGCTAATGAGGTGCTGAATGCGTTGAAGTGCGACAGGGGCGTTTTTAATGAGTACGCCTTCGGTAAGCTCTAACGTAATCATGCTTGGGTCTACCTGAGTAAACTTAATCAAGCCGATGACCATTTCAATAAATCCTTGCTCATGGAACTGAACGGGGCTGACATTGATGGAAACGCGAATGGGGTCAAAGTGAGTGTTCCAGGCTTTAGCTTGTATAAACGCTTTGTGAAGTATCCACAAACCAATTTTAATGATTTGGCGGCCTTCTTCGGCAATAGGAATAAACTTATCGGGAGGAACGGGTCCTAGAACTGGGTGAACCCAACGAATCAGTGTTTCCGCAGAGACAATTTGCTGAGCTTCATTGACCTGAGCTTGAAAATAGAGCTGAAACTCTTCGTCTAATTCTGAGTGGTTAAGGGCTTCAATGAGTTCTAATCGTCGACGGGCTTTTTGAATCAACGTATCTTCAAAAATATAGGGCTGATTTCCACCTTGTTTTTGCGCTTGTAGCATGGCCATATTGGCATAGCGTATCAGTTGTTCACTGTCAAAGTTGACGGGGTTATTGGGTGAAAAAGGGCAAATGCCAATGCTAGCAGAGGTATGTATTGAGTGTTTCTGGAGTTTATATCGGTCACTAATGATTTCAATTAGGGTTTCAGAATAGTCTTGAATCTGATGTTTGGCATTGACCTCATCTTGACAATGACTGGGGTAGATAATGCCAAAGCTGCCACCATTGAGCCTTGATAATAAAGCGTTTTCGGGAAGTTGGGTTTGACATTTTTTCGCGACTTTAATCAGCAATTCGTCGCCAACTTGGCGGCCAAAGGTGTCATCAATCATTTTAAATTCATCAAGATTGATGAAAAGAAGCGCATAGTGGGGTTGCTCAGTGTTGGGTGTGGTGAGTAGTTGGTCCAGCGTTTCTTGCAAGTAGCTTTGATTGGGCAGCCCGGTTAGTTGGTCGTAGTAGCTGAGTTGTTGAATTTGGTGTTTGGCCGATTGTAATTCACTTTTGTCTTGTAGAACCCCGACAAAGTGTTCAATATTTTTGGCGCCATCTAAAATCATCGATAAACTGAGGATGGCTGGCGTGGCTGTCTCTGTGGCATAAAGTTGAATTTCTCCCGTCCAAAACTGCTGTTCAAGTAGGGTTTTGATGACATGATCAAATGGTAAGGCAAAACTCACTTGCTGTTTGAGCCAATCAATATAGTTGAGGTTTGCCAAATCTGCTTGGCTGAGCCCGGTTAGCTGACAGAAATGGCTATTGGGTTGGGTGATTTTGCCTTGCGGATTAGTAATAAATTGGCCGGAGCCACTGGCTTCCATTAATTGAGAGTGGGCTTTGGTTCTCAGGTTTAAACTTTGGTTGCTCATAATGAGTAACTGGTGCGCTTGACCATCCAGTTCAATCCAGTCCGCCTGCAGGCGCATGGGTAATGCGGACGGGGATGTTGGCGTTTTTAGCCAAACCGAATCTTGGTGCGCAGCTTGACCGAGGGATAAGGATTTTAACCAGGCCTGGAGATTGAAGCATTGGCCTTGATGTTTTTGAGTAAACAAACAAAGGTGTTGAAATAGCTTTGCTGTTTGCTGGAGTCCGGGATATAAGGATTGTAATGAGGAATTCATTACCGTCGGCTCAGATTGCTCGTTTAAAATCATCACCCCTTCTTCAAAGCGGTTAATGATTTTGAGTGCTTGCTGTGTCGCGTGGCTCAATTTGGGCGTATTGTGATTTACATTCATGCCGTATGGGTTTGAAAGATTAGCAATAATTTCTACATATTAGCTGAATCTTAAAGGGTTTGCAGGGCTTTTATAAAAAAAGTTAAAGGACGCTGGGTAGCCAGGTGGCCAGCGTTGGCCAAATCGCTAAGACAACCATAACAGTTAATTGGATGAGTATAAAAGGGGTGACACCTTTGTATAGGGTAGCAGTTGAAACGGACGGCGGCGCAACCCCTTTTAAATAGAAGAGGGCAAAGCCAAACGGCGGAGTGAGAAAGGCGGTTTGTAGGTTAATGGCAATCATAATCCCTAACCAGATGGGGTCAACCCCCATCATCAATAACACTGGCGCAACCACTGGCACGATAATATAGGTGATTTCAATAAAATCGAGGAAGAAGCCCATTATAAACATCACGACCATCACCAATAGTACGGCGGTAAAAATGCCACCCGGTAGGTCGGTTAAAAATTGGTGAATGAGCTCGTCGCCACCCAACCCTCGGAAAGTAAGTGAAAAGAAAGCGGCACCGATAAAAATCAAGAAGATCATACTGGTGAGTTTTAGGGTGTCTTGCATGACAGTTTGCAGTAAGGCTAAGTTGAGACGCTTACGTAAAGCCGATAGCAATAAGGCCCCCAAGGCTCCAAGAGACGCCGCTTCGGTGGGTGTAGCAAATCCACCAAGAATGGAGCCTAGTACTAATAAAATTAATGCCAAAGGGGGGATTAAACTCTCTAATACTCGGATCGCTAAGCTGCTGGTATTCGGTTTTTCAGGCGAGGCGGGTACGGTCTCGGGTTTGAAAAAGGCCATAGCGAGTACATAGCTCATATAGCCAACAACCAACAACATTCCTGGAAAGAGTGCGCCTATAAAGAGATCACCGACCGATAGCGTTTCAGGCGAAAAGATGCCCTGATTAAGCTGTGCTTGTTGATAGGCAGAAGACAAAACATCGCCCAAGAGTATGAGAATAATGGAAGGGGGAATGATTTGGCCCAAGGTGCCGGAGGCACAAATGGTCCCGGTTGCGAGTTTTGGGCAGTACCCTTGTTTAAGCATGGTTGGCAGGGCCAATAATCCCATCGTCACAACGGTGGCACCGACAATGCCCGTACTGGCGGCGAGTAGTGTGCCGACTAAGATAACTGATATGCCCAAGCCGCCACGGAAGCCTCGCATCACCTCATCCATAGTGGTGAGGAGCTGTTCGGCCAGTTTGGATTTCTCTAAGAGAATGCCCATAAAGACAAATAACGGGACGGCCATCAAGGTGGCATTGGTCATAATGGAGAATAGGCGATTGGGAATACTGTTAAGAAAGGCCATATCGAATGCGCCAAACTGTGCGGCAACCAGCGCAAACAGCAAAGAGGTGCCCGCTAAAGTCAGCGCAACGGGAAAGCCCATTAGCAATGCTATGAATACACAACCAAATAATAGGAGTGACAGCCATTCCATTAAAACTTTTCCTCGTGTTGAGGGCGGTTCTCAGCCAGGAATCGGATCAATTTTGGGTCTTGTGGATAAAGGAGTTGGCAGCTAGTTTGTGCAATGACTGACAGCACTTGCAACACCATCAATAGTGCCATAATGATCATAAAACTTTTGAGTAAATATAAATAGGGTAAGCCGCCCGCTTCTGCAGAGCTTTCTTGAATTGCCCAGCTATCACTGACATAGTCCCAACCAATCCAGAGGATAAAGATCAAAGCAGGAAGGGCAAAGACCAAACTGCCCATCAAATCGATTATGGCTTGATTGCGGGGTGTAAAACGACTGTAAAATACATCTACTCGAACATGCGCATCTTGCTGGAGGGTATAGCCCATCCCCATCATAAAGAAAATGGCATGGGTATAGAGAATACTTTCTTGTAAAGCAATGGAACCCGATTCAAAGCCGTAACGCAAGATAACGATGCTTGCGGATAACACCACGAGCAGTAATGCCAGCCACGCGAAGGCCTTGCCAATGCCCTGCTGAAATTGGTTCTGCAAAATAACAAATTTCAGCAAATAGTCTGCGGTGCTAAGTGAGTTTGAGGGCTGGCGCTGGCTTTGCAAAACGGAAAAGGATCCTAATTTTAGGGTTGTCAAATAGGCATTATTTTACCCTAAGAATGACCAGGCCTGGGTGTTTTTGACGTTAAAAACGGTTGTTTCGGAAATCGTCAAAAGCTTGCTTGAGTTCTGCTTGGGTATTCATTACAAATGGGCCGCTACGCGCAATGGGTTCTTGAATCGGGTTGCCAGCAATGAGCAAAAAGCGACTGTTTTCCATTGCAGATACGTGCAGTTCAGTCCCTTTTGATAACACGGCAAGCTGCTTGGGTTTAAGGGGTCGGTTTTGCTCACCGATGGTGAGACGGCCGTCAATGACAAAAATAAACCCCTGGCTATCTTCACTCTTGAACGGCTGCGTAAACGTTTGATTGGCGTCAAGCTCAACATCAAAATACAACGGGTCTATATAATGATTCTTGACTGGCCCAGTGGTGCCATTGGGTGTCGTGCCGGTAATAACGCGAATTTGGCTGTGAGGGTGTTGTTCTACTGGCATGGCTTCAGGCGCAAAATCTTGGTATTGTGGATCTTGCATTTTGGCATGGCTAGGTAAGTTTATCCACAACTGGAATCCTTGTAAAAGACCATTTTCTTGTTCGGGCATTTCAGAGTGAATAACGCCGCTTCCTGCCGTCATCCACTGAACCCCACCGGGGAGTACAACGCCTTCATTGCCTTGGTTGTCCTTGTGCCGCATACGACCATTTAATAAATAAGTCACAGTTTCAAAGCCGCGATGCGGATGCGGCGGGAAGCCAGCAATATAGTCATCGGGATTGTCGGATTCAAAAAAATCAAGCATTAAAAAGGGATCAAGTTCTTTTAATTCAGGCGTGCCAATGTAACGTGTCAGTTTGACACCTGCGCCATCTGCGGTCGGCATCCCCTGAGTGATATGAGTGATTTCTTTGATGGTCATTTTGTTGCCTTTTAATGGTTAGTCGGTTAACACACATCATAATGCTTGTGTTGTGCTTAAAAAACCGCCAAAATCTAAAAAGATTGTTCTGATTTTTAGAAAAATAATACTTCCTTAAGGAGCTTAAAGATGGGGCAGCTTGAAGATATGCAAGTGTTTGTGCGGGTGGTCGAGGCCGGCGGAATAGGCAAGGCGGCTGAGCAACTTCATTTGGCAAAATCAGCAGTGAGTCGACGTTTGGCGGACTTAGAAAGTCGGCTATCAACGCAGTTGATTAATCGCACAACACGTCAGTCGAGCCTAACCGAAGCGGGGCAATTGTATTATCAACAATCGTTGGACGTGTTGGATCGTGTGACGGAAATGAATCAATCGCTAACGAATGGTAATAACGACTTAACGGGGACCTTGCGATTAGCGGTTCCATTGTCTTTTGGTTTAGAGCACTTATCTCCGCTATTTGACCGTTTCGCTAAACGGCATCCTGATTTGACATTGCAATTAGACTTTTCAGATCGAGAAGTGGATATGGTGGAAGAAGGGTTTGATTTAGCGTTTCGTATTACTGAATTAAAAGATTCCAGCTTGCAGGCACGAAAAATAGCGCCTATTCAGTTTGTACTGTGTGCCAGTCCTGAGTATTTAGCACAATATGGCGCCCCCAAATCACTGGAGAATCTTCATCAGCATAAATTGTTGCAATATGGCGTGCAGGGAGCCAGTAGTTGGCGTTTCATTTCTCCGCAGGGGGAAAGCATCAACTGGAGCTTTAGCAGTCGTTTAATAGCCAATAACGGTAACTTCTTGTTGAAGATGGCCATATCGGGTCATGGTATTGTATTGTTGCCTACTTTTATTGCTTGGCAAGCTTTAGCTCAAGGGCAAGTTAAACCGGTTTTATTGGACTATAAGATTCCAATGAAATATGCCTGTGCCCTTTACCCTCAAAACCGGTTTCTTTCCAAGAAAGCTCGGGTCTTGATTGATTTTTTGGTTGAACAGCTTAAAGATAATGCTTATTGGGATCAACCGTTTGAATGAGTGCTGTCACTATGATTCATACTGCTGATATATTCTTTTTTGTTTCATATTTTCGAGTGAAATTGGTTGATAATAACGCTCAAACGAATTTTGGTGTTGACCGCTTAGAACACATGGGTGAATCATAATGAGAAAAGTAGATATGAAATTTGCTTTGAAATGGGGGGTATTCGGCATTGGAGTGCTTTGGCTTTCCTTCGGCACAGCGGCACCAAAAACACATTTTCCGGTTCCGGTTATCGCCTATGAGGTTATTGAAACCGCTTCCCCAGTGAAGCAAACGTTATTGGGGTCTTTAGAGGCAAAATCGTCGATTGATGTGGTGGCGAAAGCAACCGATGTGATTACTGCAATTTATTTCAAAGAAGGGGAATGGGTTCGTAAAAGTGCTTTATTGGTTGAGCAAAATGCAGAAGAAGAATTGGCGCTGCTTGAAGAGTCAAAAGAATTAGAGGCCGAAGCCAAGCGTCAGTACGATAGAGTTAAGGGAATCGAAGGTAAAGGGAGTGTGACCGTTTCTTTGATCGATGAGCGCTACCGATTATGGAAAACGGCAGCCGCCAAACGTAAGGTCATTCAGGCGCAGGTGGCTGATAGACGAATATATGCCCCTTTTTCTGGACAGTTGGGCTTTCGTCAACTTAGCGAGGGGGCGTTCGTTACAGCGGGCACCAAAATTGTGAGTTTGGACGACACCAGCCAAATGATTCTGGATTTATTGGTGCCCGAACGTTATTTGAGTGGGATTCATCTTGAACAGCCGATTGAAGTGCGAACCGAAGCTTATCGCGCTGAGGTCTTTACAGGGCACGTTTCTGCTATTTCGCCGCGAGTTGATCCGGTGATGCGAATGGTGCAAGTCAGAGCGATGGTGGATAATCCAAAGGCGAAGTTGAAAACCAATATGATGGTTGAGGCACAATTGGTTTTAAAGGCACAAGCCAGCTTAAAGATACCGAATAGCGCTATTGAAATGCTGGGAGATCGTCAATTTGTCTATCGTTTGCAACCCAATGGAACAGAATCTTATGGGTTAGAGAAAGTTGAGATTGAAACAGGACAGAAGGGTCATAACTTAACCGAGATATTACAAGGCTTAGCCGCAGGCGATAAAATCGTTAGCCAGGGGCTGATGGGGATTTCGCTCAAACGCCCAGTCGTTATAAAAGCGATGCAGACTGGGCAGGATCAGGCAAGCTTATTGCAAAAGTCGCTTAAGGGAACCCTACGCTAATGTGGTTGTCTGATACAGCCGTAAAACGTCCTGTTTTGGCTGCAGTAGTGTCGTTATTACTGTTGGCATTTGGGCTGATGGCTTTTGATCGAATGAGCCTTCGGGAATATCCTAATGTCGATCCGCCAATTGTTTCCATTGATACCAATTATCTTGGTGCTTCTGCAGAAGTGGTGGAAAAGCGGATTACTAAAGTCATTGAAGATCGTATCGCTGGGATTTCCGGTATCGACTATATGTCATCGACATCCACTGATGGCCGTTCTCGAATAAAAGTGGAATTTAGTATCAATCGCGATATTGATGCGGCGGCAAATGATATTCGGGATCGGGTGTCGCGCATTGTTGATAATTTGCCTGAGCAAGCCGATGCACCTGAGGTCGAAAAGGTGGAAGGCGATGAAAGCCCGATTATGTGGTTTAACCTTGCCAGCGACCGCTTGACCATCCCTGAATTAACCGATTTTGCTGAGCGTCATATCGTGGATCGATTTTCCGTGTTGGATGGTGTGGCGCGGGTGCGAGTCGGTGGCGGGCAGTCGTTTGCACTGCGAATCTGGTTAAATCCCCAAAAGATGGCGTTATATCAAATAACAGCGTCTGATATTGAAACGCAAATTCGTGCGTCCAATATCGAATTGCCCGTTGGGGCATTGCAGGGGCGTCATGTCATGTTGACGCTCAAAGCGGACAAACCTCTAAGGACGGTAGACGACTTTAAAGGCCTGGTTATTAAGCAAGATCGTCAAATTGGTCAGCTAACCCTAGGAGATATTGCAACGGTGGAAATGGGCGCCATAGAGCGTCGACGGTTGTTTCGGGGTAATGGAGATGCAATGGTCGGTATTGGCATTGTTAAACAGTCGAATGCCAATACGCTGAGTGTGGCTGAATTTGCACGGCAACGCAAAGCATTGGTCAACCGAGATTTGCCTGAGGGGCTTTCACTGGAAGACAGCTATGATGCTTCTGTTTTTGTACAACAAGCGGTAGACGAAGTATTTAAAACGCTTTTTATTGCACTGGGACTTGTCGTCTTGGTGATGTTAGTTTTCTTAAAGAATATTCGCGCTGCATTGGTGCCAGCCGTGACCCTGCCGGTATCCTTGATGGCGACTTTTTGGGTGTTGTGGATGCTCGGTTTTTCAGTGAATCTATTGACCTTGTTGGCACTGGTTTTGGCGATTGGTTTGGTGGTGGACGATGCCATTGTCGTCTTAGAAAATACACAGCGATATTTAGATAAAGGGTTTGAGCCGATTGCAGCTGCCTACTTAGGGACTCGTCAGGTCGGGTTTGCTGTGGTGGCGACCACTTTGGTATTAGTGTCGGTATTTGTGCCAATTGGGTTTTTGGAGGGTAATATTGGTCGGCTGTTTTCCGAGTTTTCGATTACGCTTGCGGTGGCTGTGATCTTTTCCAGTTGGGTCGCTTTGACATTATCCCCTGCACTGGCCTCTAAGCTATTAAAACCGGTTAGATCTCTTTCAAGCCATGCCATTCGGATGCCACCTCAAATTAGGGTCAAGCCAACCAAGCGTCAATCTCATTTCTTTCAACAACTATTGATAGCCAATCTTCGCCAGCCACTGTGGGTTTTATTGTTATTTTCCATCGTGTTATCGAGTTTGATTTATCTGGGACAAAAACTGCCTCAGGAGTATGTGCCCAAAGAAGATCGAGGTGTCTTCTTTATTATGGTGAAAGGCCCAGAAGGGGCTACTTTTGACTATATGCAAAGCTATCTGACCGAAATGGAATCTCGTTTAATGCCGTTGGTTGAAAAAGGCGAAGTGAAGCGATTATTGGTGCGAACGCCGCGCTCTTTTGGAACCAGTGAGGTGTTTAATTCAGGTTTTGTGATCGTTGTATTGGAGGACTGGGCGAAGCGGCGAAATGGCTTTGAGATTATGCAGGAAGTTCGTCAGTCTTTGGCCGATTTATCTGGCGTAAAGGCGATTCCAGTGATGCGCTCCAGTATTGGAGGACGTATTCAAAGTCCAGTGCAGTTTGTGATTGGAGGCGGTAGCTATCAGGAGCTCGAGTCTTGGCAACGATTAATGAATGAAGCGATTGAAAAAACTAACCCTGGATTGACCAATTTAGATTGGGATTATGAGCCTACCAAACCGCAATTGCGATTGAAAGTGGATTATGCGCGTGCTCGAGCACTAGGTGTTTCGCATCAAGATGTGACGGCAACACTGCAAGTATTATTGGGTTCAAAGCGAGTCACGACTTTTGAACAACAAGGCGAAGAGTACGATGTGCTATTGAAGGCTGCCCCCAAGTGGTTCCAGTCTCCTTCAGATTTAGAGCAAATTTATTTTAGCGTTGCCGGACAGGATGGGATGGTTCCCTTATCAGAACTGGTGACCTTGTCTCATCAAGCCAGCGCCTCTAGTTTAAATCGTTACAATCGTGTCAGAGCGATTACGTTATCAGCTAAGTTGGATGATGACTTGGCGTTGGGGGAGGCATTAGCCTATCTGAATGACCTAACGCGTGACACCCTACCTGAGCATGCGATGATCGACTACAAAGGGCAGTCTAAGGACTTTCAAACCGCTTCTTATTCGGTCTTTTTCGTGTTTTTATTTGGGTTAGTGGTTGTCTATTTGGTGTTAGCCGCACAGTTTGAGAGCTTTATTCAGCCTTTGGTGATTATGTTGACGGTGCCGATGGCTTTTGCAGGCGGGGTATTTGCACTCCATTATTATGGGTTGAGCTTAAATATTTACAGTCAAATTGCCTTAGTGCTACTATTGGGCTTAGCCACCAAAAACGGTATTTTGATTGTTGAGTTTACTAATCAACTACGAGATACTGGGTTGGCAATGGGAGCAGCTTTGGTTAAGGCCACGCAGTTGAGATTAAGGCCTATTTTAATGACAACCCTGACCACTATGGTGGGGGCAGTACCTTTGATATTGTCATCGGGTGCTGGGGCTGAAACCCGCGAGATTTTAGGTATTGTTTTGCTTTGGGGAGTGGGTTTTTCTACCTTGATTAGTTTGTTGTTGGTGCCCGTTGCTTATGCATTCATAGCAAGAAAAGCAGGAACACCTTTAACAACTGAGCGACAATTATTGAGTGCGTTGGATAAAGAATAGGCATCCATCATTAAACGCCTAAAATTAGATGCTATTGAGTAGCATCGATAAACTTGGGAGCATTAATGTATCAACTCAATTTAAGAGAAGCGACTTTTACCCTTTCAGAAGCTTTGGATTTTGTCGGAATTGACGATACACTGCATGGTAAGCGTGTCGCTTATATGGCTTCAAAGGTTGGAGAGGCTCTTCGCTGGACACCTGATTTGATTGATCACATTATTTTTATTGGAATGCTTCACGATTGCGGAGTGTCTTCATCGAAAGTACATGGGCATTTGATTAATGAATTTGACTGGACGCATGCGCAAGGGCATGCCGAAAGAGGCTACCTCCTTTTAAAGAAGGTTGCCCATTATGAAGCTTGTGCGTTACCGGTTCGGTATCATCATACGCATTGGGATGCGCTCCCCGATGATTTGGATGAGTCAATCGCTATCTATGCCAATTTAATATACCTTGTGGATAGAGTCGATGCGTTACAGGCCACTTCAAAAGCGCCATTAATTGAAAAACGGATCCATATTTTTGGAACGCTCAGGCGGTTACAGGGCGTCAATTTTTCACCAGAGCTGGTTGAAGCTTTTTGTCAGGTGGCAGAAGACGATGCCTTTTGGTATTTTTTAGAAGAGTTTGCTTTAAGAAGTTATTTTCACAGTTGGATTGCCAATGCGCCAACTACTGAATTCAGCTTTGAGCAGGCAAAGCAACTGTCCTATCTGTTTGCGGCGGCAGTCGATGCTAAAAGTCCTTATACGGCAGCCCATTCAATTGGGGTGGCCGAGGTAAGCCGTGTACTATCCAGTCAATTAGGGTTGAGTGAATCAGAGCAGAATGATTTGGAGTTAGCCGGATTGTTCCATGATTTAGGGAAATTAAAGGTGCCTGACGAAATTTTAAATAAACCGGCGGCGATGGATGTGGGGGAACGCATTCAAATGAATCGGCATGGGTTTGATTCCAATATCATTTTGCAACAAATTTCGGGGTTCCAACATATTGCGTTGCTTGCCTCTCAGCACCATGAAACCTTAGATGGCAGCGGCTATCCTTATCACTTATCGGCAGAACAAATTTCGCTGTCAGCCCGTATTTTGGCGGTTGCGGATATTTTTCAGGCATTGGTGCAAAACCGGCCATACCGGAAAGCATTGTCGGCAAAAGAAGCGTTAGCCATTATGAAGCAAATGGTTGAAAATCATAAAATCGACTCGGACGTTGTTGCTGTTTTGGATGAACATTTAGAGGACTGCTTTGAAGCCGCTTTGACCGGATATGATGTTAATAATGTGATTGCCATTTCCAATTAAGCTGATTTTTGTTCAGTTTGTTAGAGTGTTTTTTAAGGAAAGTCAATCAGGGATAATCTCTGAAAAATGTTCAAAATACGGAAATTTGCCAGGATCGATTTTATCCATTTTAGGGCTGACATGAATCGCAGCCAAAGGATAAGCGATGCCAAAGGCCTGTGCAGAGGTGAGCGCTTGTAAATTATCATCAATCAATAGCGTTTTTGTCGGATCAAATGGATATTGATCTTGAATCGCTTGCCACAAGGCAGCCTCTTCTTTAGGAATGCCAAAGTCATGAGAAGAAATCATCTGATCAAAATAGTTCCCAATTTCGGTCATTTCCAATTTAATCGCCAAGCTATCAGGGTGGGCATTGGTTACCATAATCACCTGTTTGTTAAGCTGTTGCAGGCGTTTTAAAAAAGTGATGACATCCGGATGGGCTTGAATGAGGTGTTTGAGTTCTTGCTTGAGTTGAGCAATGGGAAGTTGTAGCTGATCTGTCCAATAGTCCAAACAATACCAATTTAAAGTGCCTTGTTGCGAGTGAATTTTTTCAGTAATAAACTGCTGTGCTTGCTCTAATGATAATTTGTTTTGTTTGGCATAGACACTCGGAACGAACTCCATCCAAAAATGATAGTCAAAATGCAAGTCGAGTAGCGTACCATCCATATCGAGCAAAACGGTATCAATCTTATGCCAAGGGATATTGTGGGCAGTCATCTGGGGCAAATTATCTCGCATTCTTAGGCCTAATTCCGTATGATTTAAACTATGAAAAAAAATCCTACTATCCTCTCAAAAACCGCACTGGCGAAAACAAAGCTCTTTCAGGTGGAAGGGCTCGAACTCTTATTTGAGAATCAAACCCAAGTTCAGTTTGAGCGGTTGGTGAGCTCCCAGCATGGGGCTGTGCTTATTGTACCGATTATCGATGACAGTTTGGTTTTGATTCGCGAATATGCAGCGGGGGTAGAACGTTATGAACTGGGGTTTCCAAAAGGAAAAATTGACCCAGGTGAAACTTGGCGAGAGGCAGCGCTGCGTGAAAGCCAAGAAGAAGTGGGGTTTTTACCAGGCCTGGTCACTTTACTGGATTCGGTGACTTTGGCGGCCAGTTATATGTCTCATCAAACCCATATCATTTTAGCCGAGGATTTGTGCCCCAGTGAGGCAGAAGGTGATGAGCCAGAGCCTTTAGAAGTCATTTATTGGCCATTATCTGATTGGCACCGGTTGATTCAACAACCGGAGTTTAGCGAAGGTCGAGCCTATGCTGCGTTAATGTTAGTGTTAAAGCGATTAGGGCGATTAGATTAGTTAAAAATGCCCCCTAATTAGGGGATGGTGGTTGTGGCCGTCGTTTCAATACATAGCATTTTACTATCCGTGTTAATCTCAAAATAGCCACTGGTGCAGTTTATTCCTTCTTTCATGTGACTATCATCGTTCATAACGGATAAGACATCCCGGTTGAGTTTGGTGTCTTCAGCGAATTCTGCTTGATGATTGGCAGCAAAATAGCGCTTGGCAATTTGGGTGGTACGACTCACAATATGAACCAGTTCAGGGGTTATGATATCAATAATGGCAGTTAGGTTGCCAGCGTGAGTACTCGATTGTTTATACGCCAGTTCAGTGATATGGTCAATAAGCGTCATAGCGGTGGCGCTGAAATCTTTTGTCGTTAAAGCTGGGCGAACGGTTATCGGGATATTGGTGTAAGCTGTATCATTCAAAAATAGAGTGAATGCGGCTGGGTCAACGGCTTTATTAGCGGCCTCTGAAAGTTGTTCCATAATTTTATAGAGTTTATCTTCACTGTCACCATCTCCCTCACCCGAAGTTGCACTGGCAATTAATGTGGTGCCAGTTAAGTCACGAAATGATTGTGTGCTTTGTAGAATGCGCAGAATGGCATATGACGTCATTTGCATTCTTAGTCTGGATATATTGGCTGAAGAAAGCTCAGCATGGTCTTGATCGTAGAGGTCAGCTAAAGGGTCCACGGTCAAATCTGCTTCCGTTAGAACGGTGCCAAATTGATCTGAAAATTGATTGAGTATCGCCACCCACTCGGCCCCAGTAACCCCCTTGTCATGAGTGGCAGTGGTGGCTGGGTTAATGACAGCCGTTTCGCTATTGGCTGTGACGGTCCCTTTTAACTCTAAGGCATAATCCTTGCCATTATGCATTCCCGCTTTGACGGTTAAAATAGGCAAGTCTGTTGTCGGCGTATAGTCTTGAAAAGTGTATTGCCCTGGGTTATCGGTATCTTCGGTAGAATAAGGGTCTGTGCCTTGATCACAGCTGCCATTTTTATTGGTGTCAATACAAAATTGAGCTTCGCTAATGTAAGGGTCCACCGCCGTAATGGTTAAGGACTTGATTTCGGCTGTTGTGTCTCCGGTGGTGGTGCCAGTTTCTGAGGTGTCGGTTGCAGATGTTGTATCAGCAGTGTTGCTCGTTTCAGCTGGCCAAGTTTCCTTATCTGCTTCACAACCGAGTAACAATAGTGCGGTTAAGCTAATAAACAACAAAGCCCCCCTAGATAAACCCATCAATGATTCCCCTTCTGCCTGGATTTTGAGGTCATGGAAAACCTCATCGTAAATGATTACTTCCTTATGGTATCGGCTACAATGTAGAAATCATAACGATTTCTGTCAAGTTTTTTTATTGGTAACGTTGAATATTAAAGCGTATTAGGGGAGATAAAATTGAAAAGCGGCCAACCTTTTAGGCCGCTTAGACAGGAATGGATTCGTCCTTTCACTATCCTGAAAGGGGTTAGGGATGAATTTTTTTAAGTAAGACGTTGTCTTTCTCTTGTCTGAGTCGGTCTTGCACTTTGATAAGCGCATTAATCATGGGTGTGTTCTGATCTTGAATGGCTTGCATTAACGGTGTCCAGTTATTGAAAGTTCCAATGTCAGGATCTGCTTCCGCATTCAATAATGTTACAAAAACCTCTGGGCGATTGTGTTTGACGGCAAGTAGTAATGGCGAACCGACTTTTTTAGCTCGCAGGTTTACGTTCGCGCCATGTTCAATCAAAAGTTGTGCAATATCGGCATAATCTTGTTTTGGTTTGTTCGGATCATTGATCGTGTAGTGAAGTGCTGACAAACCATTGCGATCAGTTTTATTTGGATTAGCGCCAGCCTGGAGTAGCGCTTTCACCATGTCCGTACGGTGATTATAGCTTGCTTGCATCAAAGGTGTTCTGCCATCTGCTCTGGCTATATTGGGGCTCGCCTTGGCGGCCAATAAGGTGTTGAAAACACCGACTCGGTTATTGAGCACGGCTAAATACAAGGGGCTGACACCATCTTTTCGGGTTTGATTCAGGAAAGCCCCTTGTTGAATGAGTAGTTCAGCAATTTCCACATAATTTTGCTCGTTACTTCGAGGGTGATTCATGGTTAAGTGTAGAGCAGTCCAACCTTCAGGCGATGGCGTATTAGGGTTTGCATCGGCTTCTAATAATTGCTTCACCATCTCTGTATTCTGTTTATCCACGGCCTTCATTAATGGTGTCCAACCCTGCTTATCAGCTTTATTAACTGAGGCGCCCTGTTGAATCAAAGCTTTTAGCAATTGTTGGCTATCATAGTCAACTGCCAAAAATACACCCGTATGACCAAAAGCATCTTGCACATCTAACGACTCTCCCCCTTGAATATACGCTAAAGCGGTTTGCGTATCCCCAGTCTTGATGGCACGAAAAAATTGCCGAGCTTCATCACTGATTTGAACGCTTGGCGGGGCTGCTTGGCTGGATTGATTTTTTTTAGAGGGTGTCTGGCTACAAGCAACCAGTGAAAAAACACAACAAGCAAGCGTGATGAATTTAAAAGCGTTCATAGTAACTTTCGGTTCCATAATTAAGTTTGAAAATGAATTTTTTTAGCGCTTGTCTAGAAAAGACGGCTGTTCAGAATGACGCATAAAAAAGCAAAGTATAGAACGATAAGCTGAATAGAGGCTTAAAACTTAGCTTCTTTGGTTTTGAATCTGTCCGTTCTGCCCGTAAAAATAGCCAGGCCTGGCTATTTTAGTGGCTACCGTCAGTTACTTTTGTTGCATAAACTGGTCAATACGATTGAGGGCTTCGACCAAGTTTTCCATGCTGGTGGCGAAGGAAATTCGTAGATGTCCTGCTGCGCCAAAACCAGAGCCAGGAACGGCAGCGACATCAACTGTTTCTAAAATGGCCGTGGCAAGATCAGCATCATTATCAAATCCTTTTATTTTCATGGCGTCTTTGACATCCATAAATGCATAGAAAGCTCCTGCTGCAGGCAAACATTTGAATCCTGGAATCGCATTCACACGTTCAACGACAAATTCATGGCGTTTTTTAAATTGAACAAGCATGGTTTGAATGCAGTCTTGCGGGCCATTCAAAGCTTCTACCGAGGCGGCTTGCGAAATAGAACAAGGGTTTGAGGTGCTTTGGGACTGCACCTTACGCATGGCGGTAATTAAGTCTTTGGGGCCTGCAGCATAACCAATACGCCACCCCGTCATGGAGTAGGCTTTTGATACGCCATTCATAACCACTGTGCGGTCTTTTAAATCGGGACAGACTTCAAGAATATTGGTAAAGGGCGTGTCGCTAAGCAAAATATGCTCATACATATCATCAGAGGCAATCACAATATTTGGGTGGGCGAGTAAAACTTCACCTAGCGCCCGTAATTCGTCTGCGGTATAAACCGCACCAGTTGGATTTGAAGGACTGTTAATCACCACCATTTTGGTTTTAGGCGTAATGGCTGCTTTAAGCTGTTCTGCGGTGATTTTGAACTGTTGCTCAATATCTGCTTCAATGATAATCGGTACACCACCGGCCAAGATCGCCATATCTGGGTAGGAAACCCAGTAGGGCGCGGGGATAATCACTTCGTCCCCATCATTTAATAGCCCTTGGCACAGGTTGAAAAAGCTCTGTTTGCCGCCTGAAGAAACCAAAATTTCATCATTTTGAAAGCTCAAGTGGTTATCCCGTTTGAATTTCTCAATAATGGCAGATTTTAATTCCGGTGTCCCATCGACGGCGGTATAGCGAGTTTGTCCGGAGTTAATCGCTGAAATGCCTGCTGCCTTGATATGGTCTGGAGTATCAAAGTCCGGTTCACCCGCGCCCAGACTGATAATATCTTTACCAGCGCGTTTGAGTTCAGCCGCTTTGGCAGAAATAACGAGGGTTAAGGAAGGTTGGACTCGGTTAACACGATTTGACAGTCTAGACATGGAAGTTGGATCTCATCAATAGTAAATGGCTGTCACCAACGTTAAGCCTAAGTCGCTTAAAAATAAAGCGCTTTAAGGTTTCGTTCAGTGACACGCTCAGGTAAAATATGACAATCATTTTACAACCAAATGGATTTCTTTTTAAGAGAAAATTCAAGGCAATCTTATCAAGATGCCCTAGAACCCTTTTCAATCCGTTTTGGTCTGAAAGAAGTTCGACAAAAGATGAAAAGGATTATTCCCTCGGTTATGGCAAAAGCATTTCAAATCGAATCTCAGTATCAACCTGCAGGTGACCAACCTAACGCCATTGCAGAACTGGTTGAAGGTCTTGAAGATGGCGAAGCGTTTCAGACTTTGTTGGGCGTTACGGGGTCGGGAAAAACCTTTACCATGGCGAATGTCATTGCTCAGGTTCAGCGACCAACAATTATCTTAGCGCATAATAAAACCTTAGCCGCGCAGCTTTATGGCGAAATGAAAAGCTTTTTCCCGCACAATGCGGTTGAATATTTTGTTTCTTATTATGACTACTATCAGCCTGAAGCTTATGTCCCTGCATCGGATACCTATATTTCCAAAGACTCTTCGGTGAATGAGCAGATAGAGCAGTTACGTTTATCGGCTACCAAAGCATTATTGGAAAGGCCAGATGTGGTTTTGATTGCCACTGTGTCTGCGATTTATGGGTTAGGGGATCCGGATCAATATTTAAAAATGATTTTGCAGCTGCGTTTAGGCGATAAGTTGACGCGTCAAATGATTTTAGAAAAGTTGGCCACCATGCAATATACCCGAAATGATTTGCAACTTTGGCGAGGGTGTTTTCGGGTGCGTGGGGATGTGATTGATGTGTTCCCAGCCGAGGCAGAAGAATATGCCGTACGCATTGAGTTATTTGATGACGAAGTCGATGCACTGGCATGGTTTGATCCTCTAACCGGAGAAGTGCTAACACGACCGACTCGGGTAACCGTTTACCCTAAGTCACATTATGTAACCCCGAAAGAACGGGTGCTTGAAACTATAGAACAAATCAAGGTTGAGCTTAAACAGCGCTTAACTGAATTGCGAGATAATCATAAACTGGTTGAGGCGCAGCGTTTGGAAGAGCGGACACGGCTCGATATCGAGATGATGACTGAACTGGGCTATTGCTCGGGGATTGAAAACTATTCTCGCTATTTGTCTGGACGTAATCAGGGCGAGGCCCCGCCAACCCTATTAGATTATCTGCCAGCAAATGCCTTGATGTTTATTGATGAGAGTCACGTTACCATTCCTCAAGTGGGTGGAATGTATAAGGGCGACCGTTCCCGAAAAGAGAATTTGGTGAATTTTGGCTTCCGGTTACCATCTGCGCTAGATAATCGTCCAATGCGTTTTGATGAATTTGAACGAATTTTGCCACAAACCATTTTTGTGTCAGCGACCCCCTCGATCTATGAAGCAGAACACCAGTCTAAAGTGGTAGAGCAGGTGGTGCGCCCGACTGGTTTATTAGATCCTGAAATTGAAGTGCGTCCGGCTTTAACTCAGGTAGACGACTTACTCGGTGAAATCCGTTTAAGAGTGAATGTACAAGAGCGAGTTTTGGTCACAACCTTAACCAAGCGGATGGCAGAAAATTTAACGGAATACTTGGAAGAGCATCAAGTTAGAGTACGCTATTTGCATTCGGATATTGATACGGTTGAGCGGATAGAGATTATTCGCGATTTGCGACTTGGCGAATTTGATGTGTTGGTGGGGATTAACTTATTGCGAGAAGGTTTGGATATTCCAGAAGTGTCATTGGTTGCCATATTAGATGCCGATAAAGAAGGGTTTTTACGTTCTGAACGATCCTTAATTCAAACGATTGGTCGTGCTGCACGAAATGTGGCAGGTAAGGCGATTTTGTATGCTGATAAAGTCACGGTTTCTATGCAAAAAGCCATTGATGAAACCGAACGCAGACGTGCAAAACAAATTGCACACAATCTGGAACAGGGCATTACGCCGCAAAAGTTAAACAAAAAAGTCACCGATATTCTGGATGATTCACCTTATGCCAGTAGGCCAGGTTCTTCTGCGGATCAGTTAAGAGCGGCTGAAGCGGAGGGTGACTATCAACAAGAGTCTGGTCAAGCTGCAAGAAAGCGGATGACCCCTGCTCAGCAGGCGACCCAAATAAAACAGCTCGAAAAACAAATGCTTAAAGCCGCTAAAGATTTAGACTTTGAAAAAGCAGCAGAACTGAGAGATCAATTGAAGTCGCTTAAATCTTCACTGGTTGGGATAGGGGATTTGCGTTAAGATAGCGCTGCCTTGTTAAGGTAACAAAATAGCAAGAATGAATTTCGAAGGTTAGGTGAATGGCAACAATAGGTGAAATGATAAAAATTGGCCAGCAAGCGGTAGTGAGGCTAATGGGGGTGAACTTGATCGCCCTTTTATCGCTGTCAGTTCAGGCAGCTCCAGCACCTACTCAGCAGCAAACCTTGCAAAAAGCAGAGGCTGCTTTACAGCAACAGGACTATCAAACCACTATTGAGATATTAACGCCTTTACATCTGGCAGAACCTGCGAATTTAATTGTTGGTAATAATTTGGCAGTGGCTTATATCCGACAACAACGTTATGAACAAGCCCAACAGGTGCTGGAAACGGTTCTTAATAAAATACCCAAAATTGCAACCTTGCGAAACAATTTACAACAAATCTATGCTT
Source organism: Hydrogenovibrio sp. SC-1 (assembly GCF_002848135.1). Lineage (GTDB taxonomy): Bacteria > Pseudomonadota > Gammaproteobacteria > Thiomicrospirales > Thiomicrospiraceae > Hydrogenovibrio. The sequence goes on from NZ_PKGB01000007.1 coordinate 121,796, forward strand.
ATCAGGCTCAGTTGGCTTATCAAAATGTTTTTAATGCCGATGAAATATCTCAGCCGAAGGGTGAGTGGATACTCTTTGCGAACTATGATATTGATCCGGCTGAAGTGGCGGCTTTAAAGCAGGTCAAGCGTGATATCGCTGAGGTGACGCAACAGCTTGAAACCTGGCGTTCGGCATGGTCTGAGCAAAATTTATCCGTCTACCTTGCCAGTTATCAATCCGATTATTATGATGAAGACTTTCAAAACCGCCAGGCTTGGGAAAAAAATCGGCAATTTAGTGTGAAGGGGCCGCGTTATATTCAGATTCAACTTCAAGATATTTCAGTGGTTCCAATCGCCAAAGAGGTGATACAAGTTCAGTTTTGGCAAGCCTATGAATCGAATCGCTTTAAAGACAGAGTGCGCAAAAAATTACTTTGGCAAAAATCTCCGCAAGGTTGGAAAATTATGAAAGAAGCGGTGATTTATGAGTAGCCATCTTCAGATGCCGATTTGGAAACTGTTAGCCTTTTGGCTTTGTTTTTTGCCGATGCCGTTATTGGCTGCTGACGTTTCGGATGCAGTTGAGACAGAAAAAAAATTGCTGACGGGTTTTCAAGCAATTCAGACCTTTGCATTTGACCAAGGGTTGCAGGATTTTGAAAGTTTGGCACAACAAATTCCAAGTTATCAATTAGCAAAAATGTTGAAGGCTGATTTATATGCCATTAAGGCTGGTCGAATGGACTTGTTACAGCGTTTCCATGCTCAAAACAAGGCGCAATCATTATTGATGGAAGCCAAGGTTCGTTGGCAAGGCCATGCGCACGCAGAATCCAAACGTGGAAACTGGGAAAACCTATTGGCGCAATATGTGTTAAAAACCAGTCAAGAGCCGCATTTATTAATTGTCGATAGTGAGGCGCATCGAATTTATGTTTACCAATCGACTGAAAATGGCTACCAAGAAGTCGCTAATTTTTATGTGACTTTGGGACAGAAAGGGACCGGAAAACGTTTTCGTGGTGATATGAAAACGCCAATCGGGATTTACCGAATTGAGAAGAATTTGGCCGATGAACGTTTGCCGGAGTTGTATGGGGTTGGTGCCTTAACGTTGGATTATCCTAATAGTTGGGATCAGCGTAAAGGGCGTACGGGTTCCGGTATTTGGCTACATGGTACGCCAAGATCGACGTACAGTCGCGCGCCTTTAGCCAGTCGAGGTTGTGTGGTTTTAAATAATTCTGCGATGGAAGTGTTACTGCACCAATATCGATTGCCTCTCTCAACCCCTGTGATTATTACTCAAGGAGCTGATGTTGCGGCTTCGGTACAAGAAACAGGTACAAAATCCGCAGTCTTATCTCAAATTAATCAATGGTTAAGAACCCAACAAACCTATCATGTGGATTGGCAAAAAGTCAGTGTCTATCGCTACCCAGGAGAAGAAGAAGTTTATTATGTAGGCTTCCCAACTGAGGCGGGTCAATGGGTTGAGCAATACTGGCAGAAACAGTCAGATCAACAAGCACCTTGGCATTTGGTCCATGAGTCCGTTCAGCCATCTCATCAAGCAATTCAATTATTGAGCGCATCGCTCTAATTATGGGAAGCCTCTAGAGCTTAATCCGATGCGCCAATCTTGGTTTCTACCCAGGTTTCAATGTCCTTGAGCATATGTTGAATTTCCTGAGTAGAAGGCATCGTCCCCGCTGATCTTAACTCTAACGTTAATACCGGAATATTTAAGTATTCACCCGCATAGCGGCCTAAAGACCCCGGGTAAGTCCCAAGAGCACGGTGACGCAGGTGTCCGATTTTATTGGGCAAGGCATGTTCTGGGCCATCATAATCGAGCAGTCCATAAGGTGCGTGCAGTGAAATAATCGCATCTGGTTGGAAACGTTCAATAAGTTGAACCAACCACTGGGTTTCCGGTTCGCTATTTGCATTATCACCCGGGAAGCGGCGTGGGTTTGCTCCGGTATGGGTTTGCCAGGTTTTTAGTGCCAGTTTTTGCCAATCCGGTGATGGGAAATTGCGATTTAAATCGACGGTATTGGCATTGGTACGGGTTGCTGGAGATTGAAACAGGCCATCCGGATTGGCTAAGGGTAAAAATAGCCAGTGGTAATCGGTTGAGGTTGTGGGCTGCAATAGCGTTCTTAGCCAAATGTAGGTCAGGCTAATGGCGGCATATTCATCACCATGAATACCACCAATAAATAAAATACGCCCTTTTGGCGGTAGCGTGTTGGGCTTGGGAACGACTTCCTTATAGGTGAGTGGCCGTTGTTCAACGCTTTGATGTTTAAAGCTGGCATGGAGCTGTAGAGCCAAACACTCTTGGTGTTTGACGGTGCGCAATTTCTTGGATAAGTCTTCACAAAACTGCTGGGTGATTTCAGAAATAGTAGGCTGCGGTGTTTGTGCATAACTACTAAAAGTCATTGTAAACGTCAGTAAAAAAAGCCAGGCCTGGTGGGTTTTTATCAGTTTCACGCTTAATCTTTCTCTGTTTCGGGTGTCGGTTGCATCGTTAGTTCTGCATCGTTAGCTTGTTCTGATACAAGATTATCTGGCAAAGGGCGTTGACTATTCAGTTTGATATTCAATCGAAGGTCATTTAAGGAGTCCGCATTGCGTAGAGCGTCTTCGTAACGAATAGCTCCGGCTTCGTAAAGTTCAAATAATGCTTGATCAAAAGTTTGCATCCCTTGAGATTGCGATGCTTTCATCAGCGTTTTCATCTCACTGACTTGACCATTGAAGATTAACTCTGACATCCGAGGGGTATTGATAAGCACTTCCACGGCGGCAATCCGTCCACCCCCTTCTTTGGGAAGCAAACGTTGGGAAACAATGGCTTTGAGGTTGAGCGAAAGATCCATCAATAACTGTGCACGTCTTTCTTCTGGGAAAAAATTAATAATTCGGTCTAATGCTTGATTGGTGTTATTAGCATGGAGCGTAGATAGGCATAGATGGCCTGTTTCGGCAAAGGTAACTGCCTGCTCCATGGTTTCGGAAGAACGCACTTCTCCAATCAGGATGACATCTGGGGCTTGGCGTAGGGTATTTTTTAATGCCGTTTCATAGGAGTCAGTATCGACGCCCACCTCTCGTTGAGTGACTATGCAACTGTGGTGCTGGTGAACATATTCAATCGGGTCTTCAATGGTAATAATGTGACCTTGGGTGGAGCGATTGCGATGATCAATTAAACTGGCCAATGAAGTCGATTTCCCCGATCCAGTGCCGCCCACGAATAAAATCAACCCATGTTTTTCTAGTATCAATTCTTTTAATTTTTGTGGTAGGTTCAGTTTCTCAAAATCGGGAATAGTGGCTTCAATACGACGAATAACACAGCCAGCCATGCCTTGTTGAATAAAGGCACTGACACGAAATCGGCTGACATTGGGCAATTGATAGGCAAAATTGGATTCGTTATGTTCAGCAAACTGGCTTTGTTGACTCGGTGTCATCAGCCCTAAAATCAATTGTCGAGCAGCTTCTGCGCTTAAAGGATCCTTGGTTAAGGCTTGAAGCTGACCTTCTTTTTTAATTGAAACGGGCGCATTGGCCGTAATAAAAAGGTCTGATCCTTGTTGTTTCACAAAGGCATTCAATAGGGTATGGAGTTGCTGCTGTAACGCTGAAGACATACCGACACCTCTTAAATAAAGTCCGCTTTATTAGCGGCTTTTTGGCGGGCAGCCTCTTTGGTGATAGTGCGATTATTGACCAATCGCATTAAATCTTGATCAAGGGTTTGCATGCCGATTTTATTGGATGTTTGAATGATTGAGGTCATCTGCGGCACCTTATCCTCGCGAATTAAATTGCGAATGGCAGACGTGCCCAACATGATTTCATGAGCCGCGACTCGACCGCCTCCTTGCTTTCTCAGTAGGGTCTGTGAAATCACGGCTTTCAGTGATTCCGATAACATCGAACGCACCATCGCCTTCTCAGCGGCAGGAAAAACATCAATAATACGATCAATGGTCTTGGCCGCTGAACTAGTGTGTAAGGTGCCGAATACGAGGTGACCCGTTTCAGCTGCGGTCAGAGCTAGGCTTATGGTTTCTAAATCGCGCATTTCGCCGACAAGAATGACGTCAGGATCTTCCCGTAATGCTGAACGCAAGGCTGCACCAAAGCTGCGGGTATCACGGTTCACTTCTCGTTGATTGACCAGAGCGCGTTTGGATTGGTGTACAAATTCAATCGGATCTTCGATCGTCAGAATATGCGCAGATTGGGTTTGGTTGATGTAGTCAACCATGGCCGCCAGCGTAGTCGATTTACCGGAACCGGTAGGGCCGGTTACCAAAACAATGCCTCGCGGGGTGTTTGCTATGTCTTTAAAAATGTCAGGTGCATGAAGGTCTTCAAGTGATAACACTGTACTGGGAATGGTTCTAAAAACCGCACCGATGCCGCGGTTTTGTAAAAATACATTGACGCGAAAGCGTGCCAGTTTTGGGATTTCAAATGAAAAATCAACTTCGGATTCCGCTTCAAATTTTTGGCGCTGTGCATCATTCATTACGTCATACACCAAACCTTGCATGGCTTCCTTGTCAATGGCGGGCATATCAATGCGATGGATCTCACCATCCGTTCTAAGCAAAGGTGGCATCCCCGCTGAAAGGTGTAAGTCAGAAGCCTTTTGTTGCACACTAAAACTTAATAGTTGAGTGATGTCCATTGCATGAAACCCTCACGAAATTTTATGAAGAATTGGTTCAAATCCTAACGATTTGTATTTTTTCCATCGTTCTCGCCCTCGTTGAATCAATTCGGGAGATTGATCCAATACCTCAATCGTTCTTTGATAAACTTGAAACGACTCAGGGAAGTTTGGATGTAAATTGAGTAGCACATCCTGACAAGCCGAGTTGGCTTGGCCTTCCCAGAGTTGTATGGGGGCAGGCAGGCTCTGTGCAACCGAATGCGGTATAAAGGCGTCTGGTTTATATTGCCAAATGGCTTCATCCAGTGCGGCGAGTTCAGAAGACTGTTGGCAAAAAATATCGCATTGACGATTTTGATGCCAAATCTTCTGAACCAGCTTACAGACAAAGTGCAACCGTGAAGCCGAATCTTGTGTTTCTAAAACATAAAAGAGGACGTCAGCAGCTGCCATGGTGCTTGAACTCATTCTTGGCCGAGTAAATAGTCAACCAACGCAGGAACAGGTCGACCCGTAGCGCCTTTGTTTTTGCCACTCACCCAAGCAGTCCCCGCGATATCCAAGTGTGCCCAATGTACAGACTGGGTAAAGCGTGCCAGAAATTGTGCTGCGGTAATGGTGCCAGCAGGGCGACCACCAATGTTGGCCATGTTGGCAAAGTTAGACTTGAGCTGTTCATCATACTCTTCACTTAATGGCATTTGCCAAAAGCGATCATAGGTTTTCAGGCCGGATGCCAAAAGATCATCAATCAACGGTTGGTGGTTACCGAGCACGGCAGACATTTGATGACCTAAAGCGATGATGCAAGCGCCGGTCAGTGTTGCCATGTCAATAATTTTGCAGGGCTTGTAGGTTTGCTGAGCATAGGTTAAGGCATCGCATAAAATCAGGCGGCCTTCTGCATCGGTATTCAGAATTTCAATGGTTTGACCGGATAACGAAGTGACAACATCGCCCGGCTTAATCGCATTACCCGCCGGCATATTTTCAGTTGCAGGAATGACGGCCACCACATTAAGCTTGGGCTTGAGTTGTCCAAGGGCCTTGAAGACGCCTAGTACCGTGGCGGCACCTCCCATGTCATACTTCATTTCGTCCATGGCTTCGCCAGGTTTGATGGAGATACCACCCGTATCAAAAGTTACGCCCTTACCGACTAATGCAATGGGGGCTTCTGTTGGATCTGCACCATGATAAGCAAGGCAAATCATTTTAGGCGGGGTATGAGAGCCTTGCGCAACTGCCATAAAAGCGCCCATGCCCATTTCGATCATCTCTTTGGCGTCAAGAATATTTACGTCAAAACCATATTGTTCTCCCAGTCCAATTGCAGTGTCGGCCAAATAGCTTGGTGTACAGAAGTTACTGGGCATATTGGCCAAGTCTTGCGTCAACGCCATGCCTAATGCGCTGGCCTGTGCCTGCTCAAGGTGTGACTGTAAAGTGTCACTGGCAGCGACATTAAAGGTGATTTGAGTGAGTTTGGAATTTTTTAGCTCCGCTTTATTACGGCTTTCATGTTCATAGTCGTAAAGGCTGCGCTGGATGACTAACGTATTCTGGTAAATGGCCCAGGCCTGGTTGTTTTGGGCGGGAAAAACATCAATTAAAGTATTTAAAACTTGTTGTGCACCGCTGTTGTCTAAGGCTTTAGCAGCCGCATTTAAGCTGTCTAAATAGGTTTTATTAGAGAGGTTTATTGCCGAGCCCATTCCAACCAATAACAGTCGTGTGCAAGGCGCACTAGGGTGTTGTAATAACATTTGTACTTCGGAAGGGTTTGCTGAAAAATCACCTGAGTTGACCAAGTCGGCAATCAAATGCGCTAAGCCGAGTTGCTGACCCAGTTCAGTGGTCTTTCCCTGCTCAAACACGGGTAAAATGAGTGTGTCATAATCCGATAAGGTGTTGGTTTGTTGCAGTTGGAACTGGATTTGTTTCATGCGTTTGCATCCCTTCTTGTATAATGATTGACTTTATCTTAATGTCGTTATTCTAACGCTTTGGTGACTGTTTTTTGCGAATTCTTGACAAATATCTAACCCGAGAACTGTTTGCCACTTTTTTTGCAGTCTTGTCGGTTTTACTGTTGATTACATTTGGTACGGAAGCCACCAAACTCTTGACCATTGCCGTGGAAGGTTCGTTACCATCCAGTATTTTATTTCAGGTACTTCTCACTAAGATTCCTCCCGCTTTAGAAGTCATTTTGCCTTTGGTTGCGTTGTTAAGCGTCATGTTGGCGTTGGGGCGTTTATATCAAGATCAGGAAATGGTAGTGTTGCAAAGCTGTGGCATCGGCATGGGCTATTTTAAAAGACGGGTGTTTTGGTTTTTATTGCCGTTAGCATTATTGACCGCTTGGATTTCCTTGTGGCTAATTCCGTGGAGCTATAGCCAAGAGCGCACTTTGATTGAAGATGCGCAGGTGTCTTCGCCGCTGGCAGCATTAGTACCTGGGAAGTTTAATCCGTTATCGACTGGGGAGGGTGTGTTTTATATGCAGTCTCTGGAAGAGGATGGCACCATGCGATCGGTTTGGGTACGGATGCGTTCAGAGGGAAATGATGTCTTGTTGATGGCGCCGGTCGGTCGTTTCGAGTGGGTAGGAGAACGCTTGGCTTTGGTGTTATATCGTGGGCACAGTTATGAAGGCTTATCCAGTGACCAACCCTTAATTGTGCGATCATTTGAGCGATTTGAAGGCTTTATTCCTGAGCTTCAAACGAAACCTGCAAGAGCGCGCCACTTTGAACGAGAAACGGCTTTACTTTGGCAGTCGAGTGATCCGGCCGATATGGCCCTGTTACAGTGGCGTTTGATTACGCCATTCAGTATTGTGGTATTGGGCATGTTGGGATTAAAAATGAGCCGAACAGGGCCACGAGAAGGACGATTTGCTAAGGTGTTTTTTGCATTGGTGCTCTATGTTATTTATAACCAATTGCTGGTGACGTTTAGAGAAGCGGTCGCAGATGGAAATTTATCGCCTTGGATTGGGTTATGGCCAGTGCCACTTTTGTTTTTAGCTTATGGCCTGCGTCATGCATCTCTCAAACCGGTTTGGTTGCAATGGCCACATATTTCGTTGCCGAAGAAATGGTCATTTAAAGGATCAAATCAATGAACTTGATTGAACGCTATTTAGGCCGCGTGTTGGTTAGCCATACTCTGTTAGTCTTAATGGTGTTATTGATTATTCTCGGTTTTTCTGAGTTTATGATTCAGGTCGGTAAGCTCACTGAAGAGTACACTTTGAATAAAGGGGTGCTTTATACTGTTTTAAAGTTGCCCGTATTTGCGTATGAAATATTTCCAGTTGCCATATTGATTGGAACTTTGATTGGGTTAGGTGGGTTAGCCAATCATGCTGAACTGACCGTGTTACGGGTAACTGGCTGGTCGATTCGTCGTATTTTTATCGGGGTGATGAAGTCGGCATTGTTGCTGTGGCTTATCGTGGCGATTATGGGGGAATGGATTGCCCCTATTAGTGAAGGGTTTGCTAAAAAAATGCGCAGCGAGGCTTTGCACCAAAACTTTTCAATTGGTGCCAGTGATGATTTTTGGATGCGAGATGGTGAAAAAGTCATTCATGTTGGGCAAGTCATCACCGACTCTCAGTTTTATGATGTTTCTATTTATCGAGTGCAAGCAGGCGCCCTGAGTGAATATTGGCAAGCCAAAACGGCGCGTTTTTCAGAAGTAGATCAGCAATGGCGATTGTATGATGTCGTGCATAAGCAATTAAATTGGACCGCGATTGAAGCCCAGAAAGCGCCGATTAATAAGCTGTTAGACTTTAATGAAACCCTTAGCGCATCCTTGCCTGTTGAGTTGCCAGTGACACCGACGCTGATCTCGACATTGAATGTCGAAACGCGCTATATGGGAGTGATTGATTTATGGCAGTATATTCAGTTTTTGGAAGCCAATGCGCTAGATGCAGAACCCTACAAGTTAGCTTTTTGGCGCAAAATGGTGATGCCTTTGATGATGGTTGGCATGATCTCTTTGGTGTTTCCACTCATTTTTGGTTCGCAGCGCCAAGTCAGTATTGGTCAGCGCATTTTTGTCGGTATTATTATTGGCATGAGCTTTAATCTACTGAACCAAATCTTTGGTAATTTGAGTGTGGTTTATCAATTTCCGGCCATTTTTGGCGCGTTTTTACCTTCCTTCGTCTTATTGCTGGTGGCTTGGTGGCTATTAAAGCGGTTGCGCTAACCGCTTAATCTTCTCGTAACTCAATTTCAATTTGTTTATAAACCGTACCAACGGTAATCGCATCCATACACGCTGGTTCAGTGCAAGGTGTCTTGCGGTGATTGGCGGCGCTGACACATGGAGAACAAGCCAGACCGGCAAAAATTGGTGTGCTATTGCCAAGAGAACCATAAAGCTTAGGTGTTTCAGGCCCAAACAACACATAGGTTTTTAAGGGCGTAATTGCCGAAAAATGCCCAGGACCGGAGTCATTGGTGACCATGAGTCTCGACACGGAATACAGAGTGGGCATCTCCAATAACTTGAGCTGACCGGCAAAGTTAATGCATCGCGGGTTAGCAACCTCTAAACGTAAGGCTTCTGCTTCTTCTTTTTCATTGGGCGCACCAGTAATTAAAATTAACGCGTTTTCATAGCGCTGTAACAGTTGTTGCATGAGCTGAATGAAATTGTGTTTGGGCCAGCGTCTTTGGGGCAAGAGGTCACTGGCATTAGGGTTAATGAGCAGTAGCTGATGTTGCGTTTGATCGTAACCGGGATAACAGGCAGTGATTTTTTGATAAATCTCAGTTTTTTCTTCATCGCTGAACGTGACTTGATCGAGCTGGATGGCGTCATCGGTAATCAGCACTTTGGAAAAAGGCACTTCTGGCGTTTCCGCCTTGAGTGCATGAATGAGTGCCATAAAGTTTT